>DASZLO010000061.1:0-82099 GCA_035552315.1 Bryobacteraceae bacterium
ATTTAAAACACAAATAACAAAAGATAAGCATTTCCCCTCCTGAGTATTCCCTGAGCATTCCATGACGATCTTGTCCTGCTCCTGTCCTGCTCCTGCGACCCTACGTTTATTGATCACTCCACTCTCCTGTTTTTCATATAACCGTTATCAATTTTTCTTTTACCGTTGTCTTGACACGGTTGCCCAAATCCCTTAAATTGACCCGCAGGGTTAATTTTCAGTTTCAGTAGCGGTGCGAACCGCTAGCAGTACCAATAAAACCAGGAGAAAGAATGACAAGAACCAGCTTTGCCGCGTTAGCATTCGCTTGTCTAACGGCCGCGCTGCTGCCAACCATGGCTTCAGCACAAAGCAGCATTTCAGGCGTCGTAAAAGATTCCTCCGGAGCAGTTGTAGCCGGAGCCAGCGTGACTGCTTCGAGCGAGGCGCTCATCGAAAAGCAGCGAACAGTAGTAACCAACGGCGAGGGCCGTTATGCAATTGTCGATCTTCGTCCCGGCACCTACGTGGTGACGGTGTCGCAGTCAGGCTTCACCACCATGAAGCAGACGATCGAACTTCCTTCCGACGTGACGTTTCCGGTTGACGCGACCCTGAAGGTCGGCGCAGTCGGCGAAACGGTCGAAGTCGAATCGCGTGTCGCTACGGTTGACACGGAAAATGCCGCCCACCCCGAAACGCTCACGCGTTCGGATATGGACGACCTCCCCACCGGGCGCTACATGCAGTCGATCGCATCGTATACCCCTGGCGCTCACCTGAATCTGCCTGACATCGGCGGTTCTCAGCAGATCGAGCAGAATTACATCTCGGTGCACGGTAACGGTTCGGTACACGACACCTACCTGCTCGACAATATGATCGTCAATACGACCTACTCGGACGGACAGATTCAGCAGTACATCGACAACGCCGCAATTCAGGAAACGACGATGCAGACCAGCAACGTCACCGCTGAAATTTCCGCGGGCGGCATGATGACCAACCTCGTCCCGAAAGACGGCGGCAACGCTTACCACTTCCAGTTCTTCGGCGGCGGCAGCGGTGGCGCGACACCGTTCTGGCAGGGCAACAACGTTGACAACAACGATGGGCTCCGGGGCGTGAGCGGCACCGACTCCATCGTCAAGATCGAAGATTTTGACGGATCCTTCGGCGGACCGATCAAGAAAGACAAACTGTGGTTCATGATGACGGGCCGCGATCAGGTCACCCAGACGCAGGCGCAGGGCTCGTTCTATCCGAACGGCGCACCTGGCATTCAGGATGGTCTGATCTACGCAGGTTCGTTCCGTTTAACCTATCAGATCAACGCCAAGAACAAAGTCAGCGCATTTATCCTCCGCAACTGGAAATACAAGGGTCATGAAATTCTGGACGGCGGTCAGGTTGGACTCCCGGCCGATCCTTCGGTAGCCTCAACGCAGCGCAACAAGTGGCCGATGTACTATATCTTCCAGAGCAAGTGGACCGGTACTCCTACTGCGAAACTGATTCTCGAAGCCGGCGTTTCGATCAGCCACCTCGACTACAACGATCTCTATCAGGACGGCGTTGCTTCCCAAGCCGTCTCGCAGACATCCGACTACGACATCTCGCTCAACAAGCGTTATGTTGCGGGCTTCCTGCAGCAGTACTTCCAGACGACCCGCAACGCCTTCACTGCGCAGGGTACGTATGTAACCGGTTCGCACCAGATCAAATTCGGCACCGTGTACAGCTTTGGTCCCGCCTACTATAGCGGCACCATGAATGGCGACGGCTGGAACGAATTCACCAACGGCGCACCGCTTCAGTTCCTTGCCTACGACACACCGTTCGCGCAGCGGCCGAAGCTGGACGCCGATATCGGCACCTATGTGACCGATACGTGGCACTACAAGCGTCTCGCTGTTACGGCAGGTATCCGGTTCGAATATCTGTCGGCTGAAATCCAGCCGGAAAACACCCCGGCCGGCCGTTTCGTTGGCGCCCGCTCCATCCCCGACATCAACTGCAGCAACAACAAGGGAATGGGCTGCTGGAAAGACTGGACCCCCCGCATCGGTGGCGTCTATGACGTGTTTGGCAACCACAAGACCGCGATTAAGGCCGGTTTTGGCAAGTACAACACGCAATACAGCACCAGCTTCACCAACAACTTCAACCCGATGACCACCCAGACGATGTCACTCGCCTGGAACACGACGGGTCTGAATCCGGCCATCCCCGGTCAGAACTGCGCGCCGGTTACTCTCGCCGGACAGGTCGCTCCGAATCCGGGTTGCTACGCTGTTGGCGGTACCAACGGCACCTCCACCGCGGCGTCCTCGGCTCCGGTTGGCGGTCTCGCCGGTCCCACGGTTCCGGGATTCGGTCTTGCGACGACGATCCCGAGTTTGGACCCGAACTTCCACCGCGAATACAACTATCAGTACAACGCCGGCGTACAGCAGGAACTCTACAAAGGCGTAACGCTGAACGCGAACTGGTATCGGCGTTCCAATTATCAGAGCGTTCTGCTGCTGAACGAAGCAGTTGGCAATTCCGGCTGGACCCAGACATCCATCATAAATCCGCTGGATGGTTCCACCATGCCGATCTTCAATCTGAACAACGCGATTCCGACGCCGCTGCTCTATCAGACCAACTCTCCGCAGAGCTTGGTCAACAACGTCTACACCGGTTATGAAGCCTCCGTTTTCGCAAGATTGCCCCGCGGCGCCTTCGTTAACTTCGGTTACACCATCGACCGGCAGCTTGACCGTTCCTGCGCTGAAACCTACGGAACCAACAAACTCAACGATCCGAACTCACTTCGCTACTGCGATATGACCGGTTCGAAGACGCTGACCAACGGCGGAATCAATGTGTCGAGCCTCGGACTGGTTCAGAGCCCGCCGTGGCAGAACGAATTCAAGGTGTCGGGCGCTTACACGCTTAATGTCAGCAGCGACCGTCCGATGGCACTGCGCGCCGGCAATGGCCTTGTGTTCAGCATGTCGCTCTATAGCAACCGCTATCAGGGCAACTTCGCTGGCACCGGTACCGTTGGCGGCGTCAACAACGGCTATCTCGCCCGCACCTGGACTGTCAGCGCCACCACCCGCTATCCGGCGGATTGCGCCCAGTGCCCGAACGATCCCAGCGGCAGCACGACAACGATCGGCGGCAAGTCCTTCCCGTTGAAGGCCATTGTCGATCCGGGCCTGAAGCAGGGCTCCGAAACCCTCAATCTGGTCGCTCCGGGGCAGGTTCTTACCCCGCGTCTCAATCAGGTTGACCTCGGCGTGAAGAAGACCTTCAAGTTCAAGGAAAAGTATGTTCTTGAGCCGAGCCTCCAGGCCTTCAACATCCTGAACAGCAACGCGCCGGTTACGCAGTCCGTCGCGGTATCGACCACGGTGTCTCCGTTCCAGACCGGTTCTGCCTGCACTTCGGGTCTTTCGACCTGCGGCGTCGGCGGCCCGATCACCACCATCACGAATCCTCGCCTCCTTCGGTTGGCGTTGATGTTCCGCTTCTAAGAGCATCCCGAGGTTCGAACCCGAGCGGGTGGAGCGAAAGCTCCACCCGCTTTTTTTATGCCATCAGCCGGCGTTCCGCCTTTTTGCTGCTTTTCAGGTTCTATCCGCAGCGATGGGAACCGGATAACGTTTCAGGCAAAAAATGCGGGTTTGGAGCTTTTTCGTGTGAGGTGGAATAGAATCGTTTAGAGGTATCGGAACACTATCTATGAAGAAGAATCTTTTGTTGTCCGCCGCGATCTTCGGACTTATGGGACTTGCGGCCTGCTCTTCCCAACCCGCCCCCACCGAAGCGAAGACGGACACTAAGGCGGCTGAGAAGAAACCGGCGGGACCTCCCGAGCCGGTCACCGCCAAGACCGCATATTACGAGATGTATACGCCCGCGCACGCGTGGGCTCCCGACCTGCTCCCGTTAAGTCTGGTGAGCGGCGAAGTGCAGGGCGTGAAGAATGCCGATGGAAAGTTCGGTTTCTGGACCGCTGTTTTCGCTTCTCCCTCGCTTCATCAGGCGCGGACCTACACCTATTCCGTCGCCGATCAGCTCCCGAACATTCAGAAGGGCGTGAAGGCGGAGGGGACCGAAGCGTGGGCCGGACCGACGCAGGCCCAGATGACTTTCCAGAACAGCGACTTCACCATCGATTCGGATGCAGCCTACAAGATTGCCGCCGAGAAGGCAGCCGACTTCCTGAAGGAGCACCCCGACAAGGCTGTGAGCTTCACGCTGGGCGCGGCGCACCGATTCCCCTCGCCGGTTTGGTACATCATCTGGGGCGACGCCAAGTCCGGCTATGCGGTCTATTTGAGCGCATCGTCCGGCAGCATCATGAAATAGCGGAAGGTTTCCTGGAAGCCGGCGAGAGCGGGTGGACGGTAGTTACTAACCACCCGCTTAATCGCGAAAACCGTGCCCCGAGTGGCGTGCGGTGAACAGGGTGTAAGAATTTCCGGCTGGAAACGTGCTTCCCGTTTACGAATATGAATTTACGCTGTATTCTTGCCCTGACTTTGTCCGGAAGTATGCTCCTCGCGCAAATTCCGCGAGATCAGGATGTGCTCCTCTTCGGCGATGGCGAAAGACTGGTCGGCCGGATTGAACACTCCAGCGGCTCGTCGGTGACTTTCAAAAGCGATGTTGCGGGCGAGGTCACCGTGGACTGGTCGAAGGTTCAGGAGGTGCATACCGACCGGACATTCGCGCTGATTCCGAAGGGCGTCCGGGTGAAGAGGCATTCCGACACCACCGCGATTCCGGAAGGAACGCTGAGCGTGGCGGAGCAGAAGCTGACGGTTACTCCCGCCAGCGGTCCCCCTGCGAGCGTTGCCGTCGCCGAAGGTCCGAGCATTGTCGACGATGCCGAATTCAAGAATGCCGTAAACGGGCATCCGGGGATCTTCAGCAACTGGAAGGGTGCGGTAACGGCGGGCGCATCGCTGGTGGAGGCAACGCAGAAGAGCCGCACGTTCACCGGCGCCGTCAGCCTGGCTCGTCTCGAACCCACGGAGGATTGGATGGCGCGGCGCAACCGGACGTCGTTCGACTTCAGCGGCTCTTACGGAACAATCTCGCAGCCGAACACGCCCGAAGTGAAAACCGACATCTTCCATCTGGGGGTGGAGCGCGACGAGTATCTCTCAAACTCTGTTTTTGTTTTCGCGGAGGGGCTGCTCGACCATAATTTTTCGCAGGATCTGAGGCTGCAACAAACCTATGGCGGCGGCGTTGGCTGGAGCATTTTCAAGCGCGACCACCAAAGCCTGGACCTGAAGGGCGGGGTGACTTACATTCATCAGCAATTCAGTTTGCCGGGCAATAACCAGAGCCTGATCGGGGCACTGGTGGAGGAAGACTACGCAAGACTGCTGGGGCATGGAATGCGGTTCAGCCAGAAGCTTATTTTGGATCCGGCTCTGAACAACAGCAATGCACTTTCCGGAACCTTCAATGCTTTGCTGACGCTGCCGATGTACAAGCGGCTCAATGCGTCGCTTGGGGTCATCGACAATTACCTGCACGACCCGCCGCCGGGGTTCAAGAAAAACTCTTTCGAGTTTACGGCTGGACTCACTTACGCGATCCAGTAAGATCGGGGCAGAGCCGATCCGTCAGATGCTTGCTTTTTTGCCGGATCTCACCAGCTGTTCGATATTGACGAAGTCGGTGGGGTAGTTGCCGGTGTAGCAGGCGTAGCAATACTGGCTGCGGCCGTTCGCCACATCGTCGGCGACGGATTTCTGCAGCGCATTCATCGAAAGATAAGCCAGAGAATCGGCTTCGATGAAGCGGCGGATTTCGTCTGTTGTGCTGTTGGCGGCGATGAGTTCGCTCTTGTTGGGGGTATCGACGCCATAGAAGCAGGGCGAGATGGTGGGCGGGCAGGAGATGCGCATGTGCACTTCGCGCGCGCCGGCATTGCGGACCATGCGGACGATCTTGCGACTGGTGGTCCCGCGGACGATGGAATCGTCGACCAGCACCACGCTCTTGCCTTCAAGAAGACTGCGAATGGGGTTGAGCTTGAGCTTGACTCCGAAGTCGCGGATGGCCTGCGACGGTTCGATGAAAGTTCTTCCCACGTAGTGATTGCGGATGAGCGCCTGGCGGAAGGGAAGACCGGATTCGCCGGAATAGCCGAGGGCGGCGGCGTTGCCGGAGTCGGGAACAGGCACCACGATGTCGGCGTCGGCCGGTGCTTCGCGGGCGAGTAGAACGCCCATCATCTCGCGCGATTCCTGCACCGGGCGTCCGAAGACGATGGAATCGGGCCGGGAGAAATAGACATGCTCGAACACGCACTGCGAGAGTGGTTTGGCCGGGGCATAGCGTTCGCGCGAGACGCCTTCGGGACCGACGATCACCATTTCGCCGGGCTGCACATCGTTGAGATAGACGGCGTTGATCAGATCGAAAGCGCAGGTTTCGGAGGCAAAGACATAGGCGGGCGTGCCGCCGCTGAACTCAAGCTGGCCCATGGCGAGCGGACGGAAGCCCTGCGGGTCGCGCGCGACGATGATGCGGTCTTGTGCAAGGAACACCAGCGAGAACGCGCCTTCCAGCTGCAGCAGGGCATCGCGTAGCGCGCCCGCCAGCGTCTTCTCGCGGGAGTGGGCCACCAGGTGAAGGATGACTTCGGTATCGCTGGATGCCTGGAAGATGGCGCCGCGCGCTTCCAGATCGGCGCGCAACTCGGCGGCGTTGGTGATGTTGCCGTTATGCGCAACGGCAATGCGGCCTTTGTTGCACTGCACCGAAAACGGCTGGGCGTTGCGTTCGACCGTATCGCCGGTAGTCGAATACCGGGTATGGCCAATGGCTAAAGGACCGGGCAATTCGCGTAGGACCGGCACGGTGAAGATATCCGCCACATGGCCCATGGCTTTTTTGGTGTGGATTAAATCACCATCGCTGGTGGCGATGCCGGCGCTTTCCTGTCCGCGATGTTGCAGCGCATAGAGAGAAAGATAGGCCAGCTTGGAGGCTTCGGGATGGCCGTAGATGGCAGCGACACCGCACTCTTCTCTGAATTTATCGAACATATTTGATCATCAGACCCAAGGCAGGAGACCGTTATCGAACGCACTCTTCAGATCGATGACGGGCAGATTGATCAACACCGAAGGCCCGTTGCCGATCCGTAACCGCTCTTTAATTGTAACCCCGATGACAGGAGCTTCCACGCCGAATTTGGCCGCTATTTTCTGAATGCCGTCAGCGGCGTTTGTCGAGATCAGGATTCGGGAGGTCGACTCGCCGAATAGCGCGAATTCGTACCTTTCGGCGAACTCCAGCTTCACGTCGGCTCCGATGGCGGGAGTGCAGGATTCGCTCAGGGTCACGGCCAGGCCGCCGTCGCTCAGATCGTGCGCGGATTGCGCCAGACCCGCGGCTGCGACTTCACGCATGCAGTCGTGAACGCGTTTTTCGTAATCCATGTCGAGTAGCGGGGGGAGTCCCCAGAGTTGGCCGAGAATCACCTTGGCGTATTCGCTGCCGCCGAAACGGGTCGCGTCGGTTTTGCCGAGGCCGCCCAGCAGAATTATCGAAGCGCCTTCCTGCTGGAATTGCACCGGGGCCGGGATGGCGGTTTTCATTAAGCCCACAATGCCGAGGACGGGTGTCGGGTAAATTCCCTCGCCGAGCGTTTCGTTGTAGAGGCTGACATTGCCGCCGGTGATGGGTGTTTCAAAAAAAGCGCACGCTTCGGCGATACCCTCGACAGCTTCCACGAGCTGCGCCATAGTCTCGGGGCGTTCGGGATTGCCGAAATTCAGATTGTTGGTGGCCGCGACGGGAAGCGCGCCGGTAGTTGCGAGATTACGGCAGCATTCGGCGACGGCGAGTTTCGCGCCTTCGCGCGGATCGAGATAACAGTAACGTCCGTTGCCGTCGAGAGACATTGCGATGGAAGTGCCGGTTTCTTTGACGCGCACCACGGCGGCGTCCGAGCCGGGTCCAACGATGGTGTTGGTGCGGACTGTGTAGTCGTATTGTTCCCAGATCCAGCGCTTCGAGCACAGATCTGGGGAGGAGATAAGGCGCAGCAGATCCGCATTCAGATCCTTCGATGCGGGGATTTCGGCGGGAGGCGCGAGGGGCGCTGTGCGGTATGGCTTTACGTTGTGCGGACGGTCGTATTTGGGGGCTTCGTCGGCGAGCGCGGGATTCGGAATGTCGGCGACCAGTTCGCCATGATGGCGTATTTTCAGATTGCCGTCTTCGGTGACCACGCCGATGGTGACGGCATCGAGTCCCCATTTGCGGAAGACGCCGAAGACTTCGTGTTCGCGGCCCTTTTCGGCGACCAGAAGCATGCGCTCCTGGGATTCGGAGAGCAGCATTTCATACGCGGTCATGCCGGTTTCGCGCTGCGGGACGCGGTCAAGGTCGAGGTCGATGCCGACGCCGCCGCGGCTGCCCATCTCGCAGGAGGAGGATGTGAGTCCGGCCGCGCCCATGTCCTGAATGGCTACGATGGCGCCGGTTTTCATGGCTTCGATGCAGGCCTCGAGCAGGAGCTTTTCGAGGAAGGGATCGCCCACCTGAACGTTGGGGCGCTTCTGTTTCGATTCCTCGGTGAATTCGGCGCTGGCCATGGAAGCGCCGTGGATTCCGTCTCGGCCGGTTTTGGCGCCGACGTATATGACAGGGTTGCCGATGCCGGAAGCCCGGGCAAAGAAGATTTCATTCTCTTTGCAAACGCCGAGCGCGAAAACATTCACCAGCGGATTACCCGAGTAGCATTCCTCGAAAAGGCATTCGCCGCCCACGGTGGGCACACCGAAGCAATTGCCGTAGTGCGAGATGCCGCTGACGACGCCGGTCAGGATGCGCTGGCTGGTTGCGGGGGGACCGAAACGCAGGGAGTCCATCACGGCGATGGGGCGCGCGCCCATGGTGAAAATGTCGCGGAGAATGCCGCCAACGCCGGTGGCGGCGCCCTGAAACGGTTCGATGTAGCTGGGGTGGTTGTGGGATTCGATCTTGAATGCCACAACCCAGCCCCCGCCGATTCCGATGATGCCCGCGTTTTCGCCCGGACCCTGCAGCACGTACTTGCCGGTGGTGGGGAGCTTCTTCAGATGAATGCGGGAGCTCTTGTAGGAGCAGTGTTCGCTCCACATGACGCTGAATACGCCAAGCTCCGTGTAAGTGGGCTGGCGGCCGAGCAGAGAGACAATTTTGTCGTACTCCGCGGTCGTCAGCTGATGCTGGGCGATCAGCTCGGGAGTGATGCTCATTTGGTCAAAAGTGACGCCGTTAATTGAGGTAAAGCCGACAGCATGGATTCAAAGATGCCGAGCCCTTCGGTGGAGCCCATGAGGGGATCGCAGGCGCGTTCGGGATGCGGCATCATGCCAAGCACATTGCGCGCCGGACTGAGAATGCCGGCGATATCGCGCAGAGAACCATTGGGATTGTCGAGGTAACGGAATGCCACGCGGTCCTCCGATTCCAGTTCATCCAGGGTCCGTTCGTCGGCAAAGTAGCGTCCCTCGCCGTGTGCGACCGGGAGATGAAGGATCTGGCCTTCGGTGAGCCGGGAGGTGAACGGCGAGTCGACCGTTTCGATACGCAGCGCCACGTTCCGACAGACGAACTTCAGATGTTCGTTGCGCAGGAGAGCGCCGGGAAGCATTCCGGCTTCCACGAGAATCTGGAATCCGTTGCAGACGCCGAGGACCAGGCCGCCGTCGGCCGCAAACTTCTTTACGGCGTTCATGACTTTCGAAAAGCGGGCGATGGCGCCACAGCGGAGATAGTCGCCGTAGGAGAATCCGCCGGGGAGGATGACGGCGTCGAAGCCCTTCAGATCAGTGGAATCGTGCCAGACGAATTCGGCGGAACGCTCCTGATTGGACCCTCGCAGGTTGGCGTTAACCGCGTACCACGCATCGTGGTCGCAGTTGCTTCCCGGGAAAACGATAACCCCGACTTTCATGCGTTGGAAATAATAGTCTAGCAGCAGGCTGTCGCGCGGAGGATTAAGAGAGCATGGGGAGAACCAGGCGCGTTCAAGATATTCTTAGCTATGCGCTGCAAGGCTTTTGTATTAGCGACTTTGGTGGTTTTTTCTTCCGCGGGCAAGGCGGCGGTAACCGATTCGGCGGCGAACGGATTTGTCGTGAAGACTTCAGTGGCTATTCTTGCCGCGCCGGACGAGGTTTACCGGCGGCTCTTGGAGATCGGCGACTGGTGGGATCCGGCGCATACCTTTTCGGGCGAAGTGCATAACCTAAGCATTGAAGCAAAACCGATGGGTTGCTTCTGCGAAAAGCTGCCCAACGGCGGCGGGGTTCGCCACATGGAGGTGGTAAATTTCGTGCCGGGCAAAACGCTCGTTATGACCGGCGCACTGGGCCCTCTTCAATCCATGGCGGCCACCGGCAATATGACGATCCAGTTGTCCAGTCTGGCCGCGGTGGCTGGCCGCGCGAGCGCGATATTGACCACGGTCGATGTGACCTACGCGATTACGGGATACCTTCCCGGCGGCATGAATACCATGGCGGCGGCGGTGGACGCCGTGACGGCCCGGCAGTTTGTCCGGCTGAAGAACCTGATCGAGCGGGGGAGTCCCGACAAGAGCGACGGGAAGTGAATACCGAGTTCAGGAAGGCGATTATTCCCGACGAAATCCGCAGCCTGTGCGCCTTCGATCGCAAGGTATTCCCCTCGGATTATTTCTCTGCAGCCGACTGGAGAGAGTACGAAGCGTACTGGCTTCTGGTCGACGGCAGGAAGATCGGCTGCTGCGCGTTTGAAAGGCAGGGGGAGACGCTGCATATCGGAACAACCGGTATTCTGCCGGCGTTCCAGCGAATGGGTTACGGGCAGTTGATGAAATGCTGGGAGATCGTGTGGGCGCGGCGGCAGGGATTCAAGCGTGTCATGACGTGTTCGCGCAAGAGCAACGCGGCCATGATCGCACTGAACAAGAAGTTCGGTTTCCGGGCGGTGGGGCGCGTGCCTGCGTACTATGAAAAACCGGCTGAGGCGGCGGTGGTGATGCGCCTGGATCTGTAGGCCGCCTATTTCGTTTGCAGATTGACGCCGGTGGGGCTGAGATAGGTCGTGCCGCCGGAGACAACCTGAAGCTGTATCTGATGTTTTCCGGGCGCTAATGAAGGCACGGCGAAATCGACCTGCAGGACTCCGTTGACGTCCGCGGGCGCGCCACCGGTGTAATAGACGGTTGGCACGGGCTGGCCATCGATCAGCAGGGTCGTGGTGGCAACTGGTGTTTGATAAGGCGGATTCCCGCTTATGATTGCGCCATCCGCCAGCGCCGGGGTCATCACGCCCTGACCTTCCGCGAACAAAGCCAGAATCTCTCCGACGCTGGCGGGATTGGATACGTTGATAACGGCACCGGTCGTGTTGTCGACAATCGCGCCGTCACCCGATATAGCGAATATGCCTGGTGCCGCGGGGACCGTGCGGAACAGCAGGGGATCGCTGGCAATATTTTGATACTTGACCACCACGCTTACCGTGCTGCTGCCGGCGATGGCAAAGGGCGCAACCACGTTCGTCTGCCCGCTCGACGCGTAGAGCATCGGTCCAGGAGTCCCGTTGAAAAGGACTTGGGTATTCGCAAGGGTCGTGCTTACCGGATTGCTCTTTTGGTCGAATCCCACGCCGGTCGCGGGTCCCAGACTTGCAAGGCTGTTGGAGCCGTATATGGTCAGGAGCTCGCCGGGCGCGATGCCGCTGGTGAGGGCGGCCGCGGAACTCGCCGCATTCACCACGCCAAGCTGCGCTGGTTCGGGCAACACCACGATCGAGGTCACAAGGACGTAGTTGGTTGCGTCCGGGGTTCCGCTTGTAAAATTGACCAGGGGAATAGTTGAGAAATCGGGCAATATCGCGCTCTCGTCATATTCGGGCAGGACGGAAATGGCGTCCATGATCTTGAAACCCGCAGTCCCTACGATGGTGCCGAAGACGGTGAATTGCTGACTGTTCAGACTCGTGGAATTGTTGCTGACGTTGAAGAACCATTCATCTGTCGCGCTGTTAATGTCTGTAACGCCGCTCGGGGCGCTCAATGCCATGGCAATCGTGCCCCGGACGTTCGACAGGCTGTATTCGTTTGTTACCGCCGCATTCACAGGCGTGGTGACCACGGCGTTGTTGTTGTACTGGAAACCTCCGCCCTGAATGATGAAAGGGACGCCGTTGCTGTAGGCAGCGCGATGAAAGATGGAGTTCGTGTAGCCGCCGCTGCTTACGTAATTCAGAAAGTTCGCCACGGTCTTGGGCGCGGCAGCCGGGTTCAACTGAACGTCGATGGTTCCGGTGGCGGTGGGGCCTCCGCTGATAGAGAACCGTACGGTCTGGGCCGGCAAAACGGAAGCAAACCCGAGGGCAAAGAGGATACAGAGTAAAGATGTACGCAAAATGAATTTTACCAGCGCTGTTGAGTTAGCGATATTGAATTAACCCCGGCCAGCGGGCAATGGTCACGGTGGCCGTGGGAAAAGTGACGCGGCCGGGGATCCGGCGGTTTCCTGTATCGGCCGCCGATTAACCCAGTTGCAGGGCCAGCGGCACCAGATCATCCATGGTCTTGACGTAGTGGAGTTTGATGTCGCCGATCTGCTCGGCTTTCAGGTCTTCTTTCACATTGACTTCATTTTCTGCGGGGAGAATGATTTCCTTCACGCCGCTTCGCTTGGCTGCGAGGACCTTTTCCTTAATGCCGCCGATCGGCAGCACTTGGCCGGTCAGGGTGATTTCGCCTGTCATGGCCAAGTTCGCCTTCACGCATTTGTCGGTCAGCATGGAGAGCAGGGCGGTGGCCATGGTCACCCCGGCCGACGGACCGTCCTTCGGAGTCGCGCCCGCGGGAACGTGCACGTGGATGTCGATCGATTTGAAGATGTCCGGATCGATGCCGTATTTGGCGGCGTTGCCGCGCACCCAGGTCAGCGCTGCCTGCACGGACTCCTGCATGACGGAGCCGAGCTGGCCGGTCATGATGAGCCCTTTGGAGCCGCCAGGCATGCGGCCGGCTTCTATAAAAAGGACATCGCCGCCGACTGGGGTCCACGCGAGTCCCACGGCGACGCCTGGGCGGCTGGTGCGTTCCGCGACTTCCATGTCCGGACGGGTGCGGGGCGCGCCGAGCGATTCCTCGACAATCGCCACAGTCACCTCGGTGACGGGATCTTTGCCCTCCGCATAACGGCGGGCCATCTTGCGGCACACGGTTCCGATTTCGCGCTCAAGATTTCGTACGCCCGCCTCACGGGTATAGCGGCGCACGATGAAGCGCACGGCGTCGTCGAGGAAGTCCAGCGGTTTGTCGTCATCGAGCCCGTTTTCTTTTTTCTGCCGCGGAATCAGATAACGGTAGGCGATCACCACTTTTTCCTGCTCGGTATAGCCCTGCAGTTCGATCACTTCCATGCGATCGCGCAGCGCGTCCGGGATGGTATCGAGCATGTTGGCGGTGGTGATGAACAGAGTGCGCGAAAGGTCGAAGGCAACGTCGAGATAGTTATCCCGGAAGGTGGAGTTCTGCTCCGGATCGAGAACTTCGAGCAGGGCCGAGGAGGGATCGCCCCGGAAGTCGCGCCCAAGCTTGTCCACTTCGTCGAGAATGATTACGGGGTCATTGGCGCCGGCGCGGCGCATGGCCTGGATGATCTGGCCGGGGAGCGATCCGATGTAGGTGCGGCGGTGGCCCCGGATCTCGGCCTCGTCATGCATGCCGCCGAGGGAGATGCGCTGGAACTTGCGGCCGAGGGAGCGCGCGATGGAGCGGCCCAGAGAGGTCTTGCCGACGCCGGGAGGTCCGACGAAGCAGAGGATCGGTCCTTTCAGCCGGGGCTTTAATTGCATCACGGCGAGAAAGTCGAGGATGCGATTCTTGACCTTTTCGAGATCGTAGTGGTCTTCGTCGAGAATTTCGGCGGCGCGCTGCACGTTGACCGCTTCGCCTGAGGACACGTTCCAGGGAAGTGCGATCAGCCATTCGAGATAAGTGCGGGCGACGGTGTGCTCGGGCGACATCGGATTGATGCGCGTGAAGCGGCTGAGTTCTTTGAGCGCTTCTTCTTTCACCGCTTCGGGCATGGCAGCCTGTTCGATTTTTTCGCGAAGGCCGGCGGCGTCCTGGTCGGTATCGTCGCCTTCGCCGAGTTCCTTCTGGATGGCCTTCAACTGTTCGCGCAGATAGAACTCGCGCTGGCTTTGAGAGAGCTGCCCCTGCACCTGGGACTGGATCTTCTGGCGCAGTTCAAGCAGTTCCACTTCGCGCGTGAGCTGCTCATTAATGAACTGGAGGCGGGGGCGGGCGTCGTTCTGCTCAAGGACCGCCTGGCGCTCGACATGGCTGAGGCCGGGCAAGGTGCCGGCAATGAAATCAGCCAGACGCCCCACCTCGGTTATGTTGCCGGCGGCGGTGGAGAGTTCATCCGAAAGGTTCGGGGTGGCGGAGACGAGCTGCGAGAACTCACTGAGAACGTTCTGGCGAAGCGCGGTCAGCTCGGGAGTCATCTCCGGCTCGATTTCAGCCAGACGCTCGATGCGCGCGCGCAGGAACGGCTCGCTGGCGGTGAAACTCTGCACGTGCATCCGGGAGACGCCCTCGCAGAACAGAAGCTGGCCTTCCCGCATACGCACGATTTTGTGGATGATGGCGACGGTTCCGGTTTTGTGCAGATCGTCGGGGCCTGGCACGTCGGTGCGCGGATCGATCTGGGAGACGACTGCGATCAGGCGATTCTCGCCAAGACTTTCCACGAGAGCCACCGAACTGGGCCGGCCCACGCTGAGAGGGAGCAGGGCATTGGGAAACAGGACCGTGTCCCGGACCGCGAGAACGGAGATCTCTTCGAGGCCGGGAGGAAGTTCAGGCGGTGTGTCGCCTGTCTCAACAGCGGCCTCGGGATTGACGTCCTCGATTACGTCCGCACTGACGTCCGCGGGGGGTGAGGTCTCAGGAGATTCCATATCCCTAGAGTAGCTTTGATCGCGAGAGTCGCGGCGATCGCCGGGTCTATTTGGCCGTAGTCTTCAGGTCAGCGCCGGGATAACACCCCAAAATCCGCAACATATCGGCCAGTTCCGCCAAATGTCCCAGGGCATTTTTGCATACGGGGTCATCCGCATGTCCCAGGAAGTCCAGATAGAAGAGATATTCCCAGGGCTTGCCGCGCAGTGGACGCGATTCGATCTTGGTCAGACTGATATCGCGGAGAGCAAAGGCGCTGAGCGCGCGGAAGAGCGCGCCCGGGGTATTGCGCGTCGTGAAGACGACAGTCGTCTTGTAGCGAATGGCCGGATCCGGTTTCGCGAACCGGCGGCCGCGGGCCGGCTTTTCCAGCATGACGAAGCGGGTATAGTTTTCGCGATCGTCCTCGATCGATTTTTTCAGAATCTTCGCGCCGTAAATGCGGGCGGCTTCGGCGGAGGCGATGGCGCCGGCATCTTTCAGGCCTTCATCCATTACCATTTTCACGCTGCCGGCTGTGTCGTAGAAGGGTGTTCTCTCGATTTGCGGGTTGACTTCGAAGAAGTGCCTGCATTGATTCAAGGCAACGGGATGGGAATAGACCCGTTTCAGTTGTGAGAAGCGGACATCGGGCGGAGCAATCAGGTTGTGCACAATGCGCACGAAGGTCTCGGCGCGTATGGGCAGGTCGTATTTCAGCAGATGATCGTAGTTTTCGTGAACGGAGCCGTGTAAGGTGTTCTCTATTGGTATAGCGGCGTACTTGTTCTTTCCGTTTTGCACAGAGATAAAGATTTCCTCAAAAGATTGCATTGGAACCGGGATGCAATCCTCGCCTCCGAATCGAAGCGCGGCAATCTGGCTGAATGCGCCGGGTTCTCCCTGAAAGGCGACCCGGCATTTCATGATTTCGCCTCTGCGGTACCTGGCGCTGGCGCTTTCACCGGGCCGGACCATCGGCGCACTTTGTCGTCGGGTACGCCAAGCAGATCGAGCACGCGATCGATGCTGGTATCCACCAGGTCCTCAATTGTTATTGGATTGTTGTAAAAGCCGGGAACCGGGGGGGCGATGATAGCGCCCATCTCGGCCAGTTGAGTCATGGCGCGAAGGTGTCCGAGGTGGAAAGGGCTTTCCCGGATCATCAGCACAAGACGGCGGCGTTCTTTCAGCATGACGTCCGCCGCGCGCGTAATCAGGCTTGAGGTAATGCCATGTGCAATGGCCGACATGGTATGGATGGAGCAGGGGGAAATGACCATGCCGTCGGTCTGAAAAGAGCCGCTGGCCAAAGGAGCCGAAATATCTTCAACGGGCCAATAGAAATCAGCTAAGGATTTCATATCGGAGGCGCGTTTTCCGGTCTCGAGAAACAGCGTTTTTTCACCGGAACGGCTCAGGACCAGGTGGATTTCAATTTGCGCTCCGGGAGCGGGCCGATGAAGTCTTTCGAGCAGACGAAGAGCATAAATAGCGCCACTTGCGCCGGTAACGGCTACGACTATTTTCAGATAGCCCCCCGCAAGAAATTGTCAATTTGTTCCGATTGCAGAACAAAGCGCATAAATTTTATTGAATCGGGAACGGCATAGCAGTTATAATCCACCTGGAAGGATACCCGTGCCGCCCGCGATCGCCCTCCGAGCCCCGAGACAGGATCATAGCATGGAAGAAGCCGGTCAAAAGCTGCGGCGGGCCCGGGAGAAACTGAACCTCCGATTCAGGGACGTGGAGCAAATGAGCCAGGCGATCGGCGATCGCCGCGGCAACGCCGAGTTTGCAGTTCTGATCAGCCGGCTGTCGGACATCGAGAATCAGGGTACGGTCCCTTCAATCTACAAACTATACTCCCTTTGTTGCATTTACAGGCTGGACTTGCATGAAGTGCTCTCCTGGTACGGGGTGCCGGTGGAAGCGATGGCGAGCGATGCGGGCCTGATTGAAATCGGCAAGACTCACGCGGTGGGCTTCAATCCGGACAACGGCGCGGAAGCTTTGCTGCCGATTTCACTCGATCCAGGGCTTGATTTACGGCATACATCCTTCGTCAGCGAGATGGTGCAGCGCTGGGGAAAGCTGCCGCTGGCGCTGCTCAGCGCGGCTGATGTGCGGCGTTTCCGTTACGGCTTCATGGGCACAGAAGACTGGAGCATGTATCCCGCCGTGCCACCGGGATCGCTGCTTGTCGTTGACGACACCAGGCGAAAGATCCAGGCTTCCGGCTGGCGCAGTCTGAGCGAAAGGCCGATCTATTTCCTGGAGCACCGGGATGGTTATTACTGCCGCTGGTGCAGCATTAAAGATGGTGTGATCAGCCTGATTCCCGACCCCGCGTCGGAGGCCTCCATTTTGAACTTCCCGTTTCCGGGCGAGATCGAAGTGGTGGGGCAGGTTATCGGGGTGGCTATGAGTCTGGATCCCGAGAAGCGACGCCGAAGTCGGCCCTGACCAGGTCGAGGACAACCCGCAGATCGGCGCAGAAAAGCTCCCGCTCAACATCCCGGGAATCGACCGGAACCCAGTCGGTATAGGGTGGAAGGGTGATCCAAGTGGCGATTATTTCGCGGGTATCGCCTGCCAAATCGGAGAAATACTCCTCTAATTCATTCTTTTGGCGTTCCAGCCCGAAGCCCAGCCATTCCTGAAAAACAGCGAAATGGCTGCGGCGCAAAATGCCATCCGACTCAATTTCACCGATTCGCTGAGCAAGCCCGGCGTGCTCGTAAGTTCCTTTATTTACATTGCGAAGCGAAGCAAGGTAGGCGATTCTTCCGAGGACTGTCGGGATGGTGGCGAGCGTTCTCTGCCAGTTTTCGGCAACCGCAGTTTCCCGGTTGGATTGCATGGTTTCTCTCTGGAATTATACCGCCGTCGGAAGAACCCGGTCGGTTCCTGCCCAGGAATTTCCTTGTATGCCACTTTCAAACACGTGAATTTTGAACGTTCTGAATACGACAATTTTTCACAGGTCCAGTACCTAAGTTCCGCCGACTAAAATACACTGCAGGTATCTGTCTTGACGTGACGCAAGATCAACAGAAAAAAGGACATTACTCACATGCGCAAACTCTTAACGACTATGGCCCTCGCGGTCTCTTTCTTTGCTGCCACTGGTGGCGCGGCAACCGTCAATCCGCCGACTTGCGGTGACAACTGCCCGTGGGTCAAGGTCAATCCTCCCACCTGCGGCGACAACTGCCCCTGGGTTCATGTGAATCCCCCCACCTGCGGCGACAACTGCCCCTGGTAAATAATCGAGCGTTAATCGCTCGTTAATTTCATATTTGTACGGTTCTTCAAGCCTTAAGATGCTAATCTTTGAACGGTACCCGTTCAGAACATGGATTCGATCAGGCTTGTAGAGTTTGTACAGTCCGCCGCGGCTTGGGTCGCGATCGGGCGGCTGGTACAGCTCAAGCTCGCGAAGCGGTTCACCGCTTTGCTGGCGTGGCTGACTGTTCTGGCTCTGTCCAATCTTATAGCCGGGATGCTCTCCGACGGTTCGCCGGTATACTTCTGGTTCTACGTTTTCTACGGACCTGTGGCGTGCATCTTTGCCATCCTCGCGGTGCGGGAACTGTTTGCGCTCGTTTTTGTGGATTACCCGGGTATACGCTCCGTTGGCCGATGGAGCATGTACCTGGGTATTGTTTTTGCGACTGCGGCGTCCCTTCTCGTCGAGGGCGCATTCAGACGGACGAGCAATCACGGCAGCGTTCATCTGCTGTACCTCGAGATTTCGCAGAGGTCCGTCGTATTCAGTCTCGTAATCGTAATCGTCACAATTCTTTTCGCACTATCCCGCTACCCTTTACATCTCGGCAAAAATACGTACGTTTCCAGCGCTTTTTTCAGCGCTTTGTTCATGAGTGACGCGATCCGTCTGCTTTTCGACAGTCTGCAAGGCCAGTTATATTCGAGGGCGATCGACCAGATTGAATCCGCTTTCATCGTTATCTGTTTGATTTCATGGGCCTCAATGCTTCGATCGGAGAGTTCAAAGCCCGTTGCGATAGCCGAGTCAACCCCCGAAGAAGATTATCTGCTTGACCAGCTTGCCTCCCTCAACCAACTGTTGGGCCGTACGGTTCGCCGGTAATAGAACAGCAAAATCCGTTAGTACTACTTGCAATTTTAACGGCCTTCAGATATCGTTAGACTCAATTAGCAAGGGAATATCGTCTATGATCTCTCTATTTGCCGGCATGCTCCTCCTGATCGCAGCGATGGTGATCGCATTCCAGTTCTTCTTTAAGCTTCGGACGTTGCGCGCGGCTGAAGCCCTCCCAGCTTCCAAAAACGTAGCGGGCCGTTATCGCCCGATGTTGCGGCTGCTGTCGGATGAGGATATCCGGTTTATAGCCGGCGATCCAATTGGATTTAAGGCCCTGCGGGCCGAACGGCGCAAGTTATTCCGCCGGTATCTCTCGTGCCTCACGAAAGATTATGCAAGACTTCTGGCGGGTATCCGGATGGTAATGGTTCAATCCGGAGTCGATCGTCCGGATCTGGCAAAGGCTTTGGCGAAAAACCGGGCACTTTTTGCTTTGGCGATTTGCAAGGTTGAGTTCCGCCTGGCGCTGCACGCCGCAGGAATCGGCGCAGTGGATGTTTCGGGCTTGGTGGGGGCTTTCGATACGCTCCATGACCAGATTGCCCGTTTCAGCGCCGTTCCCAATCTCGCTTAAGCGTTTTCCTCTTCTGCGATGCTGGCCGGCAGGCCCGTTTTCCAGGTCGGGTATAGCAGTTGAATTCCCAGCATTTCTCTGATTTTTCGGCCATCCACTTTGCGTCCCCCGATCGTAAATTCGACCGCTTTCTGCAGTTGAACCCCTAGACTTTGAGCAATTTCCGCGCTTGAGCAGGGCAAATCGTCGGCTACCGGCCAGGCACCCTGCAAATCTGCAAACAGCCCCGCTTCGGAGTGCAGGGCCAGATCGTCGACGTGAATGCGGCTGACGACCCCCGTTCCTGCGCCGCGAGGAAGACGCCCTGCGCGGATCGCGGTGTGGATGCCGCGCCCGGGCCCATAGATGGCGGCGGCGCGCAGGATCAGGCTGGTCCAGGGTCCGTCTGCGATCCGGTTCTCTGCGTCGAGGCGGGCACGTCCGCGGTCGTCGCCGGGGCGGGGGAGCGTTTCCTCGTTAACTTCCGCCTGATCGCCATAGACTCCTGTAGACGAAATATAGACAATGCGGGACGGATTGAGGGCGCGAATTTGCGATTCAATTCCCGTCGTTTCTTCGGGCGGAAGCGGCGGAATTGAATAAAAGAGAACCGCATTTTCCGGGAATGGCCGCGGCGCGGAGGATAAGTTTCCAAGTTCTCCGAGAACCAGGCCTGCACGGGCCAGATCCGAAAAACGCCCGGGTTCCCGCACCGCCGCCGAGGCTTGAACGCCGCGGGCGAGGAGGCGGCTCGCCAGCCGTTTCCCCGTAAATCCCAGACCGAAAATGACGATCAAGTGCGCGTCCGGCGAGTCGGGCATCCGAAGTTTGTCTGCACGCTATACTGCGCAGTGGAATGCTGAAATCCACCATCTTCCGCGAATACGATATTCGCGGTATCGCCGACGTAGAACTTCTCGATCCCGACATCCAGGATCTGGGCCGGGCTTTGGGGACGTATCTGCGCCGGAAAAATGCGCAAAAGCTGAATCTGGCGCGGGACTGCCGCCTGAGCTCGGACCGTCTGCACGATGCCCTGCTGGCCGGACTGCTGTCCACGGGGTGCGACGTGACTGACCTCGGAGTGGTGCCCACGCCGCTGCTTTATTATTCGGTGTTTCACCTGAAAGCCGGTGGGGGAATTATGATTACCGGCAGCCATAATCCGTCCGATTATAACGGATTCAAAGTCATGCATGGCCAGAGCACGATTCACGGGGAAGAGATCCAGGAGGTGCTCAAGCTGATTCAGAATGCCGATTATGAAACGGGCTCGGGCACGTGCCAAACCGCCGATGTGGTGACTCCTTACGTGGAGGAAATCGCCAGTCAATTTCAGTTTCCGCGGCGGCTCAAAGTGGTGGCCGACGCCGGGAACGGGACCGCCGGACCTGTCATCAGCCGGATTCTGGCGAAGCTGAACTGCGATCCGATTCCGCTGTTTTTTGAGATGGACGGGCGCTTTCCCAATCATCATCCCGATCCCACGCAGCCGGAGAATCTAAGTCAGTTGGTGGCCGCCGTGCTGGAAAACAAGGCCGATGCGGGTCTGGCATTCGACGGCGATTCGGATCGCATTGGCGCGGTGGACGAAAAGGGCGCCATCCTTTACGGCGATCAGCTGATGATTATCTACGCGCGCGAAATTCTGTCGCGCAAACCTGGGGCAACCGTCATCGGGGAAGTGAAATCGTCGCAAAACATGTACGACGACATCCGTGCGCACGGTGGCAATGCCGTGATGTGGAAGACAGGCCATTCGCTGATCAAAGCAAAGATGAAGGAAACCCATGCGGAGCTGGCGGGCGAGATGAGCGGCCACATGTTCTTCGCCGATCGTTACTACGGGTTCGATGACGCGCTCTACGCCGCTTGCCGCCTGCTGGAAATCATTTCCAATTCCGCCGCGCCGCTCTCGGCGCAACTGGAGAGTCTGCCGGTAACGCTGGCGACGCCGGAGATCCGCGTCGATTGCCCGGACGACAAAAAGTTCGGCGTCGTGACGGCGGTGCGTGAGCATTTCCGCACGGCGGCCGGGGTCACCGACGTTATCGACATCGACGGAGCGCGGGTCAATTTCGGCAAAGGCTGGGGTCTGGTGCGCGCGTCCAACACGCAGCCGGTGCTGGTCCTGCGATTCGAAGCGCAGTCCACCGAACTGCTGAATCAGTACCGCAAACGTGTGGAAGACGCGGTCGCCGAGGCTTCGCGCCAGTAAGTCAAGATGCACGACCGGCGCATCGCGAATATTGAAAAGCTGAAGAGCGAGCCGTTCGATGTACTCATCGCCGGCGGCGGTATCAATGGCGCAGGCATTGCGCGCGACCTGATGCTTCGCGATGCCGGTCTGCGGGTTGCGCTGGTGGAGAAGAATCACTTTGCTTCGGGAACCAGCGGCAAGAACTCGCAGTTGATTCATGGCGGTCTGCGGTATCTCAAGTATCTGGATTTTCACCTGGTCCACGAGGCCTTGCGAGAGCGGGCGACGCTGCTGCGGATTGCCGGTGGACTGGTGGAGCCTCTGCAGTTTCTGATTCCCTGCTACGGCGCGATCGATCGCTGGTTTTACGGCGCGGGTCTGATGCTTTATGACCTGCTGGCGGGGAAGAATTCGATTGGGTCTTTTACTTCGCTGAGCGCGGGCGGCACCGCCGCCGCGGAACCGGGGCTGGCGGGCGAAGGACTGCGTGGGGGACTTCTCTTTTATGACTGCCGGGTAAATTCCGCGCGGCTGGTACTGGAGAATCTTCTCGACGCGGAGGCGCGGGGCGCGGTAATTGCAAACTATATCGGGGTCGAAGTCAATGGCGACTCAATCGAAGCGCACGATACGCTTTCGGGAGAGCGGTTTGCGATCAGGGCGCGGAAGATTGTCGATGCCACGGGGGCCTGGTCGAGCGGCGCGCCCTTGCGGCTGGTGCGCGGATCGCATCTGATCTTTCCGCGAATTCATCAGGGTCCGGAGGCGATTGCCTATTTCGATGAGCAGGGCCGGATTGTTTTTCTGATTCCATGGGGGGAAGCTGGGGAACTGACGCTGGTGGGGACCACCGACGTCGATCACGAGGGCAATGCGGATGACGTGCATATTTCGGCGGAAGAGACCAGCTATCTGACTTCGATCGTGCGGCGGCTTTTTCCTGCATATCGCGGCGAGCCGGTGTCCAGCTATAGCGCGCTGCGGCCTTTGATTGCCGAGGCGGGGAGGTCCGCCACATCCACCAGCCGCGAACATAAGATCTGGGAGACGTCGGACGGTATCTTGCACATCAGCGGCGGGAAATATACGACCTACCGGTCGATGAGCGAGGAGCTTGTGGATACGTTGTTGCAGGATCTGAAGCCGGGGCGGAATTACCCGTGCCGGACAGCCCAGACGCCGCTCGACATTGCGACGCCGCCCGCGGATGCGATGGAGCGCGTTCGAATGGCGGTGGAGCGGGAGTATGCGCGGAAACTTCCGGACCTGTTGTATGTGAGTACGTATTGGGGCTATGAGAGACCGCTCAGTCCGGAATGGACGGAGCCGCTGGCGCGGGAGATGGAAACAGTGCTGGCCGAGATGCAGAGATAGCTTACTTGCGGAGCGACTGGGCGAAGGCTCTGCCCTTGGCGAATTCCGCTTCGAAGTTCGATCTCAGACCCTGCAGCTTTTCGATATACGCGTCCAGCGCCTCGGAAACGTCCCGCTGATTCGTCTCCAGAATATCCTTCCAAAGATCGAATGAACTCAGGGCCAGGCGGGTCGAATCGAGCAGGCCTGGTCCGGCGACCTTCGCGGCGTCGGGAGCATGGTCGTGCAGCGCGGCCGCCAGTGCGGTTGAGGCCAGTTGCGGCAGATGGGAACTCCACGCGACGAGACGATCGTGCTCGGCGGCATCGAGTATCAGTTCGCGCGCGCCGAACGCCGCGATCCACTTTCGAAACGGATGATCGAGATCGGAAGTAATGACCCAGGGGCGTCCGCGAAACAGATCCGCA
Organism: Bryobacteraceae bacterium; assembly: GCA_035552315.1. GTDB lineage: Bacteria > Acidobacteriota > Terriglobia > Bryobacterales > Bryobacteraceae > BOG-234. Next base: position 23,620 of record DASZLO010000061.1, read on the forward strand.
TCGGCTTCGGCCGCGCCTCGAAGTTCCTTGCCGGCCATGGGGTGTCCGCCGAGAAACGTTCCGCCAGGAAGCGATCGCGCCGCCTCGTCAACGATCGAGCGCTTCGTGCTTCCCGCATCGGTAACGAGCGTGCCGGGACGAACCAGCGGTCCCAGCGTCCGAATGGTTTCGAGGATGCCCGAGATGGGCTGCGAGAGAAACAGCAAATCGCACGACTCCGCCGCTTCTTCGAGGCTCATGCGGCGATCGATGGCGCCGCGCCCGAGCGCCTCTTCGATGCTGCGGGCCGAGCTGACGCCGCCGATCGAACCGGTGAAACCCGCCTTGCGCAGAGCCAGCCCGAAGGATCCGCCGATGAGCCCCACGCCGATGATGCCGACGCGGTCCATCAGATGGTCCGGCCGACCGCGGTGGCAATGATCCGAAGCTGATTCATCAGCTCGGCGTACTGGTGGGGATAGAGCGACTGCGCGCCATCGCTGAGCGCGTGGTCCGGATCGTGATGCACTTCCATCAGCAGCCCGTCCGCGCCCGCTGCCACGGAGGCGCGCGCCATGGCCGGAACCAGATCGCGCCGGCCGGTGCCGTGCGAAGGATCGGCCACCATCGGGAGGTGCGAGAGCTTCTGGACGGCGGGGATGGCCGAAATATCCATCGTATTGCGCGTGTAAGTTTCGAACGTGCGGATGCCGCGTTCGCACAGAATCACTTCATAGTTGCCGCCCGAAAGAATATACTCGGCCGACAGCAGGAGTTCCTCGATGGTGGCGGAAATGCCGCGTTTCAGAAGCACGGGCTTTCGCAGCTTTCCCAATTCGCGCAGCAGATTGAAGTTCTGCATGTTTCGCGCGCCGATTTGCAGGATGTCGGAATAGGCGGCGAGCAGGGGGATTTGAGAGGCATCCATTACTTCACTGATGACGAGGAGTCCGCGCCGGTCGGCGGCGTCGCGCATCAGCTTCAGTCCTTCCTCGCCCAGTCCCTGGAAGCTGTAGGGTGAGGAGCGCGGCTTGAACGCTCCGCCGCGAATGACGCTGGCTCCGCCGTCGGCCACGATATCCGCTGCGCGCTCGATCTGATCGCGGCTTTCCACGCTGCACGGACCAGCCATGACGACAACTTTGCCGCCACCGATTTCCACATTGCCGATTTTGACGATGGTGCCGGCGGGTTTGAATCCCCGGCTGGCGAGTTTGTATGGCGAAACGATGCGGTGGACTTCTTTAACGCCTTCCATCAGGGCTACCACGCCCGTATCGAAGTCCTCTCTGCCGCCCACTCCGCCCAACACGGTGTGAATGACCCCGGTGGACTTGTGGACATCGAATCCGTCTTCCACCAGCCGCTGAATGATCTTCTCGATCTGGGCCTCGGTGGCGCCCTGTTGCATGACGACAAGCATGTTAACTCTTAGTCTCCTGTTGCATGCGGTCCTTCTGGACGCGCCGCATCTCGTCGATGATGCGTTCAAAAATTCGTTTCAAACCGTCGGCCGAAAGCGGACCGTGGTTGTGAGCCACGATGTTCTCAAACACCTGAGTTTCGCGGCTGGGTTCGTAAATCGCGAGCTCCGCTTCTCTCTTAACGCGGCCGATTTCTTCCACGATGGACGTACGCTCGTTCAGAAGAGCGACGAGCCGGCGGTCGAGGTCGTCAATGCGGTCACGGCATTGGGCGAGGGCGTGCAAGGGGTCGCTGGACATCGGAATCAAGAAATCGTGGCGGCCTCGGCGCCCTTGCCGGTATCGCGCGCCAGGTCCCGCATGAAGTATTCAAGTTTGGACGGGTCGCGCTCGATCTGGCGTACGATCGCACTGCCGATTACTACCGCCTCGCAGTGCGGTGCAAGCGCAGCCACGTGTTCCGGCTTCGAGACGCCGAAGCCCATGGCGAGCGGCAATTTCGTATGTTTGCGCATCCGTTCGATCAGAGGCAGAGCCGAATCCGCGATAGTTCCCTGTTCGCCCGTAATGCCGGTTCGTGAAACCAGATAGATGAAGCCGCTCGAATAATCGGCGACTAATTTCAGACGCTCATCGGTGCTGGTGGGTGCGGCGAGGAATACGGTGTCGAGTCCGGCCTCGCGCATGACTTTGACATAGTCGCGGGCTTCCTCGACGCTGACGTCGGTAAGCAGACAGCCGTCGATACCGGCGGCTTTTGCATCCACCGCCAGGCGCTCGAACCCATAGCGAAGGGCGGGGTTCAAATAGGTGAACAACAGCAGAGGAATTTCGGAGCGCTTGCGAATCGCCGAGGCTATTTCGAGGACTTTCGCGAGCGTTGTTCCGGCGGCGATCGCGCGGTCGCCCGCCTGCTGAATCACCGGGCCGTCGGCGATCGGGTCGGAGAATGGCACTCCGAGTTCGATGAGATCGGCGCCGCCGCGTTCGAGGGCCGCGACCAGATCCGGCGTGACTTCAGGTGACGGGTCGCCGGCCGTCAGGTAGGCAATCATTCCGCAGCGATGTTGCCGCTTCAGGGTTTCGAACAGCTTGCCGATGCGGGTCATTTGGAGGCTCCTTGTGAATCCAACTCCGGCAGGTTCTCCCTGTAGATATCGATGTCTTTGTCACCGCGTCCTGACAGGTTCACGATGAAGATCTGGTCTTTATAATCCGGCGCAATGCGGATGGCCTCGGCAACGGCGTGAGCGGATTCGAGAGCCGGGATGATCCCTTCCATGCGGCTTAACGTCACAGCGGCGGCAACGGCGTTCTTGTCGGGGCAGGAACAATACTCCGCGCGCCCGAGATCGTGCAGCCATGCGTGCTCAGGGCCCACGGAAGCGTAATCGAGACCCGCGGACACTGAATGTGTCAGCGCAATCTGGCCGTTGTCATCCTGGAGGAGATAGCTCAGAGTGCCCTGCAGGACGCCGGGTGAACCGCCTTCAAAGCGGGCGGCGTGTTCGCCGAGTTCATTGCCGCGGCCGCCCGCTTCAACGCCGATAAGTCGGACTGAGGTGTCCTGGAGGAAGGGGTGGAAAATGCCGATAGCGTTGCTGCCGCCACCCACGCAGGCGATTATGGTGTCCGGCAAACGGCCCTCTGCTTTGAGAATTTGCTCGCGGGCTTCGAGGCCGATTACGCGATGGAAATCGCGCACCATGGCGGGATAAGGATGAGCGCCCAAAGCCGATCCAAGCAGATAGTGCGTGGTACCGACATTGGTGACCCAGTCGCGCATGGCTTCGCTAATGGCGTCTTTCAAGGTCCGGCTGCCTGTGGTTACGGGGACAACCTTCGCGCCGAGAAGCCGCATGCGGAAGACGTTGAGCCGCTGGCGGCGCATGTCTTCTTCGCCCATATATACGGTGCAGTCGAAACCAAACAGAGCGCAAACCGTAGCGGTGGCCACGCCGTGCTGGCCCGCACCAGTTTCGGCGATGATGCGCCGCTTTCCCATGCGCCGGGCAAGCAGTGCCTGACCCAGGCAGTTGTTGATTTTGTGCGCGCCGGTGTGGAGCAGGTCCTCGCGTTTGATATAGATCTTCGCGCCGCCCAGATGCGCGGAGAGCCTGCTGGCGAAGTAGAGCGGGGTAGGCCGGCCAGCATAGGTGGTCAGCAGGTGGTTGAGTTCTTCGTGGAACGCGGGATCGGTCCTGGCCTGTTCGTATGTGCGCTGAAGCTCTTCCAGCGGCGACATCAGAACTTCCGGAACGAAGCGACCGCCGTAGGCGCCGAAATGGCCGCCGGCATCGGGTTGAGATGGAATTATGGATGGCTTGCTCATGTCAGCAGGGCTGTCTCGATAAATTGTTTCATGCGCGCATGGTCCTTGCGGCCGGGCGACGTTTCGATGCCCGAGCTAACGTCGACAGCCCAGGGCCGCGCGCGCTGAATGGCGCTGGCGACGTTTTCCGGCGTGAGTCCACCGGCGAGGATCAGGGGCCTGGAAAAATGGCGGGTACGCGACCAGTCATACGCAGGGCCGTCGATGAGAATCGCTTCGGCGGGGTAATCCGGAACCTCGGTATTCGCATCGGCGATCCGGAAGGCCTTCCATACGCGAATTCCGCGAGGATGCCGGCCGGGCGTTTCGGCCCCGTGAAGCTGGGCAATGTCGAGGCGCAACTGACGCGCGATCTGCTCAATGGTTTCGGGATCTTCATCGACGAATACGCCGACCTTCCAGACGTGCGGCGGAACTTCGCCGATCCAGGGCTCGATGTCGGCCGGATTGGCCTGGCGGGGACTGGGCGCAAAAACGAACCCAATGGCGCGCGCGCCCGCTTCGACGGCGGCAAGCGCGTCTTCACGATTCGTCAGCCCGCAAATCTTCACAAACATCAGGTGGTTAACTCACGCAGGGCGTGGGCCGGGTCGCCCGATTTCAGCAGGTGCTCGCCAACGAGAAAAGCCTGGAAGCCCTGTTCCATCAGGCGATGAACGTCAGCGGGGTGGAAGATTCCGCTCTCGCTTACTTTGATTACGCCATCGGGAATCTGGCTGGCCAGGTTGAGAGAGATATCCAGCGACACCTGGAAGGTTCGCAGATCCCGATTGTTTACACCGACGATTTCGGCGCCGGAGCGCAGCGCTTTTTCCAGTTCAGCGGCGTCGTGCACTTCCACCAGGGCGGCGATTCCGAAATCGGCCGCGAACTCGCGGAAACCCCGCAGTTCCGCCTCACCCAGAATCGCGGCGATCAGCAGAATGGCATCGGCGCCGGCGGACGCGGCTTCGAGCACGTTGTACTCGTGGATCGTAAAATCCTTGCGCAGCACCGGCAGCGTGGTGGCGGCTCGCGCGGCTTCGAGGTCGGTCAGAGCGCCCTTGAAAAAATCGCGGTCGGTGAGCACCGATATTGCGGCCGCGCCTCCTCGCTGATATTCGCTGGCCAGAGCGACTGGATCGAAGTCTTCGATAAGAACCCCTTTGCTGGGGGACGCCTTCTTGATCTCCGCGATTATGGCCGGCGGTCCCGTGCGCAGCGCCGCGGCAAAATCGCGCCGCTCATGAAGGCTGGCCGACTCCATTAGTTTCTCCGGCAGGTTCTCCGGCCTGTCTTTGTAATGGCTCAGTTCCTCGTGTTTGCGCGCGACAATACGGGCGAGGATATCCGGGATCACAGGGGGCAAACTTCATCCTACCCGAACAAGTTCATCAGTTCGTCGAACCGTTCGATTACCTTCAGCTTTCCAGGCACGTCGCGGATCTCTTCGCGCTCGAGCGTCCACGTCATGTAATGGGGAATCCACACGGCGTGCATACCCGCGGCGAGGGCGGGATTGATGTCGGACTTCGGGCTGTTCCCGATCATCCACGTGTGTTGCAGATCGAAGCCGCGCACCTGCGCCAGTTCGAGGTAGGCGTCGCGGTTCTTTTCCTTCACGATCGCCGCGTGGTTGAAAATCGGCCGCAGTCCGGAGAGATCGATCTTGCGGTTCTGCTCGGCGGGTTCGCCCTTGGTGAACATTGTCAACTCGTGCTTTTCCGCCAGAAAGGGCAGAGTCTCTTCGACCCCAGGCAGCAATTCGATTTCGCGCGAGAGAATCTCATGCGCGAACGCAGTTACACGCCTGAGATCGTGTTCGTCGACGGCGCGCTCGGCCAGATTCAGGTAACACTGGCTGAGATTCCGTCCGAAGTTCACGGCTCCGTAGCCGTGGATCCTGTTGTTCTCGATCTCAATGGTGTCGAGCACGTCGCGCACCTCGGGGGGCGTCAGTTTCGAATGATTCAGAAATTCGCAGAACTGATCGAACGCCTGTTCGAAATAGATGTTGTTTTCCCAGAGCGTGTCGTCTGCGTCGATGATGAGGTGCTGGCGGATCAATCTTTCGCCGTCCTCGGGCCATAGTGAGGGATCGGGATACCGGATTCGTAGGCGCCCAGGTCCGGGGCCTTTCCGGTAAATCCGTCGGTAATGCCGGGCAGTACGATGCCTGCGTCGATGGCCGCGGAGCCGGGCCGCAAACGGAAATCGAAACCGTCCGGCGTGTAGACGCGTTGCGGGTCGGATTTATCGGGCATTTGCACTTTCTGGAAGATGTTGTAATCCACCAGAACGCTGTGCTTCTCCTGACCGGTGGCCTGGCTGAACTCGGTGAGCGTTTTGAAGTGCCGGGTGACGGGGGGATTCTGAAAATTCGCGTCCTGGCCGAATGGCGGCGTGTTCCATTCAAACGAATCGGCAACATTCGCATTGGGCCGGAAGCCGTTGTAATCGGAATTGGTGTAGTTGGTGTATGTCGTGACCGCGAAGACGGGATCGAACGCGCCCTGCGCGAGGATCAGATTGTTCCGGTACGACTCATTGGACGCGGGACCGGCGCGCCCTTCGCCGATGATTGTGTTGTTGTAAGTGAGAATTCCGGATGAACCTTCGATGTATTTGAGCGAGCCGGTGGGTGAGTTGTAGACCAGGTTCCGGTAGAAGTAGACAGGGCCGCCGAAGAGAGGCTGTACGCTCAAAGCGCCCGCGGCGGAATTGAAACAGCGATTTCGGAAGACGCGGATATTGCGCCCGCCGCCATCGGTCTCGAAGCAGTTGTCGCCCATATTGTGGATGTCGTTGTTGTAGAAATCGATGTCCATCGGGAAGCGGTCGCGAATTCCGTCCGGCGCTCCGTCGGTTGTTCCGTCGGGGATTCCGTAGGTCGCGATGTCGATTCCGTCGTGCCAGTTGGCCACGCGATTGTAGGCGACCACGTGGCCTTGTCCGTAGATTTTGATCGCATACTCGGAGAGCAGTAATTCCGGATAGCCGGGAAACTGCGCCCAGAGCGCACCGGTCCAGCCCATCATCTTTTCGGGATCGTGACGGCCCACGAGTTCGTTGTCGGCAATGTAGAAGTTTTTCGATCCCGACCAGTCGTCCTGAACGGCCCGTCCAATGTTGTAGAGTTTCGAACGCTTGAGGGTGAAGCCGCTGGATCCGGCGATGTTCTTTATGCCAAGCAGAAAGGCGACGTTGGCATTGCGGAAGGTGATGCCTTCAAAGTAGTTGTAATTTGCCGCCATCAAGTTGAAGAAAGTTTCGCAGCCATCGCCGTCGAAAATTACTTCTCCGTCGCCCGCGCCTTTGATCACGATGGGCTTTTCCGGCGTACCGCTTTGCGTGAGGTAGTAAGTGCCGTCGAAAAGATTTCCCATGGCAAGATAGCCCGGACGCGGTTGCCCGTTCATGTAGTGGCGGCGGTCGCCGACATAACGGCCGGCATGCACCAGGATTATGTCGCCGGGCTGCACGCGGGGCGGGAAGGCATTCTCATAATCGAAGTGCGCCAGGCCCATATAGTAGGCGGCCATCAGACCGGTGAAGGCTGGTTCCTGTTTCGGGCCCTTCCAATCGACGGGATAGACATGATAGGTATGGCCGTCGGCGGCCGGCTGCGGTTCTTTGCGCGTCCGGACGGTCACTGTCTTTTCGGCGGGGCCGGTTACGCCGTCGGGATCGGCAAGTGTGAAGCGGCACTCATATTCGGTATCCGGTTCCAGATCCAGTATGCTGCCCACGAACATGTTGGGCGCGGTGTATTTGAACAAGGGATAGCGTGCCGCCGCGCCCGTACCGCCAGGACCCGGTGCCACACCGACCTGTTCGTTCTGAGAACGCATGAGCGGAAGGCCCTGACGCCACTGCGACTCATTGCGGCGGCGATAGCTGACATCGACATGCGCATTGCGGTTCTGGTCGCCTGTGATGCGCCATTCGAAGCCCAGCGAAACCAATGTCGGGGGTTCGACCACGAAATCGCCCGATACGGTCGGGGACGGCGCTTGGGCAGGCAATTGCGCCGCGAAGAAGGCCAGCAGCATGGCTCCGGAAATAACGTGATCCATGTCCCATAGTTTAATTCGGGGCATGAATTTCAGGGGCGGAAGCGCTATGGATTCAGTGGGGTCAGCCGGAAGGGGATTTCCACCAGGACATCGACGGCAACCGGTTCGCCCTCGCGCGTGGCGGGGAAGAACTCCCACTTACCGAGAGCCTCAATGGCGCTGGCATTCAAGCGGCTGTCGAGCCCGCGAACCATTTCAATTCCGGACACGTTTCCGTCTTTGCCGACAACGCAAAACAGTTGTATTTTGCCTTCGACTTTGTCCGCAATGGCGGAAGCCACATACTTTGGATCCACTTTGCGGTGTGCGACGGGCGGAGAGACTGGCGCAAGGCCGACCTCGCGCGAGGTGCGATCGGCGTACCACATGAGCCAACTGCCCGAGTAGCTGGTGAGGTTCGGCATCTGAATCGCCATCATGTAAACGTCGCGGTTATTGAAGCGGGCGTCGGGTGCGCCGGAGACCTTCATAGCCGTCGAGCGCGGGGAGACCGGTAGCGGATCCGTCCGCATGGGGGCCGCAGGCGGAGTCAGCTTCGCGAGCCGCATGGATTCGCGCATATTCGCTGTCCCTGTGGGGGCGGCAAAGGCTTGGGCAAGCAGTTTCGCCTGGAGATCCTTGTTGCCGCGAATCGAAAGATCCGGAACGGTGAGTCCCCGGCTGTCGCCAGCGACATCAGCACCTTGTTTGCGAATGGTGGGCGCGGCGGAAAATTGGCCCGGGCTGGGCAAAATCGGCTGAGGCACAAACTTGTCCGCGGGATTCAGCCCCACGACGGCCAGATTGAGATCGGGCGCGTCGTTAAGCGCGACAAGCTGCGGCGCCGCCACGGGCTGGGCGGGCCTGGCCGGGGGCGCGGTGAATGGCCGCGATGGCGACTTCATCTTGTAATCCAAATCGACGGCGGGTGCGTTCAACGCCACTTGCGGCGCATCGGACGGCATGGCAACTTCGGCCAGCTTCGGCGGCACGCGTTTGGGAGGGGGGACGAATTGCTTTACCATTCTGGATCTCGGCGGCAGCGCCACGGGCGCGGCGTCCTGCAGCGGAATCAGTGGGGCCTCCGGAAGCGGCTGCACCGGGGCCGGCGGCGCCTTTTGGATATCCGGCGGGGCCACAAACTGCCGGAGCGGCGGAAGCTTGACGGCGAGAAGATTCGGCAAGTCGACGGGCGGGGGCGGCGGCAACTCCGGGGCTACCGTCCAGACTATCTGGGCGCGTTTGGGAGCTTTCTTCGGCGACGCGACGATCTCCTGCTTCGCGAGGGATTCAGCTTTTACCGGGCGTTGCGACTTCGCTTTGGCGGCGACATTCGGCAACTCCTTGTTGAGCTTGTACCAGACGAGTTTGGATTCCTTGCCCTCGATCGCCTGTTTATATTCCGATTTTCCGGGCTCCGGCAACTGGACCGTGGGCGCATACATCAGCGCGATGAATGCGAGGGCATGTCCGGCGAGCGAAATGGCGAGGGGCGAGCGCATGGCTCAGTTGTGACCGTGTCCGTTGGTGGGGGTAACCCGTTTGGCCATGAATTGGCGCAGCAGCTGCAGGCGCTGCTCTTCGGACCGGCTCTGCTGGAGAACGGCCTTCAGGTCAAGATCCGCAACAGTGCCGGCGAGCTGGAAGCTGAGGGGATCTTCCTTCGGTTCGTCGTCGTCGAAGAACTCCACTTCGCCGCGCAGGTAGGATTTCTCCTGATCGAGAGACAAGATTTTGAAACGCCGATTGCCGCGCGTGCTGACGTCGAAGCTGCCGTCCTCCTGGCGATTTCCCAGTCCTTCGACTATGACCGTGCAGCCGATGCGTGAGATGCCCTCCCTGGTTGCGAGCACGATGCCGAACTCGGTGCCGTCGGCAGCGGCCTCGCCCACCATTTCCTTGTAGCGGGGCTCAAATATGTGGAGAGGAATGACGTTGCCGGGGAACACGACGAGTCGCAGGGGGAAGAGAGGAAGCAACCCTTGGGGTAACCCGGACATGGTGCTATTATTGCGTTTCCAGACCGGTACCAGCAATTGCTCGACGGAAAAGTCGTCATCATAACGGGGGCGTCGGAGGGGATTGGCGCGAGTTTGGCGGCCTCGCTGCGAAAGCGCGGAGCACTGCTTACGCTCGCTGCCCGCAACGAAAGCAAGCTGCGGGCGGTGACCTCGCCGGATTGCGTGGTAGTTCCGGGCGATTTAACACAAGACGCGGCGCGGCAAGCTGTTATCGAAAAGACAATGGAACGCCGGGGCCGGATCGACGTCCTGATCAACAATGCCGGGCGGGGTTCCTATTACGCGGGATCGACTACGCCGATCGAGGAAGCCCGCGGGGTTTTCGAACTCAACTTTTTCGCGCCGCTGGCGCTGGCCCAACTGGCGATTCCGCACCTGCGGGCGTCGCACGGCACGCTCGTCAATATCAGTTCCATCGCCGGAGAGATCCCGCTGCCCTGGCTGCCTGTTTATTCAGCCAGCAAAGCGGCGCTGGCAAGCATCACGGCCACCCAGCGAATGGAACTGCGGCGGGACGGAATCAATGTGATGGGCGTTTTCCCTGGCTATGTGAACACGGGATTTCAGGCAAACGCCGCCGGCGCCGCGCCGCCAGGCCGCGTGGTGCAGGGGAAGCGGTATGCGGTTTCGGTGGAGGACTGCGCGGAAGCGATCGTAAACGGAATCGAGCGCCGCAAGCAGGTTGTCGTGACTCCGGGATCGGGGTGGCCGTTGATGTTTCTGCATCGCGTCTTGCCGGGTATTGTGGAATCGAGGCTCGAGGCTGTCTAGATATGCTTTGTGAACTGAAACGCTCGCCAGGCATTTACCTGACAGGCTTCATGGGATCCGGGAAGACCACTGTGGCGCGCGCGCTGGCGGAGCGGCTGGGCTGGGAGTTTGTGGATGTGGATGCCGAGATCGAGGCGCGGGAAGGGTCTTCTATCGCGGAAATCTTCGATACGCGGGGCGAAGAAGAGTTCCGGCGCATCGAGACCGAGGTGATTCAGCTCTGGGTACGCAAGGTTCAGTGCGGCATGCCTTATGTAATTGCGCTCGGAGGCGGGGCATTTGCCCAGCCCCAGAATCTGACACTCATTGAGCATGCCGGGGTTTCGATCTGGCTGGATTGTCCGGTCGAAGTCGTCGAACAGCGGATCGCTTCGGACGGCGCGATCCGGCCGCTGGCCCGGGATAACGCTGCTTTCCGCTGGTTGTACGATCAGCGGCGCGAAGCCTACAGCAAGGCGGGATATCAGATCGACGCCGCTTGCGACGTTGACGTCGCGATCGAACGAATTCTCGAACTTCCTTTCTGGAAATGAATCCATGGCCCGGCACACCTTAAAAGATAACGCCAGAGCTGTCTTCGCGGCCGCCCTGGCTGCCGCGGATCCGACGGCGGCGGTGGACCAGGCCCTGCGCAGCCGCAAGGATCTGGACCAGTACAAGCGGATCTTTGTGGTGGGCGCGGGAAAAGCCGGGGGCACGATGGCGCGCGCGGCGGAGAACTACCTGGGTGCGCGCATCACCAGCGGGTGCATCAACGTTAAAGAAGGCGACACCTCCAGAACCAGATACATCGAATTGCGCCGGTGCGGGCATCCGGTTCCTGACGAGCGCGGCTTCAGCGGGGCGAAGCGGATCGCCGAATTGTGCATTGAAGCGGGTGAGGGCGATCTGGTCATTTGCCTGTTCTCGGGCGGCGCATCGGCTCTGATGCCATATCCGGCGTCGTCAATTACGCTGGAGGAGAAACAGGAAACCACCAAGCTGCTGCTGGCCTGCGGGGCCGCGATTCAGGAAATCAATACCGTCCGCAAGCATTTGTCCGGGATCAAAGGCGGACAACTGGCGAGACTGGCGGCGCCGGCGCGTGTGCTCAGTCTGATCCTTTCCGATGTGGTGGGGGACGATCCCGGCGTCATCGCGTCCGGTCCTACCGCGCCCGACCATTCCACTTTCGAAGATGCCTATGCGGTGCTGGAGAAGTACGAGATCGTGGGGCGTGTTCCGCTGCGTGTGCGCGAGCGGCTGAGGAATGGCGCGCAGGAGACGCCCAAGGAAGGCGATCCGGTATTCGACGAAGTCGAGAACGTGATCGTGGGGAGCAATCAGAAGTCCCTCGAAGCGGCGGCGCGCACGGCGAGGCAGTTGCGGTATCACACGCTGATTCTGTCCAGTTCGATCGAGGGTGAGACGCGCGACGTGGCCCGCATGCATGCGGCGATCGCGCGGCAGATTCGCGATTACGGGCAGCCGGTTACAGCGCCCGCCTGCATCATTTCCGGCGGGGAAACCACGGTTACGATCCGCGGGGAAGGGAAGGGCGGCCGCAACCAGGAGTTTGCGCTGGCGGCTGCCATGGACATCGCCGGGATGGAAGATGTGCTGGTGATGAGTGTCGGGACCGATGGGACCGACGGCCCTACTGACGCGGCAGGGGCGATGGTTGACGGCACCAGCGTGTCGCGCGGCGCCATGAGCGCGGCCGATGCGCTGGAGGCGAACGACTCAAACCATTTCTTTGAGCATTCGGGGGATCTGGTGGTTACGGGGTCCACCGGAACGAATGTGATGGATCTGCATCTGGTGCTGGTGGGCGAGGGCTTCAAATAGTCCGGGTGATCTTGGCCAGGGTTCGGGGACGGTCCGGATCCAGGTTCTTTTCCGCGGCGAGGGCGGCGGCAAAAAGCTGCGCCGGAATTATGTAGGGGATCGGCGACAGGAGTTCGGGGATCCTCGCCGGAATCGAAATTACGCGCGAAGCTTTCGCGGCAGCCTCGGGATTGCGGCGGTCCGTCACGACTACGGTCTCGGCCTTGAGCCCATCGAGCCTGACGAGCATTTCATCCATCGATTTCCACGTGGGTCCCGAGGGCGCGAAAAGAAAGGCCGGGAAATTCGGCTCGACCATGGCGATCGGGCCGTGCAGAAAATCGGCCGAGGAGAAGCGCTCCGCGATCACGTAGGAGGTTTCCATCAGCTTCAAGGCGAACTCGAAGGCATTGGAATAGTTGAGTCCGCGGCCGACCACGACGGCATGGTGCATGAAGCGGTAGCGCTCGGCCATGGCGGCGATTTCACTTTCCAGCGAGAGCGCGGCGGCTGCGAAGTCCGGAATTTTCTCCAAGTCCTCCATGCGTATTTTGGCGCCGAGGGCCCAGGCGAGGAGATAGAGAACCATCTGCTGGGCCGTGTAGGTTTTGGTGGCGGCCACACTTTTTTCGCTCCCGGCGCGGATGGGGAAAAGATAATCGGCGACCTTCGAGATGGCGCTGCGCGGCTCATTTGTGATGGCGACCGTGATGGCGCCGGATTTTCCCGCCTGTTCGAGCACCATATTCACGTCGGTGGATTCGCCCGACTGGGAAAGACCGACCACCACCGCGTCCTTGTAATTGACCTTCGCGCCATAGACCGTATGGACGGAAGGCGCCGCCAGCGAAACCGGGATTCCCGTTGTTATCTCAATGAGATAGCGTCCAAACTGGGCGGCGTTGTCGGAGGTCCCGCGCGCCGCGAAGACGACCAGACGGGGCTTTTTCCTGTCGATCAGGGCTTTGAACTTCGTCAGGGCGCGCAAATCCGACTTGAGTACGCGGGTCAGAACCTCAGGCTGCTCGCGAATTTCGCCAGCCATTTTTGACATAGGGACGCGGGACATCGTTTTTTCAGTTTACGTGCAACTATAATTAGGAGAGCGTCTGAACCTTTTCGGCTTTCCGGCGCGTCAGGAAAAATATGACCAGTCGTTCGAAGTTCGTAGTTGTGATGTCGTCCACCTGCCTTGTGGCGCTGTTGCTGCTGGGCGGTGTTGTCAGCAAGGGAGCTCCCGCGGATGCCTCGGCCCCGGTGGCCGACAACAATATCTACAAACATCTGGCTGTGTACTCCGAAGTGCTTTCGCGGATCAAGAGCGAGTACGTGGAAGAGCCGGACATGAGCAGCGTCACGCTGGGCGCCATGAACGGGCTGCTCGAATCGATCGACCCGTATGCAAGTTACCTGAATGCAAATCAATACAAGGAATACCTGAAGAACTTTGACACCTATAAGGCCGATCTGGGCATGGTGCTGGCCAAGAAGTTCGGCTATATCACGATCGTGGCGACGGTCCCGGGCTCGCCTGCTGCGAATGCGGGCTTGACCACGGGCGACATGCTCGAATCGATCAAAGGCATCGCAACGCGCGATATGCCGCTGGCTTATGCAAAGCTTCTGCTGAAGGGTGCACCGGATTCGACGGTCGATCTTTCGGTATTGCGGCGGAAGCCTGAGCCCCAGAAAATGACGATGACGCGCGCTGTGATTACGTATCCGGCGGTGACATCGAAGATGATTCCGGAAGGCTTGGGGTACATCAAAGTGGAAGCGATTGCGCCCGCAACCGTCAAACAGGTGGCAACCGCGGTAAGCGATTTGCAGAAGCAGGGAGCGAAGAAGCTGATTCTCGATCTGCGTTTCTGCGCCACCGGCGAACCGGAAGACGGAGTCGAGCTGGCCAATCTGTTTCTCGACAAAGGTCTGATCACGTATACGCAGGGTCAGAAGTCGCCGCGGAAGGATTACAACGCGGATCCGTCGAAAGCCATCACCACTCTGCCGCTTGTGGTTATGACCAATCGCGGCACGGCATCGGCGGCTGAGGTAGCCGCGGCGGGTCTGCAGGGCGACAAGCGCGCGACTTTGGTCGGCGAACGGACTTATGGCGACGCTTCCGTGCGACGGCCCATCACGATGGACGACGGCAGCGCGATTATTCTTTCGGTGGCGAAATACTATACGCCGGAGGGGAAATCGATCCAGGATAATTCGGTGACGCCGGAAGAACTGGTGATCGAACCCGAGCCGACGGTGGTGGATCCCGACAGCGATGAACCGCAGGTTGCGGATGCAGGCCAGAAAAATCCGGAAGATACGATTCTGAAGAAGGCGATTGAAGTCGCGCAGAAAAAGAGCTAGGCAGGACTGAACGTTTGTGCCACCCTCGCGAAAAGGGTGGCACAGGCTTGGCCTTCAGCCAAGCCTGTGAAAATTCGATTTACAGCGTTTTCAGATAAGCGATGACGTCATTCTTTTCGGCATCGGAAAGAATGTCTTTGTAAGACGGCATCCCGTTCCCGCCCGCATCGACCTTCGCGCGCACGCTGGCGTCATTCACCGCCGTACCGCTGGTCAGTTTCGCCCGCTTGAAAAGTCCCTTCAGCCCGGGGCCCATCTTCACGTCGGTGCTGTCGGAATTGTGGCAAACCGCGCAATTTTGTTCGAACACAGCTTTGCCCTTGGCAACGTCGCCTTTGGCGGCCATTTTCCCCTGGCCGTAGAGGCTGGCGCCTGCAAAAGCCAGAGCGCCGAATAAAACGAAACTGGTTGATTTCTTCATCCCCCACAGTTTACAGGATGGCCTGAGGTAATAATAGAGGTTTGGTTTTTCTTACCTTATTTTAACGGTGTGGAGACTTCGAGCAGTTCTGATTTCGGCGCCCGCGATCATTCTGATCACGGCGATTATGGGCACAATCGCTTCAATTTGCTCGATTTGGGACAAGCGAGGCATCACGCAGCACTGGCTGGCGCGCAAATGGTCCCGGATGCTTCTGGCCTGCGCTTTCGCGCGCTGGAAAGCCACTGGGGTTGAGAAGCTGGATCCGCACGGCACCTACGTTCTGGTGGCGAATCACGCCAGTTTTCTCGACATTCCCACGATTCTGAGCGCGGTTCCGGTGGAGATCCGATTCTTCGCCAAGAAGAGCCTGTTTTCTATTCCCTTCATCGGCTGGTATCTGAGCCGCGGCCATCTGGAAGTTGAGCGCGGCGACGCGCGTTCGTCGCTGAAATCGCTGCTGGAGGGGGCGCGGCTGATCAAGGAGCGCGGGATTTCGGTGTTGCTGTTTCCGGAAGGCGGACGTTCGCCCGAGGGTATGCGGCCGTTTATCGAAGGCGCGGCTTACCTCGCGATCAAGGCCGGTGTTCCGATTGTTCCGATAGGTCTGGTGAATACGAGGGCCGTGCTTCCGATGCACTCGCTGCTGCTGCGTCCAGGCAATCTGGAGATCCATGTGGGCGACCCGATCGAGACGGCAGGGCTGACTTCGCGGGATCGCGCCGAGCTCAACGAAACGCTTTACAGGCAAGTCGCGGAACTGGCTCACGAGACGATTCCTTCGGCCGCATAGAACAACCGCATAAAATATCTGCTGGACCCAAATCAGTCAAATGCCCGCCACCACTATCCCGGAACTGCTGCGCGATGCCGCAGGTAAATTTGGAGATCGCGTTGCTCTCCGCCAGCCCGACGGCAAAGACATTCACACATGGACGTGGAACCAATACCTGACGGCTGCCGAAGAGGTCGCCGCCGGACTCAAGGCGCTGGGTATTGAGAAGGGCGATCATGTGGCGCTCTGCTCGGAGACGCGCGCGGAGTTTTATCTGGCGGATCTGGGAATCCTGACCAACGGCTCGGTGGCCGCGGCGCTCTATCCCAGCTATCCGGCGGAGGACTTGAAACGCACCATCGCGATGGCGGACGCCAAGGCGCTTTTCGTGGAAGATTTCAAGACGCTGCGCAAGCTGGGGAACCTGGACGGCGCGGGTCTGCGGCTGGTGGTGGTACTGACTGGCGATGTTCCGCCAGGCAGCGGCGGCGGAGCGATCTCGATGTCCGTTCTGCGTACGCACGGCCGCTATGTGGCGGGCATTTCGCCGGAAGATAACGCCATTCTCTATCTGACTTCCGGAGCCACGGGCGAGCCGAAGATGGTAATGGTGACGCATGGCGCGGTTGTCGCCAATGTTCATGCGGGGCCCTACGTGCTGCCGCTGGACGAGAACGATATTACGATTGCGTTCCTGCCCTCGGCGCACATTGCGCAGCGCGTGGTGCTGGAGATTCTGCCCATTCTCAGCGCAACCGCGGTGTCGTTTGTCGAAAGCCTCGCGAAGCTGCAGCATGAAATCAAGACGGTGCGTCCCACCTGGTTTCTTGCGCCGCCGCGAGTCTGGGAGCGGGTCTATACGAGCATCCGGGGCGAGATTCTGAAGAAGCCCGCGATCGCGCAGAAGATGTTCTTCGCGGCGCTGGGGCTCGGTTTGGGCGCGGCGCGGTACAAGCGGGAAGGCAAGCCCGTGCCGATGCATATCCGTTTCCCGCTGGAGATCGCCAATCGTCTCATCTTCGGGAAAATCCGGGATCGTTTTGGAGGGCGCTTGCGCGTCGCCGCGTCCGGCGCGGCCCCGCTGGGTTCCGACCTCGCGGAGTTTTACGAAGCCATTGGGATGCCGTTGATCGAAGGTTACGGACTCACCGAGGGCGGCGTGACGGCGCTGAATCCTCTGGATGCACCGCGGCCCGGCAGCATCGGAAAAAAGCTGCCGCATGTGGAATTCAGGGTGAGCGAAGAAGAGGGAGAACTGCTGATTCGGGGCTCCTCGCTTTCCAGGGGGTATTACAAGGACCCGGAGGCTACGGCAGAGCTGCTGCGCGATGGCTGGCTGCATACGGGGGACATCGGCACCATCGATCCGGAAGGCTATATTTACATCACCGGCCGCAAGAAGGAACTGATTGTGGCTTCGAACGGCAAGAAAATTTTCCCTTCGCGTGTCGAAGCTATGTTTAAGTTTGAGCCTTTGATCAGCCAGGTGATGCTGCTGGGTGACCGGCTCCCGCATCTGGTTGCGCTCTTCACGATCAACCCGCAGATCGCGGAAACCGTTGCGGGGGTAAAGGAGTCGGGCAAGGAACTGCACGAGGCCCCGCAGGTCATCGCGGAAGTGCAGTCGATCGTCAGCCGGATCAACAAACAACTGGCGCCTTTCGAGCAGGTGAAGCGGTTCCGCGTTTTGCCGCGCGAGTTCAGCATCGATTTTGGCGAGGTCACGGCGACGATGAAGGTACGGCGCAAACAGGTGATGGAGAATTTCAAGGCCGACGTGGATGCGTTGTATCAGCTCAGTTCGTCGGGCCGCGGGGGCGAGTAAAATCCGGGGCTGCCGCCCGGATGTACCTGAACGATCAGGACTGGCGAAGTACCTCGGCTGGATCGATGCGGGCCGCGCGGCGCGCTGGGATATAGCTGGCCAGCAGGCAAACGATTAGAAATATTACCGGTGCTGCGATCAGAGTCAGCGGATCGCGCGGACCGGTTTTATAGAGAACGCTTGCCATCACGCGCGTGAGCGCGATCGCCCCGGCCACACCCAGCGCAATACCGGCTGTCGCCAGCGCCAGGCCCTGGCCCACCATCATCCGCAGGATCTGCCCGCTGGTTCCGCCTAAAGCCATACGAATGCCCAGCTCGAATCGCCGTTGCGCCAGAGAGCACGCCAGTACGCCGTGAACACCAACGACGGCCATCACGAGGGCCACGATGGAAAAGATACCCAGCAGAGACATGGTGAAGCGCGGCTGCGCGCGCGCGTCATCCATGATGTCCGCGACGGTCTGAAGCTTCATGACAGGGAGATCGGGGTCGAGCGCCGCGACCGCTTTGCGAACCAAAGGAAAAAGCGAATGCGGATCGGCCTTCGTTCGGACCAGAATATTCATGTTGCCCCAGAACAACTGCGGGAACGGAAGATAAACCTGCGGTTCGGTGTCCAGGGTAAGGCCGCTGTTTGCTGCATTCGAAGCTACTCCGACAATTTCCGCGATGGTCTGCCGCCCCACGCTGATGTGCCTGCCCACCGGATTCTGCCCGGGCCAGTAGCGATGCGCCAGAGCCGCATTGACGATGACAACGTGAGGAGACTGATTCGTATCGCCCTCGTTGAATGCGCGCCCGGCAACGACCGGAATTCGCATCACGTCGAAAAAGCGCGGGCTGATGGCTTCGATAATCGTGAACGGGCGCTCAGCCAGAGGGAGCACGGGCTGACCCTCCACGAGAATCGGCGAGATGCGAATGTGGGTGAGTGGAAGGGTTGCGGACATCGCCGCTGAACTGACGCCCGGAATGGCAGACACACGCCGAAGAAGTAAATCGAAGAATCCGATCATGGCCGGACCCGTCGGATATTTCAAGCCGGGCAGCGATATATTCGCCGTCAGTACATTCGCGGAATCAAACCCCGGTTGGACTGTGACCAGTAGCGCGAAGCTTCGAATCAGCAATCCGGTCCCCACCAGAAGCACCATCGAAAGCGCAATCTGGGCCACTACCAGAATGTTCGCCAGTTGCCTTCGGCTGCGACCTGTACTGGCGCCTCTGACCTCCTCGGACAACGCCGATCGAACATCGGTATGTAAGAGCTGGAGCGCGGGAGACAAGCCCACCGCGAACGCCGCGAATGCGGAGGTGGCGATGGTAAACAGAAACACCCGCCAGTCCATCTCAATGGGAAATCCGGAAGGCACGATGCCGGCGCCCGACACCACCAGATATTTAGTCGCCGCCCAGCTCAGAGCCAGTCCGATTGCGCCGCCCAGCGAAGTCAGCAGCACACTTTCGGTGAGCAACTGCCGCAGGATTGCCCCGCTGCCAGCACCCAAGGCAGCGCGAATGGCCAGCTCTTTGCGCCGCGTGAGCGAATGCGACAGCAAAAGATTCGCCACATTCGCGCAGGAGATGAGCAGGATGACGCCCACCGCTGCGGACAGAAGCAGAAGACCGGTGCGAAGGCCCGACACCGTCCGCGCCCGTAGGTCGCTGGCCGTCATCCAGACATTCGGACCGCCGTCGGGGGCTTTTGGATTTTCCTGCGTATAGCGCGAATTGAGGACGTTCAGCTCCGTGGCCGCGGAGTCGATTGAGATTCCGGGAGCCAGGCGCGCGATCGAGGTCAGATATCCGACTCCATTGCGGATGTTTTGCGGCGAGACGATGGAAAGCTCGTAGTAGCGCGGAGACCAGACGTCCGCGGGTCCGAGGAAGGGAAACTTCACGGTCGCCGGCAGTACACCAATCACGGTTTGGGGCTCGGCA
The DNA here is from genome assembly GCA_035552315.1 of Bryobacteraceae bacterium. Lineage (GTDB taxonomy): Bacteria > Acidobacteriota > Terriglobia > Bryobacterales > Bryobacteraceae > BOG-234. Next base: position 43,318 of record DASZLO010000061.1, read on the forward strand.
TCGAGATTCACGGTTTGTCCCAGAATGCCGGGATCCGCGCCGAAGCGGCTGCGCCAGAGCGAGTCGCTGATCATTACGACAGGAGCGCCGCCGGGCGTCCCTTCAGCGTCCGTGAACACGCGCCCCAGTTGGGGATTCACGCCCAGTACAGAAAAGAAGTTGGGCGATACCCGGGCAATCGGAACTTCCAGGGGCTCGCCTCGGCCGGTAAAATCCGCGGTATCGCTGGCGGCAGCCGCCACCCCGCTGAACGAACGGTTCTGATCGCGAACCAGTTCGTAACGCCCAAGAGAAAAGTCGTTATTGATTTCCCCGTTGGAGTCTTTGCGCTTGACCTCAATCATCACCAGACGAGCCGGGTCGCGGTAGGCGAATGGCTTCAGCAGCAGCGCGCTGGTCACGCTAAAGACAGCGGTATTGATGCCGCTGCCCAGCGCCAGCGTAGCGATTGCCGCGAACGCCATGCCGGGACTTCTGCGCAGCGTACGGACACTGAAACGCAGGCTCTTCCAAAAGGATTCCACTTGTCTTTTGCGCCTTCAGGGAGGAACGGGACCGGTTACCGGATCGGGTTCGGCAGTTTGTCTTTTCCGCGAATCTCAGCCATCGTCATTTTATTCGTCTCATCGATGATTTTAAGAAACGCCCGCTCACTCCAGCCCAATCCGACGGCCGGGACCAGTTCCGGCGTGTCGAGCGAAGTGTGGTATATGACGTGGTCGATGATGTGGAACGACGGCGCATACGGACTAACCGCGCCGAGCGAGCCGCCGGCCCGCCGTTCCGGAACCTTGTAAACGGAAACATTGAAATCCTGAAAGGTGTTCTTCACCAGCTGCTGAAACGCCGGGCTGCCGCTGGCGAACCAGCGCCGCGCACTCACCGCGTTGGAGGGCATCAGGTCGGCGTTGTACATGTAGAGCAGCGTCTGCGAGGTGTGTTCAGCGTTCAAAACCAGTGCCACTTTACTCCAGTCGTGCGTCCGGATCATCAGATCGCGCCCGGTTTCTCCGTGATGATGATCGGGAGTGGCGACGAAGACCATCGTGCGCGGACGCTGGGCCTGCGGTATGGCAGCGTAATGCCGCGCGATGTCTATAGCGGTCGCCATGCCGCTGGCATTGTCCATCGCGCCCTGGAAAAAACCGTCCGTGTGCGACATGACCATCACCTCTTCATCGGAAGCGCCCGGTAAGACGGCGTAAACGTTCTGGCTGGGGACATTCTCCCGCCGCGCGATGGCGAGCTTGAGGCTGATCCGCACTTTCTGTCCTTCGCCGAGCAGATCCCGCAGCAAGAACCCTTCATCCTGGCTGATCGTCATGGTGGGGACTGCGCCGGGACCGGTGGGCGCGCCCTCGGGATCGAACTGGCCATTTCCGGGCACGGCCATCACGTTGATGATCATGGCTGCGCCCGCCCGCGTGATCAGGGTATCGGAATTGAACAGGCCGGCCCGATCGCTTGCGGAATGACTGCGTCCGCCGGGAACGAAGGTGCTGTAGACAATGACGGCCTTGCCCTTGAGATCGCGTCCGATTAAATCGGGCGCCGCGCCGATCCCCACCCACACTGCCTCAGCGGTGATTCCGGCAGCCGGAGTCGGCACGGTTTCGTTGATGGGGAAGAGGGTCAGCAGGGCGCCGCTTCGGGTACCCGCGGCGTAGCTGCCCTCCCAGCTGGTGGGATACCAGAGTTCTTTCACAGTGAACGGTTGACGGGTGACCCGCAGGCCGAGTTTGCCATATTCATCGGCCATCAGTTCAGTGGTCATGCGGTCATATTTCGTGCCGGTGATGCGGCCCCAGTACTGCTCGCCGTCGTCAAAACTGCGCAGGGAGATGGCGGTGAACTTCAGGAGGAGGTCTTTGATGCGATAGCCGTCGACATCCTTGTAGGCTTCCTGACCGGGCTTGAGAGGATAGTCGGGATATTCGTGATCGTCGAAGAGTAGTTTGTCCATGTCGCGCGGTAGGCCCATCCCGTGGGTCTTTTCAACTTTCGCGCCGGGACGCATCTGGGCCGAGGCCGACAGGGAGATTACGCGGGCGATCAGAACGGCTGTCACGATGAGGCGTTTTATAAGCAAGCTTCGAGTTTACCGGCTTTGAACCCGGTGCTCACAGGGCAAGGTCAAGCCGAGTCTTTCCATTAACGGCAGGGCAATTGCTGAATCTCTTCCGATGCTTTTCGATGCGGACGGAAAAGTACAAGCGCACTCTCAGGCAGTCACTCCGGATTTGACTGAGAACGAGCGGGAGGAAGCCGAGCAGCGCACTTCCGTTAAGGCCCATGTCGTCCACGAGGCGATTCGAATCGACGGCAACACGGAACTGGAGAGGGCCACTTCGGCGCTGGCGGTTTCCGGCCTCGCGGCGGGGCTCTCCATGGGATTTTCGTTGATCGGCGAGGGGCTGTTTCGCAGCCACCTTCCGGACGCGGACTGGCGTCCGCTCGTCAGCCGGCTCGGTTACTCGTTTGGCTTCCTGATCATCATCATCGGCCGCCAACAGCTGTTTACAGAAAACACGCTCACCGCCGTGCTGCCAGTGCTCAGCGAACGTTCCTGGTCTTCGCTGGTCCGTATGCTGCGGCTATGGGCGATTGTGCTCGCCGCCAATCTCACGGGCGCTCACATTGTGGCATGGGTTTTGGGGAACACGCACGCGTTCGCGCCGGCGGTGCAGCATGCCTTTGCGCTGATCGCCAAAGAGACGGCGGCGGTGACCCCCGGCGAAGCCGTTCTGCGCGGCGTCTTCGCGGGATGGCTAATCGCCATGCTGGTATGGATGCGCGCAGCCCTCGACAGCGGCCACATTCCGCTGATTGTGCTGATCACCTATCTGGTGGCGATCGGCGGATTCACCCACATCATCGCGGGCTCCGTCGATGTTCTGTTTCTGGTGTTCACCGGCGTCATCCCATGGACGCACTGGCTCATCTATTTCATGCTCCCGACGTTGTGCGGGAACACGCTTGGCGGTGTCTCCCTGGTCGCGGGCCTGAACCACGCGCAGGTCTTCGCGGGCAAACAGCAGGTGTAGCGAAATTTAAGCCGTGCGGCTGGCCATGGCCTTGCCGCCGGAGATGGCTCCCTGCGCCGCTGCCAGTCTGGCGATCGGGACACGATAGGGAGAGCAGGAGACGTAATCCATGCCGATCCGGTAGCAGAACTGCACCGAACTCGGCTCGCCGCCGTGCTCACCGCAGATGCCGACTTCAAGGTTCTGGCGCGCGCCGCGGCCGGCTTTCACGGCCATTTCGATCAGCTTGCCTACGCCTTCCTGATCAAGAACGGCGAACGGGTCGGCCTTGAAGATCTTTTCCTTCTCGTAATCCTTCTGGAACTTCGTATAGTCGTCGCGGGACAGGCCCATGGTGGTCTGGGTGAGATCGTTGGTGCCGAAGGAGAAGAACTCGGCTTCCTTCGCCACGCGATCCGCTGTGAGCGCGGCGCGGGGGATTTCGATCATGGTCCCGACCATGTATTTCACGGTCTGGCCGGCTTTGCCGAACACTTCGCCGGCGACGCGATCGACGATCTTCTTCTGGTTATCGAATTCTTCCACGCTGCCGATGAGCGGGATCATGATTTCAGGAATGACCTTCACGCCTTTCTTCGCAACCTGTACGGCGGCTTCGAAGATGGCGCGCGATTGCATTTCCGTGATCTCGGGATAGGTGACACCGAGCCGGCAGCCGCGATGGCCGAGCATTGGATTGAATTCGTGCAGCTCTTCCACGCGATGCAGCAGCTCCGGCAGAGCCTTCTTCAGATCTTTCACCGGGATGCTGTAGCGCTCGGAAAGCTCTTTCTTCTCCTTGATGCCGATGTAGGGCAGGGTGGCGAGATCCACCATCAGGTTCTCGCGCTTGGGGAGGAATTCATGCAGCGGCGGATCGAGGGTGCGGATTACGACGGGGTATCCGTCCATCGCTTTGAAGAGCCCGGCGAAATCGGACCGCTGCATGGGAAGAAGCTTTAGCAGCGCCTTGCGGCGGGTCTTTTCATCGCGCGCCAGAATCATGGCCTGCACGTGCGGCAGACGGTCTTCGGCGAAGAACATGTGCTCGGTGCGGCAGAGGCCGATGCCTTCGGCGCCGAACTGCCGGGCGACTTTGGCGTCACGCGGGATATCGGCATTGGCGCGCACACCGAACTTGCCGCGGAACTCGTCGGTCCATGCCATGAATTTGCCGATGTAATCGTGGCTGAGATCGGGTTCGACGGACTGGGCCTGGCCGAGGTAAACATCGCCCGTGGTGCCGTCGAGCGAAATGAAATCACCCTTTTTTACGATGACGGTCTTGCCGCCGACCTGCGCGGTGAAAACGTTCTTCGCTTCGTCGATGCGGATCTCGCCGGCGCCGACAACGCAGGGACGTCCCATGCCGCGGGCCACCACAGCGGCGTGGCTGGACTTGCCGCCGACGGCCGTCAGGATGCCTTTGGCGACATCCATACCGTGGATGTCATCGGGAGTGGTTTCCTTGCGCACGAGAAGCACGGGACCTTCACTCACCATGGTGACCGCTTCGTCGGCTGAAAACGCCACGCGCCCGACAGCAGCGCCGGGAGAGGCGGAAATACCGGTGGTGAGTTTGACCAGGTCCTTCAAAGTCTTCGTATCGAAGACGGGGTGCAGCAACTGATCGAGCTGCGAAGGGGCGACGCGCATGATCGCTTCCTTCTTCTCGATCATGCCTTCTTCCACCATGGCGACTGCGATCCGCACGGCTGCGGGGCCGGTGCGTTTGCCATTCCGGGTCTGCAGCATATAGAGCTTGCCTTCCTGGATGGTGAACTCGAAGTCCTGCATGTCCTTGTAATGCTTTTCGAGATTGGTGGTAATGTCGCGGAGCTGCGCGAAGGCTTCGGGTGAAACCTTTTCGAGATCGGCGATGGGGTGGGGGGTGCGGATGCCGGCGACTACGTCCTCGCCCTGGGCATTCATCAGAAATTCGCCGTAGAACACTTTCTCGCCTGAAGCGGGATCGCGCGTGAAGCCGACGCCTGTTCCCGAAGTGTCGCCCATGTTGCCGAACACCATGGCCTGCACGTTGGCAGCGGTCCCGATATCGTCGGGGATCTTTTCCATCTTGCGGTAGTAGGCGGCTTTCGGATTCCACCAGCTGCGGAACACGGCGTCCCTCGCGAGGGTCAACTGCACCAGCGGATCTTCCGGGAACGGCTTGCCGGTTTCCTTGTGGACCAGTTTTTTGTAGTCTTCGATGACGGCCTGCAGGTCTTCGGCGGTGAGATCGGTATCGAGCTTGGCTTTGACCTTGTGTTTGCGCTGATCGAAGATATGATCGAACTTCGCCATGTCGATGTCGAGCGCCACTTCGCCGAACATCTGGATGAAGCGGCGGTAGCAATCGTAGGCGAAGCGGGTGTTGCCGCTCTTCTTCGCGAGGCCGGCGGTGGTGGCGTCGTTGAGTCCCAGGTTGAGGATGGTGTTCATCATGCCGGGCATGGAGAACTTCGCGCCGGAGCGTACGCTGACGAGCAGCGGATTGGCGGCGTCGCCCAGTTTTTGTCCCATCTGCTTCTGCAGCTTTGTGATGGCGGAGTCGATTTCTTTCTGGACGTCATCGGGGATTTTCCCGTTATTGTTGAAGTAGAGGTTACAGACTTCGGTCACGATGGTGAAGCCTGGGGGCACGGGCAAGCCAGCCTTCGACATTTCGGCAAGTCCGGAGCCTTTGCCCCCGAGCTTGTCTTTCATGGTGCCGTCGCCTTCGGCCTTGCCTCCGCCGAACGAGTAAACGAATTTGCTCATTTCATCTCCTGGGAACTCGTAACGATTTCTGAAAAATCCGCGATGTTGGAAAACTCAGCCAGCATGGTGTGAAGCAGCGTCAGGCGATTCTGGCGAACCGCCGGGTCCGGAGCGTTGACCAGTATTTTGTCAAAGAACAGATCCACTTTCGGGCGCAGAGAAGCGATTTCTTCAAGTCGTGAGCGGTGGTCGGGTAGTAAGCGACATGAAAGGCGTGTGGCTTCGAATGCCAGATAAAGTTCGACTTCGGGACCGCGTTCAAGAAGTTTTTCCTGAAGGGCCGCGCGTTCGCCTTTGAAGCCGGCCTGCTTGAGGATGTTGCGGATTCGTTTGAAGCTGGCGGCCAGCGGCTCGAAGTTTTCGGTCGGCCGGACTTCGCGAAGGGCTTCGAGGCGCTCTTCGATATCAAGAAGATCATTCCATCCCGAGACGAGGACGGCGTTGACTTCGTCGTACTTGAAGCTGCGGATTTCGCGGAAGTAGTAGCGGATGCGGTCGGCGATGAATTCCTCAAGCTGGGCGTTGCCTTCGCAAAGAGTCTGGATCGGCAGACGGAGTTTGCCTTCGACGAGAATTTTGACCAGGCCCTGGGCGGCGCGGCGTAACGCAAACGGATCCTTCGAGCCGGAGGGGATCAGGCCCACGCGGAAGCATCCGCGCAGCGTATCGAGCTTGTCGGCGATGGCGACGAGCTGGCCAGCCAGCGTGCGGGGAATCGCGCCTTCCATGCTGAGCGGCTTGTAGTGATCGTAAATTGCGATGGCGACTTCTTCCGGTTCGAACTGGGTGCGGGCGTAGAGTCCGCCGATGATTCCCTGCAGGTCTGTGAACTCTTTGACCAGCTCGGTGGTTAAGTCCGTTTTGGCAAGGCGGGACGCACGGACGGCGTAGAACTCCGGACTGTCGGGACCAAACGCATAGCGGCCTTTGGCTTCGCGAATATCGTTATCGGTGACCGGCTGCCCGGGTTTCGAGGCGTATACGAGGAGCGTCAGGACAAGCTGATCCATACGCTCGACCTTCTCGAGATACGTTCCGAGTTTGGCCTGGAAGGTGACGCTGGCGAGGTCTTTGATGCGGTCCGCGAGCTTTTTCTTTTGGTCGGTATCCCAAAAGAACCGGGCGTCGTTGAAACGCGCCCGCAACACCCGTTCGTTGCCATGGACGATCAGGCCTTCGGGATCGCCATCGGTGTTGGTTACGGCGACGAACTGAGGCGCGAGATTGCCGTCGGGGGTTTCCACCGAGAAATACTTCTGGTGATGGCGCATCACTTCGATCAGCACTTCTTTCGGCAGATCGAGAAACTCCGGATCGAAAGAACCGGTAATCGGCGTGGGCCATTCGGTGAGATTCACCAGCGTATTGAGCAGGTTGGTATCGCACTTGTATTTCGTGGGTACCGCGCGGATGCGCCGACGGCGTTCTTCGGCGGAAAGGATCACGAAGTTTTTGCGAAGCTCTTCCTCGTAATTCTCAAACGTCACGGGAAAGCGCGCCGCGCCCAGTTTGCGATGGCCGCTGGATTCGCGTCCCGCGGGGACTCCGGCAATCTGAAACGGAATGACCTGATTGCCCAGCAGTGCCACTATCCACCGGATCGGACGGATGAAACGCTCGCCGCCTTTCTCCGTCCAGTACATCGTTTTGGGGAAGGGGGTCTTCAGCACCAGCTGAGGCAGAGCATCGGCCAGAATTCCGGCCGCGCCGCGTCCGGCGATCTTGCGGATGTAACTGTACTTTTCGTTTTTTCCATCGGACAGGATTTCGAGCTTGTCGATGGTGAGCCCCTGCTTTTTGGCGAAACCGGCGACGGCCGCTTCGGGCGCGGTTTTGGCAGGCCCCCAGACTCGTTCCTCGGTTTCCGCCTGCGCTTCTTTAACGCCTTCGGCGCGGACGACAAGACGCCGCGGGGTTGCATCCGTGCGGACTGTTAAATCGCCCAGCTGATGTTGCCTGAGGAGATCGCCGATGCCGCCCCCGAGGTAATCGAGAGCGCCAGCGAGCATCCAGTCGGGAATTTCTTCGGCGCCAATTTCGAGGAGAAGATTCATGCCGCACTCTCCTCTTTTACGGCGGGAGCAAATTGTTGTTCGACCCAGGATTCCGCGACGCCCACCGCGAGTTTTCGTACGCGGCCGATGACGGCGACCCGTTCTGTGACGCTGATGGCGCCGCGCGCATCGAGCGTATTAAAGAGATTGCTGCACTTCAGAACATGATCGTAAGTCGCCAGCAAAGGGAAGCGGCTATCGGATTTGGAGGCGCGGAAGAGATCGAGCAGCCGTTTGGCTTCGGCTTCGTGGATGTCGAACAGCTTCCACAGAGTGGGAACGTCGGCGATTTCGAAATTGTAGACCGAATACTGCAGTTCGTCCGTGTAGCGGACATCGCGGTATTTCACGCCGGGCGTCCATTCGATGTCATAGACGCTGTCGACGCCCTGCAGGAAGGCGGTCAGGCGTTCGAGGCCGTAGGTGATTTCGGCGGGGACCAGATCGAGGTCGATGCCGCCGCACTGCTGAAAGTAAGTGAACTGCGTGATCTCAAGGCCGTCGAGCATTACCTGCCAGCCGACGCCCCAGGCGCCGAGGGTCGGCGATTCCCAGTTGTCCTCTTCGAGCTTGATATCGTGCTTGCGCAGGTCGATCCCTATGGCTTCGAGCGAACCCATGTACTGTTCGATTACATCTTTCGGCGTCGGTTTCAAAATCACCTGCAACTGCATGTGTTTGAACAGACGATTCGGATTGTCGCCATAGCGGCCGTCGGCGGGGCGGCGGCTGGGCTGAACATAGGCGGTCCGGTAGGGCTTCGGGCCGAGCACGCGGAGAAAGGTCTCTGGGCACATGGTGCCGGCCCCAACCTCCACATCGAAAGGTTCCTGAATAATGCAGCCGCGGTCTCCCCAATACTGCTTGAGGCTGGCGACAATTTGCTGAAACGTGGGCATGATCTATATCGGAGCCGCGGCCTCGAGGACGGGCACGGTAATCAACTTTCGTTCTATATGATTTTCGATCTGCTGGACGACGAGCCTGCGCAGGTCGGCCGCCGTGGTTTGCGTCCATGAACGCGCGGTTAGTTCGGAAACAGGTTTGCGCAGTATCTCTTCGGCGATGGCGCGCGATTCGGCGGAAAGTTCCCAGGTGCCGCGCAGGTCGAGAGACCGGCGGCAATCCTGACAATAAAGTCCGGTGCGGAAACGGCAGAAGAAGGCTTTTTCGTTTTCCAGCCACTCGCCGCAGCCGAGGCAGGCATGGAGGTCCGGCAGCAATCCGGCCAGCTTGACGGCCCAAACGCTGAAGTAGGTGACGGCGCGCCAGGCGGCTCCCGCGCCACCGGTACGGAGATTATCGAGAACCGCGGTGAGCAGCCGGAAGTATTTCTCGCCCGGTTCGGCAGCGGGGAGAAGTTGTTCAGAGACTTCGGCGAAGTAATCCAGCGCGCAGGCGGAAGCGAAATCGCTGGAAAGGCCGAACTGGGAGTGCACGAGCTCGCATGAGTCGATGTTCACCAGTTCCCGATTCTCCCGTTGAAAATATGACATCCTGATATGCGAAAGGCGCTCCAGCCCGGAACCGAAACCGCTCTTTGGCCTCCTGGCCCGCTTTGCGACGCCGCGCAGTTTTCCCAGGTCACGCGCCAGGAAACTGACGATAAGGTCCCCTTCCTTGAAAGGCCAGGTTTGCAGGACGAAAGCTTCGCTCACACGAGCGGGCATATTAGCTGCGAGATTCGAAAATCCAAGGGTATCATGCGGTTTGTTTTCTTTTTGTTAAAGGGAGGCCGCGGGCGTTTTCCGGGGCGGGACGCCGTTTATTCTACAGGGGGAACGTCGAATACCAAATGCAACATTACGACATGATCGTCATCGGCTCCGGCCCCGCGGGCCAAAGAGCCGCCATTCAGGCAGCGAAGTGGGGCAAGCAGGTGGCGCTGGTGGAGAAGCGGGAGGTAATCGGCGGCGTTTGCATCAACACGGGGACGATTCCAAGCAAGACCATGCGCGAAGCGGTGATGCATCTGTCGGGCATCTGTTATCAGAATGTCTACGGTATCAACTACCGGGTGAAGGAAAGGATTAGCATGGAAGACCTTTCCTTCCGGGTGCAGCACGTGATCAAGTCCGAGGTGGATGTTACGCAGGCGCAGCTTTCGCGGAACAATATCAATGTTCTTTCCGGGCAGGCGAGTTTTGTCGATTCCACGCACATCGAGGTGGAGAATGCGCATGGGAAGACGCTTTACGAAGCCCCGTTTGTCATCGTCGCCACGGGCACGAAGCCGGCCGCGTCCCCGCTCGTAAAGATAAATGGCTTGAACATTATCAACAGCGACCAGATTCTCTCTATGCCGGAAATCCCGCGAACGCTGGTGGTGGTCGGGGGCGGGGTGATCGGAGTCGAGTATGCGTGCATGTTCGCGGCGCTGGGCGTCCGGGTCATTCTGGTTGAGAAACGTCCGCGGCTGCTGGAATTCGCGGATACGGAAATTGTAGAGGCGCTTTCCTATCATTTGCGGGATAACCGGGTCACCATGCGGATGAACGAAGAAGTCGAGAGCGTGGAGGAACACCCGACCGGAGTGGTGGCGAATCTGAAAAGCAAGAAGAAGATCTCGTGCGATGCGCTGCTTTATGCGGTCGGGCGGCAGGGTAATGTGGATGAACTGAACCTCGCGGCCGCCGGCATTGGAGCCGATGCGCGGGGCAGAATCAAGGTGGATGAGGACTTCCGCACCGCGCAGCCAAACGTGTTCGCGGTGGGGGATGTCATCGGGTTTCCCAGTCTGGCTTCGGTGTCGATGGAACAGGGAAGGGTGGCGGCGGGCAGGGCATTCGGTATCCCGGTACAGTCGAAACCCGCGCATTATCCTTATGGAATCTATACAATTCCGGAGATTTCTTTTATTGGCAGGACAGAAGAGCAGTTAACCGATGAAGATGTTCCGTATGAAGTCGGGGTGGCTTATTACCGCGAAATCGCGCGGGGCCAGATCCGGGGCGACACCACAGGGCGTCTCAAGATCATTTTTCACCGGGAAACGCGGAAATTACTGGGAGTGCATATTATCGGCGAGGGCGCCAGCGAACTGCTGCATATCGGGCAGGCCGTGATGATTCTCGACGGCACGATGGATTACTTTGTCGATACGGTATTTAATTACCCCACGCTGGCGGAGTGCTATAAAGCGGCGGCCTTCAACGGACTCAATAAACTGACGCGCTTCTGATGGAGCGGAAATATTCGCCGGTATATGCGTAAATCGGGTGACGCATATTCTCTAAATCCGATCGGGGCCCGGGCGACGTAGACTGGTTCAGTCGATCCTTATCCTTCGGCCGCGACGTCGAACATTAAAGATAAGATATAGAAAACATTCTTAGAAAACTGCTCCATAAAGTGTTAAGCTCCATCACATGGGAAGCATACTTCTCTGCACTGACGAACCGATTCTCGCCGAGGGCCTTGCGCGCATTTTACCGGATTCTTCCGGATTAAATCTGGTTTCTTATTGCAACCGGATGGATTTGCTGAGCGAACAGATCCGGTTGCACCGGCCGGATGTTCTGCTGGTCGATCTGTCGGAGGGCTTCACATTCAGCGTGCTTCACACCCTGCAGGCGGAGGCTTCCCGGACCAAAATCGTGCTTTGGGTGAATTCGATTCCAACCGAACTGGCGCTGCAGGCGATGGGGTTCGGAATTCGGGGAATTCTCAGCAAGACAGCCACGATCGAGTCGCTGCTGCGGTGTCTGTGCAGTGTCGACGATGGCGAGTTGTGGTTTGAAAAGAACCTGACGGACAGTATTATGTCGGCTGGACGCTATTCGCTTACGCGGCGCGAAGGCCAGCTTGTGAGTCTGCTGGCGCAGGGGTTGAAGAACCGGGATATCGCGGCTACGCTTCAGATTTCCGAAGGTACGGTCAAAGTGTATTTGTCCAAGCTCTTCCATAAACTGGGCGTGAAAGACCGGCTGGAACTGGCATTATTCGGAATCCGGAACCTCACGCCCGCGGGGGACGGGCCGCGCAATTCCCGAGGAACGCCATGGCAGACGCCGCGCTCATTTTTTGTCGAACGCCCGGCGCCCCGCATCGAGCACGGCAGCTAGAAACATTCTTAAGTGCTTTCCGACAGCCGTCGGCGCGTGGTAGTACCAGAACCGTTTCCTCACCGCAGCGAAAGAAAAACCAGATAAATTCCTGAAGCGAAAGGTATAAAGGAGGATTGATCACGCTTGTACTTGCAGACAGCCACGGGATCGTCCGGGAGGGGATTGCGGCATTTTGCGCTTCGCGCCCGGACCTGAAAGTGATCGGTCAGGCCTGCGACGGTCCTCACGCCGCGACGGCGATTCTGACGCTGAAGCCGGATTTTGCGGTTATCGATCTGAATTTGCCGCTATTGAGCGGGCTGGAAGTCATTCGCCGCATCAGAATGGCAAAGTCGGAGACGAAGCTTCTGGTGCTGTCCACCAGCCGGGATGCGAGTGCGGTTCGGGATGCGTTTCAAACCGGCGCAGACGGATACCTGCTGAAAGAAGGACCGGCCCGCCACCTTTTCGATGCGATCAGTTATGTGTCGGACGGGGGCCAGTATCTCACTCCGCTCATCCAGCGTGAGGTCTTTGAGCAAGCGGGGGAAAGCACGGACCCTCTGGCACAACTCAGCCGGCGCGAGCAGGAGGTCTTTACCTTTCTGGTGGATGGCAGACGCCCGAAAGACATCGCAAAACTCCTGAATATCAGTCCCAAAACAGTAGATACTTACCGCGCGAATGTAATGAGAAAACTGGAGGTGAACGGAGTGGCGGGGCTGGTCCGGTTTGCTATCCAAAGGAATCTTCAAAACGGATCTTCGACGGCCTGAACCGGAATACAGGTAAAATATTACAAGTCCTCTATTCCTGCCGATGGCTGACCAGACTAAAATCACAATTCTGCTTGCCGATGAGGATGCGCTTCGCCGGGACGGGCTCGCGGCGGTGCTGCAGGGCACAGCCGGATTCAATGTGATTGCGCAGTGTCCGGACGGAGAAGCCGCGCTGGCCCGGATGCGCGATCTGCGGCCGGATGTCGCGGTGATCGATTTGAATATTCCGAAAGTGCACGGAATTGAAATGATCCGGCGCGTTCGGAGCGAGAATCTGGGCACGAAAATTGTCATCCTGTCCGGATCGACCGACGACGATATTATCCGTGAAGTGGTGCGGGCGGGCGGCGACGCCTATCTGCTGAAGAACGGCCCGGCCCGGCATCTCATCGACGCGATTAATTACGTCCAGGACGGGGGCCAGTATTTCTCGCCGCAACTTCGCCGCGACGGGCTCGACCGGCACTTGCTCCAGGAAGTTCCCCGCCCGGCCGCAAGACAAGAAGAGCGATACGAGGAGCCGATCGACGGCGAAGAAGACGACGACCTTTCGGCGCGCCAGATTGAAAAGCGTCCGCGGGAGGCCGCCGGCCGCTATGGCAGGTCTCGCCGGCCGCCGGTGAGAAGGACGGCTGATCCGCAAAGGCTCCGCGAGCGTCTGCGGGAGGAAGGCGAAGGGGAGGATCTCGGAGACCGGGACTACGAAATTCTGAGTCAGATGGCGGACGGGATCCGCCCCATTCTGGACAGGCTGGACGAGATCGAAGGCCGCATCAACGGCATGGAAACCGGAGACGAGCCGGTTCCAAACGACGTGCGCGGGTGGTTGAGCACGCAGATGACGGATACTTTCCGCGGATCGGGTGGAAAGGATCTGGTTCTGGGGCGCACGGTGCAGGATCTCGAAGCGCGGCTGCCTTCGCTGATCGAAGAAGCCGTTACCTCCCGGTTTCACCATCTGGCAGACAAGCTTCAGCAGGAAATCGAGGACACGCACGTCCGCACGCTGGAAACCTTCGTCAAGAACATCCAGGTCAAGCTGGTGCAGCGTGTATCCGCGCTTGAGACGGACATGTCGAAGCAGGCGGAGGCGATGAGTCAGCTTCGCGAGTACTCGCAGCGTACGGAAGACAATTTAAGCCGGCTCATCAGCGGAGTGGACAGGCTGGCGCATGAGTTGCCGAAACGGCTGGAATCCGCGGCGCCGGCGGCCGAGACGCAGGGCGGTGAGATCCGGAAGAAGCGGCGAAAACCGAGGTTCTCCCCCAAGGTTTTCTGGATGGTTGTCGGCGCAGTGCTGGTCGTCGTGGGGGCCGGCGCAGGTTTGACGAGGATGTCTTCCTCACGCAAGGCATCGGCGGCGAGTAACGGGACAGCGGCAGCAGCGATGCCGTCGGGTTCATCGAAGCTGGCTGAGCCGTCCGCAAACGCGGACAGCAAGACGAAGCTGCTGGCTGCGCAGGAGTATGCCGACAAGAAAGACTATGCGACGGCAGAGGACATCCTCAAACAAGTTGTCAAGGCTGAGCCGCGGAATGTGGATGCGCTAAAAGGCTTGGCCGACGTTCTTTACCGGGAAGACAAAATCGAAGAGAGCGCGGACGTTCTGGACAAGATTCCGCACGACTAGTCTCCTGTCCCAGAAATTTGGAATCTAAGTATGCCCTCGTGCATCTAATAAAATGCAGGAGGCCGGATGCGCACAGGACGACCCAAACAAGCGTTGCTGCTGAGCGAGGAAGAGCGGGAGAGACTCGAATCGATGGCTCATCGAGTGCGGAGTGAGCCGCTGCTGGCGCGACGGGCGCGGGTCGTGCTGGCCTGTGGCGAGGGGCTGGACAATCATGCCGTGGCGCGAAAGTTGCGGTGTTCATTGGGCATGGTGGGTAAGTGGCGAGCCCGCTTCCTGAAGACGCGGCTGGAGGGACTCTACGATGAACCGCGACCCGGTGCGCCGCGCAAAGTCAGCGACGAACAGGTGGAACGTGTGGTGATTCAGACTCTGGAGAGCACGCCACGCGGGCAGACACACTGCAGCACTCGGGAACTGGCGAAAACAACCGGACTGAGCCGGATGACGATCAGCCGGATCTGGCGCGCTTTCGGATTACAACCCCATCGCAGCGACACCTTCAAGTTGTCGCCGGACCCGCTGCTGATCGAGAAGGTGCGCGATATTGCGGGCCTTTATATCAACCCTCCCGAACATGCGCTCGTGCTGTGTGTTGACGAGAAGAGTCAGATTCAGGCACTGGATCGGACACAGCCGCTGTTACCCATGCAGCCGGGTCAGCTGGAGCGCGGCACTCACGATTATAAGCGGCATGGAACGACCTCCCTGTTCGCTGCACTGGATCTGAAAACCAGTCAGGTGATTGGGCAGTTTCACCACCGGCATCGTTCGGTGGAATTCCGCCGGTTTCTCGATACTATCGAGGCGAACGTACCCGCCGACTTGGATGTGCATCTGATCCTGGATAACTATGGGACGCACAAGACCGCGCTCATTCGCAAATGGCTGCTCAAGCGACCCCGTTTTCACGTTCACTTCACGCCCACATATGGTTCCTGGCTGAATCTGGTCGAGCGCTGGTTCGCCGAACTCACCAACAAACGAATCCGGCGCGGCGCGTTCCGCAGCGTCAGGCAACTGGAATCGGCGATTCGCGAGTACATCCAAATCCATAACGAAGATCCCAAACCTTTCGTGTGGACCCGAACTGCCGATCAGATCCTCGACAGCATCGCTCGCTACGCCCGCCGGACCCCAACTTCGCATCCCCTGGGAATTACTTCACGAACCACTGGGACAGGAGACTAGGTAATTAGGTAATAACGCGGCGAAAGCTATTCGCCGCGCGCGCCGGGTTCAGGCAGTGGTTTCAGGCAGTCGCTGCGTCGGCTTTTTCGGGATCGATGCCCAGGTCGGCCAAAGCTTTGGCGGCCTTCTTCGGCTCGAACTTGCCATCTCGGGCCAGTTTGGAAATCGCCGCTCCCGCGATCGAGGCCGCATTCACTTCAAAGTGCGCTCGCAGGTGTTCGCGGTTATCGCTGCGTCCGAAACCGTCAGTCCCGAGAGAGAGATAACGGCCCGGCAGCCAGGGGGCGATCTGATCCTGCACGGTCTTCATGTAGTCCGATGCCGCGATGACCGGTCCCTCGGTGTTTTCGAGGACTTGCTGGATGTAAGGTTTTTGGGCGGGTTCGGCCGGATGCAGGCGATTCCATCGTTCGATCTTCAGGGCCTGGCGGCGGAGTTCGCTGTAGCTGGTGACGCTCCACAGATCGGCGGCTATGCTGTATTTGTCGGCCAGAATCTGCTGCGCTTTAAGCGCTTCGGTCAGGATTGAGC
Organism: Bryobacteraceae bacterium; assembly: GCA_035552315.1. GTDB lineage: Bacteria > Acidobacteriota > Terriglobia > Bryobacterales > Bryobacteraceae > BOG-234. The sequence goes on from DASZLO010000061.1 coordinate 59,332, forward strand.
CGCTGCCGAGAAGCTGTACGCGCGCTTTCGCTTTGGACAAGTCAGATTTCTTGAGGAGGTAAATCCCTTTCAGGATGCCTTCCTCGCAACCTTCCGGCATGGCGAGCTGCGGGTAGTTTTCGTTGTACAAGGTCAGGTAGTAGAACAGATCTTCGCGCTCCTCGTACATGCGCCGAATGCCGTCGCGCACAATGACAGCGATCTCGAAGGCGAAGCAGGGGTCGTAGGCGGCGATTGTGGGCACCGTGCTGGCGAGCAGGAGCGAGTGGCCGTCCTGGTGCTGCAGACCTTCTCCGGAGAGGGTCGTGCGGCCCGCGGTGGCGCCGAGCAGAAAGCCTTTACCGCGCGAATCCGCGAATGCCCAGATAGCATCGCCCACGCGCTGGAAGCCGAACATCGAGTAGTAGATGTAGAACGGAATGGCATCTACCCCGTAGTTGGCGTAGGCAGTGCCGGCCGCGGTGAATTCGGCGATCGAGCCGGCCTCGGTGATGCCCTCTTCGAGCATCTGGCCGTCTTTGGCTTCCTTGTAATAGAGGAGCTGATCGGAATCATGGGGCTTGTAAAGCTGTCCGGCCGCGGCATAGATTCCGTAGTTGCGGAACATGGCCTCCATACCGAAGGTGCGGGCTTCATCCGGGATGATGGGGACAATTTTCTTGCCGAATTCGGGAGTCTTCATCAACTTCGCGAGAAGACGGACGAAAGCCATGGTGCTGGAGGGGTGGGGTTCTTTGGAGCCGGCTTTGAACTCCTCGATGAGATCTGCGGAGGGCGCCTTGGTCTTCGAGGGGGCGGGCTTGCGAACCGGCAGGTAACCGCCGAGCGCTTTGCGGCGCTCGTGCAAGTACACGATTTCGGGGCTCGACTCGTCGGGGCGGTACATGGCACCGGAGGTGACGATTTCGGACGGAATGGAAAGCTTAAAGCGGGAGAGGAAGGCGCCGACCTGATCGTCCTTCATCTTTTTCTGCTGGTGGGCTGCGTTGCGGGCTTCGCCGCCGGTGCCCATGCCATAGCCTTTAACGGTCTTGGCCAGGACAACGGTGGGTCCGCCTTTGTGGTCCATTGCGGCCTTGTAGGCGTTATAGACCTTTTTCGGGTCATGGCCGCCGCGATGCATATCGGCGATTTCATCGTCGGTCATGTCTTCGACCAGACGGGCGGTTTCCGGATAGCGGCCGAAGAATTCCTGCCGCGTATAGGCGCCGCCTTTGGCCTTGAAGGCCTGGTATTCGCCATCGATGCACTCGTTCATCAGTTGAACGAGACGCCCGGAAGTGTCTTTGGCCAGCAGGCGATCCCAGTCGCAGCCCCAGATACATTTCACAACGTTCCAGCCGGCGCCGGCGAACAGTCCTTCCAGTTCCTGAATCACTTTTCCGTTGCCACGAACAGGGCCGTCGAGACGCTGCAGGTTGCAGTTGATAACAAAGATCAGGTTGTCGAGACGTTCACGGGTGGCGACTGTAATGGCGCCGGTCGACTCGGGCTCATCCATTTCGCCGTCGCCGAGAAATGCCCAGATCTTGCGGGGAGTCGGCTCGATCATGCCGCGGTTTTCGAGATAGCGCATGAACTTGGCCTGGTAGATGGAGTTGATCGGCCCGAGCCCCATGGAGACGGTGGGGAACTGCCAGAAGTCTTTCATCAGCCAGGGGTGGGGATAGGAGGAGAGTCCGGGCGCGCCGCGCAATTCGTGGCGGAAGTTTTTCAGTTGCGCCTCGGTGAGCCGGCCTTCCAGGAATGCGCGAGCATAAACGCCGGGCGAGGCGTGACCCTGGAAATAAATGAAATCGCCGGGCTGATCGCCATAGCTTCCACGAAAGAAATGATTGAACCCGACCTCAAGAAGAGTAGCCAGCGAGGCATAGGTGGCGATGTGACCGCCGATGCCATCGTCGTCTTTGTTCTGGTGGGAAACCATCGTCATGGCGTTCCAGCGCATCAGACTCTTGAGCCGGCGCTCGGTTGGCCAGTCTCCCGGATAGGTGACTTCCTGATCCGGAGAGATCGTATTAATGTAATCGGTAGTCGCGCGGACGGGTACGTCAACGCCGTTTTCGCGGGCCCGTTCGGCTAATTTGTCGAGAATGAAATTGACCCGGTCGGGCCCCATTTCATCGACGATCTGATCGAGCGCTTCAAGCCATTCGGCTGTTTGACGCGGATCGAGATCCGTGGTGCGTTCAGTGCGTTGTAGATGCATGAGGCTTCTTTCATTATAGGGGATGGGTCAAACTGGACCGGGCCACTTCGGACCATTTTTTTGCGCAAATGATGAGGGAGCGCCACAAGGGTAGTTATCCCGGTATTGCGATAGGCTAGCTTAAAGGGGATTTGACGGGGGGAAACGTCAAATACGTGCTCCTCGAAGAAGGTTCGGGGCGTGTTCGTGACATTTTTCGATGAGGCGCGTCTATGGCATTAGAAGTAAGCAAATGCACGATGCCGCGGAAACGGTGAGTGCCATATTGCCGGACGCCCGGTCTGAGCCCAGGGACGAAGCGGGCCTGATACGCGCCGCGCAGAGTGGCGATCATGACGCATTCGAGCGCTTGGTACGCGCCCATGACCGGGGTGTGCTTCGATTGGCCATGAACCTTCTGGGCTCGGCGGACGAGGCCCGGGACGTTTATCAGGAGGCCTTTTTAAAGGTCTACCGCAATCTGCATTCATTCCGGTTCGACTGCCTGTTCCACACCTGGCTGTACCGGATTGTGACGAACATCTGCCTCGATCATCTGCGGCGGCGTAAGGTGCGCAAAGAGGAATCGACGGTGGTGGACACCGAAGAAGGGCCGGTCGACCGGGCGATTCAGATGGAGGAGCGAAATCCTGCCGGTAATCCCGAAAGGCAGATGTGGAATCGCGAACTCAATGCCCGCATCGGCCACGCGTTGGACGCGCTGACACCACGGGAGCGCACTGTGTTTGAATTGCGGCATTATGAGGGGCTGCGTTTGCGCGCGATCGGCGAAATTATCGGGACCAGCGAGGAAGCGGCAAAGAACTGCTTATTTCGGGCGACCCAGAAAATGAGAGCGAGTCTGGAGACATTCGTATGAACTGCGTCGAGGTGAAATCTCAAATTGCGTTTTATGTGTACGGAGAAATTTCTTCGGACGTCGAGGAGCAGGTTGAATCGCATCTGGCCGCCTGCGCGGAATGCCAGGCGGAACTGGCGCGGCACCGCGTATTTCTGAAGGCGCTGGAGCAGAGGGACGAGTTTACCGACGACATTCTGCTTGCGCAGTGCCGGGCCGATCTTAGAAGCAGTCTGGGAAAGGGAACATCCGGGACCGCATCGGCATGGCCGGGCTGGCTGGAAAGCTTCCGGCGGTTTTCGGGTTTTCATATCCCGTTCCGCGTTCCGGTGGGGGCGATGGCGCTGGTGCTTCTGGGATGGGTGGGGGCGAGATATACGCCGGCGAAATTCGGAGGCATGCAGGCCGGGCTGAGCGCGCCAATGTTCTCGAGCGTACGCTCGGTTGAGCCGGACGGAACCGGCAAGGTGCAGATCGCGGTTGACGATGTGCAACGGCGGATGGTAGTGGGCGAATTGCGCGATCAGCGGATACAGGCGCTGCTGCTAAGCGCCGTCCGGGATGAATCGAATCCGGGCGTGCGGGTGGATTCGCTGAACTTTCTGCAGAACAGCGGCGATTCGCAGGAAGTGCGGCGGGCGCTGGTGGACGCGGCGACGCACGATCCAAACGCCGGGGTGCGGCTCAAGGCAATCGAGGGATTGAAGCCCTACGGCGCGGATGAAACGGTGCGCAAGACGATGGCGAATGTTCTGCTGCATGACGAAGATCCAGGAATCCGGGTGCAGGCTATCGAAGTTCTGACCGCGCATCATGACGATTCCATCGTGGGCGTTCTGCAGGATGTGGTTCAGAAAGACGATAACAACTACGTCCGGACGCGCTGCCGGAACCTTCTGGAGGCGATGAAAGCGTCTGTGGGTACTTACTGATTCCGCGACGGTGCGTCTTAATAAGCATGTGGAGTGAACCGGTATGTTTCGAAATAAAATACTGATCGCGATGCTGGCGGTGTTTCCGCTGGTTTCGGCCGGTTATGCGCAGGCGCCCCAGAGGGCCCGCTCCGCCACACTGCGCGCGGCGATGGAGCGGGGGTATCTCGGGGTAGGATTCATCGAACTGACCGAGGATCGCGTGAAGGCGCTGGGTCTGAAAAACGACAACGGCGTGGAAGTCACGAGTGTCGGTGAGAAAAGCCCGGCTGCAAAGTCGGGGCTAAAGATCCACGACGTGATTCTCGAAGTCAACGGGCAGACGATCGAGGACGCAGACCAGTTCATCCGGTCAATCGGCATCTCGCCCGCGGGAAGCAAAGTGAATCTGACCATCTGGCGCGAGGGGGCGAAACGGAACGTTTCGGCTACGCTCGAGTCGCGTCCGGAAAATCCGTTCCTCCTGCTGCCCGATTCGACGATGCCACCGATGCCTCCTATGCCTCAGAGCGGGCCGTGGGACGGTAGTCCGCCTTTTTCCAGCCTGACAGGGTCCGGGGCTCTGGTGGGTTTTGAAGGGGAGACCTTGAGTCCGCAACTGGCGGCTTATTTCGGCGTGAAGGACGGTGTTTTGGTTCGCACAGTGGGACCGAAAACGCCGGCGGAGCGGGCTGGACTAAAAGCGGGCGATGTGGTGACGAAGGTGAATGGAACTCCGGTGGCGAGCCCCCGGGAGATTCTGGGCTTGGTCCGGGCGCGTGGCGCCAAGCTGTTTTCTTTCACGGTGGTGCGGAACAAGAAAGAGATTTCCCTGAACGTGGAGATTGCCGAGTTGCGGTTTCCCTCGTTCGTCAATGTCCAGTTCGATCGCTGACACGGCGGATTCCGCGCGTTCTATTTCGATATTTTAATCTTTTCCCCTCCTCCTCTCGTTTGCAAAACGCTATGCGCTCCTCTAGTATTGAGGGTACAGCTTTTGTAATTTCAGGGCATTATCCTCTAGTTCCGGGCATCCTGTCGTTGTCCACGTTCCACACCACGTTGGTTTTTTGTAATTAAGTCTCTAATCCCACCTTTATTTAAGGAAGAGGTTGCATGACCAACGCTCGTTTTCTCCTGTTTTTTGCCTTGTTAAGCAGCACAGCTTTCGGGCAGACTTTTCGCGGCGATCTCGCCGGGACGGTTACGGATGCCAGCGGCGCTGCGCTTGCGGGCGCGGCGGTCAAAGTGGACAGCCCGTCCACCGGCTTGAGCCGCACGGCTCTGACCGGCGGCCATGGAGACTTCCTGGTCGCGGAACTGCCTGTAGGGATGTACGATTTGACCGTCACGATGCCGGGGTTCGAAGGCCGCAAGGTGACTGGAATCGAGATCTCGGTGGCGAAGACGGCAAACATTCCCGTGCAACTGGGGGTGGCACAGCAAACTACGCAAATCGAAGTCTCCGCCAGCGCGGCTGCGCTGGAGACTACATCCAGCGCGCTGGTGGCTGTGGTGGACGATAAATCGGTGCAGGAAATGCCCATGAACGGGCGCGATTTCACCCAGATGGTCAAACTGGCTCCCGGCGTAACGCCGGTCGGCACGGCGTCCATCAATGGCACGCGAACCAATGCCAAAAACTTCCAGATCGACGGCGCGGATAACAACGACGCGTATTCGAACGCGGTGGCAGTGAATCAGGGCGGAGTATCCGGCATCGCGGGAGCGCTGGTGCCGATCGAAGCGCTGGACGAGTTTTCAGTGGAAGCAAGCGCCAGCGCCGATGCGGGCCGTAACGCCGGCGGCGCGGTCCAGATGGTCATCAAATCGGGTACCAACTCTTTGCACGGCAGCCTTTTCTTCTTCGACCGGAATGAGGCGCTCGCCTCGCGGTCGCCCGTGCAGTCGGCGACCAGTCCGGTGCAGGAAATCCGGAATAATCAGTTCGGGTTCGCGGTGGGCGGTCCGATCAAGAAAAACAAGACCTTCTACTTCCTTACGGGTGAAGTACAGCTTGCCGTTGCGGGACTCTCCATTCTGGACACCACACCCTCACCGGCATGGGTGGCGGCGGCACAGGGAGTTCTGACCAGGTACAACGTGCCGGTGAATCAGATCTCGGTCAACATGCTGAGTCTTTTCCCGGCCAGTGTTCTGACCGGTCCGGCTACGGCCAACAACTACCTTGCCAACGGCCTGAACACTTACAACAGCTACAACGGCATCGCGAAAATCGATCACCGATTCAGCGACAAGCATACGCTGGCGGTGCGTTATCTCGGCGGCACGGGAACGCAGACCGCGGACGTGGGAGCGCACATCAAAGATTATTTCCAGACCGCTCCCATGCATGTGCATAATTTTTCCGTTGTGGAGAACGACATCTGGTCGCCCACGCTGGTGAACCAAGTCACGCTGGGGACCAATTACTTCCTGCAGACGTTCAACGACTTCAATACGGGTTATAGTTCAGCCGCGCTGGGTCTGCTGACGGGCTCCACGGTTGCCGGCGCGCCGACGGTGAAGATCAGCGGGTTCGATTATACGGGCGCGACTCCCCCGCTGGGACGCACCGACGTTGTCGGCCATGCGACGGACAACTTGTCCTACACGAAGGGACGTCATCAGTTCAAGTTCGGCGGTGAGTATCGCCGAGCCAACGTCGATGTGGCCTACTTCAGCAACTCCCGTGGAACGTTCGCGTTCGACGGCACGCGCGGACCGTGGTCGGCGGACAGCACTGTTTCGAGCGCGTTGAAATCGCTGGCTGATTTTCTGGCGGGCGAACCCAGTAATTCCAGCGGCGCCACCATCGTGCGGGGGAATCCGGAGAAAATCTATCTGGTGAATTCCTTCGACGCATGGGCACACGATACCTACCAGGTGACCTCCCAGTTCTCGGTGAATTACGGGGTCCGCTACACCTATCAGGGGGCGCCCCATACCGCCGGCGATCTTTACAACTTCCTGCCCTCGCAGGGATTTGTGACGACACCTCTGTACACGCCGAGCAAACTCGATTTCGCGCCGCGCTTTGGATTCGCCTACACGCCGGTTAAAGGCGGCAAGTGGGTGGTGCGCGGCGGATTCGGATTCTTTTACGACGTTCCCGCGGTCAGCGAGTTTACCGCGGCCGGCGGCGTAGGCAACGGCGGAGCCAATGGCGCGGCTTACAACCCGACGGGCGCAAGTCCGGTGTATACGCTTACGGCAAAGAATGTCATTTTCGGGTCCGGAGTGCCGGTGTTTGGAACGGTAGCGGCGACGCCACCGTTTGGCGCTTTCTCGGTGAACCCGAATTTCACGATGCCGCACATCATGAGCTACAACCTGAATATTCAGCGGCAGCTGACATCTTCGACGCTGCTGCAGGTGGGTTACGTGGGCAGTGAGGGCCGCAAGCTGGCCGTCATACTCGATATCAACCAGCTCGCCGCGGGCATCAGGCCCTATGCGGTGCAGTATCCCAACCTCTCCGCCATTAACCAGCTCAATTCAGCGGCCGACTCCGCCTACAATTCCATGCAGGTGAGCCTCCGGCAGCAGGTTTGGAAAGGGCTGAGCGCCAACATCAACTTCACGTACGCGCACGCTCTGGACGACGCATCGAGCGTTACGTCACCGCAGAACAGCTACAACCTGAGAGGCGACTGGGCCTCGAGCACCTTCGATGCGCGCGCCTTCACCACCAGCTATCTGACCTACGACGTTCCCAAGGCGCATTTCGCTCCGCTGCTCACGAACGGATGGCAGGTCAACTCGCTGGTCACGTTTTCGACAGGCAACCCGATCAACCTCGCGGCCGGCAGCAACGTCAGCGGCTCGGGCGAAAACAAAGATCGCCCGGATCTGATCGGAAATCCCTACGCGAACGTTCCGGTGCTGACGAACACTCTGGCGGTTCAGTACTTCAACCCGGCGGCATTCGCCAAGCCGGCGGCGGGCACCTTCGGCACCCTCGGCAGGGATGCGCTCTACGGGCCGGGATTCGGCTCGGTGGACTTCTCGGTTTTCAAAAACATCCCGATCAAGGAAAGAATTCACGCGCAGTTCCGCGTGGAAATCTTCAACCTGCTCAACCGCACGAACTGGGCGAACCCGACGACAACTCTTACCAGTTCCTCGTTCGGGCAGCTTACCAACACCAGGAGCGCAGCATCGGCGCCGGGCCTCGGTTTTGGAGAACCACGCAACGTTCAGCTGGCTTTGAAGATCATCTTCTAAAAACTGTAATCGAGAGTTTAAGAACATCTGATATTTTGGAGGGCGCGCCAAACTTGGCGCGCCCTCTACTGCATTTGTGGTAGTATTTCCTCTTTAGTCTTTACCGTCCACATTGATCCGGCCGACGGAAATGCATCTTTTCAGGTTGGCGGCAAAAAAATTTGTTGTAGCCACTACTGCGGTAGTGATATTCTTTACGAATGTAATAGCTCGTTGGTGTGGATTAAAACACAACGGGCTTGACTTCTAAAACTTTATAGAATATTGAGGGCAGAATGCGATCAGTTAGCCGCTTCTACAGCTCAAGCTGTAATCATTCTCTATTACTGGTGGCGCCTTCGGGAGCGTCATTAAAACAGTTTTCGGGACCTATCATCTCCTCGGACCAGTTTCACAAGAAACTGATATCGGAGATGCAACGACTCCGCGGATCAGTCTATCTTGAAGACCGCGCAATTAACAGATCGCAACTCAAAGGTGACGGCAGGCATGTTTCCGAGTGGGACGACCGGAGCTGGCATCTTCTGACCATGGGGCCGGGCGGGAAGGTTCTGGGCTGTCTGAGGTTTCTGCGCCATGCGAACACGGTGGAGAGCTGGGAACTCGGGATCAGCCAGGGATCGCTTGCCAGTTGCGACGTCAGGGGGCCCATTTTTCGCGCCTCTCTGAACGCCGAGCTGAAAATGGCGCGCGAGGCGGGATTCCCTTATATAGAGGTGGGTGGCTGGGCGCTGGCCAGGGAGGCGCGGGGAACCGCACAGGCGCTTAACAGCGTACTGGCGACATACGCGTGGGCCGAGTTGCAGGGAGGTGCAATCGGCATCAGCGCCGCCACCGAGCGGAACGGCTCGGCTTCGATCCTGCGGCGACTGGGGGGAGAATCGCTGCAATGGGCAGGGAAGGCGATCCGCCCCTATTACGACCATGCCTACGGCTGCGTAATGGAGATTCTGCGTTTCGATTCGCGCCATCCCAGCCGGAAATACGCTTCGGCGATTCGGGACTTCTGTTCTGTGATCGCCACCTTGCCGGTCGTCATGCCCAGCGAGGCCTGACCGTCGGTATTCACACAGGACGGGAATCATTACCGGTTCTATAGCACCTTTCCGGTTTGTGGGATTCCCGTTCAGTCGATTTAATAGATTTTCATGGCAACACCGCATCAAGCAATCTCTCCACCGCTAAGCTCTCCGGCACGCGTTCCCGGGTCCCCTGTTCCGGAAGCACGGGCAGACTTCCTGCGGGAATGGAAGGAACTCCTCGGAGAGGATTTCGTCATAGCGGACAGCAGCGCTCTGAAGTCGGCTGAAACGGCGACGTTTCAGACTTCGCAGAAAATTCCGTTCATCCTGCGGCCCCAGACGCGCGAGGAGGTGACGAGAATTGTCAGCCTGGCCAACCGGCAGTCTCTGAAGCTTTACCCGGTGAGCAGCGGCAAGAACTGGGGGTATGGTTCGCGCGTTCCGGTGACATCCGGGTGCGCGCTGCTGGATCTGAGCCGGATGAATCGGATCACCGGTTTCAATGAAGAGCTGGGATACGTGACCGTGCAGCCGGGAGTCACGCAACAGAATTTATTCGACTATCTGAAACAGCGCAACTCGAAGCTGTGGATGGATGCCACGGGATCGCATCCTGACTGCAGTCTCATCGGGAATGCAATGGAACGGGGATTCGGCCACACGCCCTATGGAGATCACTTCGCCAACGTCTGCGGTCTGGAAGTTGTGCTGGGGGATGGCCGCGTGGTGCGTACCGGGTATGGCGAACTGCCGGGGGCAAGGGCCGGGAATGTTTACCGCTGGGGAGTCGGGCCCAGTCTGGACGGGCTCTTTTCGCAGTCCAACTTCGGGATCGTGACCGAGATGACGATCTGGCTGATGCCTGCCCCCGAATGTTTTCAGGCTTTCTTTTTTCAGTGCGAGCGGGACGAGGACCTGAATTCGGTGGTGGAAGCGCTCCGGCCGCTGCGGATCAACGGGACGCTACGCAGCGCGGTGCATATCGGGAACGACTACAAGGTTCTGGCGGGCATTCAGCAGTTTCCGCAGGGTGAGCCCATGCCATTGACGCCCGAGCGAATGCGGGAGCTCGGCAAGGAGATGAAATTCAGCCGGTGGAGCGGATCGGGCGCTCTTTACGGGAGCGCCGGACAGGTGAAAGAGGCGCGGCGTTTATTGCGCGACGCAATGGCGGGCAAAACGAAAAGGCTGCAGTTTCTGGACGACCGTATGCTGGCGCTGGCGACGCGGTTCCGAACGGTTTACCGGATGGTGACCGGGCTGGACCTCACACGCACGCTGGAACTGCTGCGGCCGGTCTATGGGTTGTTGAAAGGCGTGCCTACGCGAAAGACGTTGTCGAGCGCGTACTGGCGGAAGAACATGGCTGTGCCGGAGAATCCCGATCCAGACCGCGACGGTTGTGGCCTGCTCTGGCTGGCTCCTGTGGCGCCGATGGAAGGCGCCGCGGCCCGGGAAGTGGTGGCAATGGCGGAGAGGACTCTGCTGGCATGGGGCTTTGAGCCGCAGATTTCGATCACGCTGCTCACGGAACGCGCGCTGGCCTGCATCATTTCGCTCGCCTACGACCGTGACGTTCCGCTGGAAGATCAGAAGGCCATGAGCTGCTTCCGGGATCTGGAGAACCAGCTGGAAGGGCGGGGTTATTTTTCTTACCGGCTCGGAATCGTGGGAATGAATCTATTCAAGCGGAATACGGCTTATGGGCAGCTTTTGTGCGCCCTGAAGGAGGCGATGGATCCGAACGGGATTCTGGCGCCAGGCCGGTATGTTCCAGCGGAAGCCGGGCGATGAGATATGACCGGGCCGCAGTTTTGGAAGGCTTCTCATTCGAGCAGGAGGATCGCTGCACGCGAGAACTGGTGCGCGATCTGCATGGCGTAAATCCGCGAATTTACTGGGCAGATCTTCTGATTACGGCCGCGATCGGCTGGATAGCGTTTGGGCTTACGGTGAGGGTTCATCTTCCGGCATGGAATTTTCTGTCCGGCGGAATCGCGGCGGCGGCGCTTTACCGCGGGTTGTGTTTCATGCATGAGATCGCTCATCTGAGTCCGCGCGTGCTTCCGCATTTCACGCTGGCGTGGAACGCGCTCATCGGCTATCCACTGCTGATGCCTTCATTTGTCTACTCCGGCGTTCACCAGGGCCATCACAGCCTGAGCAGCTATGGCACTAAGGAGGATCCGGAGTATCTGCCGTTTGCGCGATCCCGGGCGATGACCGTGGTCTTTGCGCTGGAGAGTTTTTTAATTCCCGTGGTTTTGATGGTTCGGTTCCTGATCCTTTCACTGGCCGGGTTCTGTTCCAGTCGCGTGCAGAGATGGCTGGTGGTTCACTTCTCATCGCTGACGATGAACCTGGCCTATCGCCGGAATGCCACGCCGGAGCTGGTGCGGAGAGTGCGGCGTGAAAGTGCGCTTATCGCCGCCCTTTGGGGGGCGATGGCGTTTCTGTGCCTGCGGGGAATGCTGCCGTGGAAATTATTCCTGGTCTGGATGCTGGTTTCTTCGGTGATCAGCTTCGTGAATACGCTTCGCACGCTGGGAGCGCATGCCTACGAAAGCGAAGGCGCTTCGCTCGACCGGCAGGGTCAGCTGGTGGACTCGATCGATACGCCGGGGGCCGTTTGGACCGAAGTGTGGGCGCCGGTGGGGCTCCGCTACCACGCACTGCATCACTATTTTCCCGGAATTCCGTACCATAACCTGCCTCGCGCCTGGCGGCGGGTGGCGGCTACTTTGCCGAGGGAGGCTGTATTTCATCAGGTGAGCAGTCCGGGGCTTTTGTACTCGCTGCGGAATCTGCTCTCGGGGAAGTTCGGTTCGTGAAGTCCGGCGATTCTTTCTAGCTCCGGTTGGTGCAAGCGGCATGCATTTCGGGATTATCAGTCCGCCGGTCTCGGGGCACATTCATCCGTTCGGTGCGCTGGGCAGGGAACTCATCGCACGGGGCCACCGGGTAACGTTCGTCAACATGTCCGATGTCGAGGCGCAGGCGCGCGCGGAAGGACTCGAGTTTGCGCGCATCGGGGAGGAAAGCCATCCGGCTGGATCGCTGGCTGAATCGTTGCGCGAACTGGGGCGCAGGCGAGGCCTGGCAGCGCTTCGATTTACGATCCAGGCGATTCGCGGGACAACCGAAATGGTTTGCGAGGAAGCGCCTCTGGCAATTGAGCGTGCTGGAATCGAAACGCTGCTGGTGGATCAGACAGAGCCGGCGGGCGGCTCGGTGGCTGAACATCTCGGGATGCCGTTTGTCACCATTTGCAATGCGCTGCCGCTGAACCGGGAAGCGGGAGTTCCGCCACCCTTTACTCCCTGGTGCTACGGGACCGGATGGGTTAGGCGGGCGCGAAATGCGCTGGGATACCGCGTCTATGAGAGCATCATGTCTCCGGTGACGGACGTTGTGGCGAGGTTCAGGAAACGCCAGGGGCTGCCGCGCCATCGTAATCCGGAAGACTCCTTTTCCACTCTGGCGCAGATCAGCCAGATGCCGAAAGCGCTGGATTTTCCGCGGCGCGAGCTTCCGTCAGCCTTTCACTACACCGGGCCGCTTCGCGGGCGCCACGGCGATGGCAGCGAATTTCCGTGGGAACGGCTGAACGGCCGCCCTTTGATTTATGCCTCACTGGGGACCCTGCAGCATTCGCAGAAGGGTATATTTCAGTGCTTTGCGGAAGCCTGCGCGGGGCTGGACGCACAACTGGTATTGGCCCATTGCGGCGGGCTCGACGTGGCAGGGATCCATTCACTGGCGGGAGATCCCATTGCCGTCCATTACGCACCGCAGCGGGAAGTGATTTCCAAATCGAAGATTGTGCTTACCCATGCCGGTCTGAACACGGTGCTGGATGCGCTCAGTTTCGGGGTGCCCGTAATGGCCGTGCCGATCACGTACGAGCAGCCGGCGATCGCGGCGAGGGTGCGGTGGAGCGGCGCAGGCCGGTCGCTTCCGTCCGGAGAGCTTACGGCCGCGCGACTCAGGGAGAACCTTTCATTGCTGCTCAAGGACCCTGCGTATGCGCGTAACGCGGCTCTGATGGCCGATTCCGTACAATGTGCGGGAGGGACCCGGCGGGCGGCGGATATCATCGAGCGGGTGTGCCGATCAGATAATTGACTACTACCCCGGCTCGCGGCGCGCGCAGCCTGCCCGTATCCCACTGCCAGGCCGCTCCGTTGCCGCCGTTGCACTCCGCAGTCATGTGCAGGAGTTCTGAACGGGTGTAGGAACGCAGGTGGGAAACCAGACCATCCCATCCGATCATCAGCGGAATGACGGGCACGAGCCACGTCAGCAGCCACCACGCGGGACGCCGGGGGCGCATCCGGAATATAAGGAGGTAGCAGCTCAGGAACGACGCGGGAAATGCCAGGAGCGTCTTCCAGAATGTGCGCTGGGTGATCTCAAATATCCCGATCGGCTGCCCGTGGCGGCAGGCATCGGTGAGAATGGCCTGAGCTTGCCGCGGCCGGAAGTGATGAAACGAATTGAAGAGGGTTCGAAATCCCTTCAGGCCGGCAGGTAGGGCGGCGGCATCGATCGATTCGTAGCAAGGGGCGATTTTGCCATGGCTCTGGGCGGCGATTCTGTCCATGGCATCACGCGCGGGAAATTTGTCCGTCATCACGAATCGCACGGAATCGGAAGCGTTAAGGTGCTTCAGAAGTGAGAGCAGCGGCCCGGACCCTCCTGAGCACAGGTCGATGATCTGCACGGCGCCGGAGTCGCGCATAGCTCGTGTCAGAACCGGCGCAATAACGCTGGCGGCATCCGAGTAATCCCAGAGTGCGCGCAGCCACTCCGTCAAGGCATCTCTGAGAACGGGGGGACACCACGGCTGGTCGTGAATTTCGAATAGGTGGAGTCTGGTAAGGGGCAAGATGTCCCGGCGTTAAAAAAATCGAGGGCCACCCCTGCATTGGGGGTGGCCCGGTCGATACGGACTACAATCAGGGAATTTTTATGAGCGACGCGATCTCCTCCGAACCCCGACTGCAATCAGTCCGATGCCTAAAACCAGAAGCGACGATGTAGCCGGTTCCGGTGTAACGGTGACGGGTTGCGGGCCAAGGCTCGCCGACCACGAAGCGGAAATGGAACCATTGGATTGAATGGTGGCAAGAACCGAGGCGATGCTGCCCGAAAACGCCTGGGTGGTGAAGATGCCCAGGTACGGGTTCGCCGCGTTGTAATTTGTCCCGGAGCCGTTGACATAACCTTCAAGGTCGGTCGTCAACGAAACGGTCACGGTATCTACCAAGCCGGTTTTCGGGTCGGCCGGTCCGTTCGTGATGGTGAAGATCGACCCCGCCGGGGTGCACGAGACATCCTGCGAGTTGCTCGTGCAATCGCCAATGGCACTTCCGGTTGTATTCGTTCGGATATCCGTCAGATCGAAGAAAACGGGACCGTCCGCCGACGAATAGGTGATGAATTGCGTATCGGGGAATCCTACGTTGAAATTCAGGTTCTTGATCGTCCCCGAGGTGCCGTCGGTAAAGGGAGTTGTTGACGGTGCGACGACAGTGTAGGTTCCGCTGCCGGTAGTCGGGCACGTGGTGCTTCCGTTCCAGTTGATGCACCCGCCCGTTGTGCCATTGCCACTGACGACCACGGTACCTGTAGCGTCGAGAACCGCGGTACCGAAGTTCGTGATGAGGTCAGCGAAAGCGGACCCTGCTGTACCTATAGAAAGAGCAACCGAAAGAATTGCTATTTTCAGGGTTGTCCGGGATTGAATATGTCTCTGGAGAGAGACAAGAGTAGTTAGCGTTTTAGTGTACAACTGAATCCTCCTGCGGAACCGGTTTTTTCTTTTTTCAGTTCTTAATTAGAGTCGTGAAATCTCATGGCCCTTTTGCCTTCTTCGAGGCCGTGACCACGGCCCGAGTTAAGCAAGTGGCGTGCCAAGTATTAGAAAATACACCAATTCTTAGAAGTACGTGCGAATGACTGCAATTGTAGAGATTCGGTAAGGAAAGCGTGGTGCGGGGGTGCGCAGCAGAACGGAGCAGTAAGAATTTCGTGCAATATTTGTTGGAAATAATCTCCGGGTGAAGGAATTGCGGAGTTCATATTTTCATTCGTGCCGAAGGTGGTCTGAAGTTGCCACTGCTGCAGGCATGCAGCCAAGGTGCGTCAGGGGACCTCAATCGGAGTGTTGTGGACGAATGCCGTCCACAGCGGAGGCTGGCCCCGAGAGATCGCTATGGGGGCGGGCCAACTGATGGCTGAAGGGCGTTAAACGTTAAAAGAGGTAACGTGACGTGCGATTTCCCGAGTCGCCGTTATCCCTAAGCCGCCGGTTCCGGGTTGTTTCAGCCTTCCGTTCGGTAACGCTGGATACACGTGGGATGGCCGGAGTTCTGATACTTACTGCAATTCGCGCGGCTCTGCTGTGAGATGAGAACGGAAGCTCGAATGAAATTCGAAACACTGCACCATCTTCTTCACTGGGAACTCCGAAGATCTACGAGCTCGAGAAGCGCCTCGTTAAGCCGCAGCCGGCGATGGCATCCGCATAGTTGAGCCGAACATGTTTCTAGTCGAGAACAGTTGCGGGCGGCAAACGGACCGACGTGCAAGCGGCCAGTGTCGCGGGACTCGAAGAGGAATTACGGGCAATGATCCAGGGCGAGGTCCGGTTCGACAAGGCTTCGGTGGCCGGCGCGCTTCTAGGAATCGCGGCGGCGGTTTGTCTTACCCGGATGGTGCTTGGAAGTTCAAGGAAACGGAGGAATTCAGATGGCAAAAACCGTAGCAGATCTTCTCGTCGAGCGCTTGATCGCGTGGGGCGTTGACACAATTTTCGGATTGCCCGGAGACGGGATTAACGGAGTCTTCGAAGCCCTGCGGGAGAAGCAGGACAAACTGAAATTCATTCAGGTCCGCCATGAAGAATCGGCCGCCTTTGCCGCATGCGGATATGCCAAGTTCACAGGCCGCCTTGGCGTTTGCGTCGCCACGTCCGGACCCGGAGGCGTTCATCTTCTGAACGGGCTTTACGATGCCAAGTTCGATCGCCAGCCGGTGCTTGCGATTACCGGCCACACCTTTCACGACCTGATCGGTACGCATTACCAGCAGGATCTCGATCTAGACAAGCTGTTCATGGATGTCTCCGTCTACAACCAGCGAGTGATGGGACCGGCGCACGTCGAGAATGTTCTCGACGAGGCCATAAAGACTGCGCTCGCCTACCGGGGCGTCGCACATCTTACGATTCCAAAAGACATCCAGGAGTGGAAAACATCGGACGAACAGCGTTCGGAGATGAACGTCCGGGACCATAGCGCGAATATTCTGGCAGGCCGTTATCCCATTCCGGCGGAAACGGAACTCGAGGCGGCGGCGCATCTGGTGGCAGCCGGGTCCAGGATCGCTATTCTGGCGGGCCGCGGCGCGCTGGGGGCCCGTGACCAGGTGCTTCAGCTCGCCGAACACCTCAAGGCTCCGGTTATCAAGGCGCTGCTGGGCAAGGCCGTTATTCCCGACGACAGTCCGTTCAGTCTGGGCGGTATCGGGCTGCTGGGAACCGCGCCTTCGCAGGATGCCATGCAGGAATGCGACACCCTGATCATGGCCGGCACGAGTTTCCCTTACATCGAGTTTCTGCCCAAACCCGGACAGGCCAAAGTGATTCAGATCGATATCGACCCGACGCGGATCGGGCTGCGCGCCAATGTCGACGTGGGTCTGGTGGGCGATTGCGCTACCGTGCTCGATCTTCTGCGCAAATTCGTGCCCCGGCGGGAGGATGACAAGTTCCTTCAGACCTGCCAGCGGCGAATGCGCTCCTGGAATGAATTGATGGTGGAGCGCGGCACACGAATGGACAAGCCGATGAAGCCGCAGGTGGTAACCCATGAACTGAGCAAACTGCTGGATAAGGATGCGATCGTAATCTCCGACAGCGGCACGATCGCCACGTGGGCAGCGCGCTACATCGAGATCCATGACGAGATGCAGTTCTCGCTTTCGGGGATGCTTGCAACAATGGCGAACGGCCTTCCGTACAGCATCGGGGCATCCGTAGCGTATCCGGGAAGACAGGTGGTGTGCGTTGTCGGCGACGGAGGCCTCACCATGCTGATGGGCGATATTGCCACGCTCGTGAAATACAAACTTCCGGTGAAGGTGATTGTCATCAAGAACAACGAACTGGGGCAGATCAAGTGGGAACAAATAGCGATGGACGCCAATCCAGAATTCGGCATCGATCTGGAGCCGATCGACTTCGCTCTGCACGCGCAGGCCTGCGGCGCCGCCGGATTCACAATCGACGATCCCCGGTCGGCGCGCAGCGTGCTCCAGCAGGCATTGGCGCATCCGGGGCCGGCCGTGATTCAGGCGGTGGTCGATCCGAATGAACCGCCGTTGCCGGGAAACATCAAGATGGAGCAGGCGGTGCATTTCGCGGAAGCTCTGCTTCGCGGAGACAAGAACCGGGGCGAGATTATCAAGACCCTGGTGGAGAACAAGGTACGCGAAGTGGTCTGAGCTGCTCCCCGTTTTGAGCATCGGGCATGAACCGCCGCCTTCTGCCCCCCACCGTCACCGCCGGGCCGTCTCCTCGCCTGGCGAGTTGGGGCAGAGCCTTCGTGGCCATCACGCTGGCTTGGGCAGCCGGCTGTGTCGATGAGGTGGGCTGGCTGTTACTCGATCACGTATACGTCAGTCACATGACCGGCAATACTGCCGGCCTGGCTTACCACTCCGTATCCGGCGATTTTACACAGGCGATTCACCACGGGTGGCCGATCGCGGCGTTCATCGCCGGTCTGCTGTATACGGCCGTCACGACCAGAGCCGCGAGGCGGCGCGGTTTTCATTCTTCCTTCTCGATCGCGCTGATCACCGAAATCGTCCTGTTGTTTGCCATGGTCGCGCTGGGCGCACGGCATCTGGACGATGGGCACCTGGCGACTCAGTCGGGCTGGCGATTTTACCTGCTGATCTCACTCGCTCCCGCGGCTATGGGGATCCAGACCGTCACCGTGACGAGCGTCAACGGCCTGCGTGTGTACACGACCTACCTGACCGGATCGCTGTCGAAATGGTCCGAAGCAGTCGTGGAATATGGCTTCTGGGTATACGATCGGGGGCGTTTCCGGCGCTCAGGCCGGCTTCGGCGTGTCCTGCTTGTTTCGTATCGGCAGAAGCCGCTGCAACACGCAGCGCTTACGTCCGGTCTGTGGGGCGGTTTTTTCACCGGTGCGCTCTACGGAGCCGCCCTCGAACCCCGTTCGTTCCTTCTGTCGCTGATCGCGCCTGTCGCGGTTTTGATTTGCGCGGCAATCATCGACATCGTCAGGCCGATCGCCGCCGCGGATGAGCCGCAGGCCAGCGACTCCGCTCATTAAGGTAACCGGCTAAGCGACGCGCGGCTGCGGCGCTGCGTGCCATGCAAAGAAGCGCCGCGCTTCTTCTTTCCCCATGTAACGCGACAGAGTCTGGGGGTCGGTTTGCGTGAGGTCCACCAGCACGAATCCGTCGAGCGTATTTCCGAATTGCGGGTCCACGCTGAAGGCCATCAGTTTGCCGCCCAGTTTTGCGTACTGCTTCACCAGGATCGGAATGCCTTTGCCGTCGAGTTCCAGATCGGCGATGGGGGCGGCGAGATCTTCCACGTCCGACATCAGTGAACAAAGGGCGGCGGTTTCCCACCTTCTGATGAGGTTGCCGTGCAGAGGCCGCCGCGGCCGCACTTCCGTGGAGGCGTTGCGCGTTTCGAAATATCGGGCGATTAGTTCGCGGGACGCCGCCGAATATTGATTGCTTACGCTGACCGCGCCGATCAAAGTTGAGTACTCGGGGTGGCGCGAAACGTAAGCTACGATGCCCTTCCAGAGAAGCAGCAGGGGCGCGAACTGGCGTTGATATTCCGGCCGGACGAATGACCGTCCAAGTTCGAGGGCCGGTTTGAGGCGTTCGAGAAAGCCCGGTTTGAAGCGGAAAAGCGAATCGGTGTAGAGCCCTTTGCGGCCCGCCTGCCTCAACAGCATCGGCACGTCGCCCAGCCGGTATGCTCCGACGATTTCACTCTTCGCGCGATTCCAAAGGAAAAGGTGAAGATAGTTTTGATCGAAGCGGTCGAGGTCGATGGCCTCACCCGTACCCTCGCCAGCGGCTCGAAACGTGATCTCACGCAAACGTCCGATTTCACGAAGCGCCAAAGGAATGGATCGCGCACCTGCCAGGTACACCGACATCCCGCCGGTTTCTTGCACCATCCGGCACTCGGGCGGAAGGGCTTCGATCTCGCGCCGCAGCAATTCCGTGGATTGTTCGGAAGCCACTGGAAGATGTTCCGCGGCAGTCCTTCTGGAATCCACGGTGTGCAATCTGCGCGCAAGCAGTTCCGTTCGCAAGCGAAGGAAGCGAGTCGCCTCCAGATCGTCCGGCAGGGACTCGATACGCGAGGAGTCGATCGGGCGCCCCACTCTGATCTCGATGGACCTGCCGCGCTTGTTCAGCATCTCCGCGGGAAGAGCCGCGGTCCGCAGGAACGGATGAACCATGCCCAGCATCTGAAAGGGAAGGCCGTTAGCGCCGCGGATCAGAATTGGCAGCGACCGCGCGTTCGTCATCCGGATAAGGCGGGCAGCGCTGCGGTTCCATTCGGGGTCGCAGATCATTCCCTTGCGAATGTCGAAGTGCGATACTTCGCCGGCGGGGAATATCAGCAGCATGCCACCCGAGCGCAGGTGCATCGCCGCTTGCTTCAATACTCGCCCGTTTGTGCCCGCATTTTCCGTGTCGATGAAAAAGCAGAGGCGCGAAATTTCAGGAATGTCGCCCAGTAGCCGGTTCGTCAGAATGCGGACGTCATTCCGCACTCCCGTCAGCAGATCGGCAAGCATCACGCCATCGAGGATGCCGAGCGGATGGTTGGCAACCGCGACTACCGCGCCGGTTGCGGGAATCTTATCGCGGTCACCCGGTGCGACTTCAATTTTGACTTCGAGCGCGTCGAGTAATTCGCGCACGAATCCCGGTCCGCGCGTTTGCGCGTACAGGCTTTCGAGTTGATCGATGCACAGGACGCGATTGATCGTCTCCGCCAGAGGACGAGGCAAACGGTTGGAGGGAAACGATTCGAAGGCCATTCTTCAACCTAAGGCGAATCCCTTGAATGGTTGATGACAATGACATTCAGAATTGTTTCAGAACGTCAGTTCCGAGCATCGATGATCGGCCGGTACCGGTGAACGGGCGGGGGCATCGGTGAGTCTGCGCCGCGCACGCTTTTCCAGATGATTTCGTTCAGGGCCTGCATGGGAACACGATCATAGTCGCTGAAGTCCATCTTCATACTGGCGCGGGAGCCGAAGGAGTCCTTCGTGTTCTTTGCATTTCAGGTCGGTTTCAGGCGTCATCAAAGTGAAGGGCGTTGGATCGGGCGTTGTGCCGAAAGACGCATAAAGCGGCATGGCCGCGGCGTCGTACTGACTCATCGGAGGCAGGCCCAGCAGAAGTTCCATGGAACGCACGAACGAACTGGTGGTATAGAGGGTGCTGTCGACTGCGCCTTTTCTGGTGTAGGGGCTGACCACAAGCCCTACGGTGCGGCGGGCATCGACGTGGTCGGGCCCGTCCTGGGCGTCGTCTTCAATGATGAAGATCGCGGTGGTGGACCAATAGCGGCTGTGCGAAACCCGATCCACCAGATGACCGATGGCCTGGTCGTTGTTCGCCACCATGGCAACGGGCGTATAGGAATCGGGCCGGGTCCCGTTGGCGTGGTCCTCTCCGAGGCTCATGACGATGTAGTTGGGCAGGCGCTTGGCGGCATCGGGACTGTCAAAGTTCTTTTCGTAGTCGTCGAATTCGCGAACGAAGACATCCACGTTTTCCGTGTCGCGCTTGCCCGGGAGTCTGAAATCGGGAGAAACATGGCCCCAAAGGGCATCGATTCCCTTCGCGGCCTGCATCGACTTTCCATCGCTGGCACGCCGCGCCGACTCGCCGTAACTGCGATAAGTGAGACCCTTGCGACGCGCGAGATCCCACAGATGGCCCGCCGAGGGAACGTAAGCCGCCGATTCCTCCGCCTTCGAGTGTGCGCCATAATCAGGCGGCCACAACTTTTCATTGAAATCGGTGGCATAGGCAGAGTTCGACCACGAATGTCCGTCGACGCTGACTTCGCCATCGCAATAGAGGTTGTCGAGCAGGACGAACTGGTCGGTCATGGCATGCTGGTTCGGCGTTACCTGCTTGCCGAAGATGGTCAGCCGCGAATCGCCGTTCCCCCGCTTGATGTCTCCGAAAACTTGATCGTATGTGCGGTTTTCTTTAATGATGTGCTGAATGGGAGAACCCGCGCCGACTTCGCGGGGGATGACGGACGGAACGGCGGACGGCCGCGCGGTCGCGAGCTGCGAATCGTTGTAAGGGGTGTTCGCCATCACCTGCTTTGTCCAGGCAGGAAGTTTCGTCCGCAGGTTATCCAGCGGAATCATCTCGACACTGCCTTTCTGCAGCGTCTTAATCGACTCGTCGCCATTCCATGTCGACGCCAGCGGACTCCCGGGGCCTTTTATATCGGGATAGGATCTCTGTCCTTTGCTGTTCCCTACGTAAAGCATGCGCCCGCCGTCGCCCAGCGCGAGGGCCGATGAATACCAGCCGCTGGGGATGAAGCCGACCACGTCGCTGTGGGCCCGGTCGGCGATGTTGATCACCCCGATCGCGTTGTTATCAGCGTTGGCGACATAGAGAAGTTTCCGGACTGGGTCGAGTTCCAGCGCATCCGGCGTGGATCCTTCCGGGGACAGCGGAGTCAGCGTAGTGGAAATCCGCTCGATCAGAAGGCGCGTCTTCGTATCGATTACGTGGATTGTATTGTCGCTGGAACAGGCAACGAACAACCGGCCGTCCCGCGAGATCTTCATGTCGTTCGGATTGAAGCCCACCGAAATCGTCGCGGTGACGCGATTAGTGTTGGTGTCGATGACGCTCACCGATTTGCTGGCCCAGTTCGATACGAAAAGCCTCTCGCTATTGGGCGTGAAGGCAAGCTCGTACGGATTCACTTCCACCGGAATGCGTGTAACGATCTGCCTGGTCTTGAGATCGAAGACCACGATATTGCTGGGCGGGTCGATCGTTCCGCGATTGGCCGCATAGAGCAGATTCTTCTTCGGATGAACGGCGACCCCGGACCAGTAAATCGCCTCTGCCGGAATGGTCTCTTCAAACCGCCCCGTGGGTTCGTCGGTGAGCCGGCCGCTTGCATTAAGAGAACTCGTAAACGGGCGCGCGCTCCGGTGCTCCGCGTTTTCCGACTGAATTGCCGCCTGATACGAAAAGCGATTTACCGCGCGCCCATGCAAGGCCCATCCAGGTTGTGTGGAGCGGAATGCGCTGGGCAGGCTCATGAGTTTTCGTATCGATCAGAACGATGCCGTGCGGATTGTAGCCGGAATGGGAAGCCACAACAGACCGGCCGTCTGGCGCAAGCACGGTTTTCAGAACCATATCCTCGGTGCCGATCGCACTGCCGGCAGGCGTGATCCTCCAGCCGTTGGCGAGATCGTAGCCGTCATCG
>DASZLO010000062.1:0-28234 GCA_035552315.1 Bryobacteraceae bacterium
TATCTCACGAATCCTCATTTGCGCCGGTTGCGGCAACGGACCCGGCGGCGATCATGGCTTCGCACGATCCGAATCTCGATCACCCCGGCGGGACCGACCGTGATCGCCTTCTGGTCACGCTGGCAACCTATAACGAACAGCCTTAGAGCCTGCAGGTCATGACATCGGACACGGCATCCGTCGCTCTTCCCGCTCCTGCCGGCCGGGTGGCAGTCCTTTCTTTCGTTCTCGTATTCCTCTGTGGCGCGGTTCTGGGCGCCGTAATCATGAGCGTGAGCGGTCATGCCGGTCTGCATGCGGCGGCGCCGGCTGCGACTGGCTTTTCCATGTCGGTGAATGACTGGAAGACGCAGCTCGATCTCAGCGATGAACAGACCGTGCAGCTGACATCCATACTGGATGACTTTTCCCGTTATTACGACAACGTGCTGGCTGACGGCAACAGCCGCATCATGCAAATCCTGAAGCCCGAGCAGCGCCGCCGGTTTGAGGAGATGCTGCGCGAACGCAAACGATAGTTTGTGAGAAACTAAACGTTTGCCTATGTTTCGCTTATTTGTCGCAACGCAGCGAGGTTTTTCCAAAAAGACTTCTTTCGGTTTTGGGCTGATTCCGGTCTTGCTGCTGGCGGGTTGTTCCAGCACTCCCGCGAAAAAAGAAGCCAAGGTTTTTTCAGCCGGAGAGAAGGCCACTGTGGGCAATCTGGTCTACAGTGTGGTCGATACGCAGTTCGCGCCCGTGCTGGGCGACGACCCGGCTTCCCAGCGGACTCCGAAGGACCGGTTTGTGGTCGTGCAAATAAGCGTCTCGAATTCGGGCTCCGCGGAGGCGAATATACCAGCCTTGACGCTCGTGGACGACTCCGGACAAACCTATCCCGAACTGGGGGACGGCACAGGAGTCCAGCGATGGCTGGGTGTGATCCGGAAGGTCGGGGCAACCCAGACGGAATCCGGTGAAGTGCTGTTCGATGCGCCGGCGAAGCATTACCGGCTGCGCCTGACTGACGAACTCGACGACGAGGTTTCGATCGACATACCCCTCAGCTACATTCACGAAGAGATGAAGGATATGAAGAGTACGCAGGACGCCTCGCCGATAATCGACATTCCAAAGAAGTAAGCCGTTATGCGGTCTGTAGTCCCCATTGCCGGCTTCACTCTCGCTTTTCTGACCATTTCCGCGGCGCTTCGCGCGCAAACACCGCCGCTGCGGGCGGTGCATCCCGTGGTGTCCCAGTCCGATGACGGACCGGCGCTGCAGGGCGGCGAGGCTTTTATGCCGGGGGAACAGGTTTTCTTCAGTTTTCAAACGGAAGGCTACAAAACCGGCACGACGGGCAAGGTTCAGCTCACTGCGCATATCGAGGCGTTCGATCCCAAAGGAACGCTTATCGCGCCGTCGGACGAAGTCATGATCGGCACCACCACCAGCCAGGAGGACAAGGAATGGAAGCCAAAACTGCGGTCACAGCTGCAGTTGCCGTCCATCGCGCCTCCGGGAGATTACAAAATCAAGTTTGACGTCACCGATCTGCAGACGAAGCAGAAGGCTTCCGGTGAAGTGACTTTTCCCGTGCATGGCCGGGCGGTCGAATCAAGCGCGCAATTGGCCGTGCGCGGCCTGAGATTTTACCGTACGCAGGACGATGAAAACCCTCTGCGAATCGCGGCTTACAGGCCCGGCGACGTGATGTGGGTCAAGTTCGACGTCACCGGCTTTAAGCATGGCGAGCAGAATTCCATTGACGTGTCCTACGACGTCAGCGTACTCAAGGCCGACGGGACAGCGCTGTTCTCCCAGGATGCGGCGGCCGTCGAGAGAAGTCAGGCGTTTTATCCGCAGCCCTGGGTGCCGGCGGAGTTCAATCTGAATCTGCAGTCGACCATGACGCCGGGACCCTACACGCTGGTGATTACGGCGCATGACGGGGTGGCCGCGGGACAGACGATCGCGGCGAAATCCGAATTCCGGATTGAACAGTAGCTTCAGGATTGAACAGCAATCGGGGCGGCAGGCTGCACGATCCCGACGATGGCGTCTTCCAGCTCCTGCAGGCCACCGTCGAAGAAGTGATCCTTCGCTTCGATCAGCTTGAGACTTTTCGGTTCCGGAAAGGTCGCGAAAATCTCTTCCATTTGCGGTACGGGACTGTATTCATCGTTGGTGCTGAGCACAAAGTGCTTCGGCAGCGAACAACCGGCGATAAATTCGAAGCGCAGTTTGGTGAGCGGAAAGCCGACGGCAATGAGCCTTTCGGGTTTCGGCTCCGCCGCGGAACAACCAATCTGGAGGATGACGCGCGAGCCGAAAGAAAAGCCCGCCAGTGAATACGGCAGGTGCGGGTAGCGCGCGCGCAGGAAAGCCAGCGCGGCGCGGGCATCGTCCTGTTCGCCGATGCCGTGATCGTACACGCCTTCGCTGCTGTTCACGCCGCGGAAGTTGAAGCGCAGCACGACGGCTCCGGTGCGGCGCAGCCCGCGCGCGATGCGATAGACCACTTTGTTGTGCATCGTGCCGCTGTATTTCGGATGCGGATGGCAGACCAGACAGGCGTGAGTGAGTCCGGCGCCGTGTTCCAGGTCCGGCTCTTCCAGCAAAGCTTCGAGGCGGCCGGCCGGGCCGGGGACAAACAGAGATTCAATTTTCCGCGGCATTAATAGTGGCTGAAAATCAGTTGGTCCGGAAGTTCACGAACTGAAGATCGATGCCGAAATCGGAGCCGCGCAGAAGCGCGATCACCTGCTGAAGGGTATCGCGATCCTTGCCGCTCACACGCACCAGATCGCCGTTGATCGCGGCCTGCACCTTGACCTTGCTGTCCTTGATCTTCTTCACAATGTCTTTGGCTTTTTCGACCGGGATACCCGCGGTGAGCGTGACGTCCTGCTTGACGGACTGGCCGGTGGCTTTCTGAATGGTGCCATACGTGAGGTTCTTGATCGGCACATTCCGCTTGACCAGCTTCAGGTTCAGAATCTCGGTGATGGCTTTGAGTTTGAAATCGTCGGCGCTGGCAAGAGTGATTTTCTTGTCTTTCTCATTCAGTTCGATGGTTGACTTCGAATCTTTCAGATCGTAACGGGTCGTGATCTCTTTCATCGCCTGCTGGATGGCATTATTCACTTCCGGCATTTCAATTTGAGACACGACGTCGAAACTGTTATCAGGCATGGGTGGTTTTCTTTCCGGGCCGCAGGAGAGCCGCAATCACTTTCTCGGATATCTCATCGATCATACCCGGCATGGCGGCGTCGAGCGCAACCGTAACCGCGGCGCGAATCTGTTCGGGATCGATGACGACGACCGAGCGGGCCCGGCCGCTCACAAACGGCGTGGAGGATTTACCGGCTTTGGGGGCGGACCGCGCAATGGCGGCCAGCAGCACGGATGATTCGAAGGGCTTCTTGAGAACCCCGTCGGCGCGCACGCGGGCCACTTCCTCATCGTCCACCGGTTCCACGGGGCCAGCCGTGAGGAACACAGCCGCGACGCCGTTCGGCCCAGCGTTGCTCTTGGCGTATTCGCAAAGCTCGTAGCCGGAAACTTCCGGCATGGAGATGTCGGCGATGATGACGTCGGGCTGCGCGTCTTTGAGACGGAGCATGGCCACCAGTCCGTCGCTCACCGTGATTACTTCGTGGCCTTCGTCGCGCAGAATCCGTTCGCCCATGCGCTGGGCGTGCGGGCTGTCGTCCGCCAGAAGGATACGGCTCATTGAGGCGGCGCGGTGGTGGACGGAGTAGTGGGAGCCGTCGTGGCAGCCGCGGGTGCGGCGCTGGCGGCCGGCTGCTTGACCCCGCCGGCTTTGGCAGCCGCGGCGGCGTTTTTCTTCGCCTGCTTAAAGGCCTTCTCCGCCTGCCTCTTCATTTCCTTGATCTGGGCCGCAGTGGCCGGGTGATTGGTTGGCAAAGCAGCGGCAGGCGCTGCCGGCGCTGCCGCCGCGGCCGCCGAGTGTGATGTGCCGAGAGGGGTCACCGGCGTCGCGTCAGTGACCGCTTGTCCGTTCGATCCGACACTGGCTTTATGTTCATCGGCGCCAATATTGGCGGGGGGCGGAGCTGTCGTCAGCGCCTGCGCGCCGCTCGCGGGCTCCGCTGTTGCCGTGCCAGCCGCGCCAAGGCGCGCATCCGGCTTCTGATCGATCGCCGTCGTGTCCGCTGTTGCCGATATGGCCACCTCGCCGCCGGTGGCACCGCCGCCCGCGGCCGCTTCCGGCACGCTCTTCGGGACCGGAGGACGGATGGACGTCATGACAGGCGCTCCGCTTCTCGCCGCGGCGCTGGTATCGGGACGGCCGGCGAATACGCCGATCGTGCGATGGAACATGCCGGGGCGCGTCTGGTTTTCCATTTCATACTTCATGTGGGCCAGCGCAGCCGGATCGGCTTCCGGAACGGGCAGCTCCAGCGCTTTGAGCCGTTCTTTGGCGGCATTGACGTAGCCGCTCAGCGGGTAATCGCGAACGATTTTGGCCAGCGCGTTGCCTTCATCGTTTCTGAACCGGTCGCCCATGTGTTTGTAGGCGTCGGCGAGATCCCACAAAGCGTCATCGGATCCGCTGTAAAGCGGGTACTGCTGGGTGACATATTGCAGACGGTTTGCGGCCGCCGGGAAGCTGCCTTTTTTGTGATAGAACTCGCCGGTCCGGTATTCCTTGTCGGCCAGAACTTCCTGCACGTCGCGGAGCATCTGCTGCGCCTTGGGGACGTATTTGGAATTGGGAAACTGCACCAGCACCTGGCGGCATTCGTCTTCAGCGCGCTGACCCTGGGCGGAATCGCGATCCGGTTTGTCCATCTGCCGGTAGTGGATCTCGCACACGCGGAATTGCGATTGCGCGGCTTCTTCCATGTTGGGATAGAACAGGATGAAGTCCTTGTACTCGGCCTCGGCCTGCGAAAGGCCATGGGCGCCGCCCTCGCGGTACCAACTGTCGGCTATGGCAAGTTTGGCTTTCGCCAGAAATTCGCTGGTGTCGTAGGTGTTGATCAGGGTATTCAGCGTCAGGCGGGCCACTTCGTAGTTGCCATGCTCAATGTCCTTGATCGCGCGGTCGAACAGAATTTTATCCGGCTGCAGGGTGTCTTTAGTGATTGGCGTATCGTATTTCTTTTTGTGCCTTATGATGCCCAGAAACTGGAAGCTGCAGAGGAATAAAAAGGCCATCAGGCCAGCCGTCATGACGAAAAAACGATCGCGTTGCTGCATTGTAGATATAAATCCTCAGGAACCCGTTAGACCATAATCGCCGCGGCATTATCGGCGATCTGTTGCATCTCTTTCACAGTTGCCGACGGATCGGCACTGTGAAACACCGCTGAACCCGCTACCAGCCAGTCGCAACCAGCCTTGACTATTTCGGCTGTGTTACTCGCGCTCACCCCGCCATCGATCTCAATCGCAAAGCCCAGCTGCTGTTGTTTGCGCACGCTGTTGAGGCGGCGGATCTTGTTCAGCGAGTTGGGAATAAACTTTTGCGCTTCAAAACCGGGGTTCACGCTCATGACAAGCACGAAATCGGCCACATAAAGGATGTCTTCGAGAAGACTTACCGGAGTTGCGGGGTTGAGGACGACGCCAGCCTTGGCGCCCTCGGACTGAATCATGCGGATAGTGCGGTCCAGATGGGTAGCTGCTTCGTAGTGAATCGAGACCTGATCGGCGCCGGCTTCGATGAAGAGCGGCGCGAACTTGTCCGGATCGGTGATCATCAGGTGAACGTCGAGCACCAGCGAGGTGACTTTGCGGAGGCTCTTGACGACAGGCGGGCCGAGCGTGAGGTTGGGTACAAAATGGCCGTCCATCACGTCGACGTGAAGCATCTTAGCCCCGCCGAGTTCCATTTTCGTGACATCCTCGGCAAGGCGAGCGAAGTCCGCCGAGAGGATAGAGGGAACAATTTGAAGCATTTACGCCTAACCATAGATATTACCATGGGCGCGGCGCGATGCCTTCACCATACGGGCCCAAAGGGCATCTCTTACAATCAGGCTGTGGGTATCAGCCTCGCGGAAGCGACGTCCGATTGAATAGCTGTCTCACGACCGTACTGCTGCTGGCCATTCTGCTCGCGGCCTGCGGACCCGCTCCGCCGCCAGCGAAACCACTTCCCCCGCCGGATCCAACGACTGAAGCCTGGTACGCGCCCGCCGTTGCCAAGCTCGCCGATCTCGACCGCCAGGCCGAAACTGCCTTCCACAAAAACGACCGGGATAAGGCCGCCGCGCTAATCGAACAGGCGAAGCCGGTTTCAGCCCGGCTGCTGGCCGCGCCGCATCCCACACTCGAAGCCATGGAGGCCGCATCGGATCTCGACCAGCTCTATGGCCAGATGCTTTTCACCAATCGCAACTATGGCTGGGCCCGGCTGTTCTTCCAAAAAAACACTTCCCGCTGGAAGATATGGAAACCTCAGACGCCGGAGACAGCCCGGCGTCTGAAACTGGCCGAAGATGGCATCGCGGCCTGCGACGCGAAAATCTGAATCAGGCCAGAGCCTTCTTCAGTTCCCCTTCGATCGCATCCATAAAAGCTTCGGTGGTCAGGTGCGCCTGGTTAGGTCCAACCAGCCCCGCCAGATCTTTGGTCATCCGGCCCGACTCCACCACGTCGATGCAGGCTTTCTCCAGCGTGTCGGCGAACTTCACCACCTCGGGCGTGCCGTCCATCTTGCCGCGATAGTGCAGTCCGCGCGTCCACGCATAGATCGAGGCAATCGGATTGGTCGAAGTCGGCTTGCCCTGCTGATGCATCCGGTAATGCCGCGTCACCGTGCCATGCGCCGCTTCCGCTTCGATGGTTTTCCCGTCCGGCGACATCAGCACCGAGGTCATCAACCCCAGCGAACCATACCCCTGCGCAACCGTGTCCGACTGCACGTCGCCGTCATAGTTCTTGCAGGCCCATAGATATCCGCCATTCCATTTGAGATTCGACGCGACCATGTCGTCGATCAGCCGATGCTCATAGGTAAGTCCTTCCGCATCGAACTGACTCTTGTATTCCTTGTCGAAAATCTCCTGAAAGAGATTTTTGAAGCGCCCGTCATAGACCTTCAGAATCGTGTTCTTCGAGGAAAGGTAAACCGGATAATGCCGGTCCAGCGCGTATTTGAAACACGCCCGCGCAAAGCCCGAAATCGAGCTGTCCAGATTGAACATCCCGAGCGCAACCCCCGGCCCGTTCGCCTTGATTACTTCCCGCTGAATCGGCGCGCTGCCGTCGGCGGGCGTGAATGTCATGGTCAGCGTACCCGCACCCGGGAATTGAAAATCGGTGGCGCGATACTGATCCGCGAATCCGTGGCGAGCCACTACAACCGGCTTATCCCAGTGCGGAACGATGCGCGGAACATTTTTGCAGATAATCGGCTCACGGAAAATCGTCCCGTCGAGGATATTTCGAATCGTCCCGTTCGGGCTCTTCCACATCTGCTTCAGCCCGAACTCTTTCACCCGCGCCTCATCCGGCGTGATCGTGGCGCACTTGACGGCGACACCGTACTGCTTCGTCGCATTGGCCGAATCGATCGTCACCTGATCGCCGGTCGCATCGCGGTTCTCGACCGAAAGATCGTAATACTTCAGGTCGATATCCAGCCAGGGGAGAATCAGCCGGTCCCGGATCTGCTGCCAGATAATGCGAGTCATCTCATCCCCGTCCATCTCGACGACAGGGTTCTTGACCTTGATTTTGGTCATCTTTTGTATAGCGCTCCTATGGGGATCGATCCGTAATTTGGATCAATCTGCCATTATCTCCGACAGGCTTGTACGGCGCGTCCCTATTCGATAGGATCGCGGAATGCCCCGCTTTTTTATGACGGGACTTCTCGCTCTCCTGTATTTGGCGGTCGCGGCGATTCTCATACGAAAGTACCGGCGCACGCGCGATGCGGGCTTCATCTGGCCTGGCATCGCGATTTTTATCTGGCCTCCGCTTGCCTCCCTCATTCACAGCGGCGAACCTGCGCTTCTGAATCTCTTTTCGCGCGGCCACCTCAGTTGGCTCATTCCCGTAACCTGGCTTGACTACCGTCGCGTTGATGCGTTCAGGCTTGTGACGTATCTCGATGGAGCAAACCAGTTGATCTATCCGGGACTATTCCTCGCCGCGATTTCATGTCTCTACAATGCGAGGGCAAACCAGCGCCCCGCCTCTTGATAAACTTGGATTTCTCTTCTTTCCATGGCAAAATCCAACCCGGCAGCCGCTCCAATTGTGTCCGTAATCATGGGCAGCAAATCGGATTGGGAGACCATGCGCGCCGCCAGCGAAATACTAACCGAGTTCGGAGTTCCGCACGAATGCCGCGTTGTATCCGCCCATCGGACGCCGGAGTTGATGGCCGAAGTTGCGACAGGCGCCGAGGGGCGAGGGATTGAGGTCATCATCGCCGGCGCAGGGGGCGCAGCGCATCTTCCCGGCATGACGGCCGCACTCACCACGCTTCCCGTGCTCGGCGTCCCGGTTGAAAGCCGTGTCTTGAAGGGCGTCGACTCGCTGTTATCCATCGTTCAGATGCCGGGCGGCGTGCCCGTTGCAACATTTGCGATCGGGACCGCGGGGGCGAAAAATGCCGCGCTGTTCGCGGTTTCCATCCTCGCTGCGAAGCGCAAGAACCTGCGCGAAAAACTCAAAGGCTTTCGCGAAGAGCAGAAGCGCAAGGTCCTCGAAGAAACGCTCCCGTGAAGACAGTCCTGCCGGGGTCCACAATTGGCGTTCTGGGCAGCGGCCAGCTCGGGCGCATGTTCGCCATTGCGGCGCGGCGCATAGGATACCGGGTCCACACTTTTTCGCCCGACCACGATAGCCCCACGGGGCAAATCGCCGATGTCGAAATCGACGCGCCTTATGAGGATCTTGACCGCGTGCGCGCCTTCGCCTCAGCCGTCGATGTGGTCACTTTCGAATTCGAGAATGTCCCGGCGGCCACCGCGCAGGCCGCTGCTGAATGCGCCATGGTAAGACCGGCCGGCGATGTTCTCCACATTACTCAGCACCGGCTTCGCGAGAAGAACTTTCTCCGCGATCATGGCTTTCCCGTGACTCCGTTTAAACCCATTCGCGAACCCGCCGATCTGGCGGGCTGGAACGGCCCCGGGATCCTGAAGACGGCAGGATTCGGATACGACGGCAAAGGTCAGTACCGCGTTAAATCACTCACGGACGCCGAAGCCGCATGGAACCTCATGGGGCGCGGGGAGGCCGTTCTGGAAAACCTCGTCGACTTCGAAGCCGAGCTTTCCGTAGTCGGTGTCCGCGGCCTCGACGGCCAGTGCGTTTTTTTCGAGCCGTCGTGGAATCAGCACGTCGCCGGCATTCTGGATGTCTCCACATCGCCCGCTCCCTTCGGCGCACGAATCGCGAAGAAAGCCACGGCGATCACGCGCGCTCTGCTCGAACAGTTGAACGTGACAGGCGTCCTGTGCGTCGAATTTTTCCTGACTCGCGATGGCAAGTTGCTGGTTAACGAACTTGCGCCCCGGCCCCACAACTCCGGCCATCTCACCATCGATGCCTGCATCACCAGCCAGTTCGAACAGCAACTCCGTTCCGTATGCGGGTTGCCGCTGGGCAGCACTCACATGTTCCGTCCGGCCGCGATGGCCAATCTTCTTGGGGATGTCTGGAAATCCGGAGAGCCGGATTGGGCCGCCGCGTGCTCAATCCCCGAAGTGAAGTTGCATCTCTACGGCAAGCTCGAACCACGGCCCGGACGCAAGATGGGCCATCTCACCGCGACCGCCCGAACCGCCCACGATGCCGAACAGATCGTGCGCACCGCCAGGGCGCGGCTCTGCGCGTGAACAGACGTCCTGCGAAACGCGGAGCGTCCGCGAGGCCCGGTGGCGATCTCTGGATCTTTCTGATCGGCCTCTTCAAGCTGGTCAAAGGGCTTGGACTTTTGATCGCGGGTATCGGGTTGCTCAAACTCCTGCACAAAGATATAGCCGATGTCGTGCTCCATTGGGTATCGGTGCTGCGCGTCGATCCCGACAACCGCTTCATTCACAATGCGCTCGTTAAGGTTTTCAACGTCACGCCGAAGCAACTGAAGGAACTCAGCGTCGGAACCTTTATCTATTCCGGGATTTTCCTTACCGAAGCGGCAGGTTTGCTCACCCATAAACACTGGGCCGAATACATGACGCTGATCAGCACGACCCTTTTCATCCCGCTCGAGCTGTGGGAAATTCACCTTCACTTCACGATGCTGAAATTAGCGATCACGCTCGTAAATGCGGGGATCGTCTGGTATCTCGCGGCGCGTCTCAAGCGATGAATTCAACCATCTCGGGAACTTGAATGCTACTCCCGTATATTTCCAACGCTCTTCCGGGATGACCGAGAGTAGGTTCCGTGGGGAAGCCGAACGGTTTCAGGCTGCTGAAGGAATCACGTTCGGCTTGAACCCGCATTCCTATTAACCAAGCGGGCACTGGACAACAGATGGTGAGCGGTCCCCATGAGAAAGGGAGTTTCGCTTGTCAGCCATGCGGAGCAGGCAACACTCAGGGTATGGCCATACAAATCCTTCACAGACACAGACGGCGTTATTCTTACGCTGGCCAAAACGTTTGACAAGTTTAATCTACTTAAATAACATAGATGCCATGGAGCAGAAGTTTTCCGCAACCGAACTACAGGTAATGGAGGAGTTCTGGAAACACGGGCGCCTGTCGGTGCGTGAAATCCAGGAGTCGTTTCCAGAAGAAAGTCGACCACCATATACGACCATTCAGACGATCGTCTACCGGCTGGAAGAAAAAGACGCAGTCCGGCGAATACGGAAGATTGGTAATGCGCATGTTTTCGAAGCCGTGATATCTCGTCAGGAGGCGAGGGGGCGCCTCCTCGACGATCTGCTACCGCTCTTTGGAGGCAAGGCGCAGAGCGTGATGGCACACCTGGCGGAATGTGGGCGGTTGACGCGGGAAGACATTCGTGAGACGGAGAAACTTATCTTCGAACTGGAGCGGAAGGCCCGAAAGGAGAATAGGCGATGAATGCGCTT
The DNA here is from genome assembly GCA_035552315.1 of Bryobacteraceae bacterium. Lineage (GTDB taxonomy): Bacteria > Acidobacteriota > Terriglobia > Bryobacterales > Bryobacteraceae > BOG-234. The sequence continues at coordinate 11,021 of DASZLO010000062.1, forward strand.
TGCAATCACCTGTGGCAGTCAACTCTTTTTGCGGCCGTGGTCGCATTGGCGACGCTGGCAATGCGCAGAAACTCGCCACGAACCAGGTATTGGTTTTGGCTTGCTGCGTCGGTGAAGTTCCTGCTTCCTTTTTCCCTGCTCGTCTGGACCGGTTCTCGAATCGAGCTTCCGGCGAGAGCCCCTTCCCTGCATGCCGGTACTGTCGAGGAGATTTCAAATTACTTCGCACCAGTCGATATGCGTTTGCCAACAACTCCGACAGGCTTTCCGTGGCCCTCGGGGGTCGCCGCCATTTGGCTGCTGGGAGTTGGATTTTTTGTAATCCGATGGTTCCGGCGCTGGCGCACCATTCGAAAAATCTGTGATCGAGGAACCGTGTTGCCGCTGCGGTTTCCAATCCCAGCGTTGTCGTCGCCGTCCAAGGTTGAGCCCGGCGTTTTTGGAATATTTAATCCGATATTGCTCATGCCTGAAGGACTTGCCGATCATCTGACCCTGGAACAATTGAACGCGGTTCTCGTGCACGAATCGCAGCACATCCTCTGTCGAGACAATCTGACCGCCGCTGTGCACATGTGCGTTGAGACGCTGTTCTGGTTCGATCCGCTGGTGTGGTGGATCGGAGCGAGAATGATCGAAGAGCGCGAGAAGGACTGCGATGAAGCAGTGCTTCGGCAGGGGAGCCAGCCTGGGGAATATGCACAGGGGATCGTTACTGTATGCCGGATGTATATGGAATCACCTCTGTCGTGCGCCGCGGGAATCAGCGGGTCGGAGCTAAAGAAGAGGGTTCGCGGAATCATGACGGGGCGAAAATCAAGGCCGGTGACTTTTCGCGGTAAGGTGACGCTCACGCTGGCCGCGCTCGTGTCGTTTTTGATTCCGTTTGCGATTGGGATCGTTCGGGCGCAAAGCTTGCCAGCCGCCCCAGAGTACGGATACGAAGCCGTTTCCATTCGTAAGGCGGCCCCGGGGCAGATTGGCGAGAGATTCGGGGTTGGGCCGATGGGCGGCCTCCGAGCGACGAATATGACGGTTATGCTGCTGCTTCAGTTCGCGTATGATGCCCCGGATTATCGGTTTGTCGACGCGCCCGGCTGGGTATCCTCGGAGCACTATGACATCGTGCTGACGCCGGACACTCCTGATGTCGCTCCGGCTCCTGATTCGCCCACGAAGGACGCCATTGGGAGCATGCAGCGAAACCAACAACGTTTGCGCGCCGTCTTGCGGGACCGTTTCGGGCTCGTGTTGCGCTTGGAGAAGCGCGAACTGCCCCTCTACGTTCTGACTCAGGTGAGGGGCGGCAGCAAGCTATCCGCTGTGGCTGGCGACCATCCGGCCGGCTTCCACCCCAACGGCAAGACAGGGCATCTCGAAGCGACCCGTGCGCCAATCAATATGTTGACAAGTTTCCTCTCGCGGGATCTCGGGCGACCCGTCAACGATCAGACAGGCCTCGTCGGATTCTATGACTTTGAGCTCGATTGGAACCCTCAAATGGGATTAGGGGACGCAGCGCCAGACAGGCCGTCGCTGGTTACGGCGCTGAGCGAGCAGCTCGGATTGCGGCTGGAATCGCAAAAAGGTCCGGTGCAAGTCTACGTGATCGAAAACATTCAACGACCGAGCGATAACTGACGCCTCGATCGATAGATTTGCGTTAGCCGCACAGCGAAACCTCATCAGTTTCGCCGGCTTCGGAATCGGCTTGCCCCCCAGTAACAGCATCGTGTTACGTTTCAATGCACCCGTCGGTTGCGTGGCCGCCGCAAAGTGCTGTGTGCTGAGGGATGTTTTGCCCACACCAATCCTCGTCACAAGCCTGTGCCTATCGGTGCGTGCCTCTTTCCACGCGGCCATGGACGCCGAGAAAAATCCCCAGCAGAATAATCGTCAGCACCAGGGCCGCGATCAGCGCAAAGCGGTAATCGCGCTCGCGCACAAATACCACCAGCATCAGCAGCACCCTAACGCTGGGCAGGAGAATCAGAATGGCGATGCCGGCCGTCGCGATAGACGTTCCGGAGTGCGGCTCGAAAAATGCCAGCGCAAGCCCGAGCCCGATGGCCATGGAGGCTGCCCACGTTCCAAAACGCAGCAGAATGGCAACCAGCCTTTCCATCTGCCGCTCGATCCGCACCGGCGTCAAGCTGCGCTCCGGATCAACTGAATGCCGAAAGCTCCCAGCAGCATTTGAATACCAAGCACGATGAGGATAACGACGAAAATCAATCGAAGCTTTTTGCTCGGCAGAGCCATCAGGATGCGCGCGCCCGCGAATGCCCCCACCACCGAACCCAACGCCACGGGCCCCGCGATTCCCGTAACAATATCGCCGCGCATGAAGTAGGCCCCTGCGCTGGCCGCCGCGGTCACGCCAATCATGAAATTGGAGGTAGCCGACGAGACCTTGATCGGCAAGCGCAAGGCGGTGTCCATCGCCGGAATTTTAAGCACGCCGCTGCCGATACCGAGGAGCGCCGAGATTAATCCGGCGCCGTACATCAGCAGCATTCCCATCGGCACGCGGTGCACCGTGTAAGCGACTTCGCACCCGAGACCGCGATCCGGATAGCTCGAATCGAGGCCCAGCGCGGAACTCTTTCGCATGGCCTTCCCGGCCACGGGGTCGCCGCGCTTGGCGAACATTTGTTGTGCGGAAAGAAAGAGGATCGCGCCGAACAGAAAATACAAATACGATACCGGCACCATTCCGGTCAGCAGCACTCCCGTTAAGGCGCCCAGCGTCGTGGCTGTTTCGAGAACGATGGCCAGCCGCACATTGGTCAACCGCTCATTCAGAAACGGCGCCGCACTTCCGCAGGAACAGGCGATTACCGAAACAAGACTCGCGCCGGCCGCCAGCCGGAAATCAAGATGGCCGAATATCGTCAGGATGGGAACAATGAAGATTCCACCAGCCATGCCGAGCATCCCGCCCAGCGCACTGGTTCCCACCGCAACCGCAAACAGCCATAGCGCGAATCCGTTGTCCACCCGAATTTGTTGTCCAGGGAATAAGACGCTTAAGAATTATCCCCGGAGAAATCATCGCCGCCCGAAACATCCCGGTCGTCCTCGATATCCGGGCTGATGTCCTGGTTCTGGTCGGCAACTTCGGCAAACCGCGATTCGCCCGCTTGCGAATCGTCGAAATACTGGCCGCCGCCCCCGCCGAAGAATCCACTGCCGCCGCGATGCCCGAACAGCGATGCCAGACTGTCAAATACCGCTTCACCGGCGAAGACCCCCGCGGCAGTGCTCACCGCGTTGTGCAGAAAACTGGAAAATCCGCCGGGCTGTGTGTAACCAGGCTGGGCATAACCAGGCTGTCCATAACCAGGCGGCGGAGCATAGCCCTGCGGCGGATACTCCGGCTGCGCATACCCCGATCCCAGAAAACTTCCACCGCCGGCAGGCCGTTGCTGCTGCAGCGCTTCAATTTGATTTCGCGCCTGATTCAGCGCCATCTGCTGCATCAGAACCACCTGCGTCATCACATAAAGAGCATCGGGCCGCGTGCCGATGGTCCGCCGGATCAACTCGTCGGCATCGCGATCCACTGCCGGTACGGGCGTGTTCCGGATGCGTTCAGCGAGATCCGAGATTAACTGCTGTTCCTGTTCAGTCATGCTTTCACCGTCTCAATTATCTCAGGGTTACCTCTCAAGGCCATTTCAGGGAACCGCTTAAATCGCCGACGCTCGAAGCCCCAAGTTGTGGCAACAATTTCTCCAGTTCCCGCGCGATCCTCACAGTCGCCCCGGGGTCGATGAAAGATGCCGTCCCCACCTCCACCAGCGCGGCGCCCGCGATCAGAAACTCGGCCGCATCCTCGCCGCTGGCAATGCCGCCAATCCCGATCACCGGAATCTTCACAGCTCCCGCGGCCTGATGAACCATGCGCAGCGCGATCGGTTTTATCGCGGGCCCCGAAAGCCCTCCATAGCCCGCACCGATCCTGGCTTTTCGCGTCTTCACGTCAATGGCCAGAGAGATAAATGTATTGATCAGTGAGATCGCATCGGCTCCGCTTTGCTCCGCCACCCGCGCAAAGGGTTCGATGGCTGCCACGTTGGGAGAAAGCTTCACGATCACCGGCCGCGACGACACCGTCTTCACTGCTCCAACGAGTTCTCCCAGCGCACCCTCGTCCACGCCAAACGCAATCCCTCCGTGTTTCGTGTTGGGGCAGGAAACATTCAGTTCGTACGCGGCAACACCTTCGGCATCGTTCAGCACCCGGATCGTTTCCACATAATCCTCGGCAGCATAACCGAAGACATTTGCAATCACAGGAGTTGCATACCGCCGCAGCGCCGGGAGCTTCTCGGCAACGAAAGCCCGCACCCCGACATTCTGTAATCCAACTGAATTAATCATCCCCGCGGTGGCTTCCCAGAGGCGGGGCGCGGGGTTCCCCTGAATCGGTTCGCGCGACAAACCTTTCACCACAATCCCGCCCAGCGCGTTCAGATCTACGAGCTTTTCGAACTCGATCCCGTAACCGAAAGTCCCAGAAGCGGCCAGTACCGGATTACTAAACGAAATACCGCAAACCGTTGTTTTCAGGAACATTTCCGACCGGCAGTGTAGCAGATTGTCATTCGTGATACACTAAATTCCTTTAGTACTCTGGTACTTACGCTGTAGTACCTGAACCGGGCGGTGTGTGCTGGCATGAGAGACAAAAGCATTCTCGGCGTGAAGACCTGGCGGACCGATCGAGGCATAAGCCTGGAGGCCATAGCTGAAGCCACCAAGCTTAGCGTGCGCCAGCTCGAAGCGATTGAAGCGGGCGATTTCAAACGGCTGCCCGGCGGGATCTATAACACCAATTACATCCGGCAGTATGCGCGCGCCATCCAGTTCGACGAAGCGAATCTGCTGGCTTATTACAACGATTTCTGCAGTGGCAGTGCGCCCCGGCTCGTTGTTCAATACTCTTGAAGCTCAGTACCCGTGAACCGGTTCAGCATTCCTGACCCGGCCCGCAATCAAGTACAACCCGAACATCGCCACAATCAGCGAGATCCACTGCTCCAGCGTAAACGGTCCGCCCAGCGGATTCGACGCATCGTGCTCGCGCAGGAACTCCACGCCAAACCGGACCATCCCGTACAGCAGCCCGTAGAGTCCGATCACCTGGCCGTCGCGGTGCGGACGCCGCAGTTGCCGGATCAGAATGAGACAGATGATGGCCTCGGCGAATGCTTCATAGAGCTGAGTCGGATGCAGCGGTACATTCAGCGGCACTCCGGTGGTCGCATCGGCACTTCGGAACGTGACTGCCCAGGGCAAATGCGTGGGCTTTCCCCAGCAGCAGCCCGCGGCAAAACATCCTAAACGTCCGATGCCATGCCCGATCGCCAGACCCGGCGCGAACAAATCGCTGGTTGCCCACAAAGGCAGTTGCTGGGCCCGCATGTAGAACCATGCAAACGCCACCGCAAGGATGAACCCGCCATAAAAAATTCCCGCGCTCTGCAGAGTGGAGAGCGAGAAGATTTCCAGCGGATGCGCCCGGTAATCCGGATCGAGCGCGATCATCAGAAGCTTCGCGCCCAGCATTCCCGTCAGCGCGCAATACACGCCCAGGTTAACGATTTTTTCGGTGTTGATGCCCCGCTGGCGGGCGAACCGGGTTGCCAGTCCGAGCGCGGTCAGGAATGCCAGCGCCACCAGCACCCCGTAGGTCGGTATCGAAAAATTTCCGAATTTTATGAGATATGGAAGCATGTCAGACGCGTGTCACGCCGGCGGCATGTTTTTGGGCGAGAAGCATGCTCAGGATCAACAGCCCGGCCCCTGTACAGATAGACGCATCGGCAACATTAAAGGTGTACCAGTGGTAGTTGCCGAAATAGAAGTCGAGGAAGTCGGTCACGCGGCCCACATGCACGCGGTCGAATACATTCCCCATCGCGCCGCCAAAAATCAGAGCCAGACCCCACGCCGATATGGTGTCCAAACGATCGATTCTCCAAAGCATCGCGGCCAGCAGCAACACCGCGACAACCGAGAACACAACCAGAATCAATGTACGGGAGTGGGTGGGACTTTCGGAAAAGATCCCGAAAGCCACGCCCGGATTCTCCGAGCGCACGATATTAAAGAAGCCGGGTATGACAGTCCTGGTGTCGTAGGCATTGAGCTGCGTTTCCACCAGCCACTTCGACCAGCGGTCCAGCGCAAAAACGCCCATCGCCAGAGCGAACGCGACAATTCTGCGGACGCCGTCAGCCATTCGTCAGATTTTCTCCGATGGCCGCGGCACAGGCCCCGCACACAGTCGGCAGATCCGCATTTGCGCCCACATCTTCAGTGTATTTCCAGCAGCGCTCGCATTTTGTGCCCAGCGCGCGGTCGATCTTCACCTGCACTCCCTCGCCGCTGTGGTTATGCAATTCCACCTGCGAGACGATGAACAGCCCCGGCAGTTCCGCCGCGTATTCGGTGAGCAGCGGATAGAGATCGCCGTTCGCCGAAAGCTGAATGCGCGCTTCCAAAGGCGCGCCAATGAACTTTTCGTTGCGGGCCGTTTCGAGGCTCTTCAACACGTCGTCCCGCACTTCGATCAAGCGCTTCCAGTTTTCCACGCGCTTCCGGACATCCGCCTCAATCCCTTCGGTGAGATCCCCGGGCTCCGGGAAATAAGCGGTATGCACGCTGCCCGCCTGGCCGAGATGCTGCCAGACCTCTTCCATCGTGAAGCTGAGGACCGGCGCCAGCAGCTTCACCATCGCCAGTGCCAGCCGGTACAAAGCGGTCTGCGCGCTGCGCCGTGCGTGCGATTTCGTCGCCGACGTATACAGCCTGTCCTTGAGCACATCGAAGTAGATAGAGCTTAAATCGATGGCGGCGAAATCGTATGCCGCGCGATACACCTTGTGGAACGCGAATTCGTCGTACCAGATCCGGCATCGCGACACCAGTTCTTCGGCGCGTACCAGTATCCATTGATCGATTTCGACCATCTCGCCGCCGGGGACCGCATCGCCCGCCGGATCGAAGTCGTGAATATTGCCGAGGATATAACGGAACGTGTTCCGCAACTTGCGATACGCATCCACCAGTCCCCGGAGAATTACCGGTGAGATGCGGGCGTCTTCCCAGAAGGGCACGGAAGCCGTCCAGAGCCGGATCAATTCCGCCCCGTACTCCTTGATGATTTCTTCCGGCGCCACGCCATTGCCGATGGATTTTGATAGCGGCCGCCCGTCGCCGTCCAGCGTCCATCCGTGCGTGGCCGCGATCCTGTAGGGGGCTGCGTCCTTCAGGCCCACGCCGATCAGCAGAGAGCTTTGGAACCATCCGCGATGCTGGTCGCCGCCTTCCATGTACATGTCGGCGGGCCACGGAAGATGATTCTCTTCAGTGAGCACGGCGATGTGGCTGGAACCCGAATCGAACCAGACGTCCAGAATGTCGTTCTCTTTGGAAAATTCCGTCGATCCGCATTTCGTGCAGACGGTGCCCGCGGGTACCAGTTCCGCGGCTGTTTTCTCAAACCATACGTCGGCCGATTCACGCTCAAACAAATCCACCACGCCGTGCAGGATCTTACTGTCGGTCATCGGTTCCCGGCACGCCGAACAATAGAACACCACGATCGGCACGCCCCAGACGCGCTGGCGCGAGATGCACCAGTCCGGCCGCGAAGAAACCATGTTCGAGATGCGGTCGTCACCCCAACCCGGAATCCATTTCACGCCATGGATGGCGTCGAGCGCGCGCTGCCGCAAAGCACTGTTGTCCATCCCGATGAACCACTGTTCGGTGGCGCGGAAAATGGTCGCGTTGTGGCATCGCCAGCAATGCGGATAGGAATGGTCGATGTCTTCGCGGGCCAGCAGCGCTCCGCGTTCCTTCAGCAGCTCAATAACAATTGGATTGCCTTCCCAGACCGTCTTGCCGAGCAACTGAGGCGGAATCCCTCCCGGCGCGCCTTCCGCTTCGAAAAATCGTCCCGCCGGATCCACCGGACAGTAAACGGGCAGTCCGTATTGCAGCGCTGCCACATAATCTTCCTGACCGTGTCCCGGCGCTGTATGGACCGCGCCGGTGCCCTGTTCGAGCGTCACATGGTCGCCCAGTATCCCCAGCGAATCCCGCTCCAGAAACGGATGCCGGAAGACTGCCCGATCCAGCTTGTTGCCGTGAAAGCGCGCCACAACTTCAGGCGCATCCCAGTGGCAGTTCTGCGCTGTAGCCGCTACCAGATCGCTGGCAACGATGTAGACTTTGCCATCCACGTCGACCGCCGAGTATTCGAACTTCGGATGAAATGCGATGGCGAGGTTAGCCGGAAGAGTCCACGGTGTAGTCGTCCAGATGAGGCCAAAAACCTTCTTGCCGGCCAGTGCAGGATCGATCTTCGACGCGTCCGAAACCAGCGGAAACTCCACCCAAACCGACGGGCTCTTGTGGTTCTCGTATTCCACTTCGGCTTCGGCCAGCGCGGTGCGATCGTGAATGCACCAGTTCACCGGCTTCAGCCCTTTGTACGCGTAACCCTTTTCCAGAAACTCGACAAAATTGCGTGCGATGACGGCCTGATAGGCGGGCTTCATCGTCAGATAGGGATCGTTCCAGCGGCCCAGAACTCCCAGGCGTTTGAAGTCTTCCCGCTGCAGGTTCACCCATTTTTCGGCATACTTCCGGCAGGCACGGCGGATCGAGGCGGCCGGCATCTGCGCCTTCTTAGCGCCCAGTTCCAGATCGACCTTATGCTCAATGGGAAGCCCGTGGCAATCCCATCCGGGCACGTAAGGCGAGTCGAATCCGGCCATCGTCCGGGACTTCACAATGAAGTCCTTCACAATTTTGTTGAAAGCAGTTCCGAGATGGATGTTCCCGTTGGCGTACGGAGGGCCGTCGTGCAGAATAAACGTCGGTTTGCCCGCCCGCGAGGCGCGGATCTGAGCATAGAGGTCATCCGTTTCCCAGCGCGCGAGCATCTTCGGCTCCGCCTGAGGCAGGTTGGCCTTCATGGAAAAACTGGTGCGAGGCAGATTGATCGTCTGCTTCAAGTCCACATCGGCAGGATTCATTCGGGGATGTCTCTATTATAACGGCGTGCGTTATTAATGGTGCGGATGCGATATCGTATCTGAGGGATGCGATATCGCATCTGATGGAAGGATATCCCCAAAGCCATGCCATTCGATTCACGCTCGCCTCGTTTTACGCGCCGTGATGCGCTTAGCCTTCTTGGTCTCGGAGCCGCGGCTGCCGCCCTGCCCGACTTTGCCTCCGCCGCCGATCCGGTCAGTTTCCCCAAAGGCTCAGTGATCCGCACAGTTCTGAAAGACTATGCGCCCGAGGATCTGGCCGGCGGCGCGACGCTCTTCCATGAGCACATGTCGATGGCGACTGATTTCATGACACGATGGGGCGGATATTCCCGCGAGACCCGCATTGCAAACGGGCTGGCGCCGGCCGGTGGCGGACGCGCACAAGCACCCGCCGCGAATCGCCCCGCTCCGCCGCCAGCGCCCGCCGGACCTTTCTTTGCGCAGGATGTCGATCTGATGTCTGCCGAAATGAAAGCCGCCAAAGACGAAGGCATCGCCTGTATCGTTGACGGCGGGCATGCGGATATGGGACGCGACATCAATTTCCTGAAACAGATTTCCAGAAATTCGGGCCTGCCCATCGTGTCCGGGGGCGGCTTCTATACCCAGCCCTTTTATCCGAAGGAAATCGCCACCATGTCGGAAGAGCAGATCTTCCGCGCACTGGTCAAACAAACGGAAGACGATCCCATCGGCGTCTTCGGTGAAATCGGTTCCTGGGACGACATGACGAAAGATGAGCGCAAGGTATTTCGCGCCGTCGGCCGGGCCCAGGCGGCGACGAATCTTTCGATCTTCACCCATACCGGCATACCGGGAAAAGCGGCGCTCGAGCAACTCGACATTCTGGAAGACGCCGGGGCGGATCCCAAGAAAATCGTGATCGGCCATGTTGGCAACCTCGTGGACAAGAATGTGCAGGTCCAGAAGGCTCTCTGCAAGCGCGGCGCTTTCATCGGGTTCGACCGGCAGGGCGGTCCGGGCGATGCCCAGCAGGTTCCCATGGTGATGGCGCTGATCGAGGCCGGGTATGCCGATCATCTGATGTTTTCCGCCGATCTTTCCAGCGCCAACCAGCTCAAGAAAAATGGCGGCGGCGGCTACGCCAAAACACTGACCGTGTTCGTGCCCAAATTGAAAGCTGCCGGCGCCAGTGACGATGTCCTCCGCGGGATCATGCAGGATAATCCCCGGCGCTTCCTTGCTTACGTGCCGAAAAAACCGCGCAAAGCCTCGTGGACTTGAGCTGATTTAGCGCAAACCAGTTTGTCGAAACAAACGACAGGAAGCCTGCGGGCCGAGAGACACGCATTCCCGGCGATCTCATACCCGCGCCGCACATACAGCGCAATCGCCCGCGGATTGCCGGTAAACGTATCCAGCCGGATCGCGCCATAGCCTTCGCGTAGGGCGTGTTCCTCGGCGAAGTCCATCAGCATGCGTGCCCCGCCGCGGCCCTGCCATTCGGGAATGACGCACAATCGATGCACCACGAGAATACGAGCGGCTTTGTAACGCCACGGGAGCGTCCCGTATTCCGGCGCCTGCTGCTCGTTCAGGCAGACCGCCCCGATGCAATCTTCCCCGGTCCGCAGCAGATATAAAGAACCGGCATCCGCGTCCGCCTGCACAACTTCCATTCGCGGATAAAGATCGTTCCACTGATCGCTGCCATTGGCGCGCATGTGATCCCGGCACAGCGCGATCACTTCCATGGCAAGCGCCGCCTCGTGCGGCGCCGCCCGTTCAATATTGCATACTGAGGGTGTGCGATTCATCACGCTTTTGGTCTTCCTGCCGTTACTCAGCGCGCAGGACAGGCCGATACCCGGTCCCGCCACTCTGATCAAACAGGTTACCGCCCACCAGCGCGAAATGGAGGTGGTCCGCGAGAACTATACCTGCCATCAGATTACGGAGACGCAGGTACTTGACGGCAAGGGCGAGGTGAAATCCACCGCCAGTGAAGAGCACGAGGTCTTCTTCGTAAATCACCATCGCGTCGCCCGCCTGGTCAAGAAGAACGACATCGGGCTCACTCCGGCCGAGGAAAAGAGCGAACAGAGCCGGGTTCTCAAACAGGTCGAGCGCTTCATGAAAGGTCCGCCGGGAAGAAACCGCCAGGCGCTCCGTATCAGCGAGATTCTCGCGGTTTCCACCATATCGGATCCGCGCCGCCTCTCTCTAAACAACCGCGACACGCTGGCCTTCGATTTCATTGGCGATCCCGATGCCGAAGCCCGTGGCGTGAATCAGAACGCGGGAAAGAAGCTGGCCGGTACTCTCTGGATCGACGAAGCCGACCTCCAGGTAGCCCGCATCGAAATCAATTTCTACGAAAATTTCAGCATCGGCGGCGGAGTGCTCGCCAGCATTCAAAAAGGCACGAAGATGACCATGGAACAGTCCCCCGTGGGCGACGGATTATGGATGCCTTCGCTCACCGATCAGCACCTGGCCGCGCGCGTCCTGATGTTCGACAGCATTCGCCGCGATCTTCATCAGAAGGAATTCGACTTCCACAAATTCGACGTCGCGTCGATCCAGCAGATTCAGCCGCCGGCCGACCCGCTGCCCTGAGCTATTTGCTGACGGCCCGCAGGAAAACCAGAATCGATTCCAGCTCCGCGTCACTGTAAGGCTTCAGCATCGCGCTGTGATTCCAGCTGCTGCCGGGCTTGAACGTAACGGCTCCCTTGGCGAAAGTGCGCTGGACCGGCGGCGGAACAGTCAGATCGTAGAGCTTCGCCTGCGCTCCGTTGCGGTTCAGAACCAGCGCCGGAAAGGTATCGCCTTCCGCGGCGGCGGTCTCCACCTGCGGAGTCGCAATCTGCCGCAAAGCCGCCACGCTGTCGGGAACGGATGTCAGCCCCAAAGTCACCGCGATTCCGATCCCGTCGGCCTGATGGCAATTCGAGCAGCGTGTCAGCCCGCGCACCTGATCGGAGAACAACTCGCGTCCGCGCTGTGCATCGGGCGCCAACTTGGGCCGCGCCGGACCTGCCGCAAGCCCCGGGACAGCCGGAGGCGTGACGCCGTTCAGACTGTCGACATAAGCCACCACCGCCAGCAGATCGGCGCGTTCCAGATTTCCGAAGGCCGGCATGCCGGTGCCCGCAATCCCGTTGCGGACAGTCTGTGTGACATAGGCATCGTCGAACCCGCGCGCCGCCAGCCGGGGCGCGCCGCCCGCGCTGCCTTTGACACCGTGGCAATAGCCGGTGGCACAACTCTTGTCGAAAATATCGAGGCCGCGCGCGGCCATATTATTCGCTCCGCGCCCCTGCGCAAGCGCCAGAGCCGGCAGAAGAATCAAGAAGGCAGCCAACTTCACCTGGTCTCCTCCGGCAGTGCAAACACCATCAGGGTCGAACCCGCGCGGAACGTATCGGCTTCCGGCCACAGGCTTCCCATCGACCTTCCTGCGATCGAGCCCCATCCGGTGGGAGTCGCGATGTATTGCCGTCCGTTCACGGAGTAACTGATGGAAGACCCGCGATTGCCGCCGCCCGTCTGAAAACTCCAAAGCTTGCTTCCGTTGCGCGCATCGAGGGCAAAGAAATTCCCTTCGGGGTCGCCCGTGAACACCAGGTCGCCCGCGGTGGCAAGCAGCGACGCCAGCAGCGCGTACTTATACCGGACCGACCACTGTCGCTTGCCCGTCACCGGGTCGTAAGCATCGATGTGACTATAGGCCGGACCATCCGCCGGCGGATCGTGACTCCAGTTGCCTCCCAGAAACCCGCGCCCTTCCACCGCTTCCTGCTCGCGCGCGATCGAATGGCTGCAGATCTCCAGAGAAGGCGTATACATAAAGCCGGTGCGCGGCGAATAAGCCACCTGGTTCCAGCTCTTGCCGCCGTCCGGCCCGGGGCAGATCAGCGTGGCCTTGCCCTCGACCGGCTCAACCCGTCCGAGGATCTTGCCGTCTTCCGTCATGCCGGTAAGCCAGGTGTGATGCTCCACGATCGGGTAGGCGCCGATGAATTCTCCATTCGTCCGGTCCAGCGCCCACGAATATCCGCTCTTGTTGATGTGGACCAGAAGCTTTCGCATCTTCCCGCGCACTTCCCGATCGATCAACAGGCATTCGTATGCCGAGTCATAATCCCAAACATCTTTGGGAATTTCCTGGTAGTGCCACTTCAACTTGCCGGTATCGGGATCGAGCGCCACCACGCTGCTGGTATAAAGGTTGGCGCCTTCGCCTTGTCCGGAGTAGCGATTTCCCGCGTACATGTCCGACGCCGCATTGCCCGTCCCCCAATAAACAAGGTTCAGTGCCGGATCGAAAGAGCCGGTCATCCAGGTCGCGCCCCCGCCATACCGCCAGCTGTCGCCCTTCCACGTCTCGTTGCCTTTTTCGCCGGGGCCGGGAATCGTATAGAAGCGCCACGCGACGCGGCCCGTTTTTGCATCGAGGGCGGTGAGATATCCGCGAAACGCACCGTCGCCGCCGGCGGTTCCAACGATTACCTTATCCTTGACGAACAGCGGCGCGGCCGTGATGCTGCATCCGCATTGTTTGGAATCGTTCACCGCGATTTTCCATGACTCGTGGCCGGTTTTCTGATCGATCGCCACCACATAATCGTCGTAAGTTCCGACGAAGACCTTGCCGGCCCCGACCGCCACGCCCCGGTTCTGAATGTTCCCGCCCGCCCCGCGAGGCATTGGATATTTGTATTGCCAGAGCAGCTTTCCGCTGGCCGCATCCAGTGCGAATACCTGACTGTGCGTTGTGGACAGATAGAGCACGCCGTCGATCACGATGGGCGTCGATTGCAAACCCTGATCGTAATCGCCAGTCTGAAACGCCCACACCGGCGCAAGTTTTTTTACGTTGGATGTGTTGACCTGATTGAGCGCGCTGTAACGCCATGCGAGTTGAGTGCCGCCATACGACGGCCAGTCAGCTTTGGTGGCCCCGTCCTGCGCGAACAACGCGGCCCCGCTGACTAATAGCAACAAATATCTCATCGCCGCCGATTATATCGCCTGCTCCGGCAGCGCAAAAACGATCAACATCGAACGGGGCGGATGCCGGGTAATCCGGGATGCCCGCTAAAACTGGCCCGGACTTCCGAAGATCCGCTCAAAGAATGCCCGTGTTTCGCGCCGGATCTGCTTGAACACGACATCGAGCGTGCCTTCGTGCAAGCTCTCCGGAGTCCAGCGGTGAACCAGTTCGGTCAAAGCCATCATCTGCGCCCGGTTCTTCGGCAAACGCCCCTCGGCATGTCCGGTCGAAACCCGCATCCCGTGATCGATGGCGCGATAAAACGTCGCGGCGTTCTGCAGAAAGACCGCATCCGCCCGCTCCAGATGCCCCATCTTCTCGATGGTCTCGATCCGCGCCGGCGTATTCAAAACCTTGAAGAAAAATCCGGCGCTCTTGAGCCGCAAATACATCAGGGCGAAGTCGATGTCGTAATACCCGCCAAAGCCCGCCTTCAGCGGATTCCGCGCGCCCTGCTCGCGCTCAAGGCGCATGCGCATCTCCACCAGTTCCAGACGCGATCTGCCGTTCTGTCCGTAATTCCGCCAGTCGATCTGCTGCAGTTCACCCAGAAATTCCGTGGCCCGGTCGATATTTCCCGCCACCCCGCGCGCCTTCATATAAGTGATGCCTTCCCAGGCCTCCGCGCGGTTCTCGAAATAATCTTTGTAAGCGCTCTCCGTCTGCACCAGCGCGCCTTCGCGCCCGTTCGGCCGCAGCCGGGTATCGATCGTAAACACCACGCCATCGCCCGTGTACGCGCCCAGCACTCCAATCATGCGCTCCGCCACGCCGGTCCAGAACAGCGTCTCGCCGGCATCGGAATCCGGAATCACGAATACCAGATCCGCATCCGAAGCCATATCGAATTCCAGCATCCCCAGCCGCCCCAGCGCGATCACCATCATCTGATCGGATGGCATGTAATCGATGCTCGCCGGCGGCGACATCACGCAGGACTCGCTGATGGCGATTTCATACGCGCCCGAGATGATCGATTCCGCCAGCCCTGAAGTGCGGCTCAGCGTTTTGAACACCGGCGCGCGATGATAAACGCTGTCGCTCTGTATCCGTACCATCTGCTCGCGGAAGAACTGCCGCAGCTCTTCCGGATCCTGCGGCGCGAAGAAACCGGTGCGGCCCTGTTTCGCGCTGCACGCCGCCGCTACCTGGGCCAGCAGATCCGGATGGCTCACCAGCTGGTCGGCGAAGTACCGGCTGTGCTCGAACAAATCCATAGTGCAGCGCGCCACTTCGGAATCGTTCTCCATCGCATCGAGCCACTCGGGAGAAGCCACGCATTTCTCGAGGAACGACTCGAAGCTCTGCTGGCTTCGCGTAATGGCCCCGTTCGCCATCAACTGTGAAATACGCGGAGCCCGCTGATCCAGATAACGCCGCAAATTGGCGGATGGAAATTCAGTCCGGACGCTCTCGAACGCGGGTTCTGATGCCGCATCGACAACCGGCTCCTCCACGGCGCCCGCCATCGGCAGCCGCGAGTGAATCACCCTCTCGTACAAATCCTGCACACCCGTCAGATGCGACTGCAGTTCCAGTTGCAACGCTCCCGCATCGGGCGTTCCCGGCGGCATCTTGCGCGCCAGCAAACCGAACTGCCTCTCGCCGGCTTCGTCCCCGGCCATGGGTAATGTGTGCGTTTGCCGGTCTTCATCGAACTGCAGCCGGTGTTCCAGATGCCGCAGAAACAGATATGCCGCTGCCAGCCGCGAATATTCATTCGGCGACAGCAATTCCTTGTCATGCAGCCTGGACAGAGCCAGCAGCGTGCCCCCGTGCCGCACCCAGGTTTCCTGTCCGCCATGCAGCCGCTGCAGGCACTGCACCAGAAATTCGATGTCGCGAATGCCGCCTTTGGCGAGCTTCACGTCCACGCCGCCCTGCCTGGCGCGGCGCTGCTTCTCGTGAATTCTCGCCCGTGCTTCCGAGACCGCTTCGATGGCCCGGAAATCCGTCGTGGTCTTGTAGATCAGCGGTTCCACAAACTCGAGCAGATCGCGCCCCGGACGGCTGTCGCCCGCCGCCACGCGCGCTTTGATCAGCATCTGCAGTTCCCAGTCGCGGCCGCGCGAGGCGTAATACTGTTTCGCGCCTTCGAGCGAATGGCAGATCTCCCCGTAACGCCCGTCCGGACGCAGCCGCAGGTCCACCCGGTAGCAAAGGCCCTCCTGCGTATAGCTCGACAACATGTCCGTCATGCGGTTGGCCGCGGCCCGGAAATAATCGGTCGAATGCTCGCCGGTACAGATAAACATCAGGTCGATGTCGGAACTGTAATTGAGCTCCCGGCCGCCCAGTTTGCCCAGCGCGATGATCGAAAATTTCGCATCGCTCCTCGCCGGTGTCAATTCACCTCTGATCGCGCGCCACGTAACGTTCAGAATCGCGTCCGCGAGGCTCGAAAGGTCTTCGGCGGTTTCCGAAAGATCGGCAAACCGCAGCACGTCGCGCAGCACAATGCGCAGCAGTTGTTTGCGCCGGAACAAAGCCAGATCCACTGGACGCGGCATACCGTCGGCTGGCAAGGAGGCGATCAGCAGCTCTTCATACTGTTCGGCAAGGAATCCGCGATGCAGATCGCCTCTGGCGGCAATCTCAAGCAGCCACTCCGGATACCGGATCACCGCATCGGCGAGAAAACGGCTGTAGGAAAAAATGGTCAGCGCATACCGCAGCGCATTGCGATCGGACGCGATTCGCTGAGCCGCATCCGGCAATTCCGCCACCAGGCGATGCAGAAAATGAATGGAGCCGTCCGGGTCCGGCAGGGAAGGCAGCATGGCCGAGATCGCCTGCAGCGCGGACGCTGGAAGTTTTGCGGAAAGAATAGGATCCCGTTGCGCACTCACGCGGTCGCGAATCTGGATCTCATCGTGGAGACGCAGCACCACTTCCGATTATAGGGGGTGCCTGTGACGTTCAGCACCCTGATTTACTGGTACAAAATTGTGATAGCGTCGAGGTGGAGAACGAAATATGAGACTCGATGAGCCGCGCCCTGAAATCGATATGGCCAGGATTCGAGTTGGCTCCGGCATCGCGGGACTGATCTTCGCCGTGGGCAGCACAGTGATATTTCTGATCGGCATTCCTGCCCTCCGTTACATGCTGCCA
>DASZLO010000063.1:0-18449 GCA_035552315.1 Bryobacteraceae bacterium
ATTCGGATCGGCATTCACGACAACGCCCTTGTTGTCCATCGCCACCGCGCCCACGTCCGTCGTTGCGGTAGCCGTACTCCCGTTGGCGGCGATCGCGGTCAACTGGAATTTATAATCCCCGAAAGTCAGGCCGCTCAAACGTGGTGTGCATGTATTGCGCGCCGTCATTTGCGCTAATGACGGACCCGACAACTGCTGCCACAAACAATTAGCAGCGGCCGAGGTGTCGGCCTGAGAATAGCTGGCGGTGCCGTCCAGAGATGTCGGAAAACCCGCTCTTTGGGTCAGAACGTTGGCCCATGAATTCGCATCCGGCGTTCGGATTGTCGCCACCGTATTCTGGAACGGCGTCGGCACGTATGCCGCGATTCCGCCGTTGAAAACCGCCGTGTGTCCGTTGCCGGAGGAATCCGCCAGGGTCCCGTCGAATTTCCACTCCAGCACGCGCGCCGTGTTGTCCGATGAAACCGGCGGCCGCGAATTGAGCGGCACAAGAGCCGATTGCACCCTCATGAACCCCACAGAGACAAGCGGTTCATTTCCATAAGCAATCTGAAAATCGTTCCCGCTGTCCGTTTCTGAAGTGTAGGTAACAGTGATGTTCGCGATGCGCGTTCCCTTGCTGTCCCAGGCTTCGAGAAGATCGACTTTGTTGACCGGATCGTGCTGGCACCGAACATACACGGCCTGCTGCGGCAGGTTTCCGATCTGAAACTGCGTGAGCTGCGGGTTTTTTTCCCAGGTGTTGTAGATAAACAGAATGACGTTGCCCGCGCCCAGGGGAACGGTCGCGACGAACCAGCCTGTCGCGCCGCTCGAAACAATGTGGATCGGCGCCGTGGTCGCCCAGTCGTGGATATAAAATTCCACGCGGTTCGCCGGCGTGTTCGGAACCGGGGTCGCGCTCGTAATGGCGTGAGGCCCGGCCTGGATGGATTGACCCGCGAATGAGGGCACTGCGGACGCACACAGCAACAACGAGAAAAGAGACTTTGAATTTTTCATATCGATTCTTTCAGAAGCTGAAGCCTTTCAGAAACTGAACCCTTGAGCAGTGACGCGCGGGCCGCCCGCCGGCGCCTGCGCGAAAATACCTGTCGATCTGGATGCCACGGTCGTGATGTTCGTGGTCCACGTGGGATTCTGCGGCGAAGACGACGGCGCGAGCAGGTAGGCCATGGCCACGCCGTAACTCAGGCCGCCCACCGTCGCAATCTGATCGGTAACGGTCGCGCCGGACATCGTCACCGACGTGGCCGAGCCCTGTTCGATCGCGGCCACGACAATGTCGCCGGCCGCCAGAGGCGTCACACTGCCGGCCTGAAACGTCGTCGACGATCCGGTCGCGGCGCCGCTTTGCGTTTCCAGCGTCGATACGACGGCGACGCCCGAGAACGCCTGCATTGCGATGGTTGCGAAAATGCCCGAGCCGGTTACTGACACCTGATGCCCGGACCCGACCGCCGGATTCACGACGTAATAGATCCGCACGATGCCGTTCACCGCGTCTGCGCCCGGTGAACTGAGCGGAATCCAAACGTTGTTGTACGTATCGCTGACGGTGAAGGTGCCGGACCCCGAGCCACCGACCGCGGCCACGAGAAGGCTGGCGCCGGCGGTGTTGACCGCGGAGGTTGTGTCACCGTTCGTGTGTCCGCCGGTGCCGGCCGCGTGGGCGACGAGACTGATCGCGCCTTCCGCCGGAATACAAACGAAGCCAATCAGCAAAGCCGCAATAAGCTGCGGCGCGGACACTCTTGCCGGCGCCTGCCTGTCAGCCATCATTGGTCACACTCCACAATGAAGTTCACCTGCGTCGCCCCGGAGACGGCGCTCAGATTGAAGCCGAGAATGTCGTTCGTCGCGATGCTCGTTGTAGTGAAATCCGAAAGATTGGCGGAATGGATCGCCGTCCCGGAAGAGATCGAGACGCCCGTGGTGCTGATCGAATTGGCGGCCGTGGGGACTGCGGTCCCGGTCGTCGTCTTCCACGTCTTGACTGTCGCGGTGCCCGCATCCACCGCCATGTTCCACGCGGTGATCGTGCACGCGAACGGCACGGTCAGATATTTGGTGGTGCCTGCCGTAAGAGCGGCGCCGCCTCCGTCAAACGTGAAGCCGATCGCGTGCGGGATCACGGGCGTCGAGCCGCCGCCAGAGCCGCTGCCCAGCCCCGCTTCGACCACACGAATCGACGTCCCGTCGTGCCAGATGCGATAAAGCGTGCCCGCCCGTATATCGTTGATCGCGAGAGCGGACCCGTCCTGCCGGACCATCGTCTTCGCGCCTAACGTGTCGATATTCAGCGTCGGTGTCGTGCTGGCATTGGGGACATCGGCGTACCAGAACAGAGTCTGGCGGGCCGCATAGGCGGTAAGCGTCGTGCCGCAGCTTGCGGCGTAGGTCGAGCCGCTTCCCGACGACGACACGCAGATCTGCGGATTGCTTCCGCCCTGCAGCGTTGCTTTGGTAGCCAGGATCGAGGTGTCGGCATTGCATTGGAACGTCATCACTCCGGCGTTGACCTGCGGAATGCACGTGAAGCCCGTGCCGCTGACAATGTTGAGCGTCGCGGCGGGTCCAAGCGACGTTCCCGAGCTTTGAATCGACAGCGCGCCGCCGCCATTCGAAGAGCCCTGCCCGCGCTGTGTGTAATAGGCGGCGCCATTCGAAAGAATTCGCAGGCCCTGATTCGAAAGCAGCGCGAATCCGGCGCTCCCATCCACGGTGGAACCGCTCGCCGTGAATGTCGCGGTGCCCGGACCGGTGTTCTGAATGTCGATCCAGCAGCCGTTCGGCAGCCCGGCATCGCCGGCGGCGGGAAGGACCACCGCGACGTTGTTCGGGTTGGCGAACGTGACGAGCTTGCCGCAGTCGGAAAGCACGACGTTATAGGATGTGCCCGTTTGCGCGTTCGTCAGGATGCGCAACTGGCCGCCCAGCGGTCCGGTCTGGCCGAAAGCCTGGATGCCCGGAAGCGAGAGCGCGAGCAAAGCGTTAACGCACGCCATCGTTGCGCGTGGGCTGCGGGGTTCAAAAAACAGGCGGCGCAAAACGAGCGCTCTCCTGTGAAATAAGAGCGCGGCGGCCCTCGCTCGTTCGCATACGTTGGATTCGTTCACGATTAACTCCTTGCCTGGTGTTGCCTGGGTGTTTGCGGCAGTTTGTCGGGCAGCGTTGAGCTGCCCGTTCGAACGCCCGCGGGAAAAACAAAAGGGGCGACCCGCTGGCCGCCCCTCAAAGAAACTGATTCAAAGACCGGCCGCGCTGATTGCACGGACTCTCGATCTCGCCTGGGTTATAGCACAAACGCCGTTTCAATCCGTTTCGCATGTCTTCTAAATTGATGAAATGCCGGGAAATATTGGTTGTGAACGCCGGTGGCGACGCTACGCAACCGGGCTCGATAAGCTATTCGAAGCCCCTTTTTCTGGTGCGTATCCGCGATGAAACGGCTTCAACTGCTGGCAATCATCGAAGCCGTTTCCATTACCGGACCGGCAAAGAATCTTCTGGAATTCGCCCGCCGCGCGCAGCCGCTGGGCGTATTCACGACGATCCTCACGTTCGTCCGCGGCGAATCGGATAATCAATTCACGCGAGCTGTCCGCGCGGCCGGCATCCCGCTCGAAACCGTCGCCGAGCGTGGGCCCTTCGATCCCACCGCACTCCGTTCTTTACGCTCCATCGCGGCCCGTGTTCGTCCGGACCTCATTCAGACCCACGCTGTGAAATCGCACTTCCTCACGCGCGCCGCCGGTCTCTCCCGCGAATGGCCCTGGGTCGCCTTCCATCACGGCTACACGTGGCCGACCCTGAAAGCGCGCGCTTACAACCAGCTTGACCGTTGGTCGCTTCGCTCCGCCGACAAAGTATTGACGGTGAGCGGACCATTTCTGCAGCAGCTCACGGCGCTTGGAATCCCGGCAGAGCAGATCGAAATCATCCACAATGCGATCCCCGCCGGCTGGGGCGCCGAAGCCCGCGATCCCGGACAGGCGGGCAATCTGCGTTCGGCCATGAAGATTTCCGATGACAGAAAGATCATCCTGATCGTTGGGCGCCTCTCACGCGAGAAGGATCACGTCACGCTGCTCGAAGCCGTCAGCCGCTTGCCGTCTTCGATGACTCCACATATCGTCATCATCGGAGAAGGTCACGAGAAGCCGCGCGTTGAGGAACGCACTCGCCAACTGGGCTTACAGGAACACGTGACTTTCACCGGCCACCAGCCCTCCGCCGAACCGTGGTACGGGATCGCCGATATCGCCGTGTTGTCTTCGCTGAGTGAAGGCTCACCGAACGCGCTGCTCGAAGCGATGGCAACGGGCGTACCCGTCGTGGCCACCAACGTAGGCGGCGTACCCGAGATTGTGCGGGATGAAGAAAGCGCGCTGCTGGTTGCGCCTGGCGATGTCGCCGCGATGAGCAATGCACTCCTCCGCATCCTGAGTGATGCCGGGCTCGCTGACCGTCTGGCGAAACGCGGCCGGGCTTTGATTCACGAGCGGCACGACCCCGACGCCCGCGCGCGCCGTCTCATCTCGATCTATCGTTCGGTCGCCGGCGCGGATTCCGCGGTGCCCGCCACAGAAAATCCGCCGCATTAGCTACGATAAGAATATTTGTGTGTCCAAATACCCGCCTCCTGTGCGCCCTTAAGCGCATTGCCGGGCAAACAAAAGCTCGGTAGAGCGGCTGCTCCGGGTCCTCGATAAACTCTCTGCTGGGCCGAGGCTGACCGCGTCACCTGGAGCCCGACGATAACCACTGCATGGTGGGCCAAATCCAGCAATCGCTCAGACGTCCGACAAATCCGGCAATCATGCCCGGCGCCCCGGTTCGTTATCCTGCTGGCCGCGCGGAGAAACTCAAACCGATTTGCGGTTCGCATCGGAGCTGTCGAGGGAATATTTGGCGTGTTCGCCTGTTGTTTTGCCCGGAGGAGAATCTGCAAATTATTGGGAGTGCCGGATGAAGCATTTTCGTGACCTGCTGCCGTTGGCTTCGCTGCCCGGTTATTTCATGTGGCACTTCCGCCAGAACAAACCGTTTCTATGTCGTCTCCGAAATGGCCTCGAGCTATCGATTCGCCCGCACCCAAGCCGGGATTACGATACCGTATTCGAAATATTCTTTGCAGGAATCTATGCGTGTGAAATCGCTCGCGACAAGGTTCAACGTATTGTCGATCTTGGCGGAAACGTTGGGTACTCGTGTCTGTACTGGTGCCTGGAGTATCCCGAGGCTGAAGTCATCACCTTCGAGCCACATCCGCTGCACTGCGATCTTTTGCAATGGCATATCGATGAGAATATGCTCAGTTCAAGAGTTCGGCTCTTCAGAGCGGCGGCAGGGACTTGCGAGGGAAAGGTGAATCTTTCCAATGCTGACACTGCATCGTCAATCATTTCGCAAGACGACGGCGACTCGATTACAGTCCCTTTGCTCGATTTATTTCAAACATAGCCCGCTGGTCCAATCGACATTCTAAAAATCGATATAGAGGGTGCCGAACGTGAAATTCTCACGGATGATCGCTTTCTCGACCTCGCCGAGCGCACGAAGGTTATTCATCTGGAATGGCACGCTGCCGCTGATTCCGGGGGGGCGTACTGCCTCACGAAACTCCTCAGCGTCGGCTATGACGCCGGATTTGTCGGCCATCAGGACGGCGAGAGAGGCATGATATATGCCACGAGGAAGTCGATTGATGCTTGAGTAGTCACAGATCGCGGTTGCTCAGACAGCGAAACGAATCCAGAAAGTTCGCGCCCGAAGCAGAGCCGCGCTGCAGCCGAGCTTCGCGCGGAGCTCATCGCGAGGGACCTGGGCTGTCGTGCCTCGGAGCAATCACCTCGTCGCGGCGGATCAGCCACACACCATTGCCGCATCCGCTCTTGAGATGGTGAACGACATCCGCGCCGGTCGCTGAGAGTGAACCGGGGAAACCAATTAGTTCGTTAGTTCGTTAATCCACCCCTCGTAAGTCGCCAGCAGTTTCGCGCCGACGATTCCCCAGTCATAACGGCTTCGAACCAGACCAAGTCCTGTTTCGATCAGGCGTTCGCGCAGCTCCGGCGCGTCACTGAGACGCTGCACGCACGCGGCCCACGCTTCGGGGTCCTCGGCCGCTGCGAGCATCAAATGTTCGCCATCCACAAGATCGAGACCTTCCGCCCCAAGGGGCGTGGAAATAACCGGAACGCCTGCCGCCATCGCCTCCGGAATCTTCAAACGTGTGCCGCCGCCGCTCAGCAAGGGCACGATCGCGGCCAGCGCGCCCCGGTAGTATGGCCGGACGTCCGGAACCGACCCCGCCACCTTCACGCCCGGCAAGTTGCCCAGCGCCAGAACCGGAGGACCTGGACTGGCCCCCACAATCACCAACTCCGCATCGGGAATCCGGCTCCTGATATGCGGCCAGACCCGCGTCGCGAAATGAATCGCCGCCTCGCTGTTGGGCACGTAGTCCATGGCGCCGATGAAAACGAGCCGCTTGCCCTCGACCTCGCGAGAGGCGCCCTCGGCGAAATAAGCCGTGTCCACGCCGTTCTCGACGACGGCGACCCGCGCCCGCGGCGTGGCGGGCAGCAGTTGCTCGCGTTCGCGCGCGCTGCACACAATGTGGCCGAACGCCGAGTGCAGGATAGATTTCTCCACCCGCTCCATCTTCGTAGCCGTCAGATGCGCGTACCAGGACCGCGCCAGAGATTTCGTGGCCGAAGCAAAACGCCGGATCGCCTCGGATTCGATATTGTGCCAGCTGTAAACGGCCCTGATCGAAGGCTGGCGCTTCACCGCGGCGAGCGCGTACCAAATCATATGAATGCTGTCGAGGTGGACGATATCGAACGCCTCATTCTCCATCGCCCGCGCGACAGCGGCATGCATCCCGGCGGAAGCGAAGTTCAGGATCGGGAGCGGCCACTCTCCGGCGACCGCCCGGGCGGCGTTCACCACGGAGTAAGCCGGCGGTTTGGGAACTCCGACGACCGCGCGGCAAAACGGCAGCTCTTTGGTCGTCAGCGGCGCCGCCCCCGGGTCGACGAAATGCAGGTGGGTTACCTCGGCGGCGTTCCCAAGGGCGCGCAGAAAGTGATATTCCCGAATCTTCGCCCCATTGCGCGTCGGTATCGCATGGCGTGGGGAAAGGAATAAAATTCGCATCTGGCGCCGGGCAAGTCTGAGCTTAAAGGATAATGCAGGGATAGCATTTCGCCGGGGAGACCCGATGCTACACTGATGTGAACGTATCATGGGCCAGCAGGATCAACAAGTTACGGTTCGTCTCCTGCCTGACGGCGATCCCTTCCCGGCGATTCTCGACAAGGTCGACGGGCATCTGCTGTCGCTCGATTTCGCACCAAATCCGAGTCCCCCGCATTTTAGAGCGGGCGACCTGGTCGAGATCACCAGCCCCGCCACGCTCTATCTTGGGGTCATTCGCAACAGCCAGGGTGAGAGAATGACCGTCGCCGTCGAACACGCTCTCGATCGCGAGACGCTGGCGACAATCCAGCAGGTGTGGCATGGTCCGGCTGGCAGGTAGGCCCTTCCGCGGAAAATGGTGAACCTGGCTCCATTGATCGCGGCCGGCGGATATGGGTGCGTCTTTTCGATCGCTCTCACCCCTATCGTGAGGGACGTCTTCCGCTCCTACAACGTCGTCGACCGGCCCGGACGGCGCAAGGTCCATACCTATCCGATTCCCCGTATCGGCGGCATCCCGATCGCGATCGCGTACGTATTCGCGCTGAACGCGCTGCGAGGCCCGACCGCTGGATTTCCGCTCCACTGGCTGCAAACGCTGCTTTCGGGCACCGCCATTATCTTCGTCACTGGCCTGGTGGACGATTTCCTGAACCTGAAACCGCGCGTGAAGTTCGGCGCCCAGATCGTCGCCGCGCTGGTGGCCTACTTTAACGGGCTGACGCTCAATCACATCGGAAACACGGCGCTGCCGGTCTGGATCAGCTTGCCCCTGACCGTCTTCTGGCTGCTGTTAACCACAAATGCCCTGAATCTGATCGACGGTCTCGACGGCCTTTGCGGGGGCATGGCTTTCTGGGCTGCGCTCACGTTCTTCGCGGTCGGATTCACCCATGGCAATCACACGCTGGCTTTTACTGCCCTGCCGTTATGTCTGGTCCTGCTTGGGTTTCTCGCGTTCAACTTCAACCCGGCCACGGTTTTTCTCGGCGACTCGGGCGCCCTGACACTTGGATTCCTGCTCGGCTGCTATGGAATCATCTGGTCGCGCCACCAGATCACAGCCGGCAGTCTCGCCGTCACACTTCTGGCCCTGACGGTTCCGCTGCTGGATCTCGGTCTTTCGATCGTCCGCCGGACTCTCCGGAAACGGCCCATCTTTTCCGCCGATCGCGGACACATTCACCACATGCTGCTGCAGCGCGGCCTCAGCGTGCGACGGGCAGCGTTGATCTTGTACGCCGTCGCCATCACGGGCGGGCTCGCCGGTCTTCTGCTGAGCCACACGGGCCGGTACCCGGTACTCCGCATGGTGATTGGCATAGTACTGGTCATCCTCACATTCGCGGGCATTCGTGAGTTAAGGTACCCTGAATTTGAGGTCGCCGGTCGTCTTCTGTTCCGCGGGGAGTTTCAAAGAATATTTGCGGCAAAGCTGCGCATGAAGCAATTGGCGCAGGCTCTCGAACGCGCCGGCAGCGCCGACGAACGATGGCTGCTGCTTGTGGCTGCCGCTGGTGAATGGAATTGCGTTGCCTTGAAATGGATCAGTCCCGGAGGCCGGCGCGAGGAAGTCCTGGCTTCGCGCACCGCCTTGTGGTCGTTGGCTGTGCATTTGAGTGAGACCGAGACCATCCAGCTCGAAGGTGATTCGCAGAGTGCCAACCTGCCGCCTGACCTTCCGGAACTCTCCGCGATTCTCAACCGTAGTTTCCCAGCGGAGGTGCGCGTACTGCGGCAACCCGCCGCCTCCTGATGCGCCTGATCGATAGAGCGATCGACCTGCTGCTGGTTGCCGCGGGCTTCGGCGCAGCCCTGGTCGTCTACAGCCTGCTGTTCGCGGGCGGCCTCAGCCCCAGCGAGATGGCGCTCGGAACCGGCCTGTCGGTGTCGGTGTTCTGGGCGGCGGTGGAAATCCGCGCCGCAGCGCTCGCGAGTGCCGCTCTTTGGGTCGGATTCGTCGAACGATTCTGCCTCGGCACCGGGCTCAATCTGCTGCTGCACGCGCTGCTGACCTATGCGTTTTTCATCCGCCGCACGCCGTTCCTGATTGCCGCCGGCGGCCTGCTCTCGGCCGTTCTGTTGACCCTTCGCGCGCGGTCGGTTGGCCGGCGCGAGCTTTCACGCAAGCGCTTCCTGCTGATCGGATTCGATTCCGTGGCGGCGAAGATCTTCCGGTTTTTGCGCGAACCGCTGATCGGCATCGTGACGTCTCAACCGGGCCTCGTGCCGGCGGGTATTCCGTGTCTCGGCGATTTGAACGAGATCGAGAGTGTCATCGAGCGATACCGGCCGACAAACATCGTCGTCAGCATAAAGGACTGGGCGCGCCGCATCCCGCCCGCGCTTCTGTTGAATTGCCGCCTGGCCGGGACGGTCGTGGAAGAATCCCCCGCCGTCTACGAAAGGTTCTTCAGCCGTGTGTGCTGTGAACGGCTCCGGCCCATGGACCTGCTGCTCTCATCCGCCCTGCGCGGCGATAGCCGCACGATGGCCGTGCAGGCCATCTATACGAACCTGATCGGTCTCGCGCTGCTGCTTCTGCTCTCTCCGGTCATGCTGATTGCCGCGCTCGCCGTGCGCTTCGGGTCGGATCCTGGGCCTGTGCTCGAAAGCTTCGAGTGCGCCGGTTTCCAATACATTCCGTTCCGGCTGCTCCGGTTTCGTACCACTCGTATCGATGGCGATGGCGCGCTGACAAGTCCCGGCCGCATCATTTCACGCCTTCATCTGACCGATCTTCCGCAGCTCGTGAACGTCGTACGCGGAGACATGGCGCTGGTAGGCCCTCAGCCGGTCCGCTCCGAGTTCGCAAGCTATCTGACGGACCTGATGCCCTTCTATTCGCACCGCTTTTCCGTCAAGCCCGGCATTCTTGGCTGGGCGCAAATGCATGCCCCTCGGGGGCGGCAGGTGCCCGACGAATGCCGCCAGATCGAATATGATCTCTTTTACGTCAAAGAAGGGTCTCTGTGGATGGACGCCGAGATCATGCTGGAGAGCCCCATTTCCGGCAAGCCTTCCCCGGACGCGGACTGGAGATAGAGACGGATGCCGGTTGCCTATGCAGTGCTGCTGGTCTCTGGCCTGCTGATCTTCCACATCATCGCCGGATATCCTCTCGTGCTCGCCGTCTGGCGCTCCGCGACTCGCCCTCCTGTTCGGAAGAATCTTTCGTACACCACGACAGTATCGGTCATCGTGGCGGTTCACAACGGCGAGACGATGATCCGGCGGAAGCTGCAGACACTCCTCGCTCTGGACTATCCGCACGAACTGATGCGCATCATCGTGGTTTCGGATGGCTCGACCGACGGGACCGAATCCATCGTCCGTGAGTTCGAAGGCAGCGGCGTGACTTTGCTGATCGCACCGCGCGGCGGCAAGGCGGCGGCGCTCAATCGCGGCATGGCTGCCGCCGCGGGAGAGATTCTCTTCTTCACGGATGTGCGCCAACCGCTCGATCGCGCGTGCCTCCACCATCTGATCGCCAACTTTGCCGACGAAACGGTCGGGGCCGTAACCGGCGAGCTGCGCCTGGTGCGCGGCGATTCCGGCGAGCAGGCCGACATGGACTTGTACTGGCGCTACGAGATCTGGGCGCGCACGCGGCAGTCGCGCATCGATTCGCTCTTCAATACGACCGGCTGTGTTTATGCGATGCGCCGGAGTCTCGCGGCGCCGCTTCCGCCGGACACGTTAACCGACGACGCCGTTCTTCCGCTGCGCGCGTTTCTCGGCGGCTATCGGGTGATCTTCGATCCGGCGGCAATCGCTTTCGATTACCCGGCGATTGCGGGTACCGAATTCCGGCGCCGCTTTCGTACTCTGGCGGGGCTCTGGCAGGTCCACGCCCGGATGCCCGCGTTGTTTACGAGCCGCAATCGGATGCGATTCCATTTTCTTTCTCATAAGTTCGGACGGCTGATGTTGCCATGGCTGATCCTCGTATTCTTTGCGGCAACTGCGGCGCTGCCCGCCTCCTGGCTTAGAGCCACGCTTCTCGCCGCCGAAGTTTTCTGGCTGCTGCTGGCGGCCGCGTATCCGCTGGCGCCCGAGGGGTCGACGCTCAAACGGGTGACCTCTATGGCGCGGACGTTTCTGACGATGAATACGGCTGCGATCGCGGCTCTTGCTGTTTTCTGTGTGCCTGCGACCACGTTGTGGCGTCCGACCCGCGTGCAGGCAGCGAGCGAAGCCCCGCCACCGGCCAACCGCTGACCGGCGTTTTCTATATCCGGTGGACGATCCTGCCAGCCGGCCGGGAGCAATTGAAAATTGTGTGTCACTTCTACAGGTCAACAGCCGGGGCGTTATCCGGCCAGGCGGGATATTTCCGGGTGGCGCGTGACACCCCCGGCAAACCGGCTGGCTCACCATGAATCAATCCGCTTTCCTGAAACGGCTCTATGCGACTGTGGCCGGTGGCGCAAGCGTGTTGAGGATTTGGCGTGGCAGTTTTGATTTGGTGCCTCCTTTTTCCTTGTGATCAGGTTGCGGCAGCGCCGGGCCGAAGATATCCGGAAAAAACAAATCGCCAGCGGCATTTCGACAGAAGCGCTCGACCGGGAACAGTGCGTCAGAAGCATTCGCAGCCTGAAGAGACTCATCACGGTTTTTGCTGTTTTCCTCGGATACGGAATGCGGGCAAGGCGGGGTAAACCATTGCTGCCCCGGGCCGCGGTGCAACAGGCCCTCAGATATGAAGTGAGAGTGCGCCAGGTTCGAATGCAAAGGCCACGTATGGCGCTTTTTCAGAATCGTGTTAAGGCGCCGGCGGGGCACTTCTGCCGGCATCCGCGAGAAATCCGGCGTCAGACAACCGAATCGCCCGCTCGCTCCACCCTCTTCAGCGACAGTAGCATGATGAAGAAGTCCATCAACGGCGAAAGATTCTCAAGGTAGTAGAGATCGTATTCGAAATCTTTCACCGAATCCTGCTGATCTCCTGGCTTCCGGTGTATCCGCGCCCATCCCGTCACCCCTGGCTTGACGCGATTTCGCAGCCCATACACAGGAATCAGATCATGCATCCGCCGGTCAAACAGCGGGCGCTCCGGTCGCGGACCCACAATCGCCATCTGCCCTTTCAGGACATTCAGCAACTGCGGAAGCCATGCCAGTCCGCGGCGTTGCAGAAAGCGGCCGATTCCGGTGTATTCGCCGTCAGGTCCCGTGCACCGGAATCGATACGCCTCGAACGGCGCCCCATTCAGCCCGACGCGCGTCTCGGTTATCAGCACCGAATTCCGCGAGCTGAGCTTGATCAGCAGCGCGATCGCGAGTGTAATGGGCAGCGTAATCACGGCAACGAACAACGCCGTCACCCACGAATACACCGACTGCAGCCCGATGCTGACCGATCCCGGCTCGCCATGGCGATTGAAGATCGTGTTCGACGGCCAGAGGTCCGTAACGGATTTGCGCGCGAAGATGCGTTCGTAAAGAGTGCCGGCCTCCTGCACCTGCACGCCGCTGAAGCGCAGCGTCAGGAAATCGTCTGTCCACCACGGGCGAATATCGTCGCGATTGCCGATCACGATCGAATTCGGAACGGACTGATCGAGCACAGCGCCCAATTCTTCCATCTCTCCTAGCCGCGTGATTCCTTCGGGCGCAGGGGAACCGGCGCTTTCGAGATATCCCATAGCGGTCAGACCCAGTTCCGGATGGGCGTTGAAGTGACGCAGAATCTTCGCCACCGTCGGCGACATCCCGAGGAAGAGCACCGTTCCCGCCGCCACGGCATGCTGCGCCGCCCTGTCGAAAAGAAGCCGCCAGCCGAAAAGAACCAGCGCCGCCAGAATCGTTCCGCCGAGCATCATCTTGCGGGGAATGATCCATTCCGGCTTCAGGTAGCTGAGCAGACCCTGCCCGAAGATGGCGGCGCCGAAAATCATGCAGAGGCTTTGCAGCAGCGCCAGCCGGCTGCGAATCCGTACGTCGGCGTAGAGGTTGGCGAAGAACAGGCCCAGAATGACAAACAGCACGGCGATGCCGAGCCGGAAAAAACCCGAGTCGTAGAGCAGAAAGATGCTCACGTCTTCGATGTCTGGATCGGCGTATGCCGATGCGGCGTAGCAGGCGCACAGAATGACGATTTCCGAAATGAAGAGGGTGAAGATGCGCGCGGGTACGACGATACTGAATATGCGGATCATCCCAGAGGCGTATGGATCAATTTTATACTCGGTCGGGATTCAGGCCACAAAGCATCGGTCGGACGTTTCGCCGTGTTGTGGTCCGGTCCCTCGCCACCGTCGGACTGCTGTTCCTTCTTGTCACCTTCACGCCGCTCGTGACCTGGTACGCCACTGCGCTCGGGCGGCCATGGTCCGACTACCGCGGCGACGTGCTGGTGGTGTTGAGCGCGGCGGGTCCTAACGGAAACATTCTCGATGTCAGTACTTACTGGCGCTGCTTCATGGCGATTCTGTACTACCGCGAGCGCCCTTACCGGCAGATCATCGTGACCGGAAAAGAGTCCGCCGCCGGTATGCGCGATTTTCTGGTTTTTAACGGAGTTCCCGCCGACAGGATCCGCGTGGAAGACAAAGCCACCAGCACCCGCGAGAACGCTCTGTTCACCGCGCCCATGCTTGCCGGAGAAAAAGGACGAATCGTTCTGCTCACGAGCGACAGTCATATGTTCCGCGCGCGCCGTTGCTTCACCCGGCTCGGAGTGCGCATCGAGCCATCGGCCGTTCCCGACGTTGTCAAGCTGGCGGGAAATTACAGCGCGCGTCCCGGCCTGTTCATGGGTGAAATACAGGAGACCGCGAGGATCGGCTACTACTGGTACCGCGGCTGGATCTGATTACATCCCGAGTTCCGCGCGCAGCTTCCCAACGTCGTAACCGACATCGCCGGTCTGCCCTTTCGGTCTTCCCGTGTTTTCGATATCCTTTGCGCCCGCGCGGCGTCCGAGCGGCCTCCCGCGGCGTTTTTCCCTCCAGCGCCGAGAGTTTCATATCCGGCCATTTTCGGTAGTGCTCGTCCAGATAGCGGCCACCGGCCCCATCGGCGATGTCTTTCGGAATGGACCCCGTCTCCGGCGCGCGAGAGCTGCTTTCCGCTTGTGCGCGCAGTTGCTTTTGTGTCGTGAACTCGTCGCGCAGATGGTGCGGCGCATCCCCGGTAGCGCCGACGAGCAATTGCTTCCCACGGTCGAGCCGCTGTTTGGAATTGCACTCGAGGTCGAGATGGTCGCCCTTAAAAGAGATGCGTCGCTCACGCATGGATGCGCCCGAATCGCGCGCCAGAAATATTCCTCGGCGGCTTTCGTGTCGCCGGCTCCCCGGCGAAGCCGGCCCAATCCGACCAGCCCAATGAAGTCATCCGGATCGAGTTCGAGAAGCTCGCGAAAAAACTGTTCTGCAGGCAAATCGCCGTCGTTGTGAGAGCGCCACAGGCTGTTGCGCGCATCGAAGATGGCCTTGGGAAGAAACAGCATAACTTCAAACTCTCCGGCGTTTCGTCCGCACAGCGGATTTCTTCGCTGCCTTTTTTGGCGCCGCTTTCCTTGGCGGCGCTGGCCGGCGAGGCGCGGCTACAACCTCATTGGCTTCGGCCATATCAAGTCCAAACATCTCGGACAGATCCTCGCCGCCCAACACTTTCCCGGACTCCGCCGGCTTTACCAGCGAGCCTGTCTTGCCCACCTGCGCTTTGCCGGCCTGGGCGATCAGTTCCTTCTCATCCACGGCACGCAACCGGAACAGCAACTCCGGCTCACTGTCAAACCGCGCTCCCACGCCATAGAGAACCGCCGCAATGTGCTTGCACATCCACACGCCGTCAGGACAACTGCACGATAAATCGATTTCATGGGGCGATGGAAACAATCCCTGCTCCTGACGGCAAATCCTCTCCATCACGCCCTTCGAGAACCGCCCCTGCAGGAGCTCGACCAGCGAATCGATCGCGCCGGAGCAGTCCTCGCAAATCGATTTCCAGCGGCGCTTGCCGACGGCCGCGACCTTCAGTTTTACTTTGTAAAGCTCGGAGCCGCTCACCAGGGCTTCGATTTCGCCAGGCGCGATCTCGAGGTGCACCACCGAGCCGTTGCGCACATAAGTACGCCCGCGCGGCAGACGATTGGCGTAGTCGCTGTAGCGCTCGAGGTTCTCGCACCAGCTCTTGCCCCAAAACGTATTCGCGATCTTCCGGCCTTCGATCGTCACCGGTGTAATCGTCTGCCCCTGCTTCCGGCGTTTCTCAACTTCTCTGACCGCTTTGCGGCGGCGCTCGGCCGCCGAGACATATGGCTTCCAGCCGTAATAAAAACCCACGATTTATGTATCCTTCAAGGCCTTGTTCAGGTCGAGCGAAACCATCTTCAGCAGTTCCTGATCGTCCAGTTCCGTGAGCAGCAGATCCGCGCCGCCCTCGATGAGCTCGTTCGAGAGCTGGCGTTTGGCGTCGATCAACTCATCGATTTTCTCTTCCACCGTACCGCGGCAGAGGAATTTGTGGACGAGCACGTTTTTCGTCTGCCCAATCCGGAACGCCCGGTCCGTCGCCTGATTCTCGACCGCCGGATTCCACCATCGGTCGAAATGCACGACGTGCGACGCGGCTGTCAGATTCAGACCGGTCCCGCCTGCTTTCAGCGAAAGAACGAAGAAGCCGATGGATTCGTCCTCCTGAAATCTTTTTACCAGTTCACCGCGGTTCTTCACATTGGTTTCGCCGTGCAGCACGAGGCCGGCGCGCCCGAATACAGCCTCGAGAAAATGAACCAGCGGGGCTGTGATCTCGCGGAACTGCGTAAACACCAGCATTTTTTCCTGCCGGGAAGCGACGACTTCCGCAATCTCGCGCAGCCGCGCCCACTTCCCGCTGTCGGCTTCGCTCCAGCTTCCATCGCCCAGCCACTGTGATGGATGATTGCAGATCTGCTTGAAGCGCATCAGAAACGACAGCACCAGCCCCTTGCGCTGAATGCCTTCTGATTTTTTCAGCAGGCCCGCCAGTTCCTGAACAGCCTGCTCGTAAAGCGCCGCCTGCGGACGCGTCAGCGGGCAGAACGCCTTGATCTCAGTCTTGTCCGGCAAGTCGGGAATCACCGATCGGTCCGTCTTGAGCCGGCGCAGAATGTAAGGACGCACCAGTTCCCGCAAGGGACCCCACGACGCGTGCGGTCCCGCCGCCAGCCGTTTGGTGAACGCCGTGAACTCCTTCGCCGATCCCAGCAGGCCCGGATTGATGAAATCGAACAACGACCATAAATCCCCGAGGCGGTTTTCGACAGGCGTGCCAGTCAACGCCACGCGCGCCTGCGGCTTGAGATCTTTCACCGCCCTCGTCTGCTTCGCGCCGGGATTTTTGACGGCCTGCGCTTCGTCGAGAATCACGAGCCGCCATGGGACATCGATCATCCAACGTGTGCGCAGTAAAGAACCGTACGTCGTAATCGCGAGGTCCGCGTCCCGCACGCGATCGGCATCCAGCTTCGTGAACTCGCCCGCCGGCCATGCGGATGGATGCACCACGATTGCATTCAGACTCGGCGCGAAACGCACGATTTCCGACGACCAATTCGCCAGCAGCGATGCCGGCGCAACGAGCAGGTTCGGGCGCTTGTTTGTGGACGATTCCCGTTTCAAGACAAGCAGCAGCGCCAGCACCTGTATGGTCTTGCCGAGTCCCATATCGTCCGCCAGACAAGCGCCGAGGCCGAGGCTGCTCAGAAGATGGAGCCATCGGACCCCGGTCCGCTGATACGGCCGCAGCGTGCCCTGGAGCGCGTCACCGGGGTCGACGCCAGCAAGACCTTCCGGACTTCGCAGCCCTTTCAGCGTTTCCGCGAGCCAATCGCCCGCGACCACTTCTGCCCATTGCCGCCCGTCGCCCGCATCCTCCATCGGCCCTTCCGCGTCGGCGCCCGCTACCAGCCGGACGGCGTCGGCGAACGTCAAGCCGTTCTCGCTGGCCGCGCGCTCCACTTCGTTGAAGCGGTCGATCGTCTGCTGCAGACGTTCGCGGTCGAGCTCGATCCAGCGCCCTCGTATCAGCGCGAGCCCTTCCGTGCTGGACAGCAGTTCGCGGATCTCGGCCGCCGTGAGAGTTTCGCCCTCGAGCGTGACCTCCATTCTGAAATCAAGCAGCGCGTCCTGGCCGATTCCCGATGGAGGCTTCCGCCCGACTGTTCCCGTCACACGGGGACGCGGCGGACGGTTCTGCCGCCACGCCGCCGGCATCCGAACCACAACGCCAGCCGCTTCAAGCGCGGGGACATCGCGCAGGAGTTGCAGCGCCTCGCCCGGCGTCCAGCGCAATGGATGGAAGATTTCCCCCGCGTCCACCATGGCTTTGAGCCACGCGCAGGATTCGGCGGCGCGCTGCACCGGCAACAGCAGCGACAGAAGACGTTCCTTGTTGGTCGCGCCCGCATATTCGCTGAGCGCCTTTCCGAGCGGCAAGTGTTGCGCTTTGGCCTGCCGCGAGAGGCTTGTTGTATAGGTCGCGAGAAACGCGAAGGGCGCGGCCGGATCTTTCCGGTTTTCCGCCAGATTGAAATGCACGCGGCCGACGAGGCTCCAGGCGGAGTGACGACTCCTGAGGAACTCGGGCACGCTCGATTTCGATTCGGCCAGCTCGGTATCGAGTGCTGCGTCTATTTCCCGCCACAAGGAATCGAGGACCGCCGCGGTGAGATACTCCGCTCCGGTGAACGGCGGAGCCGAGAGGGCGAATTTTTCCAGTTCCTCGCGCGCCGGCGCCGCGACAGGAGCTTTGGACTTCGGCTCATCGCCCGTTTGCTGCGTACAAAAAGACGCGACATAGCGCGTGCCGAATTCTCTCCACCATGCGAGATCTGGCGGCAGAGCGTCGCCGGCTGCGTCGAGCCCAAGAAACAGAAGGCCATGACCGGAGCCTCTTTCAAAGGCTTTGCGCAACCGCTCAGTGTCGCCGGCCGTTATCGACAACCGTCCATGCGGGGTCAGAGCGAGAGCAATCCCATCCATTTGGCGAAATCAGAGTAGCAGGCGGTATCGGCGCGACGATCTTCGCCAGTTGTTCGCCTATAATGATGGTGGCTTTCAAATGCCCGTATACGTCGAGCTCCATGCCCGCTCCGCCTTCAGCTTCCTCCGCGGCGCCAGTGTGCCGGAAGATTTCGCCGCCTGCTGCGCCAACCTGAATCAGCCGGGAATGGCGTTGCTCGACATCGACGGTTTTTATGGAGCGCCGCGCTTTCATCAGGCAATGAAGAAAGCCGGACTTACGGCATA
>DASZLO010000064.1:0-11325 GCA_035552315.1 Bryobacteraceae bacterium
GCCGACAACCGTGTAATCGTCGCCATTCATTCTGATGACTCGGCCGACCACCGACCGCGATCCGCCGAACATGCGCTTCCAAAGCCCTTCGCTGATCAGTACTTCGGGCTTTCCTCCCAGGTGATCTTCCTGCGCGTCAAGCTCGCGTCCGACGAGCGGCTGAACCCCCAGCGTTGGGAAAAATCCCGCCGAGACCATCTCGCCTTTCAACCGCTCTCCGCGCCCGCGCGCAAATACTGTGAAATCCTGCGGCCGAAACGCTGACAGGCTCCTGAAGCACTGGTTGGTCCGCTTCCAGTCCAGGTAATTCGGATACGAAATCGAAGCATTCGGGAAAGCGGCTCGGTTCTCGTATAGCGTCATCAACCGGTCACTCTGAGGAAATGCGAGCGGTTGTAGCAGCACGCCATTCACAATGGAAAACATTGCCGTGTTTACGCCGATTCCCAGTGCAAGTGTCGCCACCGCAATCACCGTAAACCCCGGCTTCTTGGCAAGCATTCGGGCCGTGTAGCGAAGATCCTTCCAGAACTCGTCCATACCCAAAGCCTAAACGCAATTCGATGGCCAGGGACCGCGTCCCGCGTTAAATCTGTATCTGTAAGGAAAAATTGAGGGAGGAAGAATGTCTGGGGAGTGGCTTCAGGCCCATTAACTCCGAGAGTGATTCCGCCGACTGGTCGTTTCCGGGATTCGTCGAAACACGTGCGAACAGTCTCGCGGTTACTCCAGCACCCGAACGAACTCCGCCACCACCTGGTACTTCTCGCTGTCCTCATCCAGGTCCCAGGAAGGAAACGCCGGATTCAGACTTTCCAGCCGGATCCGCGTCTGCTGAAACCCTTCCTCGCTATACCGCTTCTCGCTCTTGTACCGCTTCACCGTGTACTGGTTGTCGTCCGCCAATTCGGAATTCCGCACCAGCACCAGTCGCCCGTTCCGCGAACCCACCACGTTTCGCCGGAACACGCACAAGCTGCCGTCCGGAATGCGCGGTTCCATCGATTGCCCCTGAATCCGCGCCACGAACATATCGTCGTCCAGATGCAGGTCCGGCGGCGTCTCGATCCATTCCTCCGCTTCGATCCCTTCCGGATTCGTCAGAAACGGACCCGCCGCCACCGCCAGCGAATAGCGCGGCAGATGGGTCCGGAACCGCAGCACCTCCGCCGGCACATGCTCCCGGTACAACTCACCCAGTTTTCGATCGAAGTCCCGAACCGTAATCGCTTCACGGTCGCTCACCCGCACCGACTGTGACGCGATATTCTCCAGCAGATCCAGCACCGCCTTGCCGCCCTTATCGCGCGACTGCATCTGCAGATCGTCTTCGAGTTCCGCCAGCACCTCCGCGTCTTCTTCGCTGGCCACTGACTCCCAATCCCGACGCAAACGGAGATACAGCGTATCCGTCCCCGGATCCAGCAGCAGCACGCCGATAGTCGTCACGGAATGCCCGGGCGTCTCGCACAGCAGCAGAGAATACTCCGCCTCTTTCGGCGCGTAATTGCTGAAAGCAAGAACTCGAGCCGGCATCAGATCAAGCTTAACTCGTTTCCCGCCCGGCCCCTCGTCATTCCAATCAGGGGGTCACAAGCGGCGACGCGTAGTACCCCCGGCGCGCCCTCACTTTGACGCCTCCCAGGTCCACCACCACGCGCACGTCGCGGTACGATTTTGGCGTGTCCAAATCCGAAACGTAGCGAATGATGTATTGCGTGGTCACTTCGCCCGCAATGTCGGCCACCGCGCGATACATCTTGTTGTCCACCGCCGATTGATATGCTCCGGTACCCACCGTCAGCTCATAGTTGCCGTCGTCGGAAGGCTTCGACAGGTATCCGTCCGTGTCTTTATAGACGTCTCCCAGCGGATACACCACCCGTCCCCCCGTCTCCTGCGCGATCCGGATCAGGTTCTGGTCGCTCGCGTTGGTAAACCCGAACGCTTCCGTGCTGATGCAATACACCGTTACCAGATTGCGCTGCGCCAGTTCGATCACCTGCTCCAGCGAATGCTTGCTCGCGTTATCGTGGCCATCCCCCACAATCACGATCACTCGCCGCGGCTCAATCGGCTCGCCCTTCACCAGTTTGCGGCTGGTGCATGCCAGGTAGATCGCATCATACAGTGCGCTGCCCCCGCCCGGCTTCAGTTTCCGGATTTTCGACACGATGGTTTCCGGATCGTGGTTTGTATCTACCGCCACTTCCGCCGTCTGTCCATAAGTGATGAGATATCCCGAATACTTCGGGTCACCCGTCAGCAGGTTCTGGACCAGTTCTTCGGTCGCTGCCTGAAAATTCTTCCAGTGAATCCGGCTGCTCGAGCTCAGATCCAGCAAAAATCCGATCACCACCGGCTGGCTTCGATCCCGCGTGAAGTAGCGGATCGACTGCGGCTTATTGTTCTCGAAAATCTCGAAATCCTTCTCGTTCAGATCGGATACGAAGCGGCCCTTGTCGTCCGTCACCGTCACCGGAACAATCACCTCGTTCACGGCAACCCGAATGGAACTGTTTGAGTCGCTCGGTGGAACGTCACGAGCGGTCTTCACCCGGATTTCGGCTTCACTCTTGTCGGCCGGAGCGGGCGTCGAAGCGCTCGTGGGGGCTGGGGAACTGCTGCTGCTGGAACTGGTCGGAGAAGTCTGCTGCGCAAACAGGTTCCCGAGCAGCAAAAAAGCTGCGCAGAACCCGGCCGCAGTGGCGGTCGGCATTCTAAACTGCATTCTGGATGTAAGCCTTACTGGATTATACCCGCGAAGCACGCCCTGCGGCACTCGCGAACGCAGTCTTTCTAACGCTGTACGCGCCCGGATCCGCCGCCTTTCACCAGCGCCAGCACTTCCTCCGCGCTGAACCGGTTGAAATCGCCCGGAATTGAATGTTTCAGAGCCGATGCCGCCACCGCGAACTCCAGCGCCTCGGCCGGGCTCCCCAACTCCGATAGTCCGTACACCAGGCCGCCCGCGAAGCTGTCTCCGCCGCCCACCCGGTCCACGATATGCGTGATCTCGTAGCGCTTGCTCAGCAGAAACTGCTTTCCGTCGTGCAGACACGCCGACCAGCCATTATGCGACGCGCTCTTCGACTCTCGCAGCGTGATCGCAATCATCTGCATATTCGGATACGTGGCCAGCACCCGCTCCGCCAGTTCCGAATACTTCTCGCGTTCCAGACTGCCCGACTCCACATCAATATCCACGTGAATGTTCAGCGCCTTCTGGCAGTCTTCCTCATTCGCGATGCAAACATCCGTCAGCTTGGCCAGCAGCGGCATCACCTCGGCCGCCGACTTGCCCCACTTCCACAAATTCTTGCGATAGTTGAGGTCGCAGGATGTCCGGATCCCCAGCTCTTTGGCCGTCTGCAGCGCTTCAATCGCCAGTTCCGCCGACGATTCGCTGATCGCCGGCGTAATCCCCGTGATGTGAAACCACGTAATGCCCTCGAAGGACTTCTTCCAATCGATTGCGCCCCGTTGTGCAATCGCAATCGCGCTCCCGGCCCGGTCGTAGAGCACCGTCGAAGGCCGCTGATTCGCGCCCGCCTCCACGTAATACACGCCCATGCGCCCCGCGCCTCGTACAATGTGCCGGGTATCCACTCCGAAGCGCCGCATCTCGCCGATCAGCGCATCCCCGATCGCATTCTTCTCCGGCAGCACCGTGATGAACCGTGCATTGCCGCCAAACTGCGCCACCGAGACCGCCACATTGGCCTCGCCGCCTCCAAAGGTCGCTACGAACAGCGGAGACTGCAGGAAACGTTCAAATCCGGGAGGCGAGAGCCGGAGCATGATCTCGCCGAAAGTGGCAACTGAGGATGTCATTCATGAAGAATTGTACCTGTCTGCCCTGCCTTCTCCTGCTGCACCACTGCCGCCTGCACGTTCGGGGCAAGAATCGCTTCAATGCCGGCCGAGGCATCCATGCTCGGAAGCCCTTCCACTCCGTGAATCGTGAACGTTCGCGGTCCCAGCGGTATCGTTTTCCGCAGCGCCGCCGCCGCCGAATTGTCCAGCGCAAATCCATCCAGCATCACCGGCGTCTCCACCGGCTGCAGCGCTCCCGCGGCCCGTTGCAGCCGCGCGAACGCCTGTTGCCCGTCGTCCAGGTAATTCCCGAAACTCAGTTGCAGGCCCGTGAAAATCAATTGCGTGGAATGCACCAGCGTGGCATGCGCGAATTGTTCCAGCACCACCGGATCCTTCGGCGCCGAGGCCAGTTGCGCCACGCCCTCGCAGTTCGCAGACGTGCTCAGCGGATCCCGAATCGCCTGTACCAGGTTCAGATCGGCCTTCGGGAACAGATCCTTCACTTGTTTCAACGCCGCCTCGTGGTCTTCGATCCGTGCCGCGAAGCAGGTACATGTCAGCACGTTCCCTAACGGCACATTCGCCGCCTTAGCATTGGCTTGAAACTGTTCCACGGCGTTCATCAGCGACCGGCCCCGCTGGTCAAAGAAGAACGCCAGCCCGTTCGGGTTCACCACCCGATGCGTCGACACCACTGCTTCAATCACCACCTGCGCCGTATCGAGGCCCAGCGCTCCCACCTGCACAATGGTCAGCACCGGAAGCGGTAGATGATGGTCCGTAAACAGATCCAATACCAGCGCCTGCACCCGCCGCGCATCGCCCGCCCCGGCCACAAACGCGCGCAGCTTGATAATCGTCTCGCCATGCGTGTCCCGGATCAAATCGTTCAGGCTCTGTTTGATCTGCGCCGAGAGCCCGCCCGTCTTCAGGAGGGGGGAAATATGAAAATCGAGCGACTCCGTATCCACCGCCAGCGCCATCGGCGGCTCCGGCGGCAGCGGCGTCACCTGGCTCTTCGGTTCCGTGTTCTTCCGCTTCTGTGCCGCAGCCGGACTCGCGTGCAGAAACAGGCACATCGCAACGCCGCCGAGGAAAGCCAAACTGCGAAACTTCATGCTCGTTCTGGGTATTGATTCGGACGGAACTTGACCGGAACGGTCCAGCTTTCCTTCCGCATAGTATCACTGCTCCATCAGGAGACATGGATGACCGGCAGCAGTCCAAATTGGTACCATTGGACTGGTGCTGGAAGTCGGCAAACTCAACCTGGATACTGCCTCGGAGATACCTCTCTACCGGCAGCTCGCGGACGCCATCTCGAAGCTCATCGAGACCTCCGCCCTGGCCGCCGGGGACCGCTTGCCCGCCACCCGCGAACTCTCTGCCCGGCTCGGCTTGAACCGCACCACCGTCTCGGCCGCCTACGCCCTGCTCGAACAATCGGGCAAAATCGAAGGGCAGGTCGGCCGCGGCAGCTTTGTCGCCGCTCTGCAGAAGAATGCGACCGCGCCGCCCGGGCCGGATTGGGACGCCTTGCTCCTGGCTCCCGAGGCCGAACCGAAACCCTCCCGAAATCGAATCGATATCAGTTTCGCCAGCTCCAGCCCGGGCGACGATCAACTGCCGCTCACGCAGTTCCGCCGCATAGCCCGGCAGGTGATCGAGTCCCCGGAAGCCGCCGATATCCTGCATCTCGGGTCTTCGCTCGGCTATGGCCCGCTGCGCCGCTATCTGTTGAAACAAGCCTCCGAGGAAGGCATCGCCAGGCCCGGCGACGATCTCATCGTCACCAACGGCTGTCAGCAGGCGCTCGATCTGTTGGGCCGCCTGTTCGCCCGCCCGGGCCTCGCGGTGCTGGCCGAAGATCCCGTCTATCGCGGCCTCCTGCGTGTCTTCTCCCGTTCCGGAGCCGAACTGATCGGCATCCCGATGGACGAAAACGGCATGGACGTGGACGCTCTCGAATCTGCCCTGCTTCGCCACCGCCCGAAGCTTCTGCTCGTCACTCCGACTTTTCAGAACCCCACCGGAACCACGCTGCCGCTCGAACGTCGGGAACGCATCGTCGCCCTGGCCAACCGCCACGGCTGCGCGCTGGTCGAAAGCGACATCTACAGTGAGCTCCGCTATCGTGGAACGCCGCTCCCCACGCTCAAGCAGCTCGACCGGACCGGCAGTGCCATCCTGCTCCGCAGTTATTCCAAAATCGGCTTTCCCGGTCTGCGCGTCGGCTGGGTGATCGCGCCTCGCCCTGTCATCGCGCGCCTCTCGGAGGCTAAAGAAGCCACCGATCTGCATTCCGATCAATTGGCCCAGGCCGTTCTGCTGCGCTTCGCTGAATCCGGAGAACTGGCCCATCATCTCGCTCGCCTGAAGCGCTCGGGAGCCGGCCGCCTGCAATCCGCGCTGGACGCCTGCTCGCTTTATCTGCCCCCGCACTCCCGCTACACCCGGCCCGAAGGCGGATTGAACCTCTGGGTAGAACTGCCCGCTCCGCTGACCGCCGACGCCGTCCTCCGGCGCGCCCACGAAGCCGGTGTCACCTTTCTTACCGGACCCTACTTTTCCTTGCGCCGCGCCCATCCCCGCGCTCTGCGCATCAGCTTCGGCGGCCTCACTCCGCAGCAGATTACCCGAGGCATCCAAATTTTGGGTGAGATCGCCGAACGCGAACTCGCCATCGCACCCGGAGGCGTCGACCTCGAATCCGACGTGGCTCTGGTTTAACTCTTTCCTGAAGGAGACCGTTATGAATTTCCAGACTGAACAGTTCCGCCTCAAAGTCGGACTTGCAGAAATGCTCAAGGGCGGCGTCATCATGGACGTCGTCAACGCCGAACAGGCCGTCATCGCCGAGCGCGCCGGGGCTTCCGCCGTTATGGCCCTCGAACGCGTTCCCTCCGATATCCGCAAAGAAGGCGGAGTCGCGCGCATGTCGCAGATTCGCATCATCCGCGAAATCATGCAGTCCGTCTCCATCCCTGTTATGGCGAAGGTTCGCATCGGACATTTCACTGAAGCTCGCATTCTCGAAGTCCTCGGCGTCGATTACATCGATGAGAGCGAGGTCCTCACGCCCGCCGATGAAGAACATCACGTCGATAAACACGACTACAAAGTTCCTTTCGTCTGCGGAGCGCGCAATCTCGGCGAAGCCCTGCGCCGCATCGCAGAAGGTGCAGCCATGATCCGCACCAAGGGCGAAGCCGGTTCTGGCAACATCGTCGAAGCCGTGCGCCACATCCGCACCATCATCAAGGAGATGAAGCAGCTCACCGTGCTCGGCAAGGAAGAGCTGGTGCATGAAGCCAAGAACCTCCAGGCGCCGCTCGAACTGGTGCAGTACGTCGCTCAAAATGGCAAGCTGCCCGTGCCCAACTTCTCCGCCGGCGGAATCGCCACTCCCGCCGATGCCGCTCTTGTGATGCAGCTCGGCGCGGAAGCCGTATTCGTGGGCTCCGGCATCTTCAAGTCGTCGGATCCCGAACTGCGCGCCAAGGCCATCGTGAAAGCCGCCACTTACTATCAGGATCCGGTGAAACTGCTCGAAGCCAGCGAAGAACTCGGCGAAGCCATGCCCGGCCTCGAAATCTCGAAGCTCGAAAGCTCGGAGCTGATGCAAACTCGTGGCTGGTAAACCCCAACCGGTAATTGGCGTCCTTGCCTTGCAGGGGGATTTCGATGCCCATCGGAATGCCCTCGAGCGGGCGGGCGCACAGGCCCGGGAAGTCCGCACCGCCGCCGCCCTCGATTCCATCGACGGCCTCGTCCTCCCGGGCGGCGAAAGCACCACCATGCTGAAACTCCTCAGCCTCGAAAACCTCTTTGAGCCGCTGCGCCGCTTCGGCGAACAAAAGCCCATCTTCGGCACCTGCGCCGGAGCCATTCTGTTGGCCAACGAAGTGCTCAACCCAAAGCAGGAGTCTCTCGGCCTGATGGACGTCACCATCGAACGCAACGGCTACGGCCGCCAGATCGACAGCCGAATCGCTAAGATTGAATTTGAGGGCAATCCGTCGGAGGCAGTCTTCATTCGAGCACCGGTGATACAGCGGGTCGGTCCGCAAGCCAAAATTCTTGCGTCGTATCTCGAACATCCCGTGCTGGTGGAACAGGGCCGTCACATGGCGGCCACGTTCCACCCGGAGCTCGGCTCCGACGACCGGATTCACCGGCGCTTCATTGAAAAGGTTGCCTCCGAAAGAACCTGATGTACACGAACAAAAACATACTCTTCCTGTGCATCGGAAACTCCTGCCGCAGTCAGATGGCGGAGGGTTTCGCGCGCCGCTACGGCTCCGATGTCATGGATTGCTCCAGCGCCGGCCTCGCCCCCGCTCCCATCGTCCAGACTATGACCCGCAAGGTCATGGAAGCCAAAAACATCAATATCGACGAGCACTTCCCGAAAAATCTGGAACAGGTCACGCTCTCGAAATTCGACCTGATCATCAACATGAGCGGTCGCCAGTTCCCTTTGCGGGTCTCCATCCCGGTTCGCGACTGGAAAGTCGAAGATCCCATCGGCCAGAGCGAAGACGTCTACAACACCGTCCGCGACCAGATTGAAAACTCCGTCATGCAGCTCATCCTCGAACTGCGCCGCGAACAGAAGAAGCTCGACAAAGCCGCCTCCGACCGCAAGTTCTACAGCGGAGTCGTCCGCCGCCGCTAAACTCATTGCGGGCGCACCGCTATGCCCGAAAAGCTA
The DNA here is from genome assembly GCA_035552315.1 of Bryobacteraceae bacterium. Classification (GTDB taxonomy): domain Bacteria; phylum Acidobacteriota; class Terriglobia; order Bryobacterales; family Bryobacteraceae; genus BOG-234. The sequence continues at coordinate 8,534 of DASZLO010000064.1, forward strand.
AAAAATAGAATCGCGGTAGTCGCCGGGGCCAGCCGGGGATGCGGACGCGGCATCGCCGTGGCGCTTGGGGAACAATCTGCCACCGTCTACGTCACCGGTCGGTCCTTCCGCGGCGGCCCATCTCCTATCGACGGCATTTCCGGAACCATCGAAGACACCGCGGAGGAAGTCACCCGCCGCGGCGGTATCGGCATACCCGTTCCAATCGATCACACCGATCCCGAACAGAGCAGATACCTCTTCGATCGCGTGCACGCAGAGCATGGCCGCCTGGACATCCTCGCCTGCGCCGTCTGGGGCGGCAACGAACGCTTCCTCGATCCCGTTTGGAAGCAGCCCTTCTGGAACTTGCCCGCCGCATTCTGGAACGATTTCATGGGAGCCGGGCCGCAGGCCTTCTGGCTCGCGGCCCGCGAGTCCGCACGCTTGATGTCAAACCAGCACGCCGGATTGATTGTCGCTATAAGCGAACCCATGATCGATCCCGACAAGCTCACCGGCAGCCCGCAGTGGGATCTCTTCGAACATCTGCCCCACTACGCTCTCAACCGCCTGGTCATGTCGCTTGCCCCTCAGGCGCGTGAAGCCGGCATCACCTTCCTCGGCCTCCTCCCCGGATTCATGAAAACCGAACGCGTGCAGGTCCACATGCGCGACGAAGCTCTCCACAAGCTCTACCGGTACGATCTCGCGGAATCACCCGAATACACCGGCCGTGCCGTCGCAGCCCTCGCGTCCGATCCCAACCTGATCGCAAAATCCGGGCAGCTGATCTTCGTTGGCGACGCGGCAAAAGAGTACGGCTTCACCGACATCGATGGCCGCTACATCGAAAATTTTTATCGCGCCGTCGGACGCTTGTGATCACCCGTCTTCAGCGTTTGAGGAACGCCAGCAGGTCGGCGTTGATCGTCTCCGCTTGCGTGGTCGGCATTCCGTGCGGAAAATCTTTGTAAGTTTTCAACGTTCCGTTCTTCAAAAGTTTTGCCGACAGGGGACCGGACGCCACATACGGAACAATCTGGTCGTCTTCGCTATGCATCACCAGCACCGGAACGTTGATCTTCTTGAGGTCTTCCGTGAAGTCCGTCTGCGAAAACGCCACAATGCCGTCGTAGTGCGCCTTCGCGCCTCCCATCATCCCTTGCCGCCACCAGTTTTCAATAACCGCCTCTGACGACTTCGCGCCCGGCCGATTGAAGCCATAGAAGGGACCACTCGGCAGGTCGCGATAGAACTGCGAACGATTGGCCGCCAGTTGCGCCTGTAGATCGTCAAACACCGCCTTGGGAAGACCAACCGGATTCGCCTCCGTCTTCACCATCAGCGGCGGCACCGCGCTGATCAGCGCCGCCTTGCTCACCCGGCTTTCGCCATGCCGCGCCAGATACCGCGTCACCTCGCCGCCGCCCGTCGAATGGCCGACATGGATCGCATTCTTCAGGTCGAGATGCTCCGTCAAAGCCGCCAGATCATCCGCGTAATGATCCATGTCATGTCCATCGGCGACCTGTGTAGATCGGCCATGGCCCCGTCGGTCATGCGCGATCACGCGATAGCCTTGACGGAGAAAAAACAACATCTGCGTATCCCAATCGTCAGCCGACAACGGCCAGCCATGACTGAACACAATCGGCTGACCTGTACCCCAATCCTTATAGAAAATCTCGATTCCGTCTTTGGTGGTGATGGTAGGCATAGTTGTTCCTTCTTCAATGCAAAGCGCTCCTGATTACAGCACAGTCGGCGTCATTCTGTCCCGCTGCCGCTATCCTATGCGCATGAAGACTCCGCAAGCCGGCATATTCGCCCTCGGAACGTCATCCCACGCCTACCTGGAATTCGACGTCGTCGATGGCCGCGCCGGAAAAGATCTCGTGGCCGCAATCTCTGCTCTGCGCGAGCCCAGAACCACCATCGGCGGAGTCAATCTGGTCGCAGGCTTCAGACCCGAGCTTTGGAAGACCGTCGCTCCCGATCACGCGCCGCCAGGACTCCAGGGTTTCAACACGGCCATCACCGCTCAAGACGGTTATGTCATGCCCGCAACCCAGCACGATGCTGTCCTATGGCTCTCGGGAAGCGCCTACGATGTGGTCTTCGACGTCGCCCACGGCGCCATGGCCACATTGAAAGATCTCGGCTGGGTTGCCGAAGAAACCTCTAGCTGGGCCTATCGCCACGATCGCGATCTCACCGGTTTCATCGATGGTTCGGAGAACCCGAGTCTCATCGATGCTCCGGACTTCGCGTTGCTGCCCGAGGGAACCCCTGGCGAAGCCGGAACCATCCTGTTGCTCCAGAAATGGAAGCACGACACCGCCGCCTGGGAGTCGCTTCCCGTCCCTCAACAGGAGCTCGTGATGGGCCGCACAAAACTGGACAGCGTTGAACTCGATGACAAGCCCGCCGACTCGCACGTTGCGAGCACGGATCAGGATCGCTTCGGCAAAATCTTCCGCCGCAACATGCCTTACGGAACCGTCACTGATCACGGGACCATGTTCGTCGGCTTCAGCGCCGATCAGCGGCGGCTCTCCACCATGCTCGAAAGCATGGCCGGCCTCCACACCGGAGTCCGCGACGCGCTCACCCGCTACACGCGGCCCATCACCGGCGCATATTATTTTGTTCCTTCAACCGAAAGTCTGCGTCAATCACATTAGACTTCTTGGAGTTCGTTGTTGCGGCTCTGACCTTTATCGGCGCGACACCAATGAACTCTGAAAACCATCTATGAGCTGCGGCCCGGATCTTACGGACGTGTGCAAGGAGAAATACGAATGGCAAAG
>DASZLO010000065.1:0-46881 GCA_035552315.1 Bryobacteraceae bacterium
TTGAGAAGCAGAGAGAGCGGGACCCCTGTCCACTCGGCGCAACTGGTCAGGCCGTGCGTATCCTGCACCGTGGCATCGCTGGCGCGCGCGCGGTTGCCGAGGCATTCGATGAAATGGACGCGGGTCACATACGGCAGGCGCTTAAGTTCGTCCACGGAAAAAATCAGCGGCCGCTCGACCATCCCGTGAATCATGAGCCGGTGCTCTTTCGGATCGATATCGGGGATGAATGAGCCGCGGTGCGTGGCGAAGTAGTGCAGTGACGACGGAGTAATGATTCCAACCGAATCCTGCAGCGGCGTCAGCACGTGGAACATCAGGCCGAACTCATCCGGGGAATGCCGGCCCGCAACCGGATAGCGTTTGGACGTGATGAAGCGGGAGCGTTCGCCGTAGCCGATCAGCTCGTCGGTCTTCTTCGCCGCCGGAGTTTCATGCGTCGCCTGGCCCGCTGCCTGATTGACTCCGCCCGCCGCGGCAAGACCAGCCAAGGCACCCCCGCCCTTCAAAAATCTGCGTCGATTGGACTTGCTTGAATCCATAGCCGCTCTCCCTTCCGGTCAGAGTATATATCAGGTCAAGGCTGGCATAATCGAAACCACGAAGCTTCGCGGAGCGTATAACTCGTACCTGCCGGTCACCTATGCGATCTGTCTGCATCAGCGTCCTGCTGCTTTTCCTCCTCCATGCGGAAGCGCGCCCGCAGGGCAGCGACCCCGGTCAGACCACCCTGCGCGTACGCTCCACTCTGGTGGAAGTCCCTGCCCTGGTCAAAACGAAAAAAGGCCAAGTGGTCTTCGATCTCACAGCCGCCGATTTTTCCCTCACAGACAACGGCGTTCCGCAGAAGTTCAACCTGGAATCGGACACGGATTCGCAGCCTCTTGCTCTGGCAATTTGTGTAGAAACCGGCGGCGGAGGAATCCGCCACTTCGACGACTATCAGCATCTCGGCGCGATCCTCGACGCGCTCATCGGGAACGTCGACCGCCGCGTTGCCGTCATCGGCTTTGACGGCGCGCCGCGAGTGCTGGTGCCTTTCACGAAGGACACTGCCAAAGCCTCCGACGAACTCTCCGTCCTGCAGCCGGGCAATTCCGACGCCGCCATTTTGGATGCAGTCGCGTTCGCGGTCGAGCAGCTTCGGGATCAGCCGCCGAATTATCGTCGCGCCATTCTCCTGTTCAGCGAAACCATCGATCACGGCAGTTCGACGCCGCTGGGCAATGTCCTCCGGCTCATCGGCGACACGAACACTGCCCTTTACAGCTTCGCGTTTTCGAGCACACGCGCCGCTGTTTCGAAGGAGGCGGCCGGCTTCGGATATGGCGGAGGAAGGGAGCCGGGTCCGCCGGGCGGGTGCTTTAGCCGCGAAGGCGCCGATGCCGAATATGAGGGCCACTACAGCCGGCAGGTGCTCGATTGCCTGAGCCAACTGGCGCCGCCGCTTCGCCTGGCCACGATGGCTTTCCTGACCGCCCGCAACAGCCTGCGTACCAACACAGCCGCCTCTTTGACGGAACTTACGGGCGGTGAATTCATCCGGTTCAACAACGGGAAGGAGCTGCGCAACCGACTGATCTCCATGTCACGCGACGTGCTGAATCACTATGTGTTGACCTTCCGGCCGGATTCTCCGGCGTCCGGGCCGCATACCCTCCATTTGGAACTGAAGAATCATCCGGAACTGGTGCTCACCTCTCGGACGGAGTATTGGAACGATGACCCGGCCCAATAGACGGTGTATAAATGGGTCCAATGTTCATGTTGACCAAACTTCGCGGCCGCTCTGCCGCCACCGTGATCGGCCTCACCGTGCTCGCCATCGCGGCCTTCGCCCAGAACCCTCCCGGTGGCCACAGCGCCCCGCCTGAACAGGCGAAGGTAAAGCCCATCAACGGACTCCCGAATCCCTACGAAACCATCCGCGATTTCGGCGTTCTGCCCGACGGCCGCAAGTGGGGCTCGGTAAGCGCTATCAATGTGGATGTCGACGGTAAGAGCATCTGGGCGGGTGACCGTTGCGGCGCCAACAGCTGCGCCGGTTCCGATGTCGATCCCATCGTGAAACTCGATCCCACCGGCAAAGTGGTCCAAAGTTTTGGCAAAGGACTGCTGATGTGGCCGCACGGGATGTTCGTCGACAAACAGGGCAATGTGTAGGTCGCCGATGGCCGCTCCGCCACTCCCGACGAGCTCAAAAAGTTCCCCGACTCTGCGGGCAAGGGTCACACCGTAATCAAGTTCAGCCCTCAGGGTAAGGTGCTGATGACCATCGGGACACCCGGTGTCGCCGGCAATCCGCCGGAGAAGCTCAATGAGCCGAATGATGTCCTGATCGCCCCCGACGGCAGCATCTTCATAGGGGAGGGGCATGGCGTTCAGTTCCTCGACAAAGGCGCTCCCGACACCGTGGCTCGCGTCTCGAAGTACTCCGCTGACGGGAAATTCATAAAAAGCTGGGGCGGCTTCGGATATGGTCCCGGCGAATTCCGCGGCGCGCACTCTCTGGCCATGGATTCGCGCGGACGCCTTTTCGTCGCCGACCGCGGCAACCGCCGCATCCAGATCTTCGATCAGGAAGGCAAGCACCTCGAAACCTGGTATCAGTTCAGCCGCGTCAGCGGCCTTTATATCGATGCGAAGGATACGCTGTACGCCATCGATTCCGAATCGGATGACAATTTCAATCCCGGCTGGCGCAAAGGTCTGCGCGTAGGCAGCGCGAAGACCGGCGAGGTTTGGTATTTCGTTCCCGAGCACGTCTCGAAACGCGCTTCCGGAATCGGCGGATACGGCGCCATGGGAGAAGGAGTCGCTGTGGACGCGCAGGGGAATGTGTACGGGGGCGAAGTGGGACCCATCACCGGTGTCACCAAATTCATCCTGCGTCTGAAGAGATAGAAAATGCCGCGAAGAACAATCGTATGGTCCGTCCTGCTGTTCGCTGGTCCGTTCGCCGCTGCGGTATCGGCTCAATCCCACGACGACGTGGCTAAGAAGCTTGCCGGCATGTGGCGGCTCGTAGCGAATCCGCAGCGCATGGCCGACGGGACCACGAAGGCCGGATCGAACACTGTCGGCTATGCCTTTTTCGATGCCGCTGCCGGGCACATGTGTTTCCTCAGCATGAATCCCGACCGTCCCAAATGGAAGTCTGGAAGGCCGACACCGGAAGAAGCAGTGAGCGCTATCGGAGGCATCGGAGCCTATTGTGCCACTCTCGAAATCCATCCTCAAGAGGGCTTCATGATCCGGCATTACGACATCAACCAAAATCCCAATGCAGTCGGTCGAACGACCAAGCGGTGGTACACGTTTGACGGACCCGACAAGATGACGCTGCGGGTTGATTCTTCCGAACTCACTCCGCCCGTCGTCGAGACTTTGTACGTGTGGGAGCGGGTCGTTTCCGGCCATTGAGGGGCTGTACCCGCTCGTACCGCAACCCGACCGATCCGTTCGAGTACGACTTGCATTCCGTCAGTTTGAAATCCCGCTGCGGAAACTTGGCGGGAAAGCCGGGGATGCCATCGCCTAACAGCGTGGGAACAAGTCCGATGAAAAGCTCGTCGATCAAATCCTCTTGCAGGAAGCTGCGGACCAATCCGCCCCCGCCGCCCAGGTAAATGTCTTTCCCCGGGCGGCTCTTGAGCTTTTTCACAAAGGCCTTCAGAGAACCGCTCACCACCTCGAATCTTTCCCGTTTGCCCGGTTTCCACCGCCGCGAGACGACATAGTTCGTCATTCCCGGCGTGTCCGGCGCCTCTTCGCTCTCCATCATCTTCAGCCAGCCGACGGCGGTCTTGCGGCCCATGATCGTGGTGTCGATCCTGGAGAAGAAGTCACCCATGATCGCTTCAGCTTCCTTGTCCATGACAAGAAAATCCAGATCGCCGTTGCGCCGCGCGATATATCCGTCAACGCTGATTCCCAACCCCAAAATGACTTTACGTGCCATAGCGCGAGTCTAAAACAGCGGGGACAGCGCACTCAAATACCATTTGCGCGCCTCGCCGAGCTTACGATGAAGAGAGCCCACCGATGTCGCGAAAAAAAATTTCCAGTGGTGTGGTGCACGAAATCCCGGCGGATCTGAAAAGAGCCCTCACATCCAACCCGCAGGCACTAACCACCTGGGAGGACATTACGCCGCTCGCACGCAACGAATGGACCTGCTGGATCGAGTCAGCCAAAAAACCAGAAACCAGAACCCGCCGGGTCGAATGGGGCTGTTCCAGTCTTAGCGATGGAAAACGACGCCCCTGTTGCTGGCCCGGCTGCGCCCACCGTTGATATCAGGACAGCGCACTGATCGTAACGAAGTATCCGTCCGGATCCCGAACCGAGAACTCCCGGGTCTGCGTGTTCGGATTCACATGCGGCTCCTCTTCGAACTGCGCAACAAGCAAGCGCGCCCGCTCAAGCGCCAGATCGAAATCATCGACACGGAAGAACAAGAGAAGTCCGTTGCCCGGTTTCGCGAGATCGGGACTCATCAACGAAGGATGGTCGTGAGAGCCCCACTGATGCAGGCAAAGCAGCACAGTCCCGTCTGAATCGACGATTTGCCCAAAATAATTATGGGCAGGAACCGTAGCCGCCTGCCCGAACAGCGCCTGGTACCACTTGAAACTGGCCGGCACGTCGCCTGTCCCGATAATCGTCCAGATGTGCTTCATGTCAGCGTCCGCGTCATCTCAACCTCGCCGCGCCGCCTCGATCACAGCGACATCGATCTTCCTCATGGTCATCATCGCCGCGAAGGCGCGCTTCGCCTCATCGCCACCAGCTGCAAGCGCATCGGTCAGAGCGCGCGGGGTGATCTGCCAGGAGAGTCCCCAGCGATCCTTGCACCAGCCGCACTCGCTTTCCGCGCCGCCATTGCCGACGATCGCATTCCAATACCGGTCCGTTTCTTCCTGACTATCCGTCGCGATCTGGAATGAAAACGCTTCGGTGTGCTTGAACATCGGGCCACCATTGAGACCGAGACAGGGAATGCCCACGACTGTGAACTCCACCGTCAGCACATCACCCTTCTTGCCGCCCGGATAATCGCCGGGAGCCTCATGCACAGCCGTCACTTTGCTATCCGGAAAGGTAGCGGCATAGAAGCGCGCCGCATCGTACGCGTCCTTTTCGAACCACAGGCAGATCGTGTTCTTTGGCTTCATGTTTTTCCATACTACCCTCCCTGAGCCAACCGGCCGGAACCGAACCGTCATGTAAATTACTACCTGAAAGAACACAGGGAAAAGGAATGACAAGAACGGACTTGCTGCGATTCAACGGCGCAGTCGAACGGGACCCCGCCATCGACGCGTGGATGCAATCCCGCGCGGGCGAATTGGGAGCCATCGCGCACCAGTGGTTTGAAGCGATGCGGAAATGCGGCGACGAAGTTCGGGAGCTTTTACATGACGGCTGCCCGACTGCCTGCCTGGGAGACGCACCCTTCGCCTATGTCAATGTGTTCCGCGCGCACGTAAACGTGGGGTTCTTTCAAGGAGCATCCCTGCCGGATCCCGCCCACTTGCTCGAAGGTACCGGCAAGTTCATGCGCCACGTGAAGCTGAGACCGGCAACGGCAACCAACGCCGCGGCGCTAAGCAACCTGATCGAGGCCGCCTATTCGGACATGAAAGCGCGCGTCGAAAGCGGTGTGTAAACAAAAAGGGCCGGCTCCCCTCACAACGAGGACAGTCCGGCCCTTTTGCACTTACTCGAATCGATTTACTTCGGCGTTACGTGAATCAGCGCGCCGGGATTGGCGTCTTCCAGCATCCACAGCGAGCCATCCGGGCCTTCTTCCACATCCCGGATTCTCTTGCCGACATCCCAACGCTCAGCGGACTTAGCGCCGCCGTGGCCATCGAAGATGATGCGGCTCAGCGTCTTCGTCGCCAGACCGCTGACCAGGCCGTTGCCGTTCCACTGCGGGAAGGTCTGGGTTCCGTGATAGAACATCAGGTTGCCCACTGCAATCACCGGCGTCCAGTACAGCACCGGTGCGGTCAGGTCAGGCCGCGTCTCCGGACCGGGAACCGGCACTCCGTCATAGTTGGGCGCTTCGCCCACCAGCGGCCAGCCATAATTCTTGCCCTTCTCGATCAGGTTCAGCTCGTCGCCGCCGCGAGGGCCGTGTTCCGCTTCCCACAATTCGCCGTTGGGAGCAAACGCCAGACCATACGGAGTGCGCACGCCGCTGGCCCAGGTCTCAGCCGGAGTCATGTTGGGGCCGTCGTAGGTATACGTGCTGACCACCTTCTGGGTCTTGGCGGTTTCCGTGTCGCGGGGCGGATCGATCAGGTCGACCGTAGCCGCGCCGGTCTTGCCGAAGTTCGGATTACCAGGCGCTGGTTTGCCGTCCAGCGTCAGCCGCAGGATTTTGCCCACGGGCTGATTGGGATCCTGTGCGGGCGTCATGCGCTGGCGGTCGCCAACCGAGAGAAATATAAACTGGCCATCGGGTGAGAAAGCGATTTGCGCGCCTTCCTGTCCGCCTTTGCCTTTGGGCAGCTGCCGCCAAAGCACCTCGAAGTTTTCGAGCTTCGCCGAAGTTGCCGTGACATCCAGCTTCGCCCGCGCCATCGCCAGTCCGCCGCCGTAGTCGCCCGGCTCGGCATAGGTGAGATAAACGTTGTGGTCAGTGGCGTACTTGGGCGAAAGGAAGATCCCATGCATCCCGTTCTGGCCCTGAAAGAAAACCTTGGGCGTGTTTTCTACCTGAATCTTTTCGCCCTTTTGCGATACGAGCCAGACCGGCCCGGGCTTTTCGGTGATCAGCATACGGCCGTCGGGGAGGAAGGCCAGCCGCCAGGGCAGATTAAAAGTGCCCACCGTGGTCATGTTGAACGGCAGGCTGGGTTCCGGCTTCTGTGCGCCGATGTTGACCTGCGCCGGGGCAACCTCCGCCAGTGTGAAAAGCGCCGCCGTACCGAAAAGCGCCGCTGCAATTGCTGATTTCATCGAAATCTCTCCTTAACCTCTCGAACTCCCCGACCTGTGCAAAGTCGGAGGCCCCTCTGTCGATCGTACCGTATAGCCGATTTGTCTATAGAATGATTTCGTAATGTTTCGAAAACAGCTCCTCGCTCACCTGCTTGCCTCCGCAACGCTCATATTCGCGGCGGACCCTCTTTATCAGGCAAAAGGAGATCACACCCGCACGTACGTACATCCCGATGCAAAAGAGCCACAGCCTTATCGCGTCTTCGTACCCTCCGCATGGGCGCCAGGCAAAGCCCTGCCGATGGTCGTCGTTCTCCACGGCGGCGGATCCAATCAGAACACGCCCTTCGAACGCAACGACAACATCCTCGCCAAAGAAGCGGAGAAGCACGGGTTCATCGTCGTCTCGCCGCTCGGCGGTGGTCCGTCCGGAGGCTATGGATCCAGTTACAGCCCGGTGTTTGCCCCCGGCGCGAACCGGCCTGCTCCGAATCCGAACGCCTCGAATCCGAAAGCCACTCCCGACACGCCCGCACGCCGCATCAGCGAGAGTGACGTCATCGCCGTAACCGAACGCACCGCCGACGAATATGGCGTAGATCGCAAACGCATCTACCTGATGGGCAATTCCATGGGAAGCATGGGCACGCTCTACCTCGCCCAGAAATATCAGAACAAATGGTGCGCCATCGGTCCCAGCGACGGCCCGGTGGTTCCGTCGTCCTTCGAATATGACCGTGTGAAGTATTTGAGTGGCGCGATCTTCGTACACGGCGATAACGATACGCTCGCCTCCATCGATGCCACTAAAGAAATGGTGGAGCGTTTCAGGAAAGCCGGCATCGAAACGAAGTTCGTCGAAGTGAAGGGCGGGACCCACACAGGTTCATGGGCGGACGTCCTTCCCGGCACCTTCGACTTCTTCGACGCGCACCGTTGCGGCCGCTAATGGGCAGCCAAACCTTAAGACGGATTCGCTGCCTCGGCGCGATACCGATCCTCGCGCTCATTATCTTGCTGGCTCCCGGTGCTCCAGCGCAGACCGCGGGCCTGCATCGTCAGACTTTGTCGCGTGACGGCGAACCTGACGTGCACTACGCGATTTCAATTCCGCGGAACTATTCCAGCTCCAAACCTGTGCCACTCATTCTGGCGCTGCACTTCGGCGTCGCAGGCGGAAGTCCCGCCGGCGCCGGATTCGACCTCGTACGCATCCTCGTAGGCCCGGCTTTGGCCGATCTCGGCGGAATCATCGTCGCGCCGGATTCGGTGCGCGGCGACTGGAGCAGCCCTGAAAACGAGAAGGCTGTGACCGCCCTGCTCGATTCGGTACTGTCCGGTTATTCGATCGACAGGAAAAAAGTAGCAGTCACCGGCTACAGCATGGGCGGCGCGGGAGCCTGGCACTTCGCGGAGAAATTTCCGGAACTTTTCAGCGCCGCCATCCCGGTCGCCGGCAAACCGCCCGCATCGGCCGAGGGTTGGCGGTTACCGGTGTTCGCGGTGCACTCCCGCGACGACCAGGTCGTACCTTTTGGCCCCACCGAAGCCCGCATCGCCGAACTCCGGGCTGCGGGCGTGAACGCGAAGCTGGTCCCGCTCACCGGCGTCACGCACTTCGAAACGTACCGCTTCGTAGATTCGCTGCGCCAGGCGGTTCCCTGGTTAAGAGAAGTGTGGTTGCGGCAGATTTCGAGATAACCTCTTGAGAAAACCAAACCCTGCGCTCCTCTCAGCCCTCCTCGTTATGCCCTTTGTCGCCCAAGCCGCGAAGGTTTCGCTATCAGCGGAGCAGCCCATCGTGAACGTAACCGGCGGCTCGGTGCAGGGCGCCTTCGCGGAATCCGTGCCCGGCGGCGGCGCGGTCTTCAAAGGAATCCCCTTCGCCCAGCCGCCCGTGAAAGAACTGCGCTGGCGTGAGCCACAGCCCGTCGTTCCGTGGAAGGGAGTCCGCGACGCCACCCGGTCCTCGGCTTCCTGCATTCAGCCCGCGCTCGGTACCGGGCGTTTTCTAAAGCCCCTCGCCAAACTCTATGGCGTCGACTACAACCCTGCTCCCGTCGAAATTTCCGAGGATTGCCTGTACCTGAACGTATGGACGCCCGTCTGGCCGGTAAAGACCCCGTTGCCTGTGATGTTCTGGATTCACGGCGGCTCGAACGTGATCGGCAGCGGCGGGGAGCCTGCCTATGATGGCGCGGCACTGGCGCGCAAAGGCGTGGTGGTCGTAACCATCAATTATCGATTGGGCGCGATGGGATTCTTCGCTCATCCGGAACTCACACGCGAGTCTCCGCATCACGCCTCCGGCAACTACGGGCTGCTCGATCAGATCGCGGCACTGCAATGGGTGCGGGAAAACATCGCCCGCTTCGGCGGAGATCCCGGCATCGTAACCGTGTTTGGCGAATCGGCCGGCTCCACGAACGCGGGACTGCTGCTGAGCTCACCCTTAGCGGCCGGGTTGTTCCAGAGGGTAATTCTGGAGAGCGGTCCGGTGCTGAGCCTGGCTCACCATCCTGCGCCCTTGGATAAAGGTGAGCAGTTCGGAGAGGCCGTGGGAAAGTCACTGGGCGGCCCGGGGAATCTGCAGAAGCTGCGCGAAACGCCTCCGGAAAAGGTAGTTGAAGCAACCCGCGTTGTGAGCGCGCGTGTCGCCGATCCAGGTTATGTCATCGACGGATGGCTGCTGCGTGAGAGTCCGGCAAAAATATTTGCCGAAGGCAGGCAATTACCCGTGGATATGTTGATCGGCAACAATGGCCGCGAGATCAGCGTATTTCGAGGATCGGCGGCAGGGGACAACGCCGGGCTCGGAGGAGATTCGGTGCAGGCCACCATCCGGCTTTTTTATGGCGGCGCGACTCCCGTGGTGGCTGGTCTTTACCTTGCCGATAACGCGATTCACCGCACGGAGGCGGCCGATAGCTGGATCAACGATGTGGTGTGTACCTGCCCCGAGATGGCCATGTCGCTGCTGCAGGCTGGGATTGGACACCGCGCTTATGTCTACCAGTTTTTACGTTCCATTCCCGGCAAAGGACAGAAGACGCTGGGATCTTTTCACAGCCTCGAAGTGCCCTATGTATTCGGGGGACTCGGGCAGCCGCTATGGCACTGGCTACCCTTCGAGGCGATCGATTATCGGATGGGCGAAGCGATTCAGAGCTATTGGACGAATTTCGCCAAAACCGGCAACCCGAACGGAGCCCGCTTGCCCAACTGGCCAGCGTTCGACGGGACCAGCCAGACCGCGATGGAGTTCACGCAGGCAGGAGACGCCTTCGCACGAGCCAACAGCCAGCCGGCGTTTTGCGATTTGAACGTGAGCAATCTGAAAAAGCGCTTAAGCGAACCGGTCGTCGCCGGTAAATAACGATCAACTCGGAAAAACCAGGCGCGAATTACTTCGCGGGCTTTGCCGCCACCGCGTCGATTTCAACCAGCGCTCCACCGCCCACCAGCCCAGCCACCTGCACTGTCGTTCTCGCGGGCTTGTTCGGCTGTGCCGCGGTCCCGAAGAACTGCGTGAATCCCGCGTTCATCCCGGCGAAATCCATCTTGCCGGTAGCCGGGTCAGCCACCAGGTACACGTGCATCATCACCACGTCACCCATCGTCAGCCCCTGCTCTTTCAGCGCCGCCTCAATCTTGCCGAGCACACTGACAGCCTGCGCTTTCGTGTCGCCATAAACCGCCGGCGTGCCTTTGGCGCGGTCCGCCGGCGTCACCGGCGACGGCGCGGTTCCGCTAATGAAGAGATCGCTTCCCGCCCAGACCGCCGACGCGATCGCCGATCGTTCCGTCTGAATGTGCGTCGGGCTTTGCGCCCATGCGACGCCAGTTGCCGCGGCCGCGGCCGTAATCCACACCGCCAGTACTCTTCCGGAAATTCTGTTCATCTCGTCGGTCTCCTTTTTATGCCGTGCCTCGCATCGCGCGTTCATGCAGTGTGTTCAGCGCCTGCCAACCCGCCCCCACAGCGCCTTCCTGCCAGTCGGGCTGCGAATACGGCGTCGTTGCGGCGGACCCTGGCAGTAGCCGCCCATCGAACTTCGCTAAACGCGCGAGCCGCTCGGCAGTCGGCCTGCTCGCGTAACCCCCGCGGCTGTATTCCACCTTCTTCCACCAGACCGCATACGCGCTCTCAAACTCCTGGCGAATCTGCGGGTGGACCTTGCTGGAATTCATCAGCACGTGCTCGATACGCTCGGCGACAGACTTGTCCAGCAGTTCGCCGTACTGACCGTTCGAATAGAGGCCCAGCAGCACACCCTTTTTCGAAAAGTACCCGTTCGACGGATAGGAAAATTCGCCCAGCGGCAGATCGGAATAAAGATGCCCGCCGAAAATCTGGTCGTCCTCCTCCCAGAATCGCCGCTTCATCGCCAGCCCCATTTTGCCGCTGTTGCTGTGATTGGTCGCCTTCACGGCCGCCATCGTCTCCGGAGAAATCTGTACATCCATATTGGCGAGGACCGTCATCGGAACGCAAATCACCACGTAATCGGCGGTGTGCGTCTGGGTGTGTCCCGTCTTCGTGTCTTTGTAGACCACCGTGGCCCCGCGGTCGTCCTGACGTATCGACTGCACCGCGGCATTCAGTGTGATGCGGTTCGGCCCGATCGCACGCGCGCCGGCTTTCCAGATCATGTCCATCCCTCCAATCGGCTGGAACATCGGCGCGGCCGCGGTCCCCTCGATTTGAGGCACGGACCGCATGTTTCTGGTGAATCCCGGCACCTGCAACAGCGCGGTCAACTGGTACGGATCGCCCGGACCGCGATTGGTAAAAGCCTTATAGCTGCGATCGCTCGAATCGAGGTAACCCTGCGATACGAGGAATCGCACCAGCCGCTGTTGGTCATCCGCCGTCATCGGCAGATCGAGGGCCTTCTGATCGATGGCCTTCACGAGCAGCTCATTCACATGCCCGATGATGTCTGCTTTGACCTCCCGCAGGCGAATTTTCTTCTTCGCCAGTGAGCCGGCGGCGGCGCCCTCGTAGTAGAAGTAGGAAGCGTCCGACTCGTTAACGAACATCTCCATGGCGACGCCCCATTCTCTGCAATACCCGAGCACGCCGGTATGGGAATAAGGAATGCGCCACGGTCCGACATTGACATACAGACTCTCGTCCCAATTGCACTTCTGGGTCTCGCCCCCGATTTCAGTGTGGGTCGCGCCTCCCTTCACCGCCCATGCGAGCCCGCCCACCCGGTCACGCGCTTCCAGCATGTGGAAATCGTAGCCCAGCCGGGACAGTTCGTATCCGACGGTCAGGCCCGAAGGACCCGCGCCGATGACGAGTACCTTCGCGTTGCGCGGCCGCCCGGAAAGCACCGGACGTTTTCCGGCGTCCGCCGCCATCAAATCCCAGGAAGAGAGCGCGGTCATCACCAGCGATGAGCCGCCGACGGCGCCCAGATGGCCGAGGAAACGACGTCGGGTCAGTGCCGGCCGCGAAGACTGTGAGGGGGTCATTACATTACTCCGAGTCTGCCGCGGGAGAGATACGCGGCGTTTTCCATGGTACCGCGGCCGAATCTGCCGGACAAAGACTTCGCTTGACCCGGGGCCATTTTCGTGTAGCCGTTAAATCCCTCGTGGCGTTTGTTCGGATTGGAACAGTCGCCGTTGAAGAAATTCGAATCGATGTGCGTTTGCATCTCAAATTCGGGCTTACGCAAGATCCGCTTTCTCTTTACGGTAAGAAACTCCACAGACGTCTCACTGATCCTGCAAGATACTCAGGACTATTCGCGGGGGAAATTCCCACGAATAAACAAATCAAATCAATCGATTAAAAATTCAGGAGGTGGGAACTTCATGGAACGGAGAAAACTGGCACTCTGCGCGTCCATTGCCTTCGCTGTATTGCTTCCGTCACTCGCGAGCGCGGGCACGATTAACTTCAACTTCTCGGGCCCAGGGGTAAGTGGTACGGTCCAGTTGACCTATGGGACGGCGACGGACGCGACGTACCCGCAGGCCTTCGAGGTCACCGGAATCACAGGAACGTTTTCAGACTCGAACAATGGCCTCGATATTGTTAACGCGTCAATCGGTCCGCTTGTGGCGATCACGCATTCCACGCCGGAGCCCACCAACCTCCTGGCGCCGAACGATTTCAGCAGGTTCGCTGTCGCAGCCGGTCTGCCCGCGGAAAACAATGGCTTCCTGACCTACGACAACCTCTACTATCCCGGCGGCTCACCTCAAACCGCATCCGATTACCCGCTGCACGGCGGTATTCTCGACATCTACGGATTGCTCTTCAGTATCGGCGGCGGCACAGTGGTTGACCTCTTCAGCAATGGAAACATCACCGGGACCGCTCCGTTCGACTACGGCGTCGCAGTGGCCACGTCCGCCACAGCGTTGGATTATGTCAGCGGCGGCGTCACAGTGACTCCGGAGCCCGGCGCGTTCGGCCTGCTGGGTAGCGGACTCATTGCCCTGATGCTTTGCTGGCGGCGCGTCACTCGCCGGAATTAATTTCACTGCGCATATTCGTCAGGGACGTACCGACAGTATCGACACCGTCCAGTCAGTGGTTGGAAACGTGCCTCCCCAAAGCAGGAGCACGTGAAATGACCCTTCGTAAAGTGACCCCTAGGTTGTCGATAGCTATTGCGGCAGCGGGCCTGATGCTTGCCGGCTGCGGCAACAATCGCAGCGCTCAACCGGCGCCGGCTCAGAAGTCAGTTGTCACTTCCACCACCGATCCGGTGAATCGTCCCGTGGCTGTGGCCCCCGATGGAAGCGCCGCGAACACAGGCAATCGCGTCAATGGAACGCAAAATCCGGACACTGCGACAGGAAGGCCAGCGCCCGCGGGACATTGACCCGTCGACCCCTGCGTTCGGGCACTTTCACTGCAGTTATTTCTTTGCTGCAACCACCGGCTTGCCGACGGCCCGGACCGCCTGGTCGACGATGACGTAAAGGAGCTGATCGTGGTCGGCGTGGGCCTTTTGTTTAATCATTTCGCCCATACGCTTACCGGCAGCCTCGCTGTCGGGCAGACTGACCCCGCGTTTTTCCGCTGACAACTGTGCGAGTTGCTCGACGATGTCGAAGAAGGCTTCTTCGTTCTTCCCGCTGAGCAGCCATGCGTCGTGGACAGAAGCAGGGACAATTTCTTCGAGCGGATAGACTTTGTCGCTGGCATCGGCTTTGGGATGAGCCACGACCTCCGGCTGTTGCTGATGACTGGGCGGCGGCGGTGCGGCAAGAGCGCACGTAACGCTGACGGCAAGAATGGCTGAGGCCACGACGAAACGTGGATTCATGTAAGTTCCTTTCATATATCAACGTCATGCAGGCGTAATGCTAATGATGGTTCTGGTTAGTCTCACCGAGAACTGCCCCGATACCGGCTCCGGCTGCGCCTCCAATCAGGCTTCCTTTGAGCCCTCCACCGAGCACAGCGCCAAGGATCGCACCGCCCGCGCCGCCGATTGCCGCGCCTTTGCCTGGACCGATTCCACCGCGTTGCTCGCGGTAACGCTCGTCGTAGCCGTCCCGAGCGTGGCGTGGGTCATAGTAATCTCCGCCGTGCCCTCCCTCCCGGACGCCCCGGGAAAAATTGTCGTGGCGGGAATACCGCTCCTGTGCCGCACCGGAAAAAGATGCGAGCAGCAGAGCGGCTGCGAGACAAACAAGACTCAGGCAAGCCGTGATGAAAGAAGATTTTTGCCGTAACATTTCGATTCCTCGCCGCGGCGAGCCAGCCAAGCCGCGGACCTTTAGCGTCGACGGGTTGGTCAGACCGCTCTGCGCACCAAAAGGAACACAATGAGCCAGACTGCTAGGAACACAAAGAACAGAATCTTGGCGATTCCGATCGCCGCTCCCGCAATCCCCGTGAACCCTAAAATACCCGCGATTAATGCGATAACAAGAAAAATCAGCGACCAGTGCAACATGCCACGGCCAAGTGCATTTCGACTGCCATTGGTCTGCATCGCCTCCCGAAATCAGCTTCCGGTACTCCCGTACCAACCAAAAACGACCGTGTAAAATTGTCCCTTTTGGGGATGAACCCGGCCGGTCCGGACATTACACATAGAGAACTGAGCGCGGAAGCACCACTCAATCGCGACCCGTCCTCGATCTCTCAGCGGACGATTTGAAAAGGAGATTTTGATGAAATTTATCTTGCGCCCAATTGCTCTCGCTGTCGGGCTTACAGCTTTGCCCCTCGCCGTCTTCGCCCATTTCAAGTTGCTGGAGCCCGCCGAGTGGGTCAAGACGAACGACCTGGGGGATCCGCAGAAACCCGGTCCCTGCGGCCTCCCGGACACCAAGGGCGACAATGCCAAGTTCCTGACGGGTGCTTCAACCAAAATGACTGGCGGTTCGAAGTTTCACCTGAAGATCCAGGAAACCATCTACCACTCCGGCCATTACCGCGTTGCGCTGGGAGTCAATTCCAAAACCGATCTTCCGCCCGATCCGGTCACGGCGGAGAGGTGGACGGAAAGAGGTCCGTTCTCGACCTGGGCGCAGATTCAGAGCCCGCCGCAGATCCCCGTGCTTGCCGACGGCCTGTTCCCGCACTATCCGAAACCGGGTGAACCGGCGTCGAAGCGCGTCGATCCCAAGTCGCCGATGATCTGGGAGACGGATCTTGAGATCCCGAATATCAACTGCCCGAAATGCACCCTGCAGGTCATCGAGTTCATGGCCGATCATCCCTATAACGTGCCCGGCGGATATTCTTACCATCACTGCGCGGCCGTTGAGATCACCGCCGATCCGGCGAAACCGATCGACAGCCGATGGCCGGCAAGTAAGTAGGATCTCCCCTCCGCAAGCCGGGAGTTTCGATATCCTGTTCGACATGATATCCGCGCGTGCCCGCCTTCTGGTTCTCCTGGCTCTGGCTTCGCTCATGGCCGCCTTGCCGGCCATGGCTCAGAGTCTGAAGCTCTATGTGTTCGATACCGGGACTATCGTCGGAATAGACCCGGCGGGCTTTCACCTGACCAGACAGGAGGTCGGCGAGACAGACATGGTCTGCGCTTCGTACCTGATCGTGCACACCGCGGGCGGGCGCACCGAGACCCTTGTCTGGGACAGCGGAGTGGTGCCGGACGCCGGTGTCGAGGCAGGCAAGGGCGTGACGAGGCGCGGCACGGCGACGAAAACAATGAAGTCGCAGTTGGCGGCAGTCGGGTACGAGCCGAAAGACATTACTTACTTCGCGCTGTCTCACATGCATTACGACCATGTGGCGAATTCAGGCTTGTTCGCGGCGGCTTCAACCTGGCTGGTGCAGCGTCCGGAGCGGGACGCGATGTTTTCAGACAAACCTGGCGCAGCCGCCCAGCCGAATTTGTATGCCGCCCTGAAAGATGCGAAGACGAAGGTCATCGACGGTCAGGACTACGACGTCTTCGGCGACGGATCGGCAGTCATCAAAGCCGCCTATGGACACACCCCCGGTCACCAGGTGCTGGTGCTCAAACTATCGAAAACCGGCCCGGTCGTGCTTGCGGGGGATCTATACCACTATCAGGCCGAGCGCGGCACCGATAAAGTGCCGGGCTTTGAGTTCAACCGCGAGCAGTCGCTGGCAAGTCGCGCGAAAATTGAACAACTGGTGAAACAGACCGGGGCGCAACTGTGGATCGAACACGACCTCGCCCACTTCCGCACCCAAAAGAAGAGTCCCGAGTTCTACGAGTAGCTGCCCCGATCTGTAATCCCGGCGACGTACGTCGAAATCCGGTGGTTGGGCGATTGCTTTTTGCTCGTCCGACGAACACATGCGAAAAAAATTCGCGCCTTGCCTGGCAATCGCCCTTGAGCTCGCGTGCTTCAGCTTGGCGTGCGCACAAATTCAGAATCAACCCGACGACGGCCAATGGACCATGGCCCCGAAGAATTACGCCAGTACCCGTTTCAGCACCCTCAGCGAGATCAACACCGGAAACGTCAAAAATCTGAAGCTCGCGTGGACATTTTCCACCGGCCTCACCCGCGGCCATGAAGCCGCGCCCCTCGTCGTCAACAACACGATGTACATCGTGACCCCCTGGCCGAATATCCTCTATGCTCTCGACCTCACCAAACCGGGCGCGCCGGTCAAGTGGGCCTACCATCCGGATCCCACTCCGGCCTCACAGGGCGTGGCCTGCTGTGACGTAGTGAACCGGGGCGCTGCCTATTTCGACGGCAAGATCTACTTCAATACTCTCGACGTCCAAACAGTCGCGGTCGACGCTGTCACTGGCAAACAGGTGTGGAAGACCCGACTGGGCGATATCAACACCGGCGAAAGCATCACGATGGCGCCGCTGGTAGTGAAGGGCAAGGTTCTCGTCGGCAACAGCGGTGGCGAGTTCGGCGTCCGCGGCTGGCTTGCGGGACTCGACGCAAAAACCGGCGAGATCTCGTGGCGCGCTTACGCGACCGGCCCGGATAAAGACGTTCTGATCGGCCCGAACTTCCACCCTTTTTATGCTTCCGAGCGTGGTCCCGATCTTGGCGTGAAGACGTGGACCGGTGACGCCTGGAAAGTTGGCGGCGGCTCGGCCTGGAGCTGGATCTCTTATGACCCCGACCTCGACCTGATCTATTACGGCACCTCGAATCCCGGCCCGTGGAATGCGGACATGCGGCCCGGCGACAACAAGTGGACCTGCACCCTGTTCGCGCGTCGTCCCGAAACAGGTGAAGCGATCTGGGCTTACCAGTATTTCCCGCATGACGAGCACGATTACGACGGCATCAACGAGAACGTGCTCCTCGACCTCATTATTAAAGGCTCGCCGCGCAAGGTACTGGCTCACCCCGACCGCAACGGGCGCATGTACATCATCGACCGCGCAAATGGTGAAGTGCTCAGTGCGGAGCCGTTTGGCTTCATTAACACCACCGATTACGTCGATCTGAAAACCGGGCGCATCAAGGTAAACGACGCGAAGACCACGGGCTTCAAGACGACGCGTGATTTCTGCCCGGCCCCCCCCGGCGCCAAAGACTGGCAGCCATCCGCCTTTTCTCCGCGCACCGGCCTTCTCTACATTCCACACAACAACCTCTGCGCCGAGATGCAGGGAGTTCAGGCGAACTACATCGCCGGAACCCCGTATGTAGGCGCGAATGTCAAGATGTTCGCTGGCCCGGGCGGCAACCGCGGCGAATTCACCGCATGGGATCCGGTGCAGGCGAAAGCCGTCTGGAAGGTGAAAGAGATGTTCCCCGCCTGGAGCGGAACAGTCGTGACCGCCGGAGACGTCGTGTTCTACGGCACCATGGACGGCTGGTTCAAAGCCCTCGACGCGCATAACGGAAATCTCCTCTGGCAGTTCAAACTCGGCTCAGGAACCATCGGGCAGCCGGTTGTCTACAAGGGACCCGATGGCCACGAATACGTGGCGATTCTCGCTGGCGTGGGCGGCTGGTCCGGGGCGATCGTTTCGGGCGGCCTGAACGCCGCCGCCGATGGTACGGGCGCTCTCGGCTTTATCAATGCAATGTCGGACTTGCCGGACTACACCACCAAGGGGGGCATGCTCTATGTTTTTTCGCTCCCTTAGCGCTGTCCTTCTGAGCGTGGCTTCGGTGTGGGGAGCCGATGGAAAGGTTCTCCGCGTATGCGCCGATCCAAACAATTTGCCCTTCTCAAATCAGCATGAGCAGGGCTTCGAGAATCGGATTGTCGCTCTTCTCGCCTCTGATATGGGCGTCGATCTGCGATACACGTGGTGGCCGGAGCGGAAGTCGCTGGTCGAAGACACGCTCGGCGCGGACCGCTGCGATGTGTTGCCAGGCGCGCCTGCCGGGCTCGACGGCGTGACCCTGACCCAGCCCTATTACACCTCAACCTATGTTTTCGTTTCACGCCCGGACATAACGCCGGCAGTCACTTCTTTGAATGACTCCCAACTTGCGAATCTGCGCATCGGCATCCACATTGTGGGAGACGATTATGCGCCACCCGCGCGCGCCCTCGCTCGCCGCGGGATTGTAGCGAATCTGCACGGCTACAGCTTGTTCGGTACTTACGGCGAGGCAAATCCTCCGGAGCGGTTGATCAAGGCTGTAGCCACCGGCGACGTCGATGTCGCCATCGTTTGGGGACCGTTCGCGGGATACTTCGGGCCGCGCGAAAAGCGTCCCTTGAAGATCAGTCCGGTGTTGCCGCCCTCCGATATGGGCGTGCCTTTTACTTACAGCATTTCCATGGCGGTCAAGCAGGGCAACAGCGATCTGCGCGACCGGCTGAACGCGGCATTGCGAAACTCATGCGCGGCAGTCGGAAAAATTCTGGACGAGTTCGGTGTTCCCCGCCCCGCCTCACAATCAGGAACTTCACTATCAGGAGGACCCTCGTGCGAGCCCTCAACGGTATCGCCCTATTCCTCGTTGCGCTGAGCGGCTGCCAGCGGGAGAATCGTCAGCCACGCCCCACGCCGGCCGATTCCGTAGTGTTCCACGACGCCGCGCGTGAGAGTTCGCTTCAGCCGGGCGGCAAGAGCACATCCGGTGAATGGGTGAGCCCCTACGAAGCAAACGCGTACGCCGTTTCCGAAGGCCAGCGGCTGTTCGATGTGTACAACTGCTCCGGCTGCCACGCCCATGGCGGCGGCGGCATCGGGCCCCCTCTCATCAAGCAGCAGTGGATCTATGGCGGAGAACCGGCCAACCTCTTCGACACCATCGTCAAAGGCCGTCCGAACGGCATGCCCACCTGGGGAGGAAAGATTCCCGAATATCAGATCTGGCAGCTCGTGGCGTTTATCCGGTCAATGAATCATGAAGAGCCGCAATCGGCGACGCCTGCCCGCTCTGACACCATCCAGATTCAACCCTCCATACACGACCGCGTAAACGGAGTCACGCGATGAAACTTTGCAGCGTCGTTTTCACAAGCCTGCTCCTGACCGGCTGCGCGGGAGTGCAGCAGTCGGCAGTCGACCCCGCGGGCCCGCAATCCGGTCGTATCGCGGATCTGCTCTGGTTCTTCCTCGGTCTTCTCACCGCCATTTTTGTCGCCGTGATCATCGTGACCGCCGTTGCGCTCACCCGGCGTCATCGCGGCTTTGCGCAGGAACCCCTCGAGCAAACCCATCTTCCATCCGAAGCCACCGAACGGAAGCTCACCCGCAACGTAAGCATCGCCAGTATCGCCACCACACTGATCCTGATCGGTCTCATCGTCGCGAGTGTTTCAACCGGCAATGCGATCTCGGATTATAATCCGCACATCAACCCCCTTACCGTCGAAGTGACGGCCAATCAATGGTGGTGGTACGTTCGCTACCCCAACGACATCGCCGATCTGACGGTCACCACCGCAAATGAAATTCATATTCCGGTCGGCCGGCCCATCATGATTCGCGGCACGTCCAACGACGTCATCCACAGCTTCTGGGTGCCGAATCTTCACGGCAAGGCGGACCTGATCCCGTCCCGTGTACGGACCGAATGGATACAGGCGGATCGCCCCGGGCGCTTCCGGGGTCAATGCGCCGAGTTTTGCGGTCTGCAGCATGCCCACATGTCGTTTTGGGTAATCGCCGAGCCGCAGCCGCAGTTCGATGCGTGGATGAACCGCCAGCGGCAGCCCGCGATCGAACCGGAGAACGACGATACAAGGCGCGGCCAACAGGTGTTCCTGTCGCATGCGTGCGCCCTTTGCCATTCGATCCAGGGGACGACGGCTGCCGGTTCAGCGGGGCCGGATCTGACCCACCTCGCCAGTCGCGCCAGCATCGCGGCAGGCACTCTCCCCAACACAAAGGGAAACCTCGCAGGGTGGATCGTGGACCCGCAAAGCATCAAACCCGGCAACCGCATGGCCACGGTTCCGCTGCAGCCGGAGGATATTCAGCCGCTTATTGATTACCTCGGGAGTCTGCAATAATGACGCCGGTTGAGGAACCCGTTCACGAACTCGATGAAGAGCAGGAAAAGCACGCGCTCGATCGGGTCTGGTCCAATCTGGCTGGCCTGCACGGCTGGTTTGCGGCGACCACCCATCAGACCATCGGCCTCCGCTACATAGTGACAGCGTTCATGTTCCTTCTCGCCGGAGGAGTGGAAGCTCTGCTCATGCGCACGCAACTGGCGCGCGCCGACAACCACTTCCTTTCCCCCGACAAGTACAACCAGATATTCACCATGCACGGAACCACCATGATGTTTCTGTTCGCCGTGCCCGTGATGGAAGGCATGGGAGTTTATCTTGTGCCCCTGATGCTGGGGACCCGCAATGTAGCCTTCCCTCGTCTGAACGCGTTCGGTTACTGGATGTATCTGGCCGGGGGCCTGTTTCTTTACTGGGCCCTGTTCACCAACACCGGGCCGGATGCGGGCTGGTTCGCTTACCCGCCGCTCTCCGGACCTCAGTATTCGCCGGGGAAACGCGTCGACGTCTGGGCACAGATGATCACGTTTACAGAGATCTCGGCCATGTGCGTGGCGGCCGAATTGGCCGCGACCATCCTGAAGATGCGCGCACCGGGAATGACTCTGAACCGCATTCCAATGTTCTGCTGGAGCATGCTGGTGCAGTCGTTCATGGTCCTGTTCGCGATGCCCTCGGTAATGATCGCCAGCACCGTGATGCTTCTCAACGACCGCACAATCGGCACCCAATTCGTGAATCCGGCCGAGGGCGGCGACCCGCTGCTGTACCAGCACGTCTTCTGGTTCTTCGGTCACCCGGAGGTCTACATCATTTTTATTCCCGCCCTCGGCATGGTGTCCTCCATTCTCGAAACCAACAGCAGACGCGCCATCTTCGGCTATCTCGCGATGGTGATGTCGCTGGTGGCGACGGGGTTCATCGGCTTCGGTCTCTGGGTGCACCACATGTTCGCCACAGGACTGCCGCAGATCGGCGAAGCCTACTTCACCGCTTCAAGCATGATGATCGCGATTGCCAGCGGTGTCCAGATCTTCTGCTGGATTGCAACCATCTGGACCGGGCGCATCCGTTTCACCGCGTCCGTTCACTTCGTGCTCGGCTTCATCTTTATCTTCGTTCTGGGAGGCATGACCGGAGTCATGCTCGCCTCCGTTCCGCTCGACCTCCAGGTTCACGACACCTATTTCGTAGTGGCGCACTTCCACTACGTTCTGATCGGCGGCTCTCTGTTTCCGCTGTTCGGCGGGTTCCATCACTGGTACCCGAAGATGACAGGCCGCATGCTGAATGAGCGCCTTGCCAAACTGAGTTTCTGGATTCTCTTCGTCGGCTTCAACGTCACGTTCTTCCCCATGCACGTCCTCGGCCTCAAAGGGATGACGCGCCGCATCTACACATACCCATCGGAGATGGGCTGGGATCCGGCGAATGCGATCGCCACCGTTGGCGCGTTCCTCATCGCCATTGGTGGCATCGTGTTCATCGCAAATGTGCTGCGCAGCCTGCGGGTCGGTGAGAACGCGGGAGCCAATCCGTGGGAATCGGGAACGCTCGAGTGGGGCTCGCCTTCGCCTCCGCCCAACTATAACTTCGCTTTTCCCCCGGTCGCGACAGGACGCTATCCGCTCTGGGGAGCGAAGGAAGACCGCACTGTGGTTACAGGTCTCGGTAGCACCCGCCGGGAAGTTCTCGTAACCACTCTGATGGATGCAGAGCCCTGTTTCCGGTACGTGCTGCCGGGACCTTCGATCTGGCCGCTGGTCACTGCCGTCCTGTTGAGCGTCGGCCTGATTGGATCCGTCTTCCAATTTCAGTGGTACTACGTCGCGATGGTCCTCGGCTCGGTCGGGTTCGTCGGCTGGTTCTGGCCGCGCAGCCGTGAGCGTGGCTTATGAAGCGGCTTCGCACCATTGATGTCTCGGCTCTCCCGGCGGGCAATGTGTCTTACCAGCATCCGCTCTGGTGGGGACAGCTTTTCCTCGCCTTCACCGAAGGTTCCGTCTTCTGCATTCTTCTCGGCATGTACCTGTATATCCGGCTCAGCGTCGATGTCTGGCCTCCGCCGGGAATTCAGCTGCCGCACCGTTTGCTCCCCGGCGCGGCGACTCTGCTGCTGGTGTTTAGTTGCGCCGGCACCTGGCTGGCCAGCGAAGCTGCAAAGGCAGACGATCGGTTCGGCGTGATATGGGGCCTCTTGCTCAACCTCGTATTAGCGATCGCCGCTATGGCCGTTCGGACCGTCGAATGGTGGTCCTGGAACTATACGTGGCGAACCACCGCTTACGGCTCAATCAACTGGTCCATCCTGTTCCTCCACACCGTTGACGTCGTGGCGGATCTGGCATTCACGTTGGTCCTGATCCTGATCTTTATCCTCGGGAAGCACGGACCGAAGCAGCGCATTGGTGTCCACGTCGACAGCATTGTCTGGTATTTTCTGGTGCTGATCTGGATACCGCTTTACACCGCGGTCTACTGGGGACCGTACATCACGGGAGGCGCGGGATGAACCGGGATCGTCTCCTGTGGATCGCGCTTCTCGCCGGTCCGATCGTCTGGCTGATCAGCTTCCTGGCCAATTTCGCGCTGGCCCCGCTTGCCTGCTCGAAGTCGTGGAAGCCCGCCTTGTTCGCAGTATCTTTAGCCGCCATGGCGCTGACCCTCGTGTTGGGAGGCCTTGCCCATAGACAGTGGCAGCGCCTCGGAAGCCGGATTCCCGGTGAAGGCGGCGATCCTGACACGCGAGCGCGCGCCATGGCGACAGCGGCCATGGCCTCCTGCGGATTCTCCACTCTGGTGATCCTCGCGCAGTTGCTGGTCGAAGGCATGATGGGGGCCTGCCAGTGAGTCCAGATAATCTTTGGACATTCTGGGAGTTCGATCCAGGCGTTGTCATCAGCCTGGCGTTAGCCGGCATACTCTACTGGCGCGGATCCCGGCTGTCCCGCGGCGTCACACGGCGCGAGCAGATTTGTTTCTGGGCCGGGATGGGTGTCCTGATCGTCAGCCTGATATCGCCCCTTCATCCCCTCGGCGAGCAGCTCTTCAGCGCTCACATGGCGCAGCACGAACTTCTGATGATCGTAGCGGCGCCTCTGTTTGTGCTGGCCCGCCCCGCCGTGCCTATGCTCTTTGGAGTTCCGCTGCAATGGCGGCGTATCGCCGGGGGGCTGTTCAAAGCTCCCGCCGCCCGCAGCGTTTGGCGGACCCTGACCCGTCCCGTGAATGCATGGCTGATTCATGCCGCGGCAATCTGGGGATGGCATGCTCCCGCGCTATTTGAAGCCGGCATCCGAAGTGATCTGATCCACACCCTTCAGCACTGCAGCTTCTTTTTCTCAGCGCTGCTCTTCTGGTGGTCTCTGACCTTCCGCGAGAGCTATGGCGCGGCAGTTCTCTCCGTCTTCACAACCTCGCTTCACACCAGCATCCTCGGCGCGATCCTCACCCTTTCCCCAACCGTCTGGTATTCGCCGTATCTGAAAACAGCGCCCTTGTGGGGTCTCACTGCCCTTGAAGACCAGCAGACCGGAGGACTGATCATGTGGATCCCGGCAGGCATCGTATACATCGCCGCCGCCCTCTGCCTGATGGCCCTGTGGATTCGGGAAAGCGATCTGATGGCCGAACGCAGGAGGCGCTATGCGAGCTGATCTGCTGGTTATCGGGACCCTTCTGTTCGGCTTGACCGCCTGTTCCAACCAATCGGCGCAGCGCGATGCCATCCGGCTGACCGGCGGCGACCCTGCGAAAGGAGCGGCCGTCATCGCCCGCTACGGTTGCGGAAGTTGCCACACCATCTCCCCGCTTCAATCGGCGCGAGGTCTGGTGGGTCCCGCACTGGACGGCCTTCGCAACCGCATGTACGTGGCAGGCATGCTGCACAACAACGCCGACAACCTGGCCAATTGGGTGCAGAACCCGAAAGCGGTGAATCCGAAAACGGCAATGCCTGCACTGGGCGTTTCCAAAGACGAAGCCCGGGACGTCGCTGCGTACCTTTACAGCATTGAGTAACTCAGTGCATTCATCCGGGAGGTGGCTATGCACATATTCGCGGGAATCGCCGGCATCGCGCTCATCGGATTCATTCTGTTGCATGGCTTCTCGACCATCATCCTTGCGAGGCGAAGCGAACTGTTCTTCAAAGCGACCGCCACGTTCTATCACGGAACCTGGGCCCCCTTCGCCGCGCTGGGAAAGCGCATCCGGTCGGGGCGCGATCGTGAATCCTATTTGAGCGTATACGGCCCCGCCTCCCTGATCGCTCTGATCGGCGGGTGGGGAGCAGGCCTCGTCGTCGCTTTCGGACTGCTTCAATGGGCCGCCGGATTGCGATTGACTCCTTCGACGGCCTCTCTTGCGGATTCTATATTCCTTAGTGGCGTCACGTTGTTCGAAGTCGGTGGACCGCCTCCGGAAAATGGCTGGTCGAAGCTCCTCGTGGTTTTGGAGTCCGGCTTGGGCATTGGCTTCCTCGGCCTGTTAGTGGGGTACTTGCCGGTCCTTTATCAGTCGTACTCAAGGCGTGAGCTGTTAACCAGCATCCTCGATGTGCGCGCGGGCTCGCCATCCTCCGCATCTTCCTTCTTCAAACGCCAAGGCATGTCCGTTCCCGATGTGAGGCAGCAGTTTTCCAAGTGTGAGACGTGGGCAGCAGACATTCTGCAGGATCACCTTTCCTACCCGATGCTGGCTTATTTTCGCTCACAACACATCAATCAGTCCTGGCTGGGAACGCTGGTCACCATTCTCGACGCCAGCGCCCTGGCGATTGTCTGCGGAGTGCCGGAGCTGTCCGTGCAGGCGAAGGCGACCTTTGCTGTAAGCCGGCACAGCGTGGCCGATCTGGCCCGCCTCTTTGCCGCCGCCCCGCACGGCGCGCCCGACCGCCTGCCTCCCCCCGCTCTCGAAAAACTCACCAACGAGTTGAGCCGCGGAGCTTGTCTCCTGGACATGGGCAAGTTTGACGCTAGTGAACTGAACCGCTATCGCTCCATGTATGAACCCTACGCGCAGGCGCTCAGCGTTTACTTCCTGATGTCGCTGCCGGAATGGCGTCAAGACGATTCGCGGCCGGATAACTGGGTTGCGAGCACTTGGGACTCGCGGGACGATAGTGCGGTTTCCGACCCGTTCTCGTCGGGAAATTCAAAATGAATCCCGTTGACTCCGGAACGAATCTACCCTATTGTCGATCAGGTAAGGGGAATTCGAGTGAAGCTAACACGTTTAACTTGCATAGCTCTTCTGGCTGGCCCGGGCGTCTGGGCGCAGTCAATCGCCGGTCTCTGGGATGCCACGCTCACCCAGAATGGCCGGCAGATTCCATTCAAAATTGAATTCTCGGGCAGTGGCTCGTCCGTGAAAGGCTGGTTCTTCAACGGGGATGCGAAAGAGATGTCCAACCAGGGATCCTTCGCAAACGGGACCCTGAGATTGAATTTCGATGGCTATGCGGCCGTCCTGAATTTAAAGCTCAACAAGGGCGCACTCGACGGCGTCTATGTCACACGCACGCGCTCGATGCCGATTCATGCGGTGCGCAGCGAAAAGCATCCGGCGCCCTCCAGTCAAGCGCCGAACATCGATGGCCTCTGGGTTCTCGAAGGCGTGAAAAGTTCCAAGGGCGAAAAGGCCTGGAGCCTGATCGTGAAGCAGAACGGGACGGAAGTCTCAGGCGCGATTCTGCGCGTCGATGGCGATACCGGCACGCTGACCGGCCGCTACCAGGATGGCAAATTCGTATTGAGCCATTTTTCCGGTGCACGGCCCTCGCTGCTCGTCATCACGCCGCAGGCTGACGGGACGCTCATGCTGGATCTCAACGGCCAGCACGAGGGTGAGGGCGTCATTGCCTATCGTCCTGAAGTTGCCCGCGCCAAAGGCTTGCCCGAGCCTACCGATCCGAATCAGCACACCGGAGTGAAGGATCCCTCGAAGCCCTTCGCCTTCAGTTATCCGGATCTGGCGGGCAAGATTGTTTCGGATACAGATGACCGTTTCCGCGGCAAAGTAGTGCTGATCGATATCTCCGGCAGCTGGTGCCCGAACTGCCATGACGAGGCGCCATTCCTCGAAGAAATCTACGAGAAGTACCACAGCAAGGGACTGGAGATTGTCGCGCTGTCATTCGAAGAGGAAGAAGAACTGCAAAATCCCACCCGGCTGCGGGCGTTCATCAAAGAGTATGGACTCACGTATACCGTGCTGCTGGGCGGTGAAACCGGCAGCGCCAAAGAAAAGCTCGCGCAGGCTGAAAACTGGGATGCCTGGCCGACCACCTTCTTTGTGGGGCGCGATGGACTGGTGAAGTCGGTTCATGCGGGCTTCACCAGTCCCGGAAGCGGAGAACTTTATCAGCGCGACCGGCGCGAGTTCATCAACACCGTGGAGCGGCTGCTGTCTGAGGATCAGACCTCGCGAAAGTAACGGGACCGCAGCCGCGCCAGCCATTACCTTAGTGGTGGCTGCTGCTCCACGAAAAGTAATCCGACTGCTGATTGCTCTTCAGCTTGTCGAAGTCCCGGTATTTCATGTGGTGTTCCGTCAAATAGTCGCGGTAACGGCGATCTTCGTCCTGATTCCATTCGTGATACTGGCGCGTTTTTTTGTCGTAGTAGCGCTTGTTTTGTTGAGCGCGGTTATCGTTGTGATCCGCGCTGGCTTCGTTGCGGGTCCGGTCCTGGTCTCGCTGATCCTGGTGATCCTGGGCTGTGACGGCGAACGGAACTGCCAGAGCAGCGCCCAGAAGGAAAATACTCAGTTTCTTGTGCATGGCTTCAACTCCTGGCAGGAGAGAGGCGTGCTTGCAGCCATTGTGCTCTAAAGAACGTTCACGCAACCGCGCGGGTCTTCTTTTATTTGATATAGTCTCGGCAATGCTCAGCCGAATCTTTTTCACCACGCTCCTGTTTACCGCTCTGTGCGCACCATCCTTCGCAGCCTCCGAAATCGACATGCTGATGGCGAAACCCGAAAAGGTCGGCATGTCCACCGAACGCCTCGGACGCGTTGGCAAACGCATGCAGGAGTATATCGATCAAAATAAGATCGCCGGAACCGTGACCCTCATCGCGCGGCATGGGAAGATCGTGAACTTCGAAGCCCTCGGCTACAGCGACCGCGAAAAGAAAATTCCCATGAAGAAGGACGACATTTTCGTCCTGATGTCGATGACGAAGCCCATCGCCAGCACCGCCCTCATGATGCAGTACGAGCAGGGCAAATTCCTGTTGAGCGACCCGATCTCGAAATGGCTGCCCGAATTCGCCCACATGAAAGCGAAAGTGCCCGATGGCCAGGGCGGAGTCAAGCTGGTAGACGCGCGCCCCATAACAGTGCGTCAGATTCTGACCCACACCGCCGGACTGCCCGCCCTCGGCTCGCCCGAGGCCCGTGCCATCAATGGAGCGAAGACGATTCGCGAGCGCGTGAAGCTGATGGGCACGCAGCCGCTGGCGTTTCAGCCCGGCGACAAATGGGAATACGGTTATGCCACCGACGTCGTCGCCGCACTCGCCGAAGTTCTCTCCGGCCAGAACATGGACGACTTTTTCCGCGAGCACATCTTCAAACCGCTCGGCATGACGGACACCCACTACAATGTCCCGGAAGCCAAATGGGACCGCCGTCCGACGGTCTATTCGCCGAAAGACGACGGCACAATCGACCCGCGCCCGCGCACCAATCCCACACCGACAACCGTCTTCGGCGGAGTCGCCGGACTCTCCGGCACGCCGCTGGACTACTTCAAGTTCGCGCAGATGATCCTCAACGGGGGCGAGTACAACGGGGCCAGAATCCTCAGTCCGAAAACGATCGATACGATGATCAGCAACCAGATCGGCGACGGCATTCCCGTCACCCTCAAAGGCCCCGGCTACGGCTTCGGGCTGGGATTTTGCGTCTTGATGGATCCGGGTAAGGCTTCGGAATCTCTGACGCCAGGCGCCTTTGGATGGGGCGGCGCATGGGGAACCTACTTCTTCATCGATCCCGTCGAAGACATGATCGGAATTCTGGGAATTCAGATTACGTCGTATTCGCACGTCAACATCCGGCCCGACCTCGGCACCCTGGCCGAGCAGGCGATCCTCGATCCGCGCTCCAGCGGCGAACAGAAGATCCGCGGGTATGCGGTGTTCCACTAAGTATCACATTAGATATAATCTAATTTCTTGAGCAACTCAGAAGCGATCAGGCAGTCCCTGGAAAGCGGCGGTCTGCGGTGTACTCCGCAGCGGTACGCCGTGATGGCCTTCCTGATGGAACGAAACAGCCATCCCACCGCTGCCGAGATTTTTGAAGGCGTGAATCGCCTCGACCCGCGCTCGTCACGAGCCACCACGTATAACAATCTGCGGGACCTTGTCCAGGCCGGCTTGGTGCGTGAAGTGGCCGTCGAAGGCCGCGCCGCGCGATTCGACGCCAGGGGCATGCGGCATCACCATTTTATCTGCGACCGCTGCGGCAACGTAGAGGACATTGACTGGTATGGCGTGCCCAGGCCCGCCCCCGGTTCTCTCGGAAAACGGGTCCTTCGCGAATGCGAACTCATATTCCGCGGCCTCTGCACAAAGTGCGTCACGAAGGGCATCACGAAGGGGACAGCCTGATCCGGCTCCTTCAGATTTTTTGATCGATTTCAGTTTCGAAAGGAAGAAAATACATGGAGAAAAAACTCGCAACCGCGGCCGCCTCGTCGGCCCCCGATACTCAGGAGCAAACCTCGTCCACCGAAAGCAAGTGCCCGGTACCGCACGGTCCCCGCAGGCACACAGTCGCAGGGGGTCCGACCAACGCCGGCTGGTGGCCGAACCAGCTGAACCTGAAAATCCTGCATCAACACTCAGCCCTGTCCGATCCCATGCCCGAGCAGTTCGATTATGCAAAGGAATTCAAGACGCTCGATCTCGATGCCGTGGTGAAAGACCTCCACGCCCTGATGACCGACTCGAAGGAATGGTGGCCGGCCGACTATGGCCACTACGGTCCCTTTTTCATTCGCATGGCGTGGCACAGCGCCGGCACGTACCGCATTGGCGATGGCCGCGGTGGAGCCGGCTCCGGCACCCAGCGTTTCGCGCCCCTCAACAGCTGGCCGGACAATGCCAACCTCGATAAAGCGCGCCGTCTGCTCTGGCCGGTCAAACAGAAATACGGCCGGAAACTTTCCTGGGCCGACCTCATGGTTCTCGCCGGGAACGTCGCCCTCGAGTCCATGGGCTTCAAGACTTTCGGCTTCGCTGGTGGACGCGAGGACGTCTGGGAACCCGCCGACGACATCTTCTGGGGACCTGAAGGCAAGTGGCTTGCCGACGAGCGTTACAGCGGCGATCGTGACCTCGAGAATCCTCTCGCCGCCGTTCAAATGGGCCTTATCTACGTGAATCCGCAGGGGCCCAACGGAAAGCCTGATCCCCTCGCCGCCGCGCGGGATATCCGCGAAACCTTCGCCCGCATGGCGATGAATGACGAAGAGACTGTCGCGCTCATCGCGGGCGGCCATACCTTCGGCAAAACGCACGGCGCCGCCGACGCCGGGAAATATGTCGGAGCCGAGCCGGAGGGCGCCGAAATCGAACTCCAGGGACTCGGCTGGAAGAACACCTATAACAACGGCAGCGGGAGCAGCACCATCACCAGCGGCCTCGAAGGCGCGTGGACCAAAAGCCCGGTGACGTGGAGCAACAACTACTTCGAAAATCTTTTCGACTATGACTGGGAACTGATAACAGGACCCGGCGGCGCGTTTCAGTGGACGCCCAAAGATGCTTCCGCCGCCGGCACCGTGCCCGACGCCCACGATCCATCGAAACGGCATGCGCCCATGATGCTGACCACCGACCTGGCGCTGAAATTGGACCCAGCTTACGGGCCGATCTCCCGTCGCTTCTTCGAGAATCCGCAGGAGTTCGCCGACGCCTTTGCAAAGGCCTGGTACAAACTGACGCACCGCGACATGGGACCGCTCTCGCGCTACCTTGGCCCGCTGGTTCCCTCCGAAACCCTGCTGTGGCAGGACCCTGTTCCGGCTGTCGATCATGAACTGATCGGCGAACAGGACATCGCGGCTCTGAAGAAAAAACTCCTCGGCTCGGGCCTGTCGATCTCGCAACTGGTCACCACCGCCTGGGCTTCCGCCGCCACCTTCCGCGGCTCCGACAAGCGCGGCGGGGCCAACGGCGCCCGTCTCCGCCTCGCGCCGCAAAAGGACTGGGAAGTGAACCAGCCGGCCGAACTTGCAGCGGTTCTGCAAAAGCTGGAAGCGGTCCAAAAAGACTTCAACAGCTCGCAGTCCGGCAAGAAGCGCGTTTCGCTGGCTGACCTGATCGTGCTGGGCGGCTGCGCAGCCGTCGAGGAAGCCGCAAGGAAAGCCGGTCACGATCTGAAGATTCCCTTCTCGCCGGGGCGCACTGATGCTTCTCAGGAGCAGACAGACACGCACTCCTTCGCCCCGCTGGAACCGATCGCAGACGGGTTCCGCAACTACCTGCGCAATGGATACAGCACGCCGGCCGAGGAACTGCTGATCGATCGGGCGCAGCTGATGAAGCTGACCGCCCCCGAGTTGACCGTTCTTGTCGGCGGCATGCGCGCCCTCAATGCCAACGCCGGACACGCCAAAGAAGGCGTGTTCACCAACCGGCCCGAATCGCTGACGAATGACTTCTTCGTCAACCTGCTCGACATGAACACCAACTGGCAGGCTTCTCCCGGGTCCGAAGGCGTCTTCGAAGGCCGCGATCGCGCGACCGGCAAAGTGAAGTGGACCGGTACACGCGTCGACCTTGTGTTCGGCTCCAACTCCCAGCTCCGCGCCCTCGCCGAAGCCTATGCCTGCAATGACTCGCAGGAGGCCTTCGTGAACGACTTCGGGGCCGCCTGGGGCAAGGTGATGAACCTCGATCGCTACGACCTGGCCTGAGCACGCGCGGACAGCGCTGGTCTCCCGATTGGTTTGAATCGGGAGACCAGCCTTCCGGTTATTGAATCGAAATTGTCACGGGCAGACTCTGCTGCCCCGCCTGTGTGAGCACCACCGGAATATCGCTCCCCGGCGTCACTCCATCCGGAACAATCACATTCACCTGGTAAACCGTGAGCGTCGGCGCAAGGCCGGCAAATGCAACAGTCGCGTTCAATCCTCCCACGGTCGCGGTCACCGTATTCTGCGTATTCACCAGCGGCGTAAGGGGCGCGGCATCTCCCGCCGCCACCGGTTGATCCACCGGACCCAGTCCTGTGCAATAGATGACCAGGTAATCGCCCGCGCTCACCGGATGCGTGTGGTCAATGATGAATGACGCCGAGTGATCGGCTTTAAACCCGACGATCACACCCAGTCCCGTGCCGGTCTGGTCCTGCGTGAAGATCGCCGGCTGCGTGGTTGAAAGCACCACCGGCTCCGGAACCGACAGCGACGAAGCTTCTTGCACAATCAGTTGCTGCTGCGTATTCACCGGCGTATCGAACGGCACGATTGCGTTGATTTGCCCGTTCCCCGCATAAGTCAATGGCAGCGGCTTACCCGCGAGAATCACTTGCGTTCCGCCGAGTTCCGTCTTCAGCGGCAGCGTGAGAGCGGCGTTCGAACCGACGCTGAGATTCTTGCCGTACACGCTGATATAGCTGCCGGGGGCTAACGGTTGCCGCGGCGTATTGCTGGCCGCGCTCACCACCCCACCGGCATCGATGACAGGCACTGAGGGATTCGCCTGCAGCCCGCCGCCGATCTGCGCGGTGCCGTGCAGCACCGGCGCAATTTCCTGGCCCTGCGCGATAATCGTCACCTGGCTCGTCGAGTTGCGCGGCAGCCACGTTCCGGACCATCGGCCGTCCCGAAGCGAGGAGAGCGCCAGCGGCGGGTCCCCAGTGGAGAACGTGAGGATGACGCTGCCCTGCGTCATGAAATTCCCGCAGTCGTCCACCGTGGTTACTTCCAGTGGCGCGGGCCACGCTGCCGGGATCGTGAAAGCATCGCCCAATTGCGTGAATACCAGTATCAGTTTGGTCGCCGTGCAGCCTGTTGTTATCAGAGGACCGAAAATCAGGGGCCGGAAACCCTGCCCCTGCGTTCCGCTTCCACCGGCGGGAACCACGATGAGGACAACCGCTACGCGGTGCTGATAAGTGGTCTGCGTCGTGGCGTCGGCGAACACAAGCGTGAAACTGCCGGTGTAAACGCCCGCGGCCAGCCCGGTGGCAGGCTGCACGCCAACGCTGAGGGGTTGCGCCGACGTCAGCGTGCCGCTGGCCGGCGAGACGGTAAAGAAATTCGTGCTGCTGTCCGAAAACGCTGTACTCGAGAAATTCAGCGGATTGGGTGACGGGTTGGACACCGTGATGCTCCGCGCGCCTGCAGCGGGGCCGCCCGCCTGCGCGACGAAAACCAGACCGGTCGAACTCAGGGACGGTCCGGGGCTTTGCGCCGGCGATGCGACGGTCAATACGACCGAGACCGTCTCCGGCGAATTCCCGGCGTTCGGTGCCGCGATCTGCACCTTTCCGTAATAAGGTCCCGGTGCAAGCCCGGCTGAGTTCACCGCGATCGAAACCGAAGCACCCGACGTCGCCGTGGCCGTCCCGCTCACGGGCGAAACAGACAGCCAGTTTCCGCCCGTCAGAGTGGACGCCGACGCGGAGAAGTTCAGAGAACCGGAACCCCCGTTCAAAACAGATATCGCTTGCGCAGGCGGCGTAGTTCCACCCTGCACCGCCTCAAAAGAAGCGCCCGACTGCGAGATCAAGAGCGACTGCTGGCTCGAGGTGACCGTCAATAGCACCGGGATGGTGAAGTTTTCACCCGAGGAAAGCGTGAGCTGGATTTTCCCGGCATATATTCCCGCCCCCAGTCCCGCTGCGTTCACCGAAGCTGTTGCGGTGGTGCTCTGAAACGGATTGATGGTTCCGCCGCCCGAGACCGACAGCCAGCCACCGCCGGACGTCGTAGTGGCCGTAGCGGTGTACGTGATTGCCTGGCTTCTGCGGCTGGCCAGCGAGATGCTCTGGGACGATGTCGTTGTCCCCTGATTTAAAGCAAAGACAAGGCCCCCCGGATTGACAACAGTCGAGCCTGTGGCGACCCCGGTGACCTGCAGGTTTGACGGGAAGGGTATCGTCTCCGAAAAGCTTTGACCCGAGTAGGTGATCTTGTAAGTGATATCGATACTGAACGAAAAAGACCCGGGCGTTGTGGGATTGCCGCTGAACACTCCGCTCGGCGTGATAGTAAGCCCGGGCGGCGGTACGGATCCAGCCGTTACCCCGAAAGTAAACACGAGTGTGACTCCGGTGTCTTGCGCCAGATAGGGTGCATAGAACTGGTTCAATGCAGTACCGAAATCGCAGTAATAGGGCACCCCGACTGTTGCCTGCTCCAGACCGGCGAAGCAAATTGGCAATGCGGTAGTCTGCGCCTGCAACGGCTGGTGGATCAGAGCGGGCGCAAGAAGAAGCGAGAGAAGAAGACTTCGACGGAACATCGTGCCTCCGAGGGTTGCAATAGCAAAGTCTAGTGCAACTCTATCCTCCGGGCAATCTATTCCGGACCGGAACTGGCGTCCCTGGTCCTTGACTTGTGAAGCCGGATACAACGGCCCGCGGCTTCTTTGAAATCTTTTAGGTCTTAGAGGTTTTTTTAAGCGCCAGCGCGTTCATGCAGTAGCGTAATCCGCTGGGCTCGGGACCGTCCGGAAATACATGCCCAAGATGCGCGTCGCATGTGTTGCAGATGGTTTCCACTCTCTTCAGAAATGCGGGTCCGTCAAAGCGATAAGCCACGGCGTTCACTGCGATCGGCTGCGTAAATGAGGGCCATCCCGTGCCGGACTCGAACTTTTCCGAAGCATCGAACAGAACCGTGTCGCAGCATACGCAGCCGTAGATGCCGGGTTCGAATAAACTGCACATCTGAGAGCTGAACGGGTACTCGGTGCCCGACTGACGGGTCACCCGATACTGTTCCGGGCTCAATTGCATGCGCCACTGGTCTTCCGTTTTCACTACTTTGCGCTCCGGGGCGGGGTTCCCGTTCTTAGCGAGATTCAGGATGTCGGGCCATTTCAGCATCACGTCTGGTTATTATTCCTGTTCACCCGTGCGGTAAGCAAGCACCTTCCCCTCTTACTTCACCGGTTCGATTCTCAGTACCGCTCCGTCATCCTCTTCCGTAAGCAGGTAGATCAGCCCGTCCGGGCCTTGCCGCACATCCCGCACACGCTGATGAAAATCCTGCAGCAGCGATTCGCGGCGCTGCTCCCACAGCTTGTCGTTGAACACGATGCGTTCAAGACCGCCTGTGCTGGCGATTCTGCCCTTCTGGATACTGCCGACGAAGATATTGCCTTTCCATTTCGGAAACTGATCGCCCGTGTAGAACAACAGACCGGACGGCGTAATGCCGGGGTTCCACGTTATCCACGCCTGTTCCATGTCGGGCCCCGGTAACGGCATGGGAGAACCATCGTTGTCGCGTCCGTAACCGTTGGTCGGCCAGCCGTAGTTGCCCCCCGCCTTCAGGATGTTGATCTTGTCGCCGCCCATCGGCCCCAGTTCAGCCTGGAAGATCTGACCGGTTGACGGATTCACCGCAATCCCGTGATGGTCGCGATGGCCGATCGTATAGATCTCCGGCCGGCTTCCGGCTTTCCCAACGAACGGATTGTCTTTCGGCGTCGTCCCGTCATCGTTGAGGCGCAGAACCTTCCCGAAGATCGTATTGGTCGCCTGCGCGTCGGGCAGCCGGCCAGCGCCGCCCACGGTGATGTAAACTTTTCCATCCAGACCGAAAGCCAGACGCGATCCCCAGGTGTTGGCTGCGTTACCGGCGTACAACTCCTCCACGTCTGAAAATCCCTTGCCCGTAAACCGCGCGCGAGCGAGCGCAAGCGTAAAGGTATTGCCGTCGAGCGGTTTGCTGTAAGTGAAGTAGATCCATTTATTCTCGGCGAACTTCGGATGCATCGCCATGTCGAGCATGCCCGTCGTGCGGGTTGTATGCATTGCGGGCAAACCGGAGAGCGGAGCCGGGTCGAGCACGCCATCGCGGATTGCGAGCACCTGGCCGGTGGGCCGGACGCCCACAAGGAAAGTGCCATCTGGCAGAGGCAGGAGGCTCCATGGCCGCCCGATCCCGTGCGCCACGACGCTGACGCGGATCTTCTGTTCATACGTGTCGTACACGCGCGGCTCGAGCGGCAATGGATATTTGCGGGCTGCGGGCGGCGCCGGACGGGGCTGCGCCAGGGCAGGCACGCAGGCCACGGCAATAAAGGCAAAAACGGTGCCTGCGAATAAGACAATCCGCGGAAGACGCGTCGGGAACATGGGCAGAATCCTTGTCGTGGTTTGTACCAATATGGCTTGTACCAACTAAATGTAACGCTCCCCGACCGGCATTTCATCCCTTCAATCACAATTTGCCGCCGCTGCGCCAGCGAATTCCTGAGCCGATACCGGTCGGCCATGCCACAGCAGGACGAGTCGATCTGGCCGGATAAATCTGCGCAGCGGGTTCTACATCCGCCGTACAGTCAGGATGCGAATGAACGCGCCGTCGGGGCGCCCGAATCGGAGGACGGCAGTATACTGGTCTCCAATGGTGGCAACACAATCCACATTACGTTCGGCCCCGCTTCAGGATGGCGATAATCGCACTATCGGCGAAATCCGTACCACCTTTTTCGGCGTAATGAATCATCCTCGGTCAGTTTGCTTAAGTTTGTTCCAAGGCAGTACCATGCTGTTGCTGTGGCTATTTTGCGCGATCCGCGAAGCAGAAACACAATTACGGTTTTTTCTTCTCCCGATCTGTATACAGTGCGAAGGACCAGAGCCTAAGTAAGTCAAGACAATGGTAAGTGACCGGCAGGCAAGCTGATCTGGCGGTTTGACGGATCTCTAAAAGACGGCGACTAAGTGACGGACACCCGACGATGGATAAAACAGCACTTATCATAGGCGGGGGCCCGGCTGGGCTGACCGCAGCACTTGAGCTTGTGAAACGGACCGGTATCCGGCCCATAGTTTTCGAAAAAAGCGATTCCTTCGGAGGCCTGTCGCGTACCGTCAGGTACCGCGGCAACCGCATGGACATCGGTGGGCACCGTTTTTTTTCCAAATCCGACCGGGTCATGGACTGGTGGATAAAGGTCATGCCGGTCGAAGGTTCCGCTTCGGGATCGCACAGCATAACCTACCAGCGCAAGACCCGGGATGTGACTGCTCCCGAAGAAGGCCCCGATTCCACGCTGGAAGACCGCGTAATGCTGATCCGCAACCGGAAGTCGCGCATTTTCTTTCTGCGCCAGTTCTTCGATTATCCGATCAGCCTCAGTCCCGATACGCTCAGGAAACTGGGCCCGGCGCGCACCGTCAAAATAGGCGTCAGTTACCTGAAAAGCGCGATGTTCCAGAGGCGTCCGGAGAAAACGCTGGAAGAGTTTCTCATCAATCGCTTCGGCCGCGAGCTCTATCTCACGTTCTTCAAGTCGTATACAGAAAAAGTATGGGGCGTCCCCTGCAACCAGATCAGTGCCGAATGGGGCGCGCAGCGCATCAAGGGCCTGTCGGTCAAGACGGCCATTGCGCACTTCGTGAAGAAAACCTTTGCCGGAAAACCCGCGGGAGATATTTCGCAGAAGCAGACGGAGACCTCTCTGATCGAGAAGTTTATGTATCCCAAACTCGGCCCCGGCCAGCTTTGGGAATATGTAGCCGACGACGTGCAGAGCGGTGGCGGATCGGTCGAAACGCTATGGGGCGTGGAGAAGCTGTTCACCGACGGCTTCCGCGTCACAGCCGCCGAAACCGTGCATGCCCGGACCGGCGAGAGGCGCGTAATCGAAGCCGATTACTTCTTCTCCACCATGCCGATCAAGGAGTTGATGCGCTGTCTTCAGGCCCCCGTACCCGCCAATGTGATGGAGGTCTCGGACGGACTCCTGTACCGCGACTTCATCACCGTGGGACTTTTGTTGAAAAAGCTGAAGATCAAAGACGAGACCGCGCAGGGCGCAAGGCTATTGTCCGACAACTGGATTTATATTCAGGAGCCCGACGTGTCGGTCGGCCGCATGCAGATATTTAATAACTGGAGCCCCTATCTGGTGGCGGATCCGGAGAACATCTGGATCGGCCTCGAGTATTTCTGTTATGAGACAGACGGGATCTGGACTCAGTCCGATGAGGACATGATCCGCCTGGCGAAAACCGAAGTGGAAAGAATGGGCATTGTCGATCAGAAGGACATTCTGGATGCCTGCGTGATCCGCGTACCCAAAGCCTACCCGGCCTATTTCGGCGCCTATGAACGCTTTGACGAAATCAAGGAATATATAGACAAGTTCGAGAACCTTTTCCTGGTGGGCCGCAACGGAATGCATAAGTACAACAACCAGGATCATTCCATGCTGACTGCCATGACCGCGGTCGATAACATCATCGCGGGCCGCACCGACAAGCGCAATCTGTGGGCGTTGAACACAGAGATGGAATATCACGAGGACAAGGAACCAACTACATAGCCTTCACTCGGCGGCACCACGGAGCCGTGTTAGCCGGTACGGCTCTATATCCGGCTCCACCATCCACACATCGAACTTTGGAAAAGCCCGGATCAGAGCGGCATCGCTTTCAGGCGTGTAGGTGCGCGCATAAATAACTCGTTGCGAGTTGAGATCGGCGCTGTTGAACACCCATTCATCGCAGAAGCAGTGACCCTTCGCGTATTTGACAAATACAAGATGCTGCCCCGGTAGAGCCTCCAGACGCGTGATGACGTTGTCCCGTTCATGCGGACCGGCATACAGTATCTTCCACCAGCGGCCGAGCTGCGTCAGTTCCGGCGACGGCATCGAAAGTTCCATAATCCGGCCCGCGCTGCCCACCACGATCGTCAGACACAGTCCGGCGATCAGCAGGCGCGACACCGCCAGACCCGTTCTCCGGGAGCGCCGCCACACCCGGAGATGGCGCCAGCCTTGCAGCATCACCAGAACGATCAATGCCGTTTCCGGCGCATTCTGCGCGGGAAACCACGCATGATAGGTCGCCTTGTCCAGGATGAAGGGAATGGAAATCAGCAGCCACGGGCGGATTTTCCGGTCCCGCGCCGCGAAGACTGCAAACGCCGCCGCGGGCAGGAAAAACGGACCGCTAAAAAATCTCCAGAAGTTCCAGATTCGTGAAATCTCGGCCTGCAGCAAACCGAGGGGCGAATACCGCAGGTTGTAGAGCGTAAGCTGATTCAGATAGTTGTTCCGAAGTTCCGCGAAACGAAATTGCTCCACATGAAGCGGGCCTTGCCACCAGTAGGGCTGAGGCGTGCCATAAATCCGGCGGTAGGCAAGATACGGCGGATCGAGCGGGCTTCCCGTGATTCGCCAGTTGTACCACGCAAGCGCCACAGCGCCCGCCACGAATACAAGGCTAAACGGCACCACCGCCCGCCGCCACACTTTCAGCCGCTTCAGCACGACGCTTTCATATCCTGCATAAGAAACCACCACTGCGGTCCAGATCAGCGCCTCAAATGGCCGGGTGGCAAACAGCACGATAATCGCGGCCGCCGCCAAAGCTCCCGATGACGCGGTGATTTGCGGCATTTTCCTTGTGCGAGCCAGAGAACCCAGCACCAGCGCTCCCGCCGCGGCAGCTATCGCTCCGCCGAAGTAACTGTTCATCCAGATTCCAAAAATGCCGAACTGCAGCGCTGCCCCCAGCGCGCCGGCCAGCGCCCACCCCGGCGGAACGATGAACTGCAGCGCCCAGCAGAGCGACCCGAACATCAACCCCATGCTGAGCCACACGCCCCACCAGGGATGGCCAAACACTACCTGGCCGAGCGCCAGCACCATTCCCTGCGCCGGCTGGTACTGCGAGACGTAATTTGGCTCCAGAAGGGTATATTCGGTCTCGAAATGTTCCCAGTCTGGCGGGGTGGGATTTGTAACCCGGCCGTGAGCGAAGGTATCTCCCTGCAGGAGATAGCTGAACTCGTCGTGGATATAGGGAGGCGGAGGGGGATACCACGCCAGCATCAGCATGCGAACGCAAAGAGGAAAGGCGGCCGCGATCGCGATCGAACGCCATTTGTGCGCACCGATGCGCCGCAGCAGGCCTCGCGTTCTATTCCACCGGAAAAGGCCGATCCGGGGCACTGCGAAGGCCAGCGCGATCATTATCAGCAAAACCATTCCCTGAGCGGCCACAAGCCGGTGAGAAGAAAAGTCCAGCGAGTAATTCATGGATAGA
The DNA here is from genome assembly GCA_035552315.1 of Bryobacteraceae bacterium. Taxonomy (GTDB): domain Bacteria; phylum Acidobacteriota; class Terriglobia; order Bryobacterales; family Bryobacteraceae; genus BOG-234. The sequence goes on from DASZLO010000065.1 coordinate 40,100, forward strand.
GGAATGTCGATTACCGAATGAGCGTTGCGAATCTTCCCGCATTGTCCCTGCCAGAGAACAGGGATGGCAATACGATCCTGTCCTCATCTTGTATCGATAGTGACCTCAATTACGGTTGCGGGACCCTGAAGGTGTGGTTCATTAGTACTCGACCTGTTTTTCGCCAGCTCTTTTTACATTAGTCGGGTAAGCTTTTATTGTGATCGGGCGAGATAAATTCCAGTCCGGTTGACTAAGTATCCGGCCGCTATGTTGTCCAACGATACTTTTCATTCCCGACAGTCTTACAACCCACACAAACTATTGGGCTCCAGCCTGCTTTCGAGAGGACCTTCTGTCGTCTTGGGGATCGTCGTTCTCGTATGTTTTTTTCTCCGCGTCGCCCTGATGATCAAGCTCCGCAGCTACGACATCCCCGCTGCATTCGATCACTGGAATTTCGGATATGAAGCAGGCCGCATCGCCCGCTCGCTGGCGTTGGGGCAGGGCTTCAGTTCGCCCCTGATAGAACCCAGCGGTCCTACCGCATTCCTGCCGCCGGGCTATCCTTTGGTGCTCTCGGGTATTTTCCGGCTATTCGGCATCTACACCGCTCGGTCCGCCATAGCCGCTTACTTACTCAACTGCATTTTTTCGAGCCTGACTTGTATCATGCTCTATCATTTGGGGACCCGGATCTTCAACCGCGCAACCGGTCTGCTCGCCGCTGCGTGCCTGGCAGTCTACCCCCCTTCGATTTGGCACGCGGTAAGTACCATCTGGGACACTACCCTGCTGACATTCGCACTCGTCGGTCTGGTGGCCTGGCTTTATGGACTGCCGCCGCGCGCATCAGCACTGCATTTGATCGCGACGGGACTCATGATGGGATTCATCGCCTTGCTGAATCCCGCGCCGCTCACGTTCTACCCGGTCGCGCTGTTCATCCTTTGGAGGCAGCAGCGCGCGAAAGGGTCCAGCGGCTATCGTGAAGCGGCTCTTGTTGCGGGAATATTTCTGCTGGTCTATTTACCCTGGCCAGCCAGAAACGCGCTTGCGCTGGGCTCATTTTCCCCCCGCAGTAACGGGGGACTGGTCCTCCGGCTCGGCAACGACGCCGCGGCCTGGCGCGCCGGCGGCGGGGGGTGGGACCGCGGCATCTACCCGAGCGAGTCTCCGCGTGAAAACCGCCTTTTCCATCAGATGGGAGAGGTCGCTTACGACCGTTACTGCACTGGCGTGGCGATGGATTACATCCGCACTCATCCCGGCCGCTTCGCCGTGCTCACGCTGCGCCGCATCCAGGCCTGGTGGCTGGGCGAACGGGTTGAATGGGCGGGCAATTTTAAAGTGGCATTTGGCCTGGCCACTTTGAAGCGTCTGGTCTGGGTGCTGCCTCTGCCATTCGCCATAGCCGGATGCTTCATCGCATGGCGCAAACGTCTTCGGATCGGCATTTTGCTGGCCCTTCTTGCGATATATCCGCTCGCCTATTACTTCACACTCGTTGAGGAACGCTATCGGTTTCCAATCGAGCCTTTTCTCTTGCTGACAGGCAGTTACGGGATCATGCAGCTTCGGATAACTCGCGCTAAAAAGGCGCCGAAGCCTGCGGAAGAGTAATGGGAGGCCCACTTACCCGGTGTCGTATACTCCGCCGCTGCCAAAGCGCAGTCAAGGCGCACAAAAAGAGCGACAGAAGACTTACTAACCGGCCGGTGCGTTCTGCCGTATCTGCCGGCAAATCGATTGTTACGTCGTAAGTACCCGGCGGAACCGCCAGATCCATCAGCCCGTCCGGTCCGGGATTCAGCGGAATCGCCGCGCCGGTTTGCTTTTGCACCGCTCTCCAGCCCCGATAATAGAACTGATCCAGACTCAGGTGGCCGCCAGCCGGCGCGTGCACGCTGAGCTCGATGCGGCGCGGTCCCCAGTTCAACACTCTTGCATCGCCTTCTCCGCCGGCCGCGAATGAGGCGCTCCGGGGTGGATGCGCTACCAGAAACCGGGCCAGAGCCGGTGGATCGCTCATCTCCTTCCGGTGAGCGTCGATGGGCCAGAACATGTCGTCTTCCAGCTGCAGGTCCACCATTTCCGCCGCTCTCGTGGCCCTTTCCGCGGAAACGTGACGCCAGACCCCGTAACCCTGACTGGCTGCTAATGCATCCGCCGCCGTCCAGCCAAGGATCGAGAGGACAAATACGGCCGTGATCGCGGGAGCATTTCGGGGACCGGCGCTGGCCCACGCGAGAGCTCCTAAAACCGCCACGGCCACCACAATCATCGTATCGAGCCGGTTCGTAAACTGAATCATCCTGAGCACTGGAATAGCTCTCCAGACAAAATCGCTTGACTGCAGCATCAGGAAGAAACATACCAGCGTCACCCCCAGATAGAACGACGCGTGACGCCGTACAGTGTACGAACCGGAACGCGCCCGGACAAGAAGATAAGCGCCGATTGAAGAAGCGCACATCCAGAGCGTGATTACCAGAATGCGCATCTTGTAGCTCAAATACCAGGGGATTCCCGCCCCCTGAGTCCCCGCGTCCGTAATCGCGCCGCGAATTTGAAACAACCACCAGTTGCGGTAGTCGGCCCAGCCGGATGTCCCGTATGCCACGAAGGCTTTGCTCCGGTCCAGCATCGCCGGAAACAGATACACGGCCGCGATGCCTGTGCCTGCCGCGATCGCCGCCCCCGCGATTGCCGAGTTCCGCAGCCGCGATCCCTTCGGGCTGAAGAGCAGGACATAAGCAAAAGGCACGGCTGCGAATACCGATGAAACCGTGCTGTGCGAGAACACGCACATCGCATACGTCACCGCCAGCCAGACAGCCGAGTAGGGCACGTCCTGCACCAGCCGCTGCGCCCACAGCATCACGAGCGGCAGCCAGACAAACAGCCAGTATTCCGCCGCCGCGCCGCGGTTATACAGATCAATCGCCACATGGTAGGGAACCACCATATAGATCGCCGCACCGATCGTGGCAGCCCTTGCCGTGGTCAGCGTGCGAATCCAGAGGTAAGCCGTAATACCCGAGAGCACGGTCGCAACCCCGCTCGAATATCCCGAGATCAGCCATCCGTGCGGGTCCGATTCGCGAACCAGCGGCCAGAACATAGCGGAAACAAACGCGTGCAGCGGGTGATAGAAAAAAAAGTCCGGACTTCCGAGTCCGCCATTCATGTTCATCAGCCACCGCGGATACCATTCCCCGTTCCAGAATTGCCGGGCGAAATTACTCGTCCACGCGGCATGCTGCGTGGCATCGTTGGAAAGATCGGGGGCGCCGTGTATCAGAACCGGCCAGGAGATCAGCAGCCCCAGGACGATCAGAATGGCGATATGAACCGCTTGTTCGCCGTCGACCCGTTGCGCGGTGTCATTGCTTGGGTAAGAGCTTGCTTGACTCATTCCTTTAATTCTGTCAAAGCCGCATCCTCAAAATGTACATTAGAGGTGAATCAGGCAAGTTTTTTCATCGCTTGTCGTAAATGCCGGGCGCTGGATCGCCTGTCGCTTAACATCGACGGCCATCGTGAGTTTCCTGACAGGCGCGGTGCGGGCAGGCCAGTGGACCAGCGCATGCACGGCTCAAATTGTTATGAAAGGTGAAACAGTTGTTATAACCGGCGCAGGCGCCGGAGTGGGCCGCGCTATCGCAGATGAGTTTGCCAGAAATGGCGCCAACGTCGGCTTGATCGCGCGCAACAAGGAACGGCTCGAAACCGCAAAGCAGTTCGTCGAGGGCTGTGGCGGCAAAGCCCTCGCCATCCCCTGCGACGTCGCTGACGCGGATCAGGTAGAGCGCGCCGCCGGCGAAGTGGAGAACGCTCTCGGTCCCATCGACGTCTGGGTGAACTGTGCGATGGTGACAATCTTCGCGCCGTTTACAGAGATTGAACCGGCGGAGTTCCGCCGCGCCACGGAGGTCACCTACCTGGGCTTCGTTTGGGGCACCATGGCCGCGCTGAAGCGCATGAAGCCGCGCAACAAAGGCACCATCGTGCAGATCGGATCGGCGCTGGCCTACCGGTCGATTCCCCTGCAATCGCCCTACTGCGGCGCCAAGCACGCGATGGTCGGCTTCACCGACTCGCTGCGCTGCGAACTGATCCACGACAAGAGCGACGTGCGCCTCACTGTGGTGCATTTACCCGGCGTCAACACGCCGCAGTTCAGCTGGTGCCGTACACGCCTGCAGAGGCACCCCGCGCCTATGGGAGTCGTGTATGAACCCGAAGTTCCGGCAAGGGCGGTTTACTGGGCCGCTCACCATCACCGGCGCGAAGTATTCGTCGGCTTCCCCACAATGAAAGCAATTTACGGACAGGAAATTGCGCCCGAATACGCTGACAAGTATCTGGGCAAAAACGGCTTCGATTCTCAGCAGACCGACCAGCCGGTTGCGCCTGACCGTCCCGATAATATGTTCGATTCCGTGCCTGGCCCTTATGGTGCCCGCGGAATTTTCACCGCAAGAGCAAAGTCGTGGAGCGCGCAGAACTGGGCGAACCTCCACCGCGGCATTGTCGCCGGACTGGCCGCGGGAACCACTGCCTTCGCGTTCGGGTTGACAAAGCGAAAAGTCCTGAAAGGATGAGCCTGTCGGTCCGGAGCAAACGCAGCCCTCCGGCAGGGGCGACTGTACAGGATGGCACACACCGGGTGAGCACTTTGAGAAGAAGGGCCACATTAGTGTTTGCCGGAATCGTCGGCGCAGACATCTAATGGGAGAGATGAGCGTCCACGGCGTGCCGGGTTCCCCGGTCGCCGGCATAATACCCATCCGGACTCACCCGCTCATTTGATTCCCCCATGCCAAGCGACTACCAACTTTCGGAACTCCACAGACTGCTGATTGAGGAGCTAGAGGATTTTGCCGTCTTCCTGATCGACCGCGAAGGACGAATCATCAGTTGGAACCCCGGCGTCGAGCGGTTCTTCGGATTCACCGAAGAGGACTTTGTGGGCCGGAATTTCGCCGACATCTTTACGCCCGAGGACCGGGCCAAAGGCGCTCCTGCAAGGGAAATGGAGAAAGCAGCCAAGGAAGGCCGCTCCGACGATGTGCGCTGGCACCTCTGCCAGGATCAGACTCGGGTCTTCGTGGAAGGCGTGCTCCTGCGCGTCCAGAACCAGAACCGCGAGCCGGTCGGGTTTGCCAAGATCGCGCGGGCTGTGCGCCAGATGCACGCCGCCGGAAGCATGCTGGCAACACTCCTTGAGCGCACGGGGGACGCCATCTATGCCATTGACCGGGAAGACCGTTTTGTATTCGCCAATGAACGGATGGCGCGGCTCCTGAATCGCGATTTGGATAATGTCATCGGCCAAACCCGTGAGCACCTCCTGCCTCCCGATTTCGCTGCTCAGCTCCGCGCCAGCGATGAAGACGTCATCCGCGGCGGCCGCTCCCGGCCCGTCGAAGAACGCTTCCCCGATAGTGGTTCCGGCGAGCGCGTCATGCTGACTGCCAAGTCGCCCTGGAAGGACACCGAGGGGAGACTTATAGGTCTGGTGGCAATCGCTCAGGACATTACCGAGCGCACCGCTTATCAGACCGAACGTGAGCGCCTGCTGGAGGAAATACGGCGCTCGAACGAGGCGCTGTCCACCTTTTCGCATGTTGTCGCCCACGACCTGCGCGCCCCGCTTCGAGCCGTGAAGGTCTACACCGATCTTCTGGAGCGGCATCTGCGAGCCGGGGTCGATGAAACCGCGCGGGAGTATATGGCGTTTGTGAAGGACGGCGCCGATCACATGGAACAGCTCATCGAGTCGCTGCTTCGTTATGCCGAATCGGGCGAGGAACTTTCTCTGCAGCGGGTCGACACAAATGCCCTCATAGAGAACCTGCGGAATATGCTTGCGCCGATCATCCAGGAGTCCGGCGCCCGCGTCCTGAGCGATCCGCTGCCCGAGGTATATGCCGACCCGCTTCGTCTCCTGCAGGTTTTTCAGAATCTCATCATGAATGCCATCAACTACTGCGGCAGCGAGCCTCCCCGGATTCAAATCTCGGCGGCGGTGTCGGACACCGAATATCGCTTCTCCCTTTCAGACAACGGCATCGGCATTGCGCCAGGGGACCGCGAACGGATCTTCTCTCCGCTTCAGCGTCTGCATGCGAAAGATGTCCCGGGAAGCGGTATTGGACTGGCGCTTTGCAGAAAGATCATAGAGCGGCACGGAGGACGTATTTGGGTAGAGTCCACGCCGGGACAGGGTTCCACGTTCTTGTTTACATTGCCTGCCCGCACCGCCGCAGAAGCCGATTAAGAGCTAAGCCGGCTCGGAAATGGTGAGGTGTCCGCGCAACGCATATTCCTCGCCATGAAGAGCACAAAAAAAGTTCTCTTCCTCCGACCCGTCGTCGCGCATTTTCACCAGATGGTAGGCGACGGTATCGGGACAACCGGCAATCCCGCAGGATTGAATCTCATCGTCCGAACCCGTCCTCGTAATGACCGCTTGCATTCAAATCCGCTCGCAATCGTATGGCCAGCCTGTCCACCAGGACGTGCGCTGCACAGTGGAAATATCCTTGCTTGGGCAATAACTTACCTGACAACTCACCGTAAACCTGTAAAAATAGGTTCATGGAAGCGCCACGCACACTTCAAGAAGTCATCGTTTACTTCGCCGATTACGAGAACTGACACAACTACCTCGTGTCGCGGCGCTGGCCGAACGGGGTCTCCTGCCCCCGGTGCGGCGGAACGAAGGTTCTCTACCAGGCGAAGTACCGGCGCTTCCAGTGCGGCGCGAAGCACGAGTTGCGTCAGTTCACATTGAA
>DASZLO010000066.1:0-3426 GCA_035552315.1 Bryobacteraceae bacterium
GCGCGCTCGAGGATATAGCGGGCGTCGGGAAGGTCGTACTTCAAGGCGCCGGCGAGATCCGCGTGGCCGGGACGCGGCCGCGAGACAGGTTTGTGCTTCGCCGGATCGCCTTCTTCGACAGGGAGTGACTCGGTCCAGTTCTTCCAATCGGCGTTGGCGATGATGATCGCGATAGGCGAACCGATGGTCCGGCCATGGCGGATCCCGGAGACGAAATGCGCTTTGTCGGTCTCGATCTTCATGCGTCCGCCACGGCCGTAGCCCTGCTGGCGGCGCCAGAGTTCACGATCGATCTCTTCCAGATTTACAGGTATTCCGGCCGGGAGTCCCGTAAGGGTCGCCACGAGACACTCGCCGTGGGACTCCCCCGCCGTTTCAAAACGAAACATTCAGGGCGTAAGCTCTCTAATAACGCGCACCGCGCCCGACGCAAGAAGCCGGACTGTGCGCTAACCCTCTATCCTGACAGAAAAGCGGGATTTACGCTAGTGGCCTATGTTTTCCATGGCTTGCGGGACTGAGACTGCGCCGGGCGCAGGCACGGTGTCCGCACGCGTGTTTTGGAATGCCCGCAGATGATACTGTGCCGCGTCGGCACTCATGCCGACGCCAGTTTTTTCCGCGCGCCAGCCGGTGCCGAGAAGAATCTCGACACGTTGAGAACGGCGCCGGAAACCTAAATCCGTTAATCCGATCCGCTCAACATCAACCATTCACCGTCATGAAAGTACCACGTCACAGATGCCTTCTCGATGAAGGCGTCGTCAATTCCCTGGTGGTCGATGGGCGGCGGTTTCGGTCCGCCATAGGCATCAAAGTGTCGCATGATGAAATCCTTTCCCACCGTGCCAATCCCTCTGGAATAGCCGATATTCTCAGTCGTGATGCCCTGAAGGAAATTCCGGTCTTCCATTGGAGCAATGGTACCAGGGTTCTTCTCTGAGCCGTTCCAGAAAACGAGAATCGTCGAGATCCCTTTGATGGAGCACAGAACAGCCCAATCGAATTCGCCTGCTCTCGCAAACTGGTCTTTGATGACATTGTGCGGCTTCTTCGTATACGCTTCCTGGGGTATGCTGCATCCGCGGCGTTGGAGTTCCCTGACGACATTGCGGGGAAGCTCCGGGAAAGCTGCCGGTGGGAGGCGAACGATCCGCCGCTCCGCTTCATCGAATTGCCGCTTCAGGGCTTCGGGGAGTTGACCGGGAGATATTGCGGGAAGCAAGGACATGACGACCGCCGCCATAACACCGGGACTGAAGAATCTCATACCTCGTTTACCGCCGAGGTCCGAACAACCTCGAGCCAATTGTAGCGCCGCCCGGAACGGCGAAGCCCTGACTGCGCGGACTCCGAATACCTGATTGCCGGTCGACGCGAATGTGCCCGTGGTGGTCGCGGCTGATCCCGTCTCGAGGTCCAGGCCATGAATCTCCTCTTACATGCCGTCCAGGCGTACCCGTTTATAACGAACAAAGTGCGCACCCTGCCGTTCTATTCAGGATCCAATTTCGGGTCAATTCTCAGGAGGGCTATCAGATTTTCGATAAACGGTGAATGCAAAAGCACACCACACGGTGCGGGCGATTACGTGCAGTGCGAACCGACATCGAATCGAAACGGCAACCCGGTTGGCCACCCTCCGGACTGTCGGAATTTCATGATGCCTCAGCTGGACTATCGACGAGCGGCTAGTGCGAAAGTCGGTCACGCTTTCTGCACAACCTCGCGTTTTCTAGCGGCCTCCTGAGGATCGTTCGTTATATCGATCCACTTCGGGTCGGGCGATGCCTCGGCGTCGTAATTATCGTGCCAGTTCCACCACTTATAGGGCGCAGTCTGGGGGTAACCCTCTGGTGAATCCTCCCACGTCTCCTGGCGGCCGAGCGGGGTTAGATCGAGATAGCTCCAGGTGGTACCCATCGCCTCGTCGCCGCGGTTATTGATGAAATACGTGCGGAACACGTTGTGGCCCTCGTGGATAAACACATTGTGGCCGTGCCACTCGTTCACGCCGAAGTCGGCATCGAAGGTGTCCGTCATGGTGTACCACGGCATCTTCCAACCCATTCGTGCCTTGACGCGCTCGATCTCCTTCTGTGGCGCGCGCGAGGCATATGCGAGCGTAGTGTCGCGGGCGTTCAGGTGGGCCAGATGGGCGACCTGATCGGCGCCAAGGGAACAGCCGCGGCAGGCGTGCTCGGGCCAGCCGAAGACCCCTGGCTCGAAGAAGGCGCGATAGATGATCAACTGCCGGCGGCCCTCAAACAGGTCGAGCAGGCTGACCTCGCCCTGCGGCCCCTCGAATTTGTACACCTTCTCGACGGGCATCCAGGGCATCCGCCGGCGTTCAGCGGCCAGCGCGTCTCGGGAGCGGGTCAATGCCTTCTCTTTCACGAGAAGGTGCTGGCGCGCAGCCTCCCACTCCTGCGGCGACACGATCGAGGGTGTGTTTTTTGGAAGATTCGTTTTCATCTGCTGCATGTCTCTCTCCTTGCTTCTGCGGGATCTTTACTGACATTTTCTCGAAAAACTGGAGGACCAGGCGCGAACGCACATACCCGAAATTTACTGCCTGGAAATCGTAAAAAGTTCATCTAAACTTGAACTGTGGAATCCGAAGCGGACGATTTGGCGCAGGTTGCGGCCCAGTTTGCGGATCCTGCCAGAGCGAGAATCGTCGTGACTCTGATGGATGGTAGTTCGCGGTCCGCCGGCGAACTGGGATTGAGCGCAAACGTGTCCCCATCCTCCGCGAGCGGGCATCTTTCGAAACTGGTCGATTCGGGTATTCTCACGGCTTCGAAGCGGGGGCGTCAAAAGTATTACCGCATCACTACCGCGGCTGTCGCGCATGCCATCGAGGCGCTGGCGGTCATTGCCTCACCCGGCACGGCGCTCAAGCGCCTCGGAACTTTTACGTTTAATCCTTTTGCATTCGCCCGCACTTGTTACGACCATCTCGCCGGCGCACTGGGCGTTGAGATCACGGCAGCCATGGAAAGCGAGGGAATCCTCCGCCCTGCCGGGAGCGTGTTTGAAGTTACCGAGTACGGTTTCGGCTGGTTGGATGGATTAGAAATCGATTGGCGGAAACTGAAATCGGAGAAACGAGCATTTGCGCTCCAATGCCTCGATTTCACGGAACGCCGGCCTCATCTCGCAGGTTCCCTGGGAACGGCGCTGTGTGCCAGTTCGATTAATCGGGGCTGGCTCGTCAGGACCCGGGTTCCGCGGGTTATCCGCATCACGGCCGAGGGGCGGAAAGAATTGGGCAAGAGACTCCCGATCGTATTCACCGCAAGCGGCGTTCAGAGTCGCGGCTATAAGGTTTCTTCGGCCGGCGATGGCCATAGTTGATTACCGGATACCGTGTGACGGTGCTGCGTAATCCTCAGCGAACGGAACACTATTTCCTGTCTGGCA
>DASZLO010000067.1:0-26923 GCA_035552315.1 Bryobacteraceae bacterium
ATCCATAACGAACATCCCAAACCATTCGTTTGGACCCGAACTGCCGACCAGATTCTCGACAGTATCGCTCGCTACGCGCGCCGGACCCTGACTTCACATCCCTCAGGAATTAATTCACGAACCACGGGGACAGGAGACTAGCGGCGAACGATAATCTCCCTGAGATTTTCGCGTGTGAGGAAAAACTTCACCGACTCGAATTTTCCGAACAGCTTTTCAAGATTCCGGTTGTTGAATACCTGTCCGGCCGGCCGCATCCCGCGGTCGGTGACCACAACGGTCTTGTTGTCGCCAATCCGGAAAGTGTATGAAGGAACATTGACGGCGCGTTCCTCCGCGGTGAAGAAGGCCAGCAGATAGGAGTTCGGCCGCATCAGATCGTAGAGTCTGTCGACAGTGGCATTCAGCAGCGCGGGACTCATAAACTGCAGCGAATCCCACAGCAGCACGCCGTCGAATGTGCTGGAAGGATAGTCGAAATTCTGCCGCAGGAAGTAATCGATCCGCGACACGTTGGCCTGTTCCGCGAGTTCTTGCCCGAAAGATTCGTCGATGCCGCGGACCAGATCCTGGTTATAGACTTTGTGCCCGAGATCGATCAGGAAGTTGATGTTTTCCTGGTTGGCCCCGGCGCAGTCGAGCACGGACAAACCGATGACGTCACGGATACTGAAGAAAAATTGTTCGAGGCCGCGGCTCTGGCGGGTTGCGGGGGGTTCGCGCTTCCCAGTCTTGCGCAGCGGTTGGGCAAGGCCTGGAGCGGTATGGCCGGAAGAGACAGGGCCGCTGCCGGTACGGAACATGGAACGAAATTTTTCCGGTAGCAACGGCCCCTCTCAGCTATTTGGCGATGTTTGATGCAGCGGCCGCCACGGGCGTGGCGGAAGGAGTACCAGCAGGCCGCGATACCGGCGCACCCGCCGGGGCGGAACTCTGCGGAGCCGCCTTCGGTTCGGGCTTCCTGATATCGATGCTGCCTTTGAACAAGGCCCCGTCCTCAATGCTGATGCGCGCGGTAGTGATGTCGCCGACAAGTTTTGCATCCTTGCGGATGTCAACCTTATCGCTCGTCTCCACGTTCCCCTGCACCTGACCGAGGATGATGACTTCGCGGGCTTTGATGCTGGCCTGAACCCGGCCGTTTGGCCCCACGGTGACCTTGTTTTCAAGAGACTCGATTGTCCCTTCCACGTCGCCATCGACGTAGAGATCTTCTTTCGTGAAGATCTGGCCTATGATCTTGACTGATTTTCCAACTGTCGCGGCGCTCCGCGATTCTGGTTCTGGCGTCCGGTATGGTGCTGATGACACTGGCGTAGGCTCCTTCCTGGGTTCTGCGACTGGCGCAGGCACCGGCGGTGCGCTGGCCGGGCGCGGCGCCGGAGGTTCTTCTCTTTTATTCCAAATGCTCAATTTAAGATGGCCTCCATAATGCAAATTTATGAAATCGAACAGCTAAGGGTGTTGCAAACTACCAAGTCTCAGTCTAACCGAGGCGTCGGAGGCCGTGCAATGCAGGTTTAATTGAGTTACCGAAAAAGTCGAGCAATTCCAAAGGCGGCCCCCGCCGCGAGGCCGCCGATCAGCGTAGTCTGCAGACCGCCGCGCCAGAGCGGAATGCCGGTGAACCGCGCCTTTATGCAGCCAAAGACCAGCAGCGCGGTCAGCGTGACGGCCATCGAAATGGCGAGCCCCTGCTGCACGTCGGCCACGAAGAAATACGGTGCAAGCGGAATGAATCCGCCCGCGATGTAGGAGGCTGCAATGGTCGCCGCGCTCCAGAGCGCCCGCTTCGGATCCGGTCTTTCGAGTCCGAGTTCAAATCGCATCATGAAGTCCACCCAGCGCTTTTCGTCGCTGCTGATGGCGGTTATGATGGGGGCGATCTGTGCGGGCGTCAGACCCCAGCCCTCGAAAATCTCGCCCACCTCCGCGGCTTCCTGTTCGGGAATGCGGTGCGTTTCGTCGATCTCGCGCTGCAGTTCGCTTTCATAATGCTCCATATCGGTGCGGGCGGCAAGATAGCCGCCCAGTCCCATCGCGATGGAACCGGCCGCGATTTCCGCAAGCCCGGCGAGCACGATGACCGCGGATCCCACTTTCGCGCCCGACAGCCCCGCGGCAAGCGCGAATGGGACGGTCAGTCCATCGGACATGCCGATCACCACATCGCGCACTGTTTCGGTGGCGGTGAAATGGTGCTCGATGTGGGTTGTATCACGCATAATTCTCAGAATAGCGGGAATGGCAGACAGGTTGCTTCATTGCTTCCAGAGGTTTGGGCCATGAAAATTATCGGCATCATATTACTTGCAGCGGGCTTCAGCTTGGCACAGGCGCCCGATCCCGGTTACGGAACCCTCAGCCCTCAGGGGGACATCATGTCCGAACGCGGACTTGTGGACCGCACCCAGCAGGATCTGCGGCGCGCGGCCGATTTTGAACGCCATCACGGGCACGAAAAAGAGGTAAAACGCTACGAGGATGCGCAGCACCATCTGTCCGATTTCGACCGTCGTCTGACCGATGGTCATTTTGATAAAGATAAGCTCGACTCGGCGATTGATGACGTAAAAGAGGTTGTCGAGCACAACACTCTCGATCCGGCCGCGCGCGATGCGTTGCGCGATGATCTGGTGAGTTTGCGACAGATGCGGGTGCTTCACAACAAGGATTAGCCGGGCCTCGGGCAGATTGGCGCTATAATTAAATAGATCCTGATGTGGGGGCGCAACGGCTTCGACGGGATTGAATCGCGATGCGAGAGGCGTGCCGGGTTCCGAGCTCCCGTAAAACGATCGGAAAAACAAAACTGCCAATAACATGCAGTTTGCATACGCTGCTTAATTGAAAGATTAAGTCAGTGCGCTCCGCCCTTCCAGCCCGCGGGTTGGGTAGTGAGCGTCATTTAGCGGGATAGGGTGCAGGCTTCGGTCCGGAGCCGAGACCCGAGATCAACCGGACTAGGTGCGGCGCTACTTTTGCTTGTTCCGAAGCGCTGGCCGAATAAAAAGAACTAAGCTACGCACGTAGTCTCTTCATTTCGGGCTTTTTCGGACGGGGGTTCGACTCCCCCCGCCTCCACCAATTTGCCGGTTTTCAGGCGATCCAAAGGGCCTGCTTCCCCTACGGGGGCTCCGGTTTAATAGCCACTGGAACGCCCCAGCATCGCCAGTCTTCCCGCGGCGCCGGCTTCTGACAGCCCGTCGCGGAATCCTTCGCGCCAACTGGCCATCGGGGATGCCAGCCGAGTTCTCTCTTCGCCTTGGCATTGGACATTCCCCGGATGCTGGTCATCATCATCAGACCCTGCTCCCCAATGGCCAGACGGCCGAGCCAGCCCGGCAATCGCAAAGGTGGTTTGGCGCCGAGGGCTTTCGCGAGCTCGGGAATCCATTCGGAGGCCGCGGCCGGTTCGTCATCGGCGACGTTGTAAATTCCCGGTGCGCCGTGCTCCACCGCGGCAAGCGTCGCGATGGCGGCGTCATCGATATGAATAAACGACCACACCCCGGTTCCCCCGCCAATGACGGGCAGACGGCGGTGGCGCACCATTTCGACCTGACCGCCGTTTTCACCAAGCCCGGTCCCGGGTCCATAGAACCACCCGTAACGTAGTGCCAACCCTTCGAGGTCCGCGGCCTCAAGGACCGCCGATTCCAAATACCGGATGGCCTCCAGCGTTTCACGCAGAGCCGATGGCGGCTCGGAATCGAGTGGATCGTTTTCTGTCTTCACCGGTCCGCCGGTGCGCGCGTAAGGCCACGCGCCGAAACTCTGCGCAACAAATCTGTGGACACCCGCCGACAACGCAGCCGCCAGCAAATTCATCGTGCCCTCGGTACGGAGCCGATTCGTGAGATGAAACTCGCTGGCAAATTTGCGCATATCCAGAGTCGCGGGAATAGCTGTGAGTTCGTGAATAATCACCTCCGGCCGGGCCCGCAAAATTGCGGCTTCAATTGCCGCCGCGTCCAGAGCATCGACAACGACAGCGTCCGCGCCGGCGGCCCGAAGACCAGCGGCCTTGTCCGCCGAACGCGTTGTACCCGTGACGAAATGACCAGATCGCACCAGAAGCGGAAGCAGCCTTCTTCCGATCGCCCCGGTCGCACCTGCGAGAAAAACTCTCATATTCTGTCTCCCTTCTGTGCTCCGCTCTTTTGATCCGAGGGCCAGCGATCAGGATATCGGCCTACGGGATACCTGACATATCGATCCTCATGCGTATCAGATGAGTCCCCTCGCGTGGAGCTTCCGGAGAGAGCGGACGGGGGGACATGGGCGTGTTGTACATCACTGCGTGATTCGAAGCCGGCGACTCCCTGCTCTTTCAGACGATTTCGTAGAAATTCGGAGGGACCGTGGCGCGGCGATCAGGAGACCGTGCTGTAAACAGTCCTCGTCATTGCGTTCCCGTCTGCGCCGCCAGCAACCGTCTAAATTGATAAGAGCCATGTCCAAACGATTGCCGCTGTTCTTCCTGAGCGCTTTACTGTTCGCCGGCACGGCTCGAGCGCAGATTCCCGCTCCCGCCGGAGGCGCGGAAAGTAAAGACCCTCTCGGCCGCGACACGCCGCAGAGTTCGATCCTCCGGTTTCTGGAGGCGTGCCATTCGCGCGACTACTCCAAAGCGGCGTACTATCTCGATTTGCGCAAGTTACCGCAGGCGGACCGGTCCAAAGCCGGCCCAGAGCTTGCCCTGCAACTGGAAGATCTGCTGGACGACACCACATTCGACATCGCCACCCTCAGCCGCTCTCCGGAAGGCGATCAGTCTGACGGATTGGGCACGACATTCGAACACCTGGCCACATTTCACGTCGATGGCCAGGACCTGAACATGCAATTGGAAAGACAAACCCTCAATGGCGGTGTACGGGTGTGGGTGGTTTCCGCACCGAGCGTCGCCATGATTCCAACCGCGCATCAGGTGGTGGCCGAAACATCGTTCGAAAAGAAACTGCCCCAGGAGCTGGTTACCTTCGAAGTCCTGGATACCCCGGTTTGGCGGTGGATCGCGCTGGCAGGCATGGCGGTTGCCCTCTGGTTTATCGCGGGCGGCGTTTCCTGGCTGGTACTCCGCACGCTGCGCTCGGTGGCGGGAGTGCAGGCGTTTCTGGGACCGTCGCGGCTGCTTTTGATGATGGCCGGTTTCCGGCTGGCGCTGGAACTGGCGCCGCCATCCACGATTCCACGATTGATTCTCGAACGGCTCGTGCAGCTGATTTTTGTGCTGGGACTGGCATGGGGCGCGTCCATCGTCATCGATTTTTTTGCGGGACGCTGGCATGCACGGCTGGATCCGCGCGTGCAGGCCGTCAGTTATTCCGTGCTGCCGCTGGGACGCCAGGTGATCAAGCTCGGGCTTTACCTGTTTGCGCTGCTCAGCGTGCTGGCGGCGTGGGGCTACAACACATCCACTATCCTTGCCGGCCTCGGTGTGGGCGGACTCGCAGTCGCGCTGGCGGCGCAAAAGACCATCGAGAATCTGTTCGGCGGAGTGTCTGTCATCGGCGATCGGCCGGTACTCGTGGGGGATGTCTGCCGCTTCGGAGACCGCACCGGAACCGTAATGCATATCGGCCTCCGGTCAACCCGGCTTCGCACGCCGGAACGCACGGTCATCAGCGTGCCCAATGGCCAGTTTTCGACCATGACGCTGGAGAACATTTCGGGGCGTGACAAGATCTGGTTCCATCCCACGCTCAACCTGCGACGCGACACAACCTCTATTCAACTCTCGCAGGTGCTGGACTCCTGCCGAGACGTTCTTGCAGGCGAGCCCAAAGTGGAAACAGGGCAAATTCCGGTGCGCTTTATCGGGGTCGGCGCGTATTCTCTGGATGTTGAAATCAACGCCTATGTGAAGACTGCGGATTACGACGAGTTCCTTGCCGTCCAGCAGCGGCTACTGCTGAAATTGCTTAAGGCTGTGGAGGATGCCGGTACTGCCCTCGCGATTCCTTTGCAGGAGAACATCCCTTCGCAAAAAACCTCCCAGCCGAATTCCTGAGCGCCTCCCGCATTTGTCTTCGACTACAAGTGTGGTACGTTGTTGGGAAACAGTGTGCCTCTTACAAATCTTATTAGACTGGGAAGCCTGCTCCTGCTTGGGTCCGCTCTTGCTGATGCCGGCGTCACCTATACCTGCGACCCCAATGTCACAGCGGTGTCGTCGAATATATGCAGCACTTTGAACGGGACGATTGCCGGACTTTACAACAACACCTTTACCAACGCCAACGCCAGTATTTACCTGAAATTCGGCTCAACCGATCTGGGCGCCAGCCAGGGCTATCTCAATTACGTTACCTACACGAAGTACGCAACGGCCGTGGCCGCCAAGGCAACCGCGAGCGGGAATCCGGTGCTCGCCTCGGCAGTCGCTTCGCTCACTACCTATGCCAAGCCGATTTATGGAAACGGTCAGGTTGAGCTCACCACCGCGCTGGCCAGGAGTCTCGGATTCACTTATGCCAGCGATGGAATCGTGGGCACCCAGGCCGACGGTAATAACTACTGCACGAATCCGGGCGCGACAGGGTGCTATGACGGGATCGTCACGATTACCAACGACCCCAGTGCAAATCTCTACTACCGGACCGGAACCGAAAACTCCAGGGGATACGATTTCTTCGGCATCGTGGAGCATGAGACGGATGAAATCCTGGGCACCTCTTCCTGCATCTCGACGAATCCGCCATCGCTGACGAACGGTTGCGCGTTCAGCGGGCAGCCGGCGACTCCGGCGGCCGCGGATCTTTTCCGCTACTCGGCGGCAGGGAAATTACTCTCGGTATTTACTCTCAGCACTGCGCCCGGTGCCTACTTTTCTTACGACGGCGGGGCGACCAACGGCGCAAACGGAGTTTTCTACAACACCCTGCCGAACGGGGACGACTACGGTGACTTCATCAGCGGCTGTCCGGCGGTGCAACATATCCAGGACGCCACAGGATGTCCCGGGAGGGACGCCAACATCGATATCACCAATGATGGCGGCGCTGAAATCAATATTCTGAATGCCGTCGGGTACACGCTCGCTGCCACGAGCGCTCCCGTTTTGCCCGTGATATCGGCATCGGGAGTCGTCGCGCACGGCGCCAAGGCGACCACCATCGAGCCCGGAACGTTCATTGATATCTACGGCACAAACCTCTCCCCGACGGCGCGTCTCTGGAACCCGCCTGTCGATTTCACCAACAACCTCACTTCATTCCCCACGAGTCTCGACGGCGTCAGCGTTACAATCGACGGCAAACCAGCCTACGTTTACTACATCAGTTCAATCCAGATTAACGTGCAGGCACCGGACGATACGGCGCGGGGACCCGTAAATGTCACCGTCACCAACCCCGCGGGTACAAGCGCGCCGGTAACAGCATTCCTCGGCGATGTCGGTCCCACATTTTTTACTCAGGACGGCAAGTATGCCGCCGCGGAAATTCCTTCTTCGACCGGATACTATCTGCCGAATACGCCCTCCAGTTACGATCTACTTGGCCCTTCCGGCCATTTCTCTTTCAACGCTCGCCCGGCAAGGAAGGGTGAGGTTGTGGAGCTCTTCGCGGGTGGTTTTGGCGCCGGTTCAACCCCCGTTCCCGCCGGGCAGGTTTACGGCAGTGCCACGAAAACCGTCTACCCGGTGAACGTGATCATCGGCGGTGTATCGCAGACCGTGGACGCGTATATCGTTGGCGCAGGGCTGTGGCAAATGAATGTAACGATCCCCCAGAACGTCGGTACCGGCGACTTGTCCCTCCAGGCGATAGTCGACGGGGTCACAACGCCGGGCGGCGTTTTCGTTACCGTCCAATAGCGCCGTCATCTCATTGGGACCGGAAGCCAATATACTGGTTCCATTCATGCTCCATCGACGAGAGTTTCTTTCCCTCGCAGCCGCCGCCATGGCCGTGCGCCCTGCTTCCGCAGGCATCGCCGATCCGATCGCCGATTATGACGCGCAGGGTATCCATCGCACCGGCACCGCGGTGGATCACGCTTCCGCCGAATGGCTGGCCGGGCAGGTTCGCGCGCGGGGTTTGACCGCGCAGCTTGACCCTTTCGCGGTGAGCCGCGTCGATCCGCAAACGTGCTTCATCGAAGCGGGCGGACGCCGCGTGGATGGCGTGCCGATGTTTAACGGCACGTTCACCGATGGCGCGGGAGTCCGGGGGAACATCGGACCCGCTGGCAGCGATACCGCCATTGGCTGGATCGAAATCGCGCCCAACGGCGAAGGCCAGGAAATCGCGCAGGTACGGAAGTCCGGGAAGCACAAGGTGATTGTCGTCGTGACGAAGGGCGGCACGCCTGGACTATCGCTGATCAATTGTCCTGGCTTCCAGCATCCCTTTGGACCGCCGGTCCTGCAGATCGCCAGTCAGGAAGCGGACTGGATGCGCCAGCTCTCCGGCGCGAAGACTGAGGCAACGGTTGTCGCACAGGTCAAACGCACCGATGTTGAAGCTCTGAATGTGACGGCGATCCAGGAAGGAAGAGATCCGTCGCTGCCTCCGGTGGTCGTCATGACTCCCCGCAGCGGGTGGTGGCACTGCGCCAGTGAACGCGGCGGCGGCATTGCGTGCTGGCTGGAAGTCATCAACCAGGTAAAGAATCCGGCGCGAACCTTTCTGTATATCGCATCCAGCGGACATGAGCTGGGGCATCTGGGCCTCGAGTCCTTCATCGACAAGAATCCCAAGCTCATTCCGGAAGCCCGGGCGTGGATTCATTTCGGCGCCAATATCGGCGCGGCGACGGGCGGGACCGGCACGCTGCAGGCTTCAGATGAACAGATGCAGAGTATCGCGCTGCGTGAGATTACAGCTGCCGGACTGAAGATTAACAAGCGGCCACTGGGGCAGACGCCGAACGGCGAGGCGCATAATATCCACGTCGGCGGCGGCAAATACATATCGATGATCGGCGGCAACGATTTGTTCCACAACCCGCTGGACCGCTGGCCGGACGCGGTGAATGCGGCATCGCTGACAGGATTCGCGCAGGCGTTTGCGCGGGCCGCGGTAACACTGAGCAAATAGCACTGAGCAGGTAGCGCGCCTGAATCGCCGCGCCTCAGGCGCCGACCGGCAAATATAATCACAAAATGCCTTACGTGATTTCGCTCGACGAAGGAACCACCAGCGCGCGCGCCGCGCTCTACAACGAAAGGGGTGAGCGCATTGCGATGCACTCGATTCCCTTCGATTGTTACTATCCGCATCCCGGCTGGGTCGAGCAGGACGCCGTGGCTATCTGGCGCGCGCAGATCGAAGCGGCCACGGAGGTCATCAGGATCGCGGGTGTCGCGCCGGCGAGCATCGTTGCCTGCGGCATCACTAACCAGCGCGAGACCACGGTCGTTTGGGATCGCCACACCGGCACTCCCGTTGCCCCGGCGATCGTTTGGCAATGCCGCCGTACCGCGGACTTTTGCGCTGCGCTCGCGGCATCGAGACACAGCCGACTGATCGAAGAAAAAACCGGCCTGGTGGTGGACGCATATTTTGCCGCCAGCAAGATCCGCTGGATTCTCGAGAACGTGTCCGGCGCGCGCGCCAAAGCACTGGACGGCGACTTGCTGTTCGGTAATATCGATACTTGGCTGATCTGGAATCTCACCGGAGGACGCGAGCATGTCACCGATCCCACCAACGCCTCCCGCACCATGCTGATGGACCTTGCGACCGGCGAATGGGATGACGAATTGCTTTCCATCTTCGATGTCCCGCGGAGCATGCTTCCCCGCATCGCGCCGTCATCGGGCCGAGTTGGAATGATCGAGTCGCACTTCCTTGGTTCCGCGATTCCGATCAGTGGTATCGCGGGAGATCAACAGGCCGCCCTCGCCGGCCAGGCCTGCTTCCGCGCCGGCCTGTCGAAGAACACCTACGGCACAGGATGCTTCGCCCTCACCCATGCAGGCAGCCATCAGCCCCGCTCCACGCATCGGCTTCTCGGGACACGGGCCGCCGCAGCGGGGACGAACTCCGCGCAGTTCGCGGTGGAAGGCAGCGTGTTTATCGGAGGCGCGGTCATTCAGTGGGTTCGCGATTCGCTCGGACTCATCGGCACTGCCGCCGAATCAGAAGCCGTGGCGCAAAGCGTCGCCAGTTCAGGAGGCGTCTACCTCGTGCCTGCGTTCGTCGGGCTCGGCGCGCCCCACTGGGACTCCGGCGCTCGCGGCCTGATCTGCGGACTTACCCGGAACAGCGGCAAGGCTCACATCGTCCGCGCCGCGCTGGAGAGCATCGCATTCCAAAGCCGTGAACTTATCGATGCGATGGAAGCGGACTCGGGTGAACCCATTACTGAACTGCGCGTGGATGGCGGCGCGGCTGTTAATAATTTCCTTATGCAATTCCAGGCCGACATACTTGGCAAGACTGTGGTCCGCCCCGCGGATGTCGAAACCACCGCTCTGGGCGCTGCATTCCTTGCAGGCATTGCGGAAGACGTATGGTCCAGCACTGATGAGGTGGAGAGTTTCTGGCGCGTTGAACGTAAGTTTGAACCGCGTATGCCGCAGTCGGAGCGGGACTTGTTGATGAATGGCTGGAAAGAAGCAGTGACCCGGTCCCGGTCTGCCCTACAATGAAAGAACGTAATGCGGACACTCTTCCTTAACCCACCTTCGTTCGAAGGTTTCGACGGGGGTGCGAGTTCACGCTGGCCTGCCTCGCGTGAAATCGAATCTTACTGGTATCCCGTTTGGCTCTGCTATCCCGCCGGCATGCTTCCCGACAGTAAGGTGGTCGATGCGCCGCCGCACAAGATCTCGATCGAGCAGACAGTCGCCATGGTGAAGGATTTTGAGCTGCTTGTGCTCTTCACATCGACACCCGGTTTCGAGGTTGACTGCAAGATAGCGCAGATGATGAAGGACTCAAATCCGAAGCTGAAGGTTTGCTTCGTCGGTCCGCCTGTTACTGTCGAGCCGGAAAAAACTCTCAACGCGTGCCAGGCAATCGATTTCATCATTCGCCGCGAATTCGATTACCAGATCGTCGATTACGCCAAGGGAAAGCCGCTGGAGGAAATTCCCGGCGCCAGCTTCCGCAAGAACGGTGCAATCGTTAACAATCCGGAAGCGCCCATGATCGAGAATCTGGATGAACTGCCGTGGGTCACGAAGACCTACAAACGCGATCTCGATATCACCCGCTACAACGTTCCATTTCTCCTCAATCCTTTCCTGTCGATTTACACTTCGCGCGGCTGCCCGGCAATGTGTACTTTCTGTCTGTGGCCGCAAACGCATTCCGGACACCGCTGGCGGCTGCGTTCCAGCGACGACATTCGGGACGAAGTTAAATACGCGCTGGAAACCTTCCCGGAACTTAAGGAAATCTTCTTCGATGACGATACCTTCAATTACCGGAAGGAACGCACCATCGAGCTCTGCTCGAAGTTGAAAGAGCTGAAGTTCACCTGGTCGTGCACCTCGCGGGTAACCACCGATTACGACACCCTCAAGGCCATGAAGGAAGCGGGTTGCCGCCTGCTGATCGTGGGCTACGAATCGGGCGACCCGCAGATTCTGAAGAACATCAAGAAGGGCGCGACCATCGACATGGCCGAACGCTTCACGGCCAACTGCAAGAAACTTGGGCTCGTGATTCACGGCGACTTCATTGTCGGCCTGCCCGGCGAAACCAACGAAAGCATTCGCAAGACGATCGACTTCGCCAAGCGCCTCGACAACGAAACTATTCAGGTGTCCATCGCGCACCCTTATCCCGGTACCGAGTTCCACGACTACGCAATGAAGAACGATCTGATCTCCATCGGCAAGATCGTGGACGACCGCGGCAATCAGCTTCCCAAAGTGGTTTACGAAAACCTCAACGAGGCCGACCTGATGAACTGGGTCGAGAGGTTTTACAGCGAGTATTATTTCCGCCCCAAAGTCGTATGGCGCATGGTGAGCAAAGTGATTTTCAATTCTCACGACCGCAAGCGGCTCTTCAAAGAAGCCAGGGAATACATGGCCCTTCGCTCGCGCCGCAAGAAATTCATTTCGGAGCAACGGTTACAGACTCAGCAAACAACCGTCTCGGCGAATGCAGGCGACTAATCTTCGCGCCCGCGTTTATCTTTTTTCGTTTCTCACGGTGATCAGCAACGTTGCGGGTAATTCGGCTCTGACCAAAGGGATGCACCAGCTGGGCGATCCGGGCAGCACCCCTCTTGCTTTAATTCAAGCTCTCTTCCATCCGTGGGTCGCCATTGGCGTGACCCTGCTGATCGTGTGGACCCTGACGCACATGGCTCTGCTCAGCTGGGCGGATCTGAGTTATGTGATGCCGGTAACCGCCATCGGATACGTGGTGACCGCTTTCGCCGCCCGCTTTATTCTGAACGAGGCGATTTCGCCCACCCGATGGGCCGGAATCGTTATGATCACCGCCGGCGTCACCATTGTGGGCAGAACGGATTTCGAATGATCTGGCTGCTGGTGCTGATTCTGGTTTGCGCCACCACGGCGGGCGACGTCTTGCGTTCCATGGGCATGCGGGCACGCCCCACGAACAAAACCTACATCGCCATATCGACGTGTTCGATGGCTGTTTCGTTCTTCACCTTCATGAAGCTGGTGGCGGTGGCCCCGATGAGCTTCGCGGTGCCGATGTCAGCCGCGACGTTTATCCCGGAGACGTTGCTCGCCAAGGTCCTGCTGAAAGAAAACGTGGACTGGCGGCGCTGGACCGGCATCGTCTTCATCGTCATCGGCGTGGTGCTCGTAACCAGGTGATTTTCGCGATTCTTGTTGTCTGCGGAATTGCCTACAACCTGCTGGCGATCGCCGGCGCCCTGCAGTTTGGGCGCCGCAAAGCCATTCCCGATTTTAAACCGCCGGTTTCGATCCTGAAGCCAGTGCGCGGACGCGATCCGCAATTCTACGAAGCCATCCGTTCGCATGCGCTGCAGCAATACCCGGCGTTCGAACTGATTTTCGGAGCCTTGCCGGGCGACCCGGCGCGCGAAGACATCGAACGCCTTCAGGTTGAGTTTCCCGCCATTTACATCCGCATCGTGAATTCTGAAAACGATGCCGCCAACGGCAAGGTCGGTTCATTGGAAAAGCTGGCCGCGGAAGCCCGGCACGAAGTGCTGCTTGTCAACGATGGCGATATCCGCGTGCCGCCGGATTATCTGGCGCGAGTCATTGGCTTGCTGGCAGACGAGAAGGTCGGACTCGTGACTTGTCTCTATCGTGGCCGGGCCGCGTCGCTGCCGTCGAAAGCCGAGGCTCTGGGGATCGCCACTGAGTTCGCGCCCAGCGTTCTAGTCGCCCGGCTTGTCTCGGACGGCGCGTTCGCTCTCGGCTCGACAATGGCGTTCCGCGCCTCGGGATTGAAAGCTATCGGAGGCTTCGCGACGATTCGCGATTACCTCGCCGACGACTATCAATTGGGCGCCCGGGTCGGCCGCGTTGCCCTCGCCGATGTCATTGTCGAAACCAACCTCGGCGCCGGATCGTGGAACGATGTGTGGAAGCATCAGGTCCGCTGGTCACGCACAATCCGCGTTTCCAGACCCGCCGGATATTTCGGTTACGTCATGACCCAGTTGACGTTCTGGTGTCTGTGGGCGCCGTGGAAGTTTGCTCTGGCTGGCATCGCCGTGCGCGTGGTTGCAGCAAGTTTCTACACGAACTGGAAGACTCTGCTCTTCGTTCCCTTCCGCGATCTGTTCGGCTTCGCGGTATGGGCCGCGGGCATGCTCGGCAATACAGTGGAATGGCGCGGAATGCGCTACAAGCTTTCTTCCGACGGCCGTATTACGAGATTGTAGAGCCCCGCACTACCCGCAGTAAGCAACGCAGTCCGCTTCAATCCGGATGTCGGCAACGAACTTACACACGATGGTGGTGCGGGCCGGCTTATTCTCGCCGAAGAATTCCGCGTAGACTTCATTCATCTTCGCGAAATCCGCGCCATCGGCCAGATAGACTCCGACCCTGACCACCTGGGCCAGGGAAGACCCCGCGCCTTCCAGAATCGTTTTCAGGTTATTCAGAACCTGCCGCGTCTCGTGCTGGATATCGCCCTTCTCGCCGGGGACCTGACCGGAGACAAAGACAAATCCACCCGCCTTGACCGCCGGCGAATAGGGGCCTTTCGGAACAGGCGCGCCCGGAGGGGAAAGTCTCTCGATCATGATTAATGGCCCTCTTCTTCGAGAAGTCTTTCCACTTCGATGGCCGCCATGCAACCCGCTCCCGCGGCCGTAATCGCCTGCCGGTAAATGCGATCCTGCACGTCGCCGGCGTGAAATACGCCCTTCACGTTCGTGCGTGCGCCGCCATGCGACAGCAGGTAACCGTCCGGATCGAGGTCCAGCTGCCCTTTGAATATCTGCGTATTGGGAATGTGTCCGATGGCAACGAAGAATCCGTCCACATCGCGGTCCCAGGTCTCGCCCGTCAGAATATTGTGCAGCCGCACGCCCGTCACGATGTTTTTCGAAACATCGTAAACCTCTTCCACGGTCGTGTTCATGATGAACTCGATCTTGGGATTGGCCTTCGCCCGCGCCAGCATGATCTTCGAAGCGCGGAAAGTATCGCGGCGATGCACCAGCGCCACCGAACTTCCAAACCGCGTCAGGAAGTTGGCTTCTTCCATCGCCGAATCTCCGCCGCCCACCACCATGATCTTTTTTTCGCGATAAAAGAATCCATCGCAAGTGGCGCAGGAACTCACGCCGTGGCCGATCAGCATGTGTTCCGAGGCCAGCCCGATCCAGCGCGCCTTGGCGCCGGACGCCACGATCAGCGTGCGGGCCTCCAGCCATTTGCCTTCATGGTTCAGACGGAATGGCCGCCGCGTCAGATCGGCTTCGAGGATATCGCCGTCGAGGTAAACGGCGCCGAAGCGTTCGGCCTGCTGCTTCATGTTTTCGACCAGTTCCGGACCCATGATGCCGTGCACGAAGCCCGGGAAGTTCTCCACCTCAGTGGTGAGCGAAAGCTGCCCGCCCACTTCGAGCCCCTTGATCACGATGGGCTGCAGACCGGCTCGCGCGGTATAAATGGCGGCTGTGTTCCCGGCGCAGCCGGAACCAATAATCACTACGTTATGCATGAATTTTTGAGCGTAACACTCTTAAGGCTGCGGACAACAATCCCCCGGCGGAATGGGACTGCCGTGCGGGCATTCCTTCGGATGTCCCAGCAGCGTACACATCCGGTCGGTGACTTCAGGGCTCAGGATGTGTTCGAACTTGCAGGCGCTTTCTTCTACCTCGTGCTCGTCGCGGATGGAAAGCACATCCACAAAAAGCCGTTCCGCCAGCCGGTGCCGGCGGATTACGCTGCGTGCCCGTGCTTCACCCGCGGCCGTGTATTGCGCCTGGCCACTGGCGTCCAGCGTCAACAGGCCGGTTCCTGTCATCACGTTGACCAGCTTGTGCCATTGCACTTCCGTGTATTCGGTGGCGTGGAGATGCTCGACGTGTTCCTTTTGAGTCCAAAGATGTTCCAGGACCTCGTCAAAATCCTCGTTCTCCTCGGCGGAAAAGATCAGATTTTCCTTGATGCGTCCGTGCTCGAGATTGAGACGCCGGTCCGCCAGCCGTCCCACGCTTTCGTCGTGGGTGACCATGACGATTCCCCGCCCTTCGGCATGTAGTCCGCTGAGAAGCTCCAGCACGATGCGCTGATTTTCGGCGTCGAGGTTGCCCGTAGGCTCGTCGGCAAGAATGATTTTCGGGTCGTTCACCAGCGCCCGTGCAATCGCCACCCGTTGCTGCTCGCCGCCTGAAAGCTGCGAAGGCAGATGCTGGGCGCGTTTTTCCATCCCCACCTGCTTCAGGGCTTCCAGCGCCTCTTTTTCGTCGGTCATGCTGTGGAAGTATTGCGCCAGCATGACGTTTTCAACGGCCGTGAGATGCGGAACCAGATGGAACTGCTGAAACACGAAGCCCACGGTCTCGGAACGAAAACGGGCCAGCTCATTGCGCCGAAGCTCGGAGGTGTTCGAGCCGCCGATGATCACTTTCCCGCTGGTCGCCTGATCGAGGCAGCCGATGAGATTGAGCAGCGTCGTTTTGCCGGAACCGGACGGCCCCATGATGGCCACCCACTCGCCCTGCGCGGCCACGAAACTGATGCCGTCGACCGCACTCACCGCGGACGCGCCGCTTCCATAAGTTTTCCTGACGTCCACCAGCTCGATAAAGCTCATTCGCCTCTCAAGATGATCGCAGGCTCGATGCTCCAGATTCGTGATGCCGCTATTGCGGTTGCCACCGCGGCCACGATCAGCATAACCAGGGTCACGCCTCCGAAAACCAGCCAACTGGCCTGCAGGTGAAATGCGCCGCCGAAAATCTGCTGTCCGATAAACGCCGCCGCGATGATGCCTGCGATGTAGCCCGCAAATGTAGATGCGATCGCAAGGGCGGCGGATTCGGAGACAAAGAATGTGGCGATTCTCCGCTCGGCCCCGCCTAACGCTTTGAGGATGGCGATCTCCTTCGCCCGCTCAATCACCATTTCTGTGAAGTTGCCGCTCACGCAGAGCGTGGTGATTGCCAGAATCAGCAGCGTCAGCAGCAACAACGAAGCCCGGATCTTGAGGACTACATTGGTTTCGGTATCGGCCACGGCGCGAATGGTCCGGAATTCGACTTTGGGGAACTGTTCGGCCAGCGCGGTGCGGATCGAATCGATGCGATCGCCGGGCGCGCGAATTTCGATGTAGCTGACAACCGGCGTTCCAGGCGTTAGAGGAACCAGCAGTTCCTGGTCTTCGGCCCCGCCTGTCGACACGATTCCTTTGACCGTGCAGTCCGCGGTTTTCGACCCGATCGGCAGCTTGAGTAACTCTCCTGCCAGGCATTCGCCGGGCCGAATATCGCGCGTCCCTTCAACATGCCAGAATCCGGTCAGCGACCGGCTTTTCCCCGGATCGAACGCGACGATGTTGGGAGGTGAAACCAGGAAAGGCGCGGTTTCGGCCCCCAAATGTTCCGCCGCTGCCGCCACGGCGATCGGAACCTGGGGTCCGACCGCGGAAATATTCGCACCGTAGCTGCGGAATTCCTCGCGCAGCCGGCTCTCCACCGAACCATAGGTCCCGAACAAAACAGTGGCCATGGCAGCGGCCACGGTGAGCGCCGCGAAAGCCAGCAGCAGTCTTTGTTTCCGGTACTTCAGCGCCCGAAGGATGAATTTCCAGAACACCTAAACGCCTTCCCTGAGAATCATGGCCGGGTCCATTCGAAGTGTCCGGCGCAGCGGCTGGGCGGCGCCTCCAACCGCAATCGCCATAGCCGCGAACATGATCAGAAACGGCAGAATCCAGGAGACCTCGATATCGCTCTGAAAAACGGACCGGCCCACCAGGTGGGCAAGAGACACGCCAACGAGAGCGCCAATCAGGCCGCCCGCTAAACCCATGAGCGCCATCTCGATGCCGAAGAGAGTGGCGATTACGGAACGCCCCGCCCCAATCGCCTGCATGATGGCGACTTCACCGCGCCGCTCCATCATGGTGGTCGCGGTCAGACTCCAGACCGTGAGACCGGCTGAAAGCAGGGCCGCCAGCGTAATGAAGCCCATCAGCCCTCCCACCCGGCTGAGTATCCTGCCCTCCGAATCGGCAACACGCCGGACGGGCCTTGCCGCCGTTCCAGGAATCGCCTCCTCGATCTCATGCGCAATGGAGATCGCGTAATTGGAACAACTCCAGCGTTCCAGTTCCGCCGGCGCCATCGTCTTGGGATCCTTGCGCGCGAAAGCGTCTTCCGGCTTGGTCAAGGCCGCGACCTCGATACGATCCACCTGACCGGGACGGCCGGTGATCGCCTGCATGCGCGAGAGCGGGATGAATATCCGGTCGTCATTGTCATCGCCAGCCGAGATAATGCCCGTCACTTTGAACGTCGAGCCCAGCACGCTGATGAGGCTCCCGGGTTTCCAGTTATTGCGGCGCGCGATGGCGGCGCCCGCCATGCTTTCGTCCGGAACGTCTGCCGCCCAGTGGCCCCGGATCGTCTGCCACGCCGGATTCACCGACTGCAGACTGCGGAACCAAACCCCTTCGACGGGCAAGCCCGCGTCCCGTGCACCCAGCGACGGAGCATATCCGAGAATCGCCAGACTCCAGAAAATCGACTTCATCTTCGGAACTTCCGCCTCGGCGATATAACCGCCTCGGGGCGTCACCAAAATGTTGGCGCCCTCGTTGCGCAGTTCGTGGTTGACCTTGTCGCCGATGTCGAGCATGACGCCCAGCATGGCGGTGGCAACCGCCGAGCCCATGGCGATCGCTGCGATGATGAGGGCTTTGCGACGGGGCGCGCGCCGGACAGATTCGCTGATGAAACGAAGCAGCACGTCAGCTGACCTTGGGCTTGAACCAATGAGAGCCGCTCTGGATCGCGGCGGCGTCGATGACCAGGGAACCGCTCTCGACATGAGAGGCGATCGGGATCGGATTGCAGCCGCCTTTCGTCCCAACCGTGGCAGCCACGATGGCGGATGCGCAGTTGCGGCAAATCAGTTGCGTACCGTTCTGATAGAAACCCTTGGCGCCACAGATTTCACAGGCGTCCAGCGCCGTGGCAATCGTCTTGTCGGGTTTTTCGATTGCGATAAATCTTACGTGAACGCCATTGTCCTCCAGTTCAAAGTGATGCAGCATGCCGTCACTGACACTGGCCACGGGAATGCGTACCGCCCCGTTTACCAGCGTGACAGACTGAGCGGCTGACAATGCCGTCGATTGACGCGCATAAACGAATTCGGCGGTGATGAGGAGAATGAAAAGGCAGGACGCCACGCACGATGACACCATCCAAAGCCGCTCGCGATTCATCACGGCTCGCGCTTTGCGCAGGGCCGCGCCTTCCAGCCCCTCCGTCTTCGGTGCCCGGCGTTTCCGCCATTCAAAGAGGATCATTGCCGCCGAAAGCGCAAGGATCGTTATGAAAAAGAAGATGTCGTTCTTCACGATCGGACCGATGAGCGCCATCTCGCGGGGACCGCTGGGAAGCACCTGACTCTCGGAAAGCTCATGGAGTCCTGTGATCAGAAGCTGGAGCACTACCACCATAAGGATGGCGGTGGTCATTTGAAAAAACTGCCGGAGATTGACCCGGATCGTTCCCCGCACAAAACTGATCCCGAAGAGCACCGCCAGCACGACTCCGAGAATTCCTCCCAGCGCCACCAGCACCCCCGAAGTATCGAGGCGAACCGTGGCAATCATCAGAACCGTCTCCACCCCTTCGCGGAAAATCATGAGGAAAACGAAGAGGAAAATACCCCAACTCCCGCCGGTGTCCTTTTGCAAACGAGTTTCAATTTCGGATTTCATGTGCTTGCCATGCCGGTTCATCCAGACCACCATACTCAGGACAAAAACGGCGCTGACGAGCAGCGTCCAGCCCTCGTAAGCGTCATCGCTGATCTCCAGTCTGGAAAAAGCCCATGCACCTAAAATGCAAGCAATTACGGCACTTACAAGAGCCCTGTAAACGGCGGGGAGCAGGTCGAGACGACCGGTCTTGCGGAGGTAAGCGACGGCGATGGCGATCACGAGCGAGGCTTCCACGCCTTCCCGCAAAGTGATCACGAATGTCTGAAGCATAAGGGCAAGTGAGTTGCAATTCGATTGTAGCAGGGATAGGGGACTGGAATGGTCCGGTATCTATGAATTGCCTTCACTTGCCCAAGCCGGGGATTAACGCTTTACCCCCGCTGCACCATTCGATCCAGCCGTCCCACAATGGTTCGCAGGGCGCCGGACTGCGCACTCAGTTCCTCGCTGGCAGCGGCGCTCTCTTCCGCGTTTGCCGCCACCCCCTGGGTCACGCTGTCCAGTTGAGCGATGGATCTTGTTACCTGACCGATATCCCGGGCCTGTTCCTCGCTGCCCTGCTGGACCGCGTCCACCAGATTCTTCACTTTAGCGGCGCTGTCGGTGATCGAACGCACGGCCATCGCCACTTCGTCCAGTCTCGTCTTGCCGTCATGCGAGCGGGAAATGGTTTCCTCGATCAACGCCGCCGTGTCTTTTGCCGCCTGAGCGCAACGCTGCGCAAGGTTCCGCACCTCGTCTGCGACCACCGCGAATCCCATCCCGGCCTGCCCGGCGCGAGCCGCCTCCACCGCGGCATTCAACGCCAGGATATTGGTCTGGAACGCGATCTCGTCAATCACCTTGATGATCTGTGAGATTTTGCCGCTGGACGCGTTGATCTCACCCATCGAGACCACCATCTGTTCGAGATTGCGGTTGGCTTCGTCCACGCGGCTGGAGGCTTCCACCATGTTCTCCGCCGATGACCGCGAATTCTGCGCGTTCTGGCCCGCCATGGCGTTGATCTGCGCGCTGGCGGCCGAGATTTCCTGCAGAGTCGCCGCTTGTCCCGAGGCTCCCTGCGCCAGAGACTGCGCCCCTCCGGAAATTTGCGCCGCCGCCCCGGTGACCTGCTCCGCCGCTTCGCCGAGTTCGCTGATGACTTTGCGAAGTCCCCCGTTAATACCCCTCGTAATGAAGAAGTTCAAAACGAGGCCCAGGAACATTCCGCCAATGTATCCGACCCCAAGAATATTGGCCCCCTGGTGCATGCGGGCTTCGGTTTGTCTCGACGCCGCGGAAGCATCTTCAAAGCCGCGACGGCTGAGATTGCCCGCCGAATCCATCATGGAGCCACCCAGCCGCGCCCATTCATTCAACAGCGCGGCATACTCCGGTCCGTGATTCCGTTTCTTTTGCACTTCCTCGATGATGTGTTCGAGCACCGGCTGGTAATTGTCAAAATCGCGGCTAAGCCGGCCCGTATCGGCGCGAAGATCGGCCAGGGAGTCCGAGCGGTTCACCAGTTCCCCCAGCTCCGGCAAATCCTGCTGTGCCCTTTTGAGTTGTTCCCGGCCTTTATCCAGCGACCCTTCCTTCTGCACGGTCACGAAATAAATGAAATGGATCCGCGCATTCAGGACTTCGCGCTCAATCCGCGTCGCCATCTGAGTCTCCGTAAGGAGCTCGGTGGAAACAACATTCAACTTCGAGACCGTGTGGCTCATCCACCACAACCCGAAGATTCCCACTGAAAGCGCCTGAACCATTATCAAAAGAAATCCGCAAGCTATTTTCCGGCCGATCGTCCAGTTCAACATGACACCCCTTTGTCCTTCCATCTCCCTATCGGCAGGGAGTGGCGAAAACTTGAATGGCTAAATTGCCCGCAGTAGCCTGAAGTGAATGACTCCGCCCAGCCAGACGTCTCCCGCCGCCCCTGAAGCCGCCCGCGTTCCGCACCTCGAAGTGCGTCACGGCGAAAGCGCGATCGACGACTACTTCTGGCTGCGCGAAAAATCCAATCCGAAGGTCCGGGAGTATCTGGAAGCGGAAAACGCCTATACGGCTGCCATGACCAGCGGGCTGAAGCCCTTCGAGGATGCGCTCTACAAAGAAATGCTGGCGCGCATCAAAGAAACGGACCTCTCGGTTCCGGTTCAGTTGCGCGGCTATTTCTATTACACACGCACCGAAGAAGGCAAGCAGTGCCCGATCCAGTGCCGCCGGAAAGGAAGCATGGAGGCGCCCGAGGAATTGCTTCTCAACCTGAACGAATTGGCGGCGGACAGGAAATTCGTCTCCCTCGGCGCGTTCGTCGTCAGCGACGACCAGAACCTGGCCGCCTACACGATCGACTACACCGGCTTTCGCCAGTTCACCCTCCAGATGAAGGACTTGCGGACCGGCCAGACCCTGCCCGACACCTTCGGGCGCGTGACTTCACTGGCATGGGCCGCCGACGACCAAACGCTCTTTCTCGTAACCGAAGACGACGTCACCAAACGAAGCGACAAGCTCTTCCGCCACACGCTCGGATCGCAGGAGTTCGAGGAGATTTACACCGATGCCGACGAGCTCTACGACATCGAAATCAGCAAAACGCGCGATTTGAAATACCTGGTTCTGCTCAGCGAGGCGAAGGATACTTCCGAAGCCCGGTATTTGTCCGCCAGCCGCCCGGAGTCGGATTTCACGGTTTTTCTGCCGCGCGAACGTGGCCATCGTTATTACATCGACCACCGCGACGGCCTGTTCTACATCCGGACAAACAAGCCCGGCCGGAACTTCGCCGTCATGACAGCGCCTGTCGATAACCCTGCGCCCGAGAACTGGAAAACACTGATTCCCCACCGGGAGAACAGGCGCATCCAGGACATCGACCTGTTCCGCGATTTCGCCGTCGCGGTCGAACGCGGCGATGCGCTTGACCATCTGCGCGTCTACAGCTTCGATACCGGAACGTGGCGCGACATAGCGTTTCCGGAGCCCGTCTATTCCGTCTTTCCCGGCGGCACGCCGGATTACGCCTCGGGCACTTACCGCTATAACTACCAGAGCTTCCTGACGCCCTCCAGCGTTTTCGACTACGACGTCACCAGCGCCGAGTCCATCCTGCGGAAACGACAGGAAGTGCTGGGCGAATACGATCCGAAACAATATGCCAGCGAGCGCCTCTGGGCTACCGCGCGCGACGGCGTGAAAGTACCCGTTTCCGTCGTTTACAGAAAGAATCTGGTGCGGGATGGCGCGGCGCCGATGCTTCTTTATGCCTATGGAAGCTACGGTTACGGCATGGCGGCGGCCTTTTCCAGCAACCGTCTGAGCCTGCTCGACCGCGGCATGTCCTACGCGATCGCGCATATCCGGGGCGGCGACGAAATGGGCGAGCAGTGGCGTGAAGACGGCATGCTCATGAAGAAGAAGAACACGTTTTACGACTTCATCGACTGCGCCGAATTCCTGATTGAACAGAAGTGGACCTCCAGCGCGCGGCTCGCCATCGAGGGTCGCAGCGCCGGCGGTCTGCTCATGGGCGCGGTGGTAAACATGCGGCCGGATCTTTTTAAGGCCGTCCATGCCGCCGTGCCCTTTGTCGACGTGATCAACAGCATGATGGATGCCACCCTTCCTCTGACTGTCGGGGAATATCTCGAATGGGGCAACCCGAACGAGAAGCCCGCCTACGATTACATGAAGAGCTACAGTCCTTACGACAATCTGGAGCGGCGGCCTTATCCGGCAATTCTGGTGACCACCAGTTTCAATGACAGCCAGGTGATGTACTGGGAGCCGGCCAAGTATGTCGCTCGGCTGCGAACCCTTAAAACCGATTCCAATCCGTTGCTTCTCAAGATCAAGATGGATCCTGCCGGACACGGAGGCGCCAGCGGACGCTATGACCAGTTGCGCGATACGGCATTCGAGTACGCGTGGATTTTGAGTCAGGCCGGGATCTGCGAGTAAGGCGCGAAAGAGCCGCGGGGCCGCCTACCAGAGATGGTAGTAGCCGGCCCTTTGAGCCAGTTCCACGTCCACTCCGAACAGGTCCTTCAGATTCGCCGCGGTCAGAAGCTCGTGCTTGGGACCGTCCCCGGCGATGCGGCCGCCGCGCATCAGAATTACCCGGTCGATCTCAGGCACAATATCGGAAAGGTGGTGGGTGACCAGCACAATTCCGATTCCCGACTGCGCCAGCTTGCGGACGATCTCGCGGAGCTCGTGCTGCGCGAACAAATCGAGACTGGTGGACGGCTCGTCCAGCAGCAACGCCATGGGCGAATGCACCAGAGCGCGCGCCACCAGAACGCGTCTGGCTTCGCCCGAGGACATTTCGTTCACCGGCTTGGCGGCGAGTCCGGGCGCTTCCAGCAGTTCCAGAACTTCGGCGGCCTTCTCGCGCATCCCGGGGGCGACTTCGTGATTCGGCCAGATCCCGATGCTGGAAAAAAACCCGGAAAGAACCACGTCGAAGCCAGTGATTTCGCGCGTGCACTGAGTCATCAGGTCGTTGGAAACGATGCCAAGCAGCTCACGAAGTTCGAAGATGTTCCAGCGGACGCGGCCGAAAATGCTCACGGAGGTGTCCGGGTTCGCCAGCGGATAGCACTCGCGCGTGATGGTCTTGATCAGCGTGGACTTGCCGCACCCGTTCGGACCGAGGATGGCCACGTGCTCCCCGGCCCCGATCGTGAGGCTCACGTCGCGCAGGGCAGTATTGCCGCCGCGCATTACGGTAACATGTCGAAGATCGATCAGTGGAGGAGCCAAGAGACTAGTATGCCGAAGACCTTGCACGAACAAAGCCGGGTAGCGTAACGTACTCTCTTATAGGAATGCCTTTCTGCACACAATGCGGCCACCAGGCGAGCGATACCGATATGTATTGCGGTGCTTGCGGGGCGCGCCAGGCGGGCGCGGGGCCGGGACCGGCCTACAGAACGACCGCCGGCAGCGAACCGAATACTGCCCGGCTGGCCGCCCCGCCCGTCGATCCGCTGTCCGGCCTGACGCCGCGCACCGCCTCAATCCTCTGCTATATCCCCACCATCGGGTGGATCCCGGCTGTGATTGTGCTCGCCGCCCGCAAGTTCCGCGGCGACAATGTGGTCAGGTTCCATGCTTTCCAGGGACTGTACCTGTTTGCCGCATGGCTGGTCGTCAGTTGGGTAGTGCGGCCGCTTTCGCTCACCTTGCCCGATCACTTCGTGCGCATCGATCACCTGCTGGAGGGAGTGCTGCTGGGCGTTTCCATTTTCATGATGGTAAAAGCCAGTCACGATGAGACTTATGTACTTCCCATCATCGGCGAACTGGCGCAAAGGTCTGCTACCGAACACTAATCGCAGACGCGAACCGCGAAGAGACGCAACCCGCGCCCGATATCGGGGTACTATGAATATGCGGCTGTCCGATGCCGCCGACTGCTACCTTGCCCGCCTCCACAAATTTTCCGGCCGAGATTAGCGCTTTTGAACACAACCTGCGTGTCCGGCATCGATGCCGATGCACGCAAAGAAGGAGTACGTCTTGAAGAATATCTATGTCGGGAACATTTCGTTCCAGACAACCGAGCAGGATCTCGATGCGGCCTTTTCCGCTTACGGCCAGGTGGATCGAGTGCAGATTGTAAAAGACAGAGACACGGGGCAGGCGCGCGGTTTTGCGTTCGTCGAAATGCCCGTCAACAGCGATGCGGATAAAGCGATGGCGGCCCTGAACGGCGCTGAACTGGGCGGACGGACACTCACAGTTAACGAAGCACGGCCGCGTGAGCCGCGCTCGGGCGGCGGCGGGTTTGGCGGCAACCGGTCTGGTGGTGGCGGCGGCTACGGCGGTGGCGGCGGCGGCCGACCGGGCGGTGGTGGCGGCGGTGGCGGCAGACCCCCCCGGCGCGAACCCCGCTGGTAAGCGGCCCTTTTCAGAAATAGATTCGCAGGAAGTTATCGGCCCGGCTTAAGAACCGGGCCGATTGTTTTTGGGATAACACTTCCGGAGAGCAGCGTGTAGGATCGTCGGCTGCATCTCATTCTTCAATGCATTGCACGGAAGTGACATCGTGCAACTCCTGGCTTCGGGCGCCCTGCCTCGGCATCGGAATTGCAGTGCTGTTTCGCGGCTTCAAGTTCCGGTGGGAATAGCATTTCCTTCCGGGACCGCACCGATGCGGATGAAACAATTACCAAGCTTCCGTTCACTCCGTTGAGGGACTCCGATCGCACCTGTTCCGCGCTGGTGTAAGGGACTGCACAAGATCCATGCAGTTTGAAGCGTTTGTTCTGTCCTTCTGGACGCAAACGTGGTGTGAATGCGTTTTAATGGTTAAAAGGGACGGCTATTCTTTATGGTGTCGCGCGAGGAAGTCGAGCGGATACTGCGGCAGGATGTCGAGCGTAAGAAGGCCGCCTACCAGAGTGCTCGCCTGTACTTCGACAGCATTTCACACAATATCCCTTCGGGTCTGCCAAGCCCCGACGGAACCGAGAGAATCCGGAACGCCGGCAAAGACTACCGGTTCAGCATGCGCGAATATGACGTCGCGTTGCACGATTTCAATAGTTTTTTGTGTTGGGGCATCATTCCCGAGCACCTGCGACAAGCTGACCTCCAGCACAAAAGAGAAGACGCGACCAGCCTGGGCAGTTTGGACGACAAATCACCGGAGAACCCCGCTCTGCGGCAATAGCAGGAAGTCGGGAAAACATTTCGAAAATAATCAGATAAGTCGGTGCTTAATATCATAGTCCCGCCAATCTGCGTTTATTAGTACACACCGTAATAGGTCCATAAACACAGCCTTAAAACCATTTCCAGGATGTTTGGGTTTATACCTTTCATAACCTGAGTGAATATGGTTTA
Organism: Bryobacteraceae bacterium; assembly: GCA_035552315.1. GTDB lineage: Bacteria > Acidobacteriota > Terriglobia > Bryobacterales > Bryobacteraceae > BOG-234. The sequence continues at coordinate 26,178 of DASZLO010000067.1, forward strand.
ATCACAGTAGACCCTTCTCCTATGGTTTCCCGGGACGAAGCAGCACGCATCCTGCGGGACGAAGTAAGCCGTAAAAAAGCGGCTTACGAGTGCGCGAACGTCCAGTTCAACGCGATCGCCGACACAATTCCGTCCGGCCTGCCCACCCCGGACGGCACAGACCGAATTCTAAACGCTGGCAAAAACTACCGGTTTACGATGAACGCTTACGATCAGGCTTTGCGCGAGTACAACAACTTCATCCGCACCGGAGTGATTCCTGAGCGTCTGAAACAGCTAAGCAGACCGGCCGCGACGGGTTAAGGTCCAAACGGCCGGGTAACCAACCCTCAACCGTGCTCCTCGAGGTGTTTGTCCACCGCTGCGCGGGCCTGTTCCATCCTGGCCTTCAAGTTTTCAGAGTTTGCGCGGATCTCTTCGTATTCCGCTGCGGAAACCTTGCCAGCGACTGAGTCCAGGAGCTCGACCGATCGACCGTAGTTCTCAAGCTCAAGGGAATAGGCGTTAAGGAGGCGAATCTCAGCTTCCCATGTAAGGGGGGCGGTGCGGGGCGAACTCACAGAAGCCATCTTAAATCTATTTCAGCTGTTATCATAAAGAAAAAAAGAACTATAAGTTCTAGTACCAATTCCACTTAACCGGGCACGGAAGGAAATAAAGCCCCACTTTTTCAGGCGTTTGAATCACTACTAGCCGAACTGACCCACTACCGAAGAATTTCAAACTGACCCACTACCTGGCCGGCG
>DASZLO010000068.1:0-6081 GCA_035552315.1 Bryobacteraceae bacterium
AGGCGCCGCCAACGTCAAGCTGAAGGACTACGAGCCGTCTGGCGAAGTGGAAAGCGAAAACGAGTATGCGGCATGGGCAATTCTGCGAAACTCAGAAGCTCCGTTACAGGTGGGCGATCTGCTCGAGACCTCGGGCGGGGAACTGCGCATCTGCAAATATGTAGGTTTTGAGGAGGCACGCTGGTTCGTACCGGCGCCGCCGCCCGTTGCCGAGGGTTCCATCACCGGACCGCCTGCCATTCAGGCGGGGATTGTGAGCAGTATGGAAAGTACGCCGGCGCAGATCTGATCGTGGAAAGGCAGACAACATATGCGCGCAGCAAGGCTGGGCGATGACATTGATGATTATTGCGTGAAGTGCAAGCGGGTCATGAACCACTCCGTGGTTTCGATTTTGAACGACGCGCCTGCAAAAGTTCGATGCCGGACCTGCCACAGCGACCACGATTTCCGGAATGAACAACCACCGCCTCCGAAGGTGGATCCGCGGAAGGCGGCGTTGTTCAACCAGGTTCTGGAGAACGTGGCTGGCACATCAGGCGCTCCGGTCGCAGCCGGCGATGCCGTGCCGGCTATTGCGGAGGCGGGAGCGGAAACCGAGCAGCCCAAAGCGAAAGGCAGGAAGAAAGCCAAAGCGTGAAAACTCTGTTTGTGACGGGAGGCGCGGGGTTCATTGGGTCCGAGTTCATCCGCCAGGCGATCCCCAGCTATCGCATCGTCAACTATGACAAGCTGACCTACGCAGGCAACCTCGACAATCTGGAGCCGGTTGCCGATCATCCGAACTACTCGCTCGTGAAGGGCGATGTTTGCGATGCGGAAGCGGTGGCGGCTGCGCTTCCGGAAGGTTGCACTGCCGTTGTTCATTTCGCGGCGGAGTCGCATGTCGATCGAAGCATTCTCAGTGCCGAGGAGTTCGTCAGGACGAACGTGCTGGGTACGCAAGTGATGCTGGATGTCGCGCGCCATCGCAAAGTGAAACGGTTTCTGCACATTTCGACGGATGAAGTCGGCGGCGATATGCCACCGGATGGCTGGTTCCGGGAAGACGATGCACTGAAGCCGAACAGCCCGTATGCGGCAAGCAAGACAGCCGCTGAACATTTCGTGCGCGCCGCTGCCCACACCTTCGGCACGGACGTTGTGATCACGCGGACCAGCAATAATTACGGACCCTATCAGTTTCCGGAAAAACTGCTGCCTCTCGCGATCTCGAATGCAATCGAAAACCGGCCGATTCCCGTTTACGGCGATGGTATGCAGGTGCGCGACTGGGTCCATGTCGCGGACAACTGTCGTGCGCTTCTGGCTGTGCTGGAAGGTGGGCGGTCCGGCGAGACATATCACATCGGCGGCGGCAATCCGCTGCCGAATATCGCTGTTCTGAAGCTGTTGCTGAAGATTCTTGACAAGCCGGAAACTTTGCTCACCAGCGTGACCGATCGGCTGGGGCACGACCGTCGTTACGCTGTCGACTACACCAGGACGACACAGGAACTGGGCTGGAAGCCCGAGATCCCGTTCGATCGGGGTCTGAGGGCGACTGTCGAGTGGTATCGCGACAATACGGAATGGGTGCGCCGCTGCCGGAGCGGCGAATATCGGACCTATTACCAGGAGATGTACGGCGAACGCGAAGCAACCGCGAAGCGCATATGAAGCGGTGCTGGATCGCGCTCGCCTCGGTTCTGCTGGCAGCCTGCGGCGGATCAGCCCCGCAGGAGAAAAAAGCGGAGGCGCGCACCGAAGCAGTTCCTGCCCCGAAGGACAATACCGATAAACTCCTGCCATTGAATCACGTCAGTGCGAAGGTGGTGCCCAATCACGTACTTGGGAACAGTGCCTTGCCGGGCGGTACCGTTGGTGATTACGAAGCGAAGGGCCAGAAGTACCAGGTGTTCATCGTCGAAACGGCCAGCCCACAGGACGCCGCCATCCTGCTTCTCGATACGAAAGGCACGATGAAGGATCCCGAGTATATGGCGGCATTCGGCGGGTATTTCGGCAGCGATGCAAACGGGGAGCTCTTCGTATTTGCGAAAAGTAAGTATCTGGCTGGCGTCGCTGGGCTGCCCCGGGCGAAGGCCGACCCGATCGCGCGGCAACTCGCCGTCCATTTGAATTAGGACCGTGCCGCCCCCGGCTCACTTCACGGGCAGTGCGGACACAGGGCTCGTCACACCTCCGATAGCCACTGTGATCCGCTGTGAACCTGAGTTCGGGTCGTCATGGAAAACGTCCGGCACGATCGCATTGATCTGATAAAGAACCGCATTTCCGGGCGACATGCCGTGAAAGAGGACCTGTGCCGGAACACCGCCGATGGTCACAACGGGAACCGTGGTGGTTTCCGCGAGAGGGCTCAAGGGCGCACCGTCTCCGCTAGACGGCTGATTGGTTACCGGGCCGAATCCGTTTGCAAAGAGCTGTACGACGTGCCCTCGGGCAGCAGGATTCGCGGGGGTCACGATGTTGTTGTTCTCATCCAGGGCAGCGGCCACGTTCTGCCCTGCAACCGCAATCTGAAAGAGTTCAGGCGAGTATGAGCCCAGTGGCATCGTGTATACGGAACTCGACGTGTCTCCATTGCTGACCTTCACCTGCACCGACGGCTGGCCCTGCAACTCCCAGGGGATCTGTACATTGATCTGGCCGGGGCTGACAAATGCGATGTGACCCGGTACGCTGACGTTCGGATTATCGAAGCTGACGCTGACGCGATTGAGCGACACCGGCAGATAGGGCGTCGAGTATGCGGCGGAGCCGTCCGAGAGGAAGCTACCGAAAATCGAAATATAAGATCCCGGCGCGGGCGGTTGAGCGGAGTAGTTTGCGGCGGTCACGATTCCCGCGGGGGTGATCGCAGGCTGCGCCAGGCCCGTCGCCTGGAAGTTCACGGTCAATCCTCCGGCGCTGACGCTGTAAAGATTGGTTCCCACCGCCCGCCCCAGCACCTGCGCGGCCGCCGCGATTCCGTAGTTATCTGTCGTATTTGCGATCGGCGTCAACTGGCCGCCGCCGGACGTAACCGTGAAAGTCACCGGCAGGTTTGGCACGGGAACTCCGAATTGATCTATCGCCTGAAGAATGACATATCCGCCCGCGGTCTGTTGCCCGACGGTCCCGTCGTCGCCGTTACCCGCGAGTGAAAGCAGATTTTTCACGACGCCATCGCCGACCACGTACAGGTACGGAATGTTCACTGGATTGGCAGCCCCCTGAATATTCACAAAGCCCTCGTAGACTCCGGGGGTGGGAATGTTTCCCGAAAGCATCAGGTGGATGTTGCTCGTCTGTCCCGGCGCGATGGTCACATTCGGCAGGTCGATGGAAGTATGCGCATTAGACTCCGGCGTCAGCCGCGTGATGGAGACTGTAAGACCCAGGGACGCATTGCCGATATTCGTGAGCTGAATCTGCTGGGTCATCGGCAGGGTTGCCGTATTGAGCGCGCCAAACGAGATGGTCGCCGGAGCAGCGGCCAGCGTGTTTGCAACGGCTGACGCGGCATTCACCTTACCCGCTCCAACGGCCAGAATCGAGGCTGGCAGCCCGTTTTCCGTCACGTCCTGCGTCGCCGTGTTCACGATGGACGATCTGATCTGAATCGCCGTAAGCGCCGGGCTCGCCTGTTTGATCAGCGCGGCCACGCCTGCTACTTGCGGGGCTGAAAAGCTGGTCCCTTGCGAGACCAGAAATCCGCTCGATGAATACAATTCACCGTTGGGGTCGTAAGTCTGGCCCGCGAGATACAGGTCTACGCCCACCGCCGCCACATCCGGCTTCAGGGCCGCGGTTCCCAGCGCCGGCCCGTGTGAACTGAAAGGCGCGACCTCGTTATATGACGTGAGATCGAACGCAGCGAAGGTCGGCGAAATCGTGGCCCTGGATGCCGGATTCGTCGAAAGATAATTCCGGATGGCCGCGCCATCGTCGTAACCGATGAATGTAGCCGGAATGGTGGTGGCGTTGAGTCCGCTGGCCGTCACCAGCGTGTCGTCGCCAGGGTTGTTGGTGATGATGACGCCGATGGCTCCAGCGGCCTGAAGGTTCTGCACCTTCACGGCGAACGTACAGGTCCCGCGTTGTACCAGGGCAAAGATTCCCACAAGCGAACCCGCGGGAGGCGCCGTGCAGGCCAGTGGATCCCCCACGGTAGCCACATCACCGAGCTGCCCCGAAACCGCGCTTGCCGGCGCGGGACCGTCGCCCAGCCGCGAGTGAAAAGAGCCAAGCCCGTCGATCGTGAGGCTGTTCGCCCAGCTGTGGGAGTTCGTCGTAGCCGCTACCGCGATCGCTCCGGGTGCATCGGCTGGTGAATCCACCGTGCTCAATGCCGCAGTCGAGAGCAGGCCAGTTTGTCCTCCGTTTCCGGCCGCCGCGACTACGACCATACCCGCATTGACCGCCTGTTGAACCACGTAAGCTTCGACGTCGCAGACTTCGCTGCCGGAGAGCCCGCATGCCTTTCCCGCATCCAGCGGACCCGAAAGGGCCGGTGCGCCAAGCGACAGCACAACGATATCCATGCCGTCGTCATAAGCGTCTTCCAGCGCCTGGATCACAACATCACCGGTTGTGAAGTCGTTGATCCCCGGTGAGCCGAAAACCTTGTAGCTTCCGAGAAACGCCCTGGGCGCGACACCGGTGATCGTGTCCGAAGGTCCCGCGATGGTTTTGCCCGCGGCAGCCATGGCAACCGCGGTCCCGTGGCCGATCCGGTCACGTGGCGAAGGATCATCAGGCCTCGACGTTGCCGCGACGCCGCTCGAAAGCAGCGGCACGTAACTGCGGGCCACGATCACTTTGCTGTTGGTGAACTGGCAACCGGCGGTTGAGCACAATGGGAAGCCTTTGGTTCGATCGGACGCGATGCAGTCCAGAGGCACGGCGGCGGTAAACGAGTAAGTCACCTGGCAAATCGGGAAACCCTGCGGGGAATTGAGAGAGGTGTCCTGGAACGCCGGATGTGTCGCCTCGATTCCGGTATCGATCACGCCTATCTTCACGCCCGCGCCTGCGTTCGTAGAGCCGCCGAGAAGATTCCATGCGGCAGGGACATCGATCAACTGCTCCGCACGATCGAGATTCAAATGGAAGCGGTGCAGAGGCGCGACGCGCGCTACCCCTGCGATCGATGCCAGTTGTGCGGCGTCATCGGGCCTGGCGGCCACGAAAACCGCATTGAGGAAACTATGTGCGGTGCCAGTTACGTGTACACCGCGCGCGCTGATGGCGCGCTTCACCTGCTGTTGGGCATTCAGGACGCGCGCGCGGGCGGCTTGGGTGGGACCAACCGGCACGGGATCCGACAGGATCACTGCGTAGCGTGGAAGGTCCTGAGCCCACGCTGTCGTACCGGCAAGAAGCGTAGAAGCAAGAAATAGGACACCAGAAAGGCTGCGCATGATTACCGGATGGCGTGAGACCTGAAGTACGTTTCCGTTCAGTGAGCAATCTTTGTTCCACTACCGAAGAAAGACGAACCACACGGTCACGATGAGCGCATGCGTCACCATCGCGGACTGTACCGTCCGCGTGTGCCTCCATGCCAGCCCGCAGAAGACCCCGAGGATCGCAGCCACGATTGCCCACTGCCAGTTGGGGAATTTCCTGTGAAAACCAAGGTGCGCGGATCCGAACAGGATGGAGGCGCCGATGAGCCCCACAACCGGACTCTTTGTCCAGCGCTCGATCCATTGCTGCAGGAGACCGCGAAAGAAAAACTCTTCCGAAAGCGCCACGACCCCGAAGATCAGCAGGAATTTCCCAATGGCAATCAATAGCGTTAGCGCCATGTTCGGCGGCTGCACGCGCCATTGCACGAGTCCAAGCGCCCAGTAAACAGCGGCGATAACGGGCAACAGAATCGCGAAATACCGGATGCCGACGCCCCACTCTTTTCGCGTCGGAATGAAACGGTATTCGGCTCCGACGTTCCCGCGAATGGTCAGGATGGCGAGCGCTGCGGAACGGATCAGCATCAGGTGTCCCAGCACGGAGATGTCGAGCTTCGGGATGGGCGATTGATAGATCCGCGAGAAGATCTTCGACAGGTAAATACCGGCGATCACCACCAGA
>DASZLO010000069.1:0-3023 GCA_035552315.1 Bryobacteraceae bacterium
CCCACGCGAACCTTCGGCAATTTCTATCTCGGCCAGCCGATCGCTTCACCGAATCCGAATCCCGGCCAGCCGTGCCCCTGGGGCGTGGTCATGATTTCGTGCGACACGCCCTCGGTCGGCTCCGCGCTCATCCATCTCCGCAATCAGTACACGGAGCAATGGAATCTCTCGATCCAGCGCCAGCTTGCGTCACGCGTTGCCTTCACCACCGCGTATGTCGGAAACCGTACGGTTCGCCTCCAATCCTCGCCGAACGAGAACGATCCGGCTCCCGGTCCCGGAGCCATCCAGCCCCGGCGGCCCTGGCCGCAGTGGGGGCCGATGACTCTGGCGCAGTGGGGAGGCACGGCCGATTACAACGCGTGGCAGAGCGAAATCGTCGTCCGGGACTTGAATGGCCTCACGCTGATGGGCTCCTATGTCTTTTCAAAATGCATGGACACCGGAACCGACGAAGGCACTCCTCCCAGCACCGGTCTGATCGGTCACAATTACGCCGTCTGCGACTTCGATACCACCCACGTCGGCACCATCAGCTTCAACTACGATATGCCGTTCGGCAAGGGCCGCCGGTTCCTCGGTTCCATGCCCGGAATCGCGGATGCCATCCTGGGCGGATGGCGGATCGCGTCCGTTGTCACCATGAAATCCGGGCTTCCGTTCACGCCCACTGTCAGCCTGGATCAGGCCAATGTGGGTGAAACCGGACAGCGTCCGCAGGTGATCGGGACGCCGACCGAGCCCCAAACCGTGAACTGCTGGTTCTTTACGACGTCGAACTCCAGTTGCCGTACCTTGCTGCCGAACGCACAGCCCGCTTTCGCCATGCCCGATCTCTACACCTATGGCAACGGCGGCCGCAATATCCTGCGCGCCGATCCGCTGAAGCAGATCGATTTGTCCATCATCAAGGAGTTTCCGCTCAGCGAAACGCGGCGCTTCGAATTCCGCGGGGAGATCTTCAACCTGTTCAACCATCCGGTGTTCCAGGCTCCCGGGACCAATATCGACCTCTCCTCGGGCGGTCAGGTCACCGCCACGCTGAACAGCGATCGCATCGTGGAGTTCGCCCTCAAGTTCATGTTTTGAGGGTGGCGCAGACCTTTCAGCCTGCCGAACGTGTTCCGAACGGTTCGGGGCGTTGCCATGTTCGCGTAAACGCGAGAGTATAACTGGACAGGACGTATTCCGCGTAAGACGACCGTTGAGGGACACTGTGGCGAACATCGTGCGAAAAACCGGGGGAAATCTGACATGCTGCGTTTTCCTGCTCGTTTCCTGCTGTGCTGGGCTGCTGGCAGCCCAGGCGGCTGACAACCGGACCGTTGCCGCGCCCTCGTTTGCGCAAGATATCGCCCCCCTCTTTTCGGGAAAGTGCGTTCAGTGCCACGGTGAGACGGCGATGTCGGATTTCGATCTGCGCACTTCCGCAACTTTCGCCAAAGGTGGTAAGCACGGCCCGGTGGTGGTGGCCGGAAGCCCCGATACCAGTTCCTTGTTTCGCCATCTCACCGGACAGGCCGCGCCGCGAATGCCGATGGGTGGCCGTTTGACGGATCAGGAAATTGCTCTTGTACGAGCCTGGATTGCGAGCGGCGCCAAATGGGATCCCGCAGTCACGGCCCTGAATGCTCCGCCTCCCGCCGTGAAGAAGTTCACGGATGCGCAGCGCCATTACTGGGCCTTCCAGCCGGTCGCAAAGCCGGTTGTTCCGGCGGCAACAAACCCCTGGGTGAAGACGCCCATCGACGCATTCGTTCTGGCGGCGCTCGAAGCGAAAAACGTAAAGCCAAATCCGCCGGCCGACCGGGTCACCTTAATCCGGCGCGCAACCATGGATCTTACCGGTCTGCCCCCCTCGCCGGAAGAAGTCCAGGCTTTCGTCGCCGATCGATCTCCCGGCGCTTTCGCAAAAATAGTTGACCGGCTCCTCGCATCGCCGGCTTATGGGGAGCGGTGGGGGAGGCATTGGCTGGATCTGGCACGCTATGCCGATTCGAACGGTTTCAAATCCGACGAAACACGGCCGAACATCTGGCGTTACCGCGATTACGTGATCCAGGCTTTTAATCAGGACAAGCCGTATGACCGCTTCATCCGCGAGCAGATCGCGGGCGACGAGCTCTACCCCAACGATCTCAACGCGCATATAGCAACGGGCTTCCTCCGGCAATATACCGAAGAGACCAACCAGCCGGTTCTGGAGCTGCGGCGCCAGGAAATCCTGAACGACGAAGCGGATACCACCGCCGCTGTATTCATGGGCCTCACCTATGGCTGCGCCAAGTGCCACGACCATAAGTTTGATCCGATCCTGCAGGCCGACTATTACCGGCTTCAGGCATTCTTCGCCAACATCCGGCAGGATGACAACTTCGTTCTTCTCCAGGGCGATCAGCTCGCCGGGTATCAGAAACAGCTCGCCGAATGGAACGAAAAGACCAAAGCCATTCGCGACCAGATGAATGCTCTTGTCGCCCCACTCGGAAAAGAGAAGGCGGATTATTACAGCATCCGGTTCTCCACCGGTACCAAAGCGGCATTGAATGCGCCGCCCGATCAGCGCACCCCGCTTGAATCCGTGCTCGCGTTCATGGCGAAGCCGCAGATCACTTACAAGGACGGAGTCCTCGCGAAAGAGCTGAAGGGGCCCGACAAGGAACGCTTCGCGGCGCTCGCGGCGGAGCTGAAGAAAGATGATGCCGAAAAGCCTCAGCCGCCGATCGCCCAAACCGTGATCGATAACAGCGCCGAGGCTCCCAAAAGCTTCGTTCTCGCCGGAAACTCCTGGGATGCGCCGAAACAGGAGGTTCAGCCCGGCTTTCTTTCCATTCTTGATCCCGCGGACCCAAAAATCGCTCCCCTGCCGGCGCTCCACTCGACCGGCCGCCGCTCGGTGCTCGCCAGCTGGCTGGCCGATCCGAAAAACCCGCTCACCGCGCGCGTGATGGTGAACCGCATCTGGCACTACCACTTCGGAATCGGAATCGTTCCGAGCACCAGCGATTTCGGGCTCATGGGCG
>DASZLO010000070.1:0-4926 GCA_035552315.1 Bryobacteraceae bacterium
AAGCCCCTGCATCAGGGCGCTCGCGCCGAGGCGGTTCGCGCCATGGTCGGAGAAATTCGCTTCTCCGAGGACGAACAGCCCCGGAACCGTGCTCATCAACTGGTAATCCACCCACAATCCGCCCATCGTGTAGTGGATCGCGGGGAATATGCGCATTGGCGTCTCGTAGGGACTGTCGCCGGTGATGCGCTCGTACATCTCGAAGAGATTCCCGTAACGCTCCCCGATGACGCGTCTGCCCAGCCGATTCATGGCATCGCCGAAATCGAGATAGACGCCGAGCCCGGTTTCACCCACGCCGCGGCCCTCATCACATACAGCCTTGGCCGCACGCGACGCCACGTCCCGAGGCACCAGATTGCCGAAGCTGGGATATCGCCGCTCGAGATAATAATCGCGCTCGTTTTCGGGAATCTGAGAGGGCGTTCGCCTGTCGCCTCCATTCCGGGGCACCCAGATTCGCCCATCGTTCCGCAGCGATTCCGACATTAGCGTGAGTTTGGACTGATAGTCGCCCGAAACCGGAATGCATGTGGGATGGATCTGCGTAAAACACGGGTTGGCAAAGGCCGCGCCGCGTTTATGCGCACGCCAGATGGCGGTGCAGTTCGAGCCTTTGGCGTTGGTCGAAAGATAAAAGACATTTCCGTAGCCGCCGGTGGCAAGAACGACGGCATCCGCCTCGTGCGCTTCAATCTTCCCCGTCACCAGATCGCGCGTGATGATGCCGCGCGCCCGCTCATCCACGACGACCAGATCCAGCATCTCCGTGCGCGGGAACATTGTCACGCGACCGGCGTCGATCTGGGCCTCCAGAGCCTGATATGCGCCCAGCAGAAGCTGTTGTCCCGTTTGTCCGCGGGCGTAAAAAGTGCGCGACACCTGCGCGCCTCCGAAAGACCGGTTTGCGAGCAGCCCGCCATACTCGCGCGCGAAAGGCACGCCCTGCGCCACGCACTGGTCGATAATATGTACGCTGATCTGCGCGAGCCGATATACGTTGGCTTCGCGCGATCGGAAATCGCCGCCCTTTACCGTGTCATAAAAAAGCCGGTAAACGCTGTCTCCATCGTTCTGATAATTCTTTGCGGCATTGATCCCGCCCTGCGCGGCGATCGAGTGCGCGCGCCGCGGGCTGTCCTGAAAACAGAAGCACTTGACGTTATAGCCCAGTTCTCCAAGCGTCGCGGCCGCGGACCCTCCCGCGAGACCGCTGCCTACAACAACAATATTGAACTTGCGCTTGTTTGCCGGGTTTACCAGCTTCATTTCGAACTTAGCCTTATCCCAGGCCTGTTCGATCGGTCCTGAAGGAACTCTGGAGTCGAGAACCATCCTTTTCCTTAGAGATGAATAATCCCGGCCATCACCGAAAGGGGAATGGAAATATACCCCAAAAACAGCAGGATCGAGATCGCCGCCGCTGTTTTTCTGATGCGGGGCATGTATTTCGGATGCGCCGCGCCGAGTGTTTGAAACATGCTGTAGATCCCGTGGTTCAGGTGCAAACATAAGAACGCGATGGCCACGATGTAGGCGATAGAGACGGGAATCTGTTGGAAGCCATAGACCAGATTGGCGTAGACCTGGCCCTCCTGGAAATCCGGGTGAACTACTCCTGCGGTCATATGCAGAAGGTGATAGACGACGAACGCCGCAATCATCGGCCCCGAGTAATACATGGTGCGCGAGGCCACGCTTGAATGCGCATTCTTTTTCTTCACATACCCAATCGGCCGCGCTTTCGATTTCAGCGCCGCAAGCTGTATCGTCACCACAATGTGGGCGACCACGCAAACCAGCAGCAGAACCCGCACCCCCCACAGCAGTTCAATATTTCCTCTTAGAAAAGCTGAATAGGCGTTAATTCGGTACGGCCCCAGGAATACCTGCAAATTACCCAGCAGGTGACCCACAACGAAGGCGAAAAGGATCACCCCGGTAACGGCCATCACCGTTTTTTTTACGATGGTCGCGTCAAACAAGCGCACACGTTCCCGTGTGCCGATAGCCGCTGGACTCATGGGGATCTGATTCAATCGTACAATTCCGCCTGTTTCGGCGCTTCTTTTGCGCGATTCGCATCAGCGCAACGGATGCTCGCGCATGCTTTTGGCGCACCGCTTGCTTTTCGCCCGATATGCCTGAAGACCTGAATCGAAGACTATTTCTGGGCGGCATGCTCGCGGCCGGGGCGCTCACCGCCGCGCCTCCGGAAGAAGAGCGCCGCGGCGACATGCTGTATCGAACTCTCGGCCGCACCGGCCAGAAAGTGTCGTGTATTGGCCTCGGCGGTTCGAATATCGGCAAAACCAAGGACCAGAGCCTCGCCACGCAAATCGTCCGCACCGGGATCGACCACGGCATCACCTTCATGGACAATTCGTGGGACTACAACAACGGCAACGGCCAGGGCGAGATCAAGATGGGCAACGCGTTGCGCGACGGCTACCGGCAAAAGGTTTTCCTGATGACCAAGGTGGATGGTCGCACCAAACAATCGGCGGCGCAACAGATCGACGAATCATTGAAACGGTTGCAGACGGACCATGTCGATCTCATGCTGTTTCACGAAGTGATCCGCATGGAAGATCCGGACCGCATCTTCGCCGATGACGGCGCCGTTCACGCATTTCTCGAAGCCAAAAAGGCCGGGAAGCTTCATTACATCGGATTCAGCGGCCACAAAGATCCGGCGATTCACCTGCGCGTGCTGGATGTTGCGCACCAGCACAACTTTCAATTCGACGCAATCATGTTCCCGAATAACGTGATGGACGCGAGCTTCCGCAGTTTCGGCGCAAACGTGCTGCCTGCGGCCCTGAAGCAAAATCTCGGCATTCTGTGCATGAAACCTTTTGGCGGCGGCATCATCGTGCAGAAAGGCGGAGTGAATCCCGTCGAGGCCCTGCACTTTGTGCTGAATCAGCCTGTTTCGGTTTGCATCAACGGATGCGAAAACATGCGGGACCTGAATCAGGCGCTCGAAGCCGTAAAAACCTTCAAGCCAATGTCACATCAGCAGGTATCGGAAATCGTCTCAAAAGCGCGCCCGGAAGCGGAAACCGGCAAGTTCGAGTTGTTCAAAACTTCGAACAAGTTCGACTCTACGGCCCAACATCCGGAATGGCTTGGTTAATCGACTGGTCCAGAAACCGGATCAGTGCGGCCGGATCGTCGGTGATGATGCCGTCGACCCCCGCTCGAATCATTCGCAGCCACTCGCGCTCCCGGTTCACGGTCCACGCATATACCGGCAGACCGGCGCGGTGGGCCCGCCGCACCTCGCCCGGCGTCACCAGCCAGTGATTCGGCGAAATCGCGCGGGCATGAGTACGCTTTGCGATCCCGACCCACCGGACAGCCGACCGGCGCGTCAGCGCAATCAGCGGAATATCCGGCGCAAAGCTGTAGAGCAGCCGCAGGAGTTTGCGACTGAACGAGCGCAAGGCCAATCGCCCGGCCAGCGGAGTGACGGACTTGGCCAGGGTCCGGGCGTACTCCTCCGCTGCCATGGCGGCGTGCGGAGAGAATTTCGCCTCTACATCGAGGAACAGCGAATTGCTGTTCGCATATTCGACCACTTGCTCAATGCGCGGCGTCCCCGCAGGCAACTGGGCGAAATCGCGCCAGACCGCATCGTGCGTCACGGCGAGAACGCCATCCGGCGTCGGCGTCACATCCAATTCCACCGCATCCGCTCCCGCCTGCCGGGCGTATTCGAACGCTTCAATGCTATTTTCCGGGTGCGTGGCGCGAGAGCCGCGATGGCCAATCACCGCCACGCGGCGGCGGGACGGGATCACCGGGTCTACGATGGTCACGAGGAAACTTTACCGCGCTGGTATGAATCGCCGGACCGCCATAAAGAGCATCGCCGCCATTGCGTCGGGCGCCGCGGCCCATGCGCAGCTCCCCCTTCCACCGCCTTCGGCCAGCCGGACTTCTCCGCTCCTTTGCGTTTACTCGGGCAACCTCGCCAAAGTGCCTTACGCGATGCTGGGCGATATTGCCGGCCAGATCGGTTATGAAGGCGTGGATCTGACGGTCTTCCCCGGCGGGCATGTGAACCCGTTTATCGCGAACGTCGATATGGTCAGGGCCGTCGAAGCCGTTCGAGGCTCGAACCTGGAACTGCCGATGATCTCGACCGATCTCACCAGCATGTCGAGCCCGGCGGCGTACGCGGTTCTCGCTCTCGCCAATCAGGGAGCGGTGCCGATGTTCCGCACCGGCTACTGGCCGCTGGGAACGGGAACCGGACCGCAGCAGCGCCTGGCCGAAATACGCCGGGACATCATCGGACTTGTCATGCTGGGCCGCCGCTGCAATATTCAGGCGATGATCCCCAACCGGGCGGGAGCATACGCCGGCCATTCCGCCGCCGAAGCGCGATTGCTGATCAGCGAGATGGACCCGCACTGGACGGGATTTTATTTCGATGTCGCGGCCGCCACCATAGACGCCGGAACCGCCGGGTTCGCAGCAGCAATGGAAGCCGCCCTGCCGCGAACGAAGGCCATTGCGGTATCCGATTTCCGGCCCAAAGCGGGAGATTCAGCGGCCGCCGAGCCTTGCCCGCTCGGCGAAGGATCGGTGGATTGGGCGAAGGTGTTTTCCGTTCTGGCCGGCGCGCGTTTTACGGGTCCCATTTCAATTCACATGGAGTACCCCACGAAGGATTCCCCCAACGCTGCCCGCAAGGACCTCGAGTTCCTGCGCAAACAGGTTCAGCAGGCATATGCCGCGGCTCAAAAGAGCTGACGAACGCGGAATAGAAGGGACCCAGCGGCCGAAATTCGCTTTCGTGCAAGCAGGCACAGCGCGCCTCCTGGCCAGAGGAAAGTTGAGGGCTCCGGCGCGGGCATGAGCAGAAAGGCTTCCTTGCGGCCTGCGGCATCGATACCGGTCGCGGCGATCTGCCCC
>DASZLO010000071.1:0-83711 GCA_035552315.1 Bryobacteraceae bacterium
GCTCTTCATGGAGCCCTGCCCTTTGCGGAAGTAGCGCGGATCTTCGTGCAGAATTGTCGGCATAATGGCTTCCGTCATGAAGTTGCCAATCACCTGATCGGCGGTATTGGTGCCATACCTTTTGGCATACCCTTCAAGGCCCTGCCCAAATGACGGATTGCTGTTATTCAACTGCGACAGCCCCGCAAACAAGCCGCCCAGCAAATACGAGGGCGGGCTCAATGAGTCTTTGGTGGCGATGGTGAACTTTTGCTTTGCCGTAATCGGCGAGTAGGCGACCGATCCGTCGGCCGTTCGATAATTCGGCAGCACGCCGAAGATGCGTTTGTCCTCAATGACGCCGGGCTGGCCGATGGCGGTTTCCTGGCCCTTGGCGGGGACCACATTGGTAACCGGTGCAGGCGCGGCCCCGGAGTCCGGGCCGCCGGCGTCCTGTGGCAATTCGGCCTGGGCAAACCCGCTCGCAGCCAGAAACAGAACCGCCGCGGCGGACACGCTAAGGGCCTTCAAAGTTTTCATGAGTAGTTGTTAATCTCTTAATTCGACCCGAAAATATGACTGTTATTGCGATGCTGCCAGGCAGCCGAAGGTTACAGCTTTCGACAGTTCACGGCTTTACGATGCAGAAGTGCGTTCACAGAAGCGGCCGGATTTTAGCGGAAAGACTCGCGTAATCCATAGCGCCGGGATTATAGAGCCTTACGATTCCTTTACCATCGACAAGCACAACCGTCGGGGTCGTGCTGACCCCGAATCGCTTGAAATTCTCCTCGCTCAAGGGTACTTCTATCTTGCCCAGCGGCGAGTAAAACTTCGCAAAGACCTCTCCGATGTACCGGGTCTCCTCCTCGGGCGAAGCATCTTTCCCCTGCGCAACGTAACCGTAATGCTGGGTCGGCGCCACCACCACGAGTCCGTGCGGACCATCCTCCGCCATCAGCCGCTGCACATCGGCGACCATGCCTTTGCAGTCCGGGCACCAGTGCGCCCAGAGAAAAAGCAACACCGGATGTCCGCGGTGCGCCGCCAGCGGCAGAGGCTTCACGTCCCCGATCCCGTGCGCCACATCGAGGACCGGTGCGGGCTTGCCCTCCAGCGTGAGCAGATTCACGTTCTTCTGAATCCGCATGACGATCGAAGTCCCCTGCCAGAGCTTCAATTCGTTTCGAAGATACGACACCGCTTCGTCACGCCGGTTTTGCATTCCCAGCGCCTGCCCGATCACTTCGATGGATGCGCCCAGCGCGGTCGGGAGGTGCGGTTCAGCGTCCAGTTTTCGATGCGCCAGCTGCGCTTCGCACAACTTGCGAACCTCCCCGGCGTTGCCTTCAGCAGCTGCCGCTTCCCCGGCCTTCAACTCCCCGCGCCCAATCCAGGACAACGCTTCGATGTACTCAGGAGTGACACCGTTTGCGGATTTGTAAAGCTTCAGTTGCCGGTCGGCCTCGACAAAATTGCCCGCGAGCGCTGCCGTATGCACCACCGAAATAACAGTTGGCGCTGCGCCGTAGGCCACGCCAAGAAAACAGGCAATCGCCGGGGTGACTGCGCGGAATCGCATTCGAGAAACTCCTTCCGCTACAGTCTATCGTTTTACAGGTTAAGACTCTTGAGGTATTCGCGGAAAGTCCCGCCCAGATCGTGCCGCTGCAGCGCGAACTCAACTGTGGCTTTCAGAAAACCCAGCTTGTCGCCCGCATCGTAACGCTTGCCGTCGAATTTGAAGGCATAGAGCGGCCTGCTGCGCAGCAGATGGCGCAGCGAATCGGTGAGCTGTATTTCGCCGCCCGAGCCCGGCTCGACACTCTGGATCGAATCGAAAATATCGGGCGTCAGGATGTAGCGGCCGATGATGGCAAGGTTCGACGGAGCCTCGCTCGCCTTTGGCTTCTCCACCAGATCGCGGATGCGAAATACTTTGCCCTTGCTTCCGTTGTGTGCCACCGGTTCCGCGTCGATGCAGCCGTAAGCCGAAATCTGCTCCTTCGGCACTTCCATTACCGCCAGCACGGGCGCGCCGAAGAATTCATAGATGTCCAGCAGCTGCCGGATGCAGGGCGTTTCGGAATCGATGACGTCGTCGGCCAAGACCGTGGCGAAGGGTTCCGGGCCCACCAGATCGCGCGCGCGCAGCACCGCGTGCCCTAACCCAAGCGCCTCCTTTTGGCGGATATAAGAGACATCGATCAGATCCGAAACCTGATGCACGATCTTCAGCAGATCCGTCTTGCCGCGCGTCTCGAGAAGATTTTCCAGCTCGAAACTGACGTCGAAATGATCCTCAATGGCCGTCTTGCCCCGGCCTGTAATCATAATGATATTTTTGATTCCGGAGTGAAGCGCTTCCTCCACGCCGTATTGAATAATCGGCTTGTCCACGAGCGGCAGCATTTCCTTCGGCTGTGCCTTCGTGGCAGGTAAGAAGCGGGTCCCGAGACCCGCGGCGGGAAAAACTGCTTTGCGAACTTTCGCTGCAGACATAAGCTCCTATATTGCTACCTTCAGGCACCACAGGCAAGTGCCGTAGGTTAGGTACGGAACCAATCCAATTCCCTTGGTCCGTTAAGAGCGGTATGGTAAGTTGGGAGTTTCCATTGATATGGCATACGTAATAGCGGAACCGTGCATAGGCACCAAGGACTCAGCGTGCGTCGACGCATGCCCTGTAGACTGCATCCATCCAAAAAAGGAAGACCCGCGTTTCCCCGACGCAACGATGCTTTACATCGATCCTGTCGAATGCATCGACTGCGGCGCGTGCGTGCCCGTCTGTCCGGTTTCGGCAATCTTCGCGCTGGACGATCTGCCGGAGAAATGGTCAAGCTTCACCAAGACCAACGCCGAATATTTCGGCCGGTAGATTTTCGCGGTCACAAATTTCGCAGATTTGATTACGCTTTAGATTCAATTATTTGAATCTTTTGTGCCCCCTTGTGCGCTCCCGCCAGCATTACGATGCATGGCGAGGAGATTCGATGCACATCAACCCCGAGGGGAAAATCAGCGTTCCGACGCCCGGCACCCCTGTTCCGCTTTCAACCGATCCAGCGGCCACCGCTTCCAAACTGTTCTTCCAGGTAGCCCCCGGGCTCACGGGCAAAACCTACGTCGGGAAACCTGGCATGGCAAAAGGCACGCTCGACGGCGTAGCGCGCGTGCTGTCGTCAAACACGAGCAGCGGTTTTTTCGATACTTTCGAAGTCGAGTCGCAGGACGGCGAGAATACCATTCGTCTCGCCGAATACGCGGTCGATGCGGATGTGGCGGGAGAGGGCTTGCTCGTTACTTTCTGGACTGAGTAGCGGGCCGGTATGTGGCGGACTGAATGTCTGTCTCCCAGACCTTCACCTCCGCCACCTCCACCGGATTTTCCTGGCTGAGGCCGTCGCGCATTTTTTCGTAAATGTAAACCGCCATATTCTCGGCCGACGGATTCACCGTTGTAAACGGCTCGATGTCGTTCAGAAAAACGTGGTCCAGCGGCTCGGAAATGGCCCGCAGTAACTTCTTCAGTTCCACGAAATCGGCCAGCATGCCGGTCTCGTCGAGCTTCTCCCCGCGCACGATCACCTGCACCTTGTAGTTGTGCCCGTGCACGTTCTCGCACTTGCCGTGGTAATTGCGCAGCGCATGGCCCGCCGCAAATGTATGTTCAACGGAAACTTCAAACATCGAAAAACTTCTCCACATCCCTGAATTGCATGGAAAACGAATAATCCGGAAGACTGTCGAAGAAAACCTGCCCGTACCGCTGCTGCGTAATCCTGTTATCCAGCAGCGAAAGCACCCCGCGATCGGTTCGCGTCCGGATCAGCCGGCCGAAACCCTGCTTCAATGAAATCGCGGCCTGCGGGATTTGATAGTCGTAAAAAGGATTGCCCCCGGACTCCCGTATGTTCCGGATTCGGGCCTCGACCACAGGATCGTTTGGCACCGCAAACGGCAACTTATCGATGATAACGCAGCTCAACTGATCGCCGGGCACGTCCACGCCCTGCCAGAAGGACGACGTCGCGAATAGCACGCAGTGCGGCGTCTGCCTGAACTCGTCGAGAAGGGCCATGCGCGGCCCCGTTCCCTGCACCAGCATCGGATAATCGATGCTGAACGAAACCCGGTCGTACACGAGCCGCATCTGCTGGTAACTGGTGAACAGCACGAACGCCCGGCCCCGGCTCGCCCCCAGTATCCGCACAATCTCGTCGCTCGCCGCCGCCACATAACCCGGACTCGAAGGGTTCGGCAGATGATTCGGGATATACAGCAGCGCCTGCGACTGATAATCGAAATGGCTCGGGACAATCAGCGTCCGCGCCGTTTCCAGCCCCAGCCGCGACTGCACATAATCGAAGTTCCCGGCCACCGCCAGCGTCGCCGACGTCAGCACCGCCGTCTCCACTTTCTCCCAAAGATGCTGCCGCAGCAGATCCGCCACGTCGATCGGCGTCGCCTGCACGAATGTTCCCCGCCCGCGCCGTTCGATCCAGTGCACGAAACCGGGGTTCTCCCCTTCGATCAAAAATTGCAGCGCCGCACGCAATTCGTTGGCCCGCCGGAATAAAGGAATCACTTCCTGCGGCGCGTCGGCAATCAGCTTCAGGTGGCTGGCGAGGAGATCGAACGCCAGCAGAAAATCGTTGTAAACCTCGGCGTTCTTTTCCAGAAACTCGCCGCGCCCACTGAAGTTCGACCGCCCCTCGGTGCCCGGCAGCAATCCGAAAAAGTGCAGCGAAATCTCTTCCAGCCGGATCAGAATCCGGTCCAGCTCTTCCGACCCGAATTTGCGCGCCCGCGAAAGTACCGCGATATCGCGCCGTAAATCCATCACCCGGTAGCTGCTGACCGTGAACCCGAAGTACTGCCCCGCGATGTCTTCGAGCTCGTGCGCCTCGTCGAAAACCACCGCGTTGTAATCCGGCAGAATCGCGCCCATTTCATCCCGCCGCACCGCCAGATCGGCAAAGAACAAATGATGATTGACGATGATGATGTCGGCCTCGGCGGCCCGCTGGTGCATCAGCGTGATGAAGCAGCGCTCGTATTGCCTGCATTTCTGCCCCGCGCAAAGCTCGGACCGCGCGTCGATTTTCCCCCAGGCGGTGCTCTCTTCGGGCAGCGTCTTGATCTCGGCCCGATCGCCGTTTTCCGTCTCTTTCTCCCAGGCGCTGATGATCTGGAAATCCGCCACTTCTTCGAGCCCCGTCAGAATCGGCGAACCTTCCGCTTCATAAATTTTTTCGCGGCAGGCATAGTTGCTGCGGCCTTTCATGTAACAGACCCGCAGCGGACGTTCCAGCACCCGCTCCAAAAACGGAATGTCGCGAAAGAACAACTGCTCCTGCAGCGCCTTGGTGCCGGTGGAAATCACCACGCGCCGTTCCGAAAGCAGCGCCGGCACCAGGTAGGCGAGCGTTTTCCCCGTTCCCGTGCCGGCTTCGACAATCAACTTCCGCTTCTCGTCCAGCGCGTCTTCCACCGCCAGAGCCATCTCCACCTGGCCCGCCCGCACCTCGAATCCGGAGTGTTTCGACGCCAGAAGGCCATCGGGACGAAAGAAGCGGCGCACCGCGCTGCCCTTCCCTGTATTTCGCGCTGGCGAAGTCTTGATCATTGCAACGCTGATATCATGAAAACACATGACGCCCGATACGCCCACGGTAGTGATCGTGGGACGGCCGAACGTCGGCAAATCCACCCTCTTCAATCGAATCACACGGCAGCGCAGATCCATCGTAGGGGATGAGCCCGGGATCACGCGCGACCGCATCAGTGGCGAGGCCGAACACGACGGCCGCCATTTCGAACTGATCGATACCGGAGGAATTGTCGTCAGCGACGCCGATTACATTCCCGGCCAGATTCTCGCCCAGGCGCGCGTCGCACTGGAGAAGGCTTCGCACGTCATTTTCCTGGTGGACGGCCGCACCGAAATCGCCGGGCCGGATCGCGAACTGGCCGCCATGCTGCTCAAGTTGGGCAAGCCCGTTACGCTCGCGGTCAATAAGGCGGACACCGGCGCGCGCGACTCTCTCGCGTACGATTTCTACAGCCTCGGAATCAAAGACATCTATCCTGTTTCCGCCGAGCACGGCCTGGGAATTCAGGAACTGCTCGACCATGTTACGGAAAGCTTCCCCGTTACTGAAGCAGTGGAGCCGCCGGCCGGAATCAAGGTGGCCATTATCGGCCGTCCCAATGTCGGCAAATCCACCTTGCTCAATGCGCTGACCGGCGAGGAACGGTCCATCGTGTCGCCCATCGCAGGCACAACGCGCGATGCCGTGGATGAGGTCGTGGAACGCGGCGACACCCGGTACATTTTCGTGGATACGGCAGGTATCCGGCGCAAAGGCAAGACGAAGCTGATGGCCGAAAAGCTCAGCGTCGTGATGGCCCGCCGCAACATCCGGCTTGCCGATATCGTGATCGTCGTGATGGACGCAAGCGAAGGCTTCGTCGGTCTGGACGCCACCATCGCCGGTTATGCGCACGAAGGCGGCCGCCCCGTGATTCTGGTGATTAACAAATGGGATCTCACCACCTCGGGCAATCGCAAAGAGTTTGAACAGAACGTGCGCGACCGGCTGAAGTTTCTCGAGTATGCGCCCGTGGTCTTCATGTCCGCGCTCAATCGAAGCGGCATCAATGATCTGTTCGAGCTGATCAAGCGGGTCAATGAATCGGCCTTCCACCGCGTCACCACGGGCGAACTCAACCGGTTTGTGGAAACGCTGCATTTCGAGGAACGGAAAATCCTCTACATCACGCAGGCCAGCATCCGGCCGCCGTCATTTATCATCTTTACCGACAAAGCGGGCGACCTGCATTTCTCGCACGAGCGCTACCTGACGAACCAGCTGCGCAAGCGCTTCGGATTTGAAGGCACGCCGATCCATCTGAAGATCCGCGGCCGCACCGCCAAACGCGAACGCAAATCACTCAAATGAAGCGCGTGTGCATTTTCTGCGGCTCCAGTTCCGGGAGCCGTGAAGTCTACACGACGGCCGCGGCCACTCTGGCGAAGGACATCGTCAGAAGAGGGATGGGCATCGTCTACGGAGGCAGCAATTGCGGCCTCATGGCTACCATCGCGAACACGGCGCTCGACGCGGGAGGAGAAGTCATCGGCGTCATCCCCCAGTCGATGGTAGTCAGGGAAATCGCCCACACCGGTCTCACCGAGCTCCGGATCGTGAATTCAATGCATGAGCGCAAGGCGCTGATGGCGGACCTCTCCAGCGCATTCGTCGCCATGCCCGGCGGCTACGGAACGCTGGATGAATTCTGTGAAATCCTGACGTGGGCGCAGCTCGGCCTGCACAACAAACCCTGCGGAATTCTGAACGTCGCCGGCTACTACAACAAACTCCTGGCGGCCTTCGACCATTCAGTTGACGAAGGCTTCCTGAGGCCCAAAAATCGCGAAATAGTCATTTCGGAACGCGATCCGGAATTACTGCTAACCCGCCTCCTACATAACGCCGACAATGGCCTTATAAAGGGTACAGAGTCGCGGGGGTAGCCTCACACGGCCGATAACTGATTACGGCGAGCAGGGATTGCCGGTTATTTGCCCGCGAAGTTGGCGTCAAGAACCCTCGTCATTGAGAATTATTCGAGGGTTATTCAATCGTCTGCATTCAGACGTTCCGCCCCAAGTACGAAAGCAATACCTTTGTTAAAGTTTGTCGATGCGCCGTCATCAGATTGGTTTAGGCTAAATTCATGCCTGACGAGATACCGATTTTCGCGACCTGGGATCGCAAATGGACCTCTAGGAAATGCCCCGAGTGCCGACAGAAGATGGCGACATCGCATGCATGGCTCTCTAAAGACGCTCCGCCGAAACCGCCGGCTGAGGACCTTAGAAAGTTCAGAGCCGAACTCTTTGTGCACGGTGATGGAACCGAGTGTACAGTTTCCGCTAGTCACGAGCACGACTACACTTTCCCGAGTAGCCAAAATGGCGTAGACGGTCACAAATGCGAATGCGGGGATTTTCTCCGGCTCCCAGTCGGGCCGTCATACGAACAGCTTTAGTCCCGTTCCTGGCCAACGATTTCCAGTTCTTGATATGATGCGTTTCCATGAAAGAAAAGTTGATGTGGTCAGCTATTGCGGCACTAATTGCAGTCCTCGCGACATTACGCGCTCAATCTCCAGCACCACCCGCCCCACTTCGCGTATATGTACAAGAAATTAGAAATACTGAACGATTAGTGGACTTGCGGGGCACAGACATAGTTGGCTTTTCCTGTGGCTCTCCGATCATTCGAGATTGCTATGTGCTGACAAAGTAGAATTACGACAAAGTAACGACGCTTCAAAAGCTCTTGAAGTGCCGGGCTCGTACCGCTAATTTTGGCGGAGAGATCGAGCGTCAGACAGGGCGTCCCACACAAAGGCTCCAAATTAACAGACCTTTTGCCTCTGCAGTATCGTATAGGCAGTTATGCGCCCGTACATCCTTGTCCTGTTCGCTCCCGCACTTCTCTGCGCCCAGCAATTCGAAGTGGCTTCCATCAAACCATCCGGCCCCGCAGTCGCCGAGCAGGCAAAAATCGGCGTCCGCATTGACGGCGCGCAGGTGAACTGCACGGCCCTGAATCTGCGGGATTACATCGGCATCGCCGGCAAGCTCAAGCTTTATCAGATCTCCGGCCCGGAATGGCTGGGCGGCGAACGCTTCGACATCAACGCAAAACTCCCGGAAGGGGCCACGGGCAGCCAGGTTCCTGCCATGCTGATGGCTCTGCTCGAAGAGCGCTTTCAGATGAAATCCCACCGTGAAACGAAAGAGTTTCCCGTCTTCGCGCTGGTCGTCGGCAAGGGTGGCCTCAAGGTCGCGGAATCGCCGATGGACCCGGCCAGCGGGCCCGACGAACCGGTGGCGATCTCAGCCGCCGGCGCACAGAGCGGGGTCACCATCAACCTTGGCAGAGGATCGTACTTTTCCGTCGCGGCTAACCGGCTCGAAGCCAAGAAGATCACCACGGCTTCCTTCGCCGACGCCCTCGCGCGCTTCGTCGACCGGCCCATTCTCGACCTCACCGGCCTCAAAGGAACCTACGATTTCACGCTCGACGTCTCACCGGAGGACTTCAGCGCCATGATCGTGCGCTCGGCGCTTTCGGCCGGAGTTCAGCTTCCCCCGCAGGCCATGCGCGCGCTGGACGCCTCGGGCGACACGCTCTTCAGCGCGATCGAAAAGCTGGGATTGAAACTGGAGCCGCGCAAAGGCCCCGTGGAGATCCTTGTGATCGACCACATGGAAAAAAATCCAACGGCAAATTAGACGGAATTGAATCCGGATGCCGGGCGCGCCGGACCGCGAAGCTGCTCGAGGATCTGGGACGCATGGAATCCCTGGTCTCGCGCCCGCTGAACTGACTGAAAAATAAAATGGTGAGCCGGGCGGGGCTCGAACCCGCGACCACCGCATTAAAAGTGCGATGCTCTACCAACTGAGCTACCGGCTCCCGCTGCAGAATTGAAAGAAGCGCTGACTAAAACGGAAGGGCCAAAAATCAGGCCAGTACGTTCAGGTTAGCATGCGGTTTCTTCCCGGCCCGCTGCTATAATTTCAATCGTTCACCCCTCCGTGCGGATGTGGCGAAACTGGCAGACGCGCCAGATTTAGGTTCTGGTTTTCGAAAGGAAGTGGAGGTTCAAGTCCTCTCATCCGCACCAGCTTTTTTTTACTTGCCCCGGCCCGCCGGGTCCAGTTCGTCCGCCGTCGTGAAGACCGGCTGAATATCCACCGGCACCTCTCCCGTCCGCTTCAGCGTCGCGCTCACCTGCGGTCTCAAGACGCCCAGCGTATCCAGCATCTTCTTCGCGCCCGCGTAATCCCCGTTCGCTTCGATCATCAGCAAATCGTGGGCAAGGTCGCGAACCCCTCCCTTGATCTTCGCCGAATCCACCTGCCACTCCCCGTCCTTATTGACGAACGCGCCCTTGTCGGTCAGGTAGTTGAACTGCAAAGCCATCCCCTTCCCGTGCGCTTCATTCAATCCGAAACGCAGCGTGCGGAAAGATGACGCAAGGAACGTCGTATAGAGCCTTTGTTCGTCGTTCTTCAGGTAGCCGTGATCGTAAAAGTGCTGCAGCATATAAAGGCCGAGCACATCCGCCTTCGCTTCTTCAATGGCGCTATACAGGTCCTTCAGTTCCTGCCGCGGCGTCGTCGCGCGCCCCCCGACCGTGATCTGATGCGGCCCGATTCCGTGACTCATCTCATGCGCCAGAATGTGCGTGAAGAACGAATCGAAATTCAGCGATGCCAGAGCCGCTGGCGTCAAAACCGTCTTCGAAATGGGCTCCAGCGTCGTGCGGAACTTCAACTCCTGCACGTTCCGCAGCATCACGCGCTTGCTGCCCTTTTCGTGTACAACACGTTCGTCGTTGGGCAGGTTGTACGCGGCCGTCTTCACCCCATGGTCCGCGTCTCCGGAAGCAAACACCTGATTCACTACCCGAATGGGTGACAGCGCCCCGATCTTCGGATTGCGGAACTTCGCATCGATCGGAAGGCTGTTCTCCACCTCCTGCATGTGCTGGC
Organism: Bryobacteraceae bacterium; assembly: GCA_035552315.1. GTDB lineage: Bacteria > Acidobacteriota > Terriglobia > Bryobacterales > Bryobacteraceae > BOG-234. The sequence goes on from DASZLO010000071.1 coordinate 10,562, forward strand.
CGAAAAAATTCAGCTTCGCCGTCTCCGCATCGTCGCGCACATTAACATAGGCTTCGAACGAGGCCTTATAACCGAAGATCTCATCGTTATAGGTTTCGTACGGACCGATTGTGATATCCAGCGGCGCATCCAGATCCATCCACGCGATGTCGCTCGCGTAATAGTCGTTGGAAAGAAATGCCGCCGCCCGGGTTTCCAGACACCGCTTGAGAGTCGGATTCGTCGTGGCCTTCGCGGCTGCTCGCAGGTCCTGAGCGCACGCTTCGAGATCCTTCTTGTATTCCTCCGAATACGGCACCATGTGAAGTTTTCCTGCAGCGTCTCGGCGAATCACCGTGAAAAATCCCTCGGCTTGCTCGCGCGCTTCCGGCGACAGCGCCTTCGACCACGCCTCGAACTCCTGCTTCGTCATATTCTCCGGATAGAAGTTCGCACCCGCCGGCCGCTTATCCGGCACGCCGGCAAGGAATGCCGCGTGGTTATCCAGTTCGGACCACGGCCCTTTGTTCAGCCAGAAGTAATCGAACCGGACCTTCCCCGCCGCCGACTGATCGGCGCGCAGCTTCTGCTCCAGCGCGAGATTGCCGCTCCACATCTGTTGCAGGAAAATCCGATTCAGAATTCGTGCGGCTTCAATGAGGCTCGGCAGGGCCTTCCGGTCCTCGGCCGACAGCTTTGAAATATCCACGGGCATTGCAACGGGCGCAAAACGCGCGCTCATATTTTTCAATTGCGCAACAGGGGTCTCGGCGGCGGACATTGTCATGCTCATAAGAAGGGTGGCGGCCGCGCTCATCACAGCGGCGGCGAAGATATTTGATCTCATAAATGAATAACTTAGGTTAGAACAGGCGGGTCGATCCGTGGCAGAGGCTCTACTATCGGGCCAGGAGAATCCCTCATGCCGAATGAATCCGGACCGGTCACAAACCCGGACAGCACCGGAAATATCGGATCCGCCGCGGCGGGCATGGCCCACGATATTAATAATCAACTCACCATCATTGTGAATCATTTGTCGACCCAGGATCGGACTCCGTCCATCGTGGCCGCGCTGGAGGCGGTGAATCGCTGTGCCGATCTCGCCGCCAGCCTGCTTTCCCGCGCGCACGGCGAGACCGTGCAACTTCGTCCACACGACCTGAGCGCATTTCTGTCCGGCTTCATCGCGAAGCTGCATTTGCCGGAAGGAGTCCGGCTCATAACCGGGTTGCCGGCTTCCCTGCCCCCGATCGCTGCCGACCCGCTTGCTCTTGGCCGCGCGCTGACAAACCTGATCTCAAATGCCTGCGCAGCCATGAACAACAACGGAACGCTGCGCATCGCGACATCGCCGTGCCAGATCGATATCGAAGACTCCGGCCCGGGCATCCCCGCGGCCGATCGGGCTCGCATATTCGACCCGTTCTTCACCACCAAAGGCGAACGCGGCACGGGCCTCGGACTTTCCATTGTGCGCGACATCATGCACGGGCACGGCGGCTCGGTTACCGTTGAATCGGAACCCGGCCGCGGCACACGATTTACCCTTCGATTTCGTGCGGCCGGCGAAGACTACGGAGTGACAGGCTTCAACGCATCGCCGCGAAAGATCGCACCGGCCGCCTGAATATGCCGGTTCCCGTCGGTGAGTTTCAAAACCACCTGCCCGTCATCCTGCGAATCCGCCGTCCCCTGGAAAGTGTCTTCGCCGCTCTTCATCACCAGCTGGGTCAGGTGCAGCCTGGGATTGCGCGCATCCCATGCCCAGTCGAACGCCCCCGCCACGGTTTCGTAGGAATCGATCGGCGATAAATCGATTTCGCGGCCTTCGAACAGGCCTTTGGCGCGCATATGCGCAAGCAGATTTACGCCCGTCCCCGACGTCGCCAGCGTCCCTTCCGCATCGAGCTTTCCCGACCGCCAGGGCATCCCCGTCAGCTTCCCGGCAATCTCATACGCGGGTTGTCTGCGATCGAGGTGAATCGTCACGCCGCCCTTGAATGAGGGGCCGCCCGGCTCTGTCCCGAGTTGAGTCTGCAACGTGGTGAGCCGCACTTCCATCCCGTCCCACACCACGCGCGCGCGGAACTTCGTAAAATCCGTACCGGCCAGATCGAGCGTGCCCGCCTGGATCGTCCCGTCGGCGTGCATGTTGCGCAGCCAGTCCGGCTGCGGCGTTCTGCCGAAGCTGAAAGCATAGGTGAAGAAGTTTCCGCGCCGCAGGGCAGGCATCAAAACTTTTTCGAGAGCCGCGCCGTCCGCCTGCGCCAGCGTAATGCGGAAGCGGTGCGGACGCGCCGCCGAAGGATCGTAGTTGTATTCGCCCTGGCCCTCCACCGCGCCTATCGAGAGTTTCAGTTTCCTGACAGCCAGTCCCGATTCGTCGATCGTCACATCCGCCGAAGTCAGATGCAGCGGATCGGAAAACGCCTCGAAGGGAATCACCGTATCCTGCAAATGCAGTTCGCCCGTCCAGAGAGAATCGTCGCCCGAATAGTGCAGATTGCCATTCCACGTCCCCGCCGTCGCCTGGCTCAGCAAGGGAATTCCCGCCACCGAAATCTGCCGGCTCAGGGAACCGATCTGCATGCCGTCGCTCGACAGAGATGCTTCCAGCCCTCCGGAATCCGCGTTCCACGCGCCGCTCAGAATAGCGGTCTCGTTCTGCACGTCGGTAATCGCCGACGGACCGAACGTAATGGTGCTGCCCGAAAACCGCATATCGGCCGTCGGTATCCGCAACGGCGGCGTGCTCCCCACCGCAACCGTGGCGCTGGCCAGATTCAGACCGCCGTTCATACGCGTCGACCCGTCCGGACTGGAAAAACTCACCGCTCCCAGCGCGGTTCCGTCCAGCTTGAAATCAGCGGGAATGGACCAGCCCAGATTTCGCGCCACGCCCGGCAACGGACTCAATGGAAATTTGTTCAGGTTCACCGTCACGCCCCAGCGCGGACGCCGCAGATAATCGGCGACCCTGTAGCGAATTCCGAATGCAGGCTGCGACCCGCCCGGCCGCGCCGCAACATCGATCGTCTGGCCGTAGGCGTCCAGCACTCCGCCCAGTTCCAGCGGCCACCGGTTGCCGCCCGGCGGCGCCTGATTCCAGCCGTGCAGATTCGACACCGTCAATCGTCCCGCCAGCCCGATGTGATTCAGCGGACCGGCGAGGTGCGCCTGCCCCGAAATATCGCCATGAATATCCGATTCGTGCCGGTTGAACAGCATCAGCAGATCGCTGAGTTCGCTGTTCTCCAGTTGCACATCCAGCGTGGTGGCGTTGTCCCGCGGAAACCATTCGCCGCGCACCGAAAAGCTGCCGAACCCGCGCGCCATCCTGTCGGTGCGGGCCGGCTCGCCGTGTACTTTCAAGGTCCACGCGCCGGTCGCTGAAACCGGCGGCCAAAGATCCAGATCGGTGTCCAGAAGATAGAAGAGCGATTTCGTATCGCCCGATTTGAAATTGATTCGCCCGCCCCGAATGTGTACGCTGGGAAACTTCGTCAGCAGGGCCGGCCGCATCAACGGAGAGACATTCCAGCGAATGCCGCCCTGGTTTTTATCCACGCGCGTCAGATTCAGACTGGCATCTTCCAGATCGACTGAAGAAAACTCCAGACGCCCGGCCATCAGCGCCAGCAGCCTCGGAGCGGCCCGCAGCGTGGTGACATAAGCCACCGGCTCAGCGCCGATCGCCGGATCTTCCCCGATGATCACGTTGCTGACCGTGAACCCCGGTTGCGGCAGCACACGAAAACGCACGGACGATATTTCCACCTTGCGTCCCAGTGCGCTCTCCAGCGCCCCGCGCACCGATTCGCGGTATTCATCGGCGCTGATATACGGCGGAATCAGGCTGGCGAGTACCGCCGCGCACACGCCGGTAACGATCCATTTCGTCCGCGGTTTCATGCGCGCCCGGCCTCGCGGGCAAGCAGACTTTCATACAACTGCGGATTGTCGATATCGTCGGAAATGCCGGGGTCCTCAACCTCTATATAGTCGATCGCCGCCGCATGCCGGTCGATGGTGTCGCGCACCTTCGCCGTTAGCGGCTCCGCCAGAAATTCCTCGAAGATCCGCCGCCGCACCAGCACCGGATGGCCCCGCTTCCCCTGAAATCGCGGAATCGCAATGGGCGCCTTCGATTCGAAAAGCCTGTCCAGAGTCGCGGCGGAAATCACCGGATGATCCACCAGCGTGAAGATCACCGCATCGCAGGAGTCCGGCACCGCACGCAAACCGGCCTGAAGCGACGTCAGCATTCCCTGCTCATACACGGGATTTTCCACCGCCACAACTCCCGCCGGCGCCATCTTCATCAGCCGCGCGGCGTCGAAGCCGAAAACCGCGATCACGGGCGCGCATCGCCGTCCCAGCGCGTCCGCGATGTTCGACAGAAACGTCCCGCCGCGAAAAGGCAGAAAAGCCTTTGGACTGCCCATTCGCCGCGACTCCCCGGCGGCCAGAATGACCCCGGCGGCGTTCACTGGGCGATCACTTCAGCAACGCCCGCAGATGTTCGTCGCAGAATACCGATTTCGACAGCGACCGCCATTTTCCTTCCGGAAGACGCCGCATCGCAATCATCTCCGCTCCCACGGAAATGGCGATCTCTTCCGGCGATTCCGCGCCGATCTCGAGACCCATGGGCGCGAAAACCCGTTCGAAAGCCTCGCGCGGCAGTCCCTCTTTTTCGAGCTCGTGGACCACCGAAATTACCTTGCGCTTGCTTCCGATCATCGAGATGTACTTCGACGGAGTCGTCACCGCCCAGCGCAGAATCCGCATATCGTCGCGATGCCCGCGGGTCACGATCACGATGAAGGTGGATTCGTTGACCGTCAGCTTCGGAAAGAGGTCTTCATATTCGTCGGCGTGAATATCCACCGCTTCCGGAAAGCGCTCGCGGTTCGCGTAGGTCTCGCGATTGTCCGAAACGGTAACCCGGAAACCGGCCAAATCCAGCACCTTCGAGAGGCTCTTGGAGATATGACCGCCACCGAAAATAATCACCGCCGGCTGCGGCGACACGCATTCCACGAACACGTCCAGTTGCCCTCCGCAAATCAGTCCGTTGTCGTAGGCCGCGTCCTGCCCCAGACTGAAGGACATATGTTTCGGTTTCCCTGAGGCAATCACCTCGCGCGCGGCATTCCAAACCTCGGCCTCTACGCAGCCCCCGCCGATCGTCCCGACCAGCGAGCCGTCTTCCCGCACCAGCAGTTTGGCGGATTCAAAACTCGGGATTGACCCCTTCACCTGGACAATGGTGGCCAGGGCGCACTTCTGCCCCAGTGACCTCAGGTGGATCAGTTCCTCAAAGACATCCATTTGCGCTTCGATTATATCGCGCCCGACAAAGGCCCTGGGCTTACAGAGGCGTCTTACAAAGGTGTCTTACAGAGACATCGGCGATCGGCGAGAAAACCTACTGTCCGATCGCGATCACCAGATTCTGTTGTGCGATCTTCACCCCGCCCAATGAAAAGACCACCGGGACGGAATTACTCGGCCCGACATTGGGTACTTGCACGTTGAATTGATAGAGGCCTGTGTATCCCGGCGCGAGACCCGCATACTGAATCGTGCCGGAGACCCCCGCGAATGTAATCCCCAAACTGGCCGGAAGAGAATTGGATACCTCAACGAGTTGCCCCGCCGTGAGATTCGGCGTTACCGGCCCGAAGCCGATTCCATACATGGTGATGTAATCGCCGGGCTTTGCCACCGCTGTCGCGACACCGGCGATGCTGTTGGGCAGAACGTAGATTGTGGTGTTGGAAAAGACCGCGACCACATTCTGCGCGCCATTAATCATAAACGAAAGCGGCGCCAGCACTCCGGGCTCGATCGGGTTAATCGTAGTTGTATAGCCCGTGCTGGTCCCGCCCGCCGTCGTGACCACGATTTGCTGGGATCCTGTCGGTATGCCTGACGGCACCAGCACATTCACCTGGGCCGGACTTACGTAATCGATATAAGCGGGAAGTCCCGCGATGGTGACCGTTGTTCCGGCCAGGGTGGAGGGCGCCTGATTTCCCGTAAAGCTGTTCGCCCAGGTCGCAGTACGGGTGTTGGTTACGAGGTTGACGCCGTAGATCTCCATCCATGTTCCGGGGGCGATGGCGCTGTAGGATCCATAGGCCGCGGCTGTGTTAGCCCCTGCCGGTGTGATGGAAGGGGTGGGATCGAACGTTCCGGTCACCTGCCCTGTTATCGTCGCGCCCGGTGTCACGGCAACCTGCGATTCGGCGCACGACCCGGCCGCAACGCCGGTGCAGGTCGTCGTGGAATAGAGGAAACGGAAGTTCGCGAAGCTGTAAAACGTGATCGTGGGTCCGTTCGTCTCGGCGAGGTTCAGCGCAAAAGAGAAGGTGGAATTGTAGTTACTGTTGGCCTGAAAGACGAAGTCATTGACGCCCGGAGTCTGGTACAGCGCGTTCAGAGGGAAGCCGCCATTGCCGGCGTAACTGATAACGAAGCTATAAGTCCCGCCCGGCCCCAATCCCGTAAAAGGACCGGAGAGCGTGCAAGTGGTGTTCGTCCCGTCGAACGAACACGCGCCAAAACCGACCGAGCTTTGGCCCTGCCCGATGCCGGTCTGGATGAAGTTCTGGGTGCTCAATCCAAGGGTAACGATCGCGTAGGCAGGCGAGAGACTCACGCCCCACAGCAGCAAAGCAAACAGTGCGGTTTTCATTGTTTGAGCCGATAATAACAACCAAATGTCCGGTCGATATCTCCAGAAGGTACAGTAACTTACGGACAGGTTGAGACGATTGTGAGCAATTTCGCGGAAATTGCTTGTCGGATAGATCACCAGATGATATATTACTAGTAGATCTATGGAAAAAGCCGGTCCCCTCCCTCCTGCCACGCTTCTCGTTTTGCTGGCTCTCAGTGGCGGCGACAGGCATGGCTACGGCATCAGGCAGGACGCGCGTCAGCTCGATCCCACTTTCGAACTCGGGCCGGCAACTCTCTACACGACGATTCAGCGCCTGCTCGAAGGAGGATGGATCAAGGAAGTGGCGGGCCCGGAAACCGGCGGTCGTCCGCGCCGCTACTATCGAATGACGAAAGACGGAAACGCGGCTCTGGACGCCGAATTACAGCGTATGGAATCGGTGCTTCACAAGTCGAAGACGCTGCGCCTGCGTCCCGCGAAGGCGCAGTCATGAGCCGCCTCTGTCGCGGGAGTCTGATTGCCTACCGCTGGCTCCTTGTGCTTTATCCCGACGACCTCCGGCGCGCCTTCGGCTCCGAGATGTTCGAAATGTTCGCGCACGATCTGGCGGCCGCATGGGCGCAGCAACACATCCGAGGGATTCTGCGAGTCTGGAGGCTCGCCCTGCGCGAATTGATCGGAATTGCCGGGCCGGGTTGGCTGAGAATTCCCGCCGTCAGCGTGCCCGCGCTTTCGGCGATCGCGGTGATCGTTTTGGATTCGCCCCTGCTGATTCTGGCGATCCGAAAACAGGCAGAACTCACACTCGGTCCCGGTGATGCCACCTTCCCACAAACGGTTTTTGCGATTGGGATCGCGGCGGCGCTCGCTGCCCTGACTTCTTTCATTGCCGTCTACCGCTGGAAGCGGGGCGACCTCGTATCTTTGGCCCTGGGCTGACCTTCATGCTCGAGGCCAGCAACCTGACCAAGCGCTTCCGCGCGACCACAGTGGTTGACCGCGTCAGCTTCAAAGTGCGGGCCGGCGAAATTACCGGATATCTGGGCCCGAACGGCTCCGGCAAATCCACAACGGTCAAGATGTTTGCCGGGCTGCTCCATCCTTCGGAAGGTCAGATTCTTTATAACGGGCGGAATGTGCGGGAGGATCTCATCGCCTTTCGGAAATGCCTGGGCTATGTTCCCGAGGAGCCGAACCTGTATGGATATCTCACCGGACTCGAGTACCTGCAGTTCGCGGGCGGTCTGCGCGGACTTCCTGAAGAACGGGTCGACCGGAAAGCAAACGAACTTCTCGAACTGCTGAATCTGCACGATGCCCGCTGGACGCCGATCTCGGCGTACTCCAAGGGGATGAATCAGCGCGTGCTCATTGCCGCGGCCCTGTTACACGATCCGGAACTTCTGATATTCGATGAGGCCCAGTCCGGTCTCGACATCAGCAACGCGCTTCTCTTCCGGCACCTGCTGCGGGCACTTGCGGACCGCGGCAAAGCCATTCTGTACATCTCCCACGTTCTCGAGCTGGTGGAGAAAATCTGCGAACACATCGTAGTGATCTATCAGGGCCGCATCGTGGCCGACGATTCCGTCGTAACCCTCCGCGACCGCCTGCGCCAACCCGATCTCGAGGGCGTTTTCGCTCAACTCGTGCAGCAGGAGGACATGGAATCCCGCGCCCGCGAAATTGCGGCGGTCATGGCGCGATGAATCAGCGCGCGCCATTCAAAATTCTCCTGAAGATGTTTCAGGACCGCTTCTTTGAAGACGACACTGTGTCGCCGGGCAGCGGTTTCGAGACGAACATTTATCAGGTGCTCGGATTTCTTTTTACGGTTGGCTTCTTCGTTGCCTACCTGGCAATGCCGGCTTTTCTGGAACTGACATTTCAAAAAGTCCGAACGCCGGTTGTCACCTGGGCGCTGCGAGACTTCCGCTTGTTCTTTCCCGCGTTTTCCTTCGCGGTAATCGGGTTCACGACGGTCTTTCAGTGGGACATGCTTTTTCCCGACAGGCGCGACTTCCTCATCCTGTCTCAATTTCCGGTTCCGCTGCGCGATGTCTTCGCCGCGAAGTGCGGGGCGCTTCTCATCTTTCTGGGACTGCTCACCGGCGCGCTGAACTTCTTCCCCACCGCCGCGTCGGCGTTCTTCTGTATGTTCAAGGCGGACGCATGGGGATTCGGGTTGCGACTGATTATTGCTCAAGTGACTGCTAGCGCCGGGGCCGCGGTCTTCGCGTTCTTTTTCATTGGCGCTTTGCAGGGAATCCTGATCAACGCGACGAGCCCAAGGATCTTCCGGCGCATATCGCCATGGGTACAGACCATCGGAATGAGCCTGATGGTGCTTTCAGCTTTTGGTTATCCCGTGTATGTGCTGTTACTAAAACCCGCGGCTGAGGCGCGCGCCGCCTGGCTATGGTTCTTTCCTCCGGTCTGGTTCACCGGCATCTATGACATTCTGCTGCCGGGGGGCGATCCCTTCTTCGCCTCCCTTGGCTACTACGGAATCAAAGTTTTGGCCATCGTTATTCTATGTTTCTGTCTGACGTGGGCTTTCGGATTCAAGAGCCATTTCCAGCGCACCCTGGAAACGGAGGACACGTTGGCGCGACCGCCCGCGCAGGGCCGCTTCCGGGGAATGGCCTCGTCGCCTGAGGAGTGGGCTATTTTTGTTTTTTGCCGAAAGACCCTGGCGCGGAGCACGAAGCATCGCCTGTTTCTCGCCACCTGGCTAAGCGTTGGAATTTCGGCGGCGATGTTCGTTGGGCTGTCGGTGCGGTCCGGGAAAATCGAACTGTCACAGGAAGGCCTCCGGATCGTCCCGTTTCTGATTGCCTTCTTTGTGATCTCCGGATTCCGGACTGTGTTTCAGTTTCCTTCCGACCTCGCCTGCAACTGGGTGCTGCAGATCACCGAATCCCGCTGGACGGAAACCGCCCGCCGCGCCGCCAGGAAAGTGGTCCTCATTTGCGGTCTTGTGCCCTTGCTGCTGGCGAGTATGCCGTTCGAAGCAGAGATATTCGGGGCCGCAGCCGCTGTGCTCCACGTTGTGTTTCAACTCATCGCCGGCGCTTTGCTGATCGAGGTGACGTTTTGGAGTTTCGGCAAAGTGCCGTTTACCTGTTCCTACTTCGCGGGCCGGACCAGTCTGTCGGTGCTGGCAATCGTGTACCTCTACGGATTCACTACGTACAGCTTCAACATGGCCGATCTGGAAAAGGGGATGGACGAACGGGCAATCCGGGCGTTGATTTTTATGGCCGCCGGCATCGCCGCGTTGGTGATTCTGGGGAGGCGCACGCCCGCTTCGGCCGAAGTGATCTTCGATGGCAGCGAGTCTCTAATCCAGTCGCTCGATCTTAATTGAGGGTATTCTAAATGTCTCTTGAAGCGATCTTCTCTCTTGAATCAATCCTCGTGCGCTGCGCCGCGGTCGTGGCATTAGCGGTCCCGGCAGTGTGGGCGCAGAATCCGGGCGTCGCGCCGGCTTTTGAAGTGGCCGTAATCAAGCCATCGCTCCCGATGGCCGAGGCCATGCCTCTCCTGATGCAGGGCAAGCTGAGGGCTGGAATCAGCATCGACAAAGCTCGCGTCGATCTTGAATTCGTCACTCTCACCGATCTCATTGTGGCGGCGTACAGGTTGAAACCTCATCAAATCTCCGGTCCGGACTGGCTGTCGATGGAGCGTTTCAACATTCAGGCGAAACTGCCTGACGGCGCGGTCGAAGACCGGGTGCCGGATATGCTGCAGACGCTGCTCGGGGAGCGGTTTGGGCTGAAGGCCCACACGGAACTGCGCGCCATGCCGGCGTACGCGCTGATCGCCGGGAAAAACGGTCCTAAGCTGAAGCCATCCACTCTTCCGGCCGACCCTGATCCGGGGGGAGGCCTTCAGACGATGACCCCTTCGGCCGGCGGAACGATGACCTCCACGGGAGGACCAGCCGGGCCGACGCGGATCACCATGGGACAGAACGGGGGACCGAACGGCATTCAATTGGTCCTGCTGCGGGCGAGTACTTCAGGCCTGGCGGATCTGCTGAGTTCCATAACTGGCAAGCCGGTAGTCGACCGCACCGGCCTCAACGATCGCTATGAGATCGCTCTCGATATCGCCGTGGAAGATGTGCAGAACGTCGCCCGCGCCCTAGGCATGGGCGGCCCAGCCGCCGCCATAGGCGCAGCGACGGATCCGGGCGGAAGCTCGGTATTCCAGGCTGTCGGACAACTCGGCCTCAGGCTCGATCCGCGCAAAGAGGAAATCAAGACTCTCGTCATTGACAAAATCGACAAACAACCAACCGCGAATTGATCGAAATGGGTTCGTTTTTTCGAATCCCCGCATAGTGCTCCACGCCCCGAAACTTCCGGTCAACCCCAAGATCTTGTGGAAGTCCTGAGGAAAACACATTATGGGGTATGGATGGTACTTTACTTTGGCCGAAATCGCGATAGTATGGTGACGTTGTAGTAATCCGCCGCCGCCGCGAGGTTGTATCGAATGCTGAAACTAAAAAAAGTCGAACTTCAGGGTTTTAAATCCTTCTGCGATCGCACCGAACTCCGTTTCAACGGGGGCGGTATCGCGGCTGTCGTCGGACCCAACGGTTGCGGCAAATCCAATCTCAGCGACGCCATCAGCTGGGTGCTCGGCGAACAGTCCGCCAAAAGCCTGCGCGGCGGACGCATGGAAGACGTCATTTTCGCCGGCACCAAAGCCCGTAAACCGGTCGGCATGGCCTCCGTCACCATGGTTCTGGTCGATCCGGTCGCCCAGGCCGCGCCCCCACCTGCCGCCGAAACAGAAGGAACGGTGATCGACGAAGGCGGCGAGGCCCATAAGGTCCACGAAATTGCCCATCATACTCCCGCCAAACCCGGCGAAATCACCATCACCCGCCGCCTGTTCCGCTCCGGCGAAAGCGAATACCTGATCGACGGCCGTCAGGCCCGTCTCCGCGACATCCAGGACATCTTCATGGGCAGCGGACTCGGCCCGGAATCCTACGCCATTATCGAGCAGGGCCGCATCGGCCAGATCCTATCGTCGAAACCGCAGGACCGCCGCTCCGTCATCGAAGAAGCCGCCGGTATCACCAAGTACAAGAGCCGCCGCCGTCTCGCTGAAGCCAAGCTCGAAAGCTCCCGCCAGAACATCGCACGCGTTTTCGACATCCTCGAAGAGGTCACCCGGCAGGTCAATTCCCTCAAGCGGCAGGCCTCCAAGGCCAAGCGCTATCTGGAACTCAAGGCCGATCTCGAATCCCAGCTCCGCACCGTTCTCGCCGGCCGCTACATGACGTTGAAGGACGAAGCCGGGAAAGCCTCCGCCGCCCTCGAAATCGCGCAGGCCGAACTGAAGGACGTCACCGTTCAGGCAGCCGATAAGGATGCCGAACGCCAGCGCGCGCAGGAAGTTTTCTATGCGCTCGAAGCCCAGCTCACCGAAGCCCGCCGGCAGCGCGCCGAACTCAATGTGGAAGCCGAGCGCACGCGCGGACGCCTTGCCGCGCAGGTCCGCGAAGTCTCCAGCATCGAACAGCGCATGGCAGGCGCCGAGCAGGAAACCACCACCCTCGAAGCCCGCCTCCAGCAGAACGAAACCGATCGCAGCGCCGACGCTCTCAGCGTCGCAGCGCTGGAGCAGGAGATGCAGGAAGTCCGCACCGGTCTGCTCGAAAAGAATCAGGCCCGAGACGCCATTCAGCTCCGTGTCCGCGAGGCCGAGCGTACCATCGAATCATCCCGTTCCGTCATTCTGCGCCTGCTCGGCGAAGCGTCCACCTTCCGCAATCAGATCGCGCAGGCCGATACTTACCTCGCTGGCATCGAGCGTGAGCGCACGCGCGTGCAGAAGGAAGAGGAAATCGGGACCACCGAAGTCAAGCGTCTGACCGGCGTCAAGCAGCAGCTTTCCGAGAGGATCGCGCAACGCCAGGCGGAGCTTCAGGAAGTGGTGTCCAGCCGCCATGAAGCCGAAGCGAGCCTCACCGCGAAACGACAGACCGCCGCGCAGCTGCGTCAACAGATCGATCAGATCCGAACCGAGGCCTCGCGGCTGCGGGCCAAACGCGAATCCGTCGAGAATATTCTTTCGCACCACAGCTACACAACCGAATCCACCAAGAAGCTGCTCTCCGCTCTCGAAAACGGACGCGCTGGCCAGTTCCGCCCCGAAGGCGTACTCGCAGACTTCGTGGAAGTCGATCCGGCATGGGAGCGAGCCGCGGAAGAACATCTTCACGATGAACTCGAATACGTAGTCGTACAGAACTGGAATCAAGCCGAGCAGAGCATGACTCTCTTGCGCGGCGAGCTGGAAGGACGCGCGACCTTCCTGGTCGAGGGCGGACCCGAATCCGTAGATGACAATTCGAATGGCCCGGAGTTGCCGCGCCTGACCGATTTCATCAACTTCACAAACGGACTTTCGGGTCAAACCCGCAATTTGCTGCCGCGTCTTTCCAGCTGTTATCTGGCCACCGATCGCGAGCAGGCCCGCTCCATGGCCGAAGCCTGGCCCGACCGCTACTTCCTGCTCCCCGACGGCCAGTGCTACAACGGCCGCATGCTCACCGGCGGACGCAAGAAGGCCAGCGGGCCGCTCGTTCTCAAGCGCGAAATGCGCGAATACGAGAACCTCCTGAAGCAGCAGGAAAGGGTGCTCGCGGAAAAGACCGCCGAGCAGGAAGCTTTGCAGGGCGAAAGTTCCGCGCTCGAAATCGAACTGGAGCGCCTGCGCCTCTCCCAGCAGACCAGCGAAAAAGAAGCGGTATCGCTCGACCATGAATCGCGGCGCGCCTCGGAAGAGATCAACCGCGCCAACTCCCGCATCTCCATCGCCCGCCAGGAACTGGAGCGCCTGAAGCATGAAGAGGAGCGCGCCCACCACACCCGCACGCAGAATCTCACCCTCGTCGAGCAAAAGGATGCCGACCGCGCCAGCCGCGAAGAAGCTCTCGAAGCCATGCGCGAACAGCTTGACGCCGCGCAGACCGAAGCCCATCTGATCGGCGAAGAGCACAGCGTGCTGCGCGCGAAGCTGGCCGGACTCGAAGAACGCCATCGTGGCGAACGCGCTGCCTTGGCTCGTTTGGAGAGCCAGTTCCATGAAATGTCCCGCCGGCGACAGCAGATCGGCACGGAAGTTCAAAGCTGGGGCGTAACGAGAGCGCGCATTCTGAGCGAAAACATTGAACTCGATCAGAAGCTGATGGCACTCGATGAGCAGACCGTAGCGGCAGAGCGACAGGTGCTTGAGCTGACCGAAGCCGAAGCGCGGCATCGCGAAGAACTGACCGCGGCGGACGAGATTCTGCGCGGCCTGCGGGCACGCATCGAAGCCGGTCACACGCGCCGTTCTGAAATCGAAATCGAACTGACGCGCCGCCAGTCCGAACTGCAGTTCCTCGACGAAACCAGCCGCAAGGAACTGAACCTGCCGGTAGCGGAGATCGAAGCATCCGGAGACCTCTCGCCGGAAGTCCTGCAAGCCACTGAAGCCGCGTATCAGGAAACGAAGACGAAGATTGAAAACCTGGGGGCAGTGAACCCGACGGCGCACGAAGAGTTCGAAGAAGCGCAGCAGCGCTTCGATTTCCTCTCGGCGCAGCGTCAGGACCTTCTCGACTCAATCCGCGACACCGAGAAAGCCATCCAGGAAATCGACGAATACTCGCGGACCCGTTTCACCGAGGCTTTCAAAGCCATCAATGAAAACTTCAAGGGCTGCTTCCAGACGCTCTTCGGCGGAGGCTCCGGTGAGATGCACCTGACGGATGAGAGCAATATCAACGACAGCGGCATCGAAATCATCGCCTCGCCTCCGGGCAAGAAGCTGCAGAACGTCCTGCTGCTCTCCGGCGGAGAGAAAGCCCTGACCGCCCTGTCACTGCTGATGGCGATCTTCAAGTATCAGCCCAGCCCGTTCTGCGTGCTCGACGAAGTCGACGCCCCGCTGGATGAAGCCAACATCGGGCGGCTGACGAAACTGCTGTCGGAAATGGCGACGGACACGCAGTTCATCGTGATCACGCACTCAAGGAAAACCATGGAGTCAGCCCAGGCCATGTATGGAGTCACCATGCAGGAAGCCGGCGTCTCCAAACTGGTCAGCGTCAAGTTCCACCACGCCGCGGCCTGATGTACCGCGGCTAGAGCCGGCGAAGAGCCAGAACCGTAATATCGTCGCGAGGGTCGCCGCCGGTGAAACTCTCCAAAGCGGAGATCAGCCGCGAAGTAATCACCTTCGCCGGGTTGTCTTTATTACAGTCCAGCACCGCCTGAAGGCACTTCTCGGTGAAGAACTTCCCCTCGGCATTCTCCGCTTCGGTGACGCCATCGGTGTAAAGAACCAGGGTCTCGCCGTGCTCGATCCGGATCTTCCGGCTCTCATAGACGGCTTCGTCCAGCAGTCCCAGCATCATCCCGCGCGGTTCGCGCAGGAAAGCTCCAGGCCGGTCCGGAGAACAAAGAAAGGGAGGCGTCTGACCACCCGCACTAAACTCAAACTCACCGGTAGTCAGATCCATCACGCCGTAGAGCAGCGTCAGGAAGACATCGCCGGTGCTCTGCTTCAGCAGAATCCGGTTTACCTGCTCCAGGCAATGCCGGGGCGATCCGCCCTGCATGGCAACGGCCCGAACCAGAGTCCGGCTCACCGCCATAAACAATGCCGCCGGAATTCCCTTCCCTGAAACGTCGCCGATGGCCAGCCCGAGCCGGTTGCCGTCCATTAAAAAGAAGTCGTAGAAATCCCCGCTCACCTGCCGCGCAGGCAGCATCGCAGCGCCAATGTCAAACTCCTTGTGGCCTTCGATAATCTCCGGCAGAATCGAACGCTGAATTTTGGTGGCCAGCTGCAGTTCGACTTCGAGCGCCGACAACCGTTCCCGCGCCTCGCGCCCGCAGCGCAGCTCATCGAGTTCGTGCAGCGTCTTGTCGATCGTGCGCTCCAGATCCGCGAAATCGATTGGCTTGGTGACGAAATCGTAAGCGCCGCGGTTCATCGCGGTGCGGATGTTCTCAAGGTCATCGTACGCCGAGACGATGATCGTCTTCGTCAAGCGCGACAGATTCCGGATCTCCCCGAGCAGAGTCAGTCCGTCCATCACCGGCATATTGATGTCGGTGGCGATCAGTTCGATTTCCGGCTCTTCTTCGAGTACGCGCAGCGCGTCTTCGCCGTCGCAGGCAAAGCTGAAATCCAGCTCACCCGCCGCAATTCGCTTCCGGTATTTTTGCAATACGAGCGGCTTCAGATCCGGTTCATCATCGACCACCAGAATGCGTCTGGACATCTAAACCGCTTCCCTGCATCTCTCAAGGGGCAGCGTGACTATGAATTCGGTGCGCACTCCGGGAATACTCTCTGCACGAATCGTGCCGTGATGCCCGCGCACGATAATTTCGTAACTCAGCGACAGTCCCAGACCCGTTCCGGCGCCCGCTGGTTTGGTGGTGTAGAAGGGGTTAAAGATCTTCTGCAATTCATCGGGTGCGATGCCGGGGCCGTTGTCCGTCACACGTATCTCCGCGGTGTCGGGGAGATTCCGGGCGGTAATCGCCACGGCCGGATGAAAGGCGGCGCCTTCACTCTTCTTCCGTTCCCAGACCGCGTAGAAGGCATTGTTCAGGATGTTCAGAAACACCCGGCTGATCTCCTGCGGGACGGCTCGAATCGGGCCCACGCCGCCGGTCTCAATATCGACATCGATCCGTGAATTGAAATCGCGGTCCTGCGCGCGCAAGGCGTGATAAGCGAGGTTGACGCAGTCGGCCAGAAGGTTCTTCAGATCGACCGTCTCCGGTTCGCCTGACTTGCCCCGGGAGTGCATCAGCATGCCGCGAACGATGCGATCGGCGCGCTTGCCGTGCTCGTCGATTTTCTGCAGGTACTCGTCGAGTTGCCGCAGCAGTTCTGGCGAATTCGGATTTTCGCGAAGTTCCTGAAGCACTTCCCGCGAGGCAGTAGCGAAGTTCGTCACGAAGTTCAGCGGATTGCGGATCTCATGCGCGATGCCTGCCGTGAGAGCGCCAAGCGAAGCCATGTTTTCCTGCAGCACGAGTTCGTCGCGCAGACGCTTCTTTTCCAGCGACGCGCCGATGCGCGCGCTCAGCAGCACCGGATCGAACGGCTTCATCAGATAATCTTCGGCCCCCATCTTGATGCAGCGCACCACGCCGCTGGTCTCGTCGAGGGCGGACATCATCACCACCGGGATCTCGCGCAGTGCGGTGTCTTCTTTAAGCCGGCGCAGGACTTCGAGACCATCGACGCCCGGCATGATGACATCCAGAAGCACCAGATCGATCCCGCCGGCCGCTAACAACTCAAGGCCTTCGGGTCCGTCCGACGCGGTGATTACCTGATAGCCCTGCCGTTCCAGATTCCGCTTGACGATGTCGCGATTGGCGGCATTGTCATCCACCACCAGCACTGTGCTCAAACCGTCTCCCGCTTCTGAATCCGCTCGGCAACCAGACCGCTGATCTGGCGGAGCAGTTCGTCCCGCGAATAAAGGCCCTTCTGAAGCACGCGGCTGACATGACCGGTCAAGCGAGCCTTGTCTTCCGCAGTCAGATCGCGGGCCGTGATGACGATCACCGGGATGGATTTCCACTCCGGACGCCGTTCCATTTCGGTGATGAATTCGAACCCGTCCATCTCCGGCATCATCAGATCGAGCAGGATAATCCCGGGCCTTTTGCCGGAAACCTGTGCGATGGCGGACCTGCCGTTCTCGGCTTCCGAAACGGACCATCCGTCGCTCCGCAGAAGCCGCACCAGCATCTCGCGCGATTCCGCGTCGTCTTCCACCACGAGCACGGTGTTGCCGGAATCCCTGCGATATCGAAGCAGCACCGATGCCAGCCGCTCGCGATCGATGGGCTTGGTGAGGTAGTCGGCAGCGCCGAGCGAATAGCCGAGGTTCTTGTCATCCGCGATGGTGAGCATAATCACAGGAATTTCGGCGAGGAACGGGTCCGATTTCAGGGCCGCCAGCACCGCCCAGCCGTCCATGCCGGGCATCATCACGTCGAGGGTGATGATCTGCGGGCGCAGCCGGCGTGCCATCCGCAGGCCCTCTTCCCCCGAAGATGCGCGTTTGACTTTAAACCCGTGTTTCGCAAGCGTGCGTTCGAGGATTTCATGCACCGCAGGCTCATCGTCGATCACCAGGACGGTGCCCGCGCTCTCCAACGATTCGCGCTCGGCTTTCAGATCGTCGGCTCGCGCGGCTTCCGGTTCCACCGTTTGCGGAAGCGTCACCGTGAAGACCGAGCCCTTGCCTTTTGTGGATGTGACTGTGATGTCGCCCCCCATCATCTGCGCGAAGCGGCGGCTGATCACGAGGCCGAGGCCTGTGCCTCCATATTTCCGGCTGGTGGAGGCGTCACCCTGGGCGAAGGGTTCAAACAGCCTGGCGATCTCCTCTGCAGTGAGGCCAATTCCCGTATCCGAAACTTCGAACGAGATGCGTTCCTCGGGCAGCAATTTAACATGGAGGTCCACGCGTCCCTTCGAAGTAAATTTGGAGGCGTTGCTGAGCAGGTTGTAAAGAGTCTGCCGCAGCTTTGTCTGGTCGGCTCGCATGGACTGCACGCCCGGCTCGACCGATGTCTTCAGGGTGTTGCCGTTCTTCTCGACCAGCGGCAGGATCACCGCGGTCACCTCTTCCACCAGCGCGGGAACGCTGAATGTTTCGAGATAAAGTTCCATCTTCCCGGCCTCGATCTTCGACAGATCGAGGATGGAATTGATCAGTCCAAGAAGCTGCTTTCCGGCCGCGAGGATCTTGTTCATATCCGGAACGATGGCGGCTTGTCCGGCATCGCCGGCCTCCTCGATCACCATTTCGCTGTAGCCGATGATGGCGTTCAACGGGGTGCGCAGCTCGTGGCTCATATTGGCGAGGAACGAGCTTTTTATCTGGCTCGCCGCCTCGGCCGAGTCCTTCTCCTTCTTGAATTTGATGGTGGCCAGCGCCACCAGGATGAACAGAAGGCAACTGGCCCCAGAGCTGATTATGCGGGCTTCGCGGGTCTGAGTTTCGGCGACCCGGTTCCGGTCCGCGAGCTGTTTGCGCAGGGAATCTTCCATGGTCTGGCAATAGATTCGAATGTCGTCCATGACGCGCTTGCCCTTGCCGTTCTCAAGTTGTTCGAAGGCAGCGTCCGCGCCCTGCTGGCGGCGGATATCGATCGACTGCTGCATGTCCGCGAATTTCTCGCCGATCTTTTGCTGCAGTTCAGCGAGGGAATCCTTCAGCGGGGTTTGCTTCAGCCGCAAGACGTCGGCATTCGCCAGTTCCCGGCCGATGTTCCTGGTGGCTTCGGTGTAGGGTTCCAGATAGCGGTCGTCGCCGGTGATCAGGAAACCGCGCTCGCCGGTTTCGGCATTCGCCATGGTGGAGAAGATGGCCTCGATCCGCGACAGCGAATCCTCCGTCTCCTGTACGCGCACGCCGGCAGTTTTGAATTCCCGCCAGTCCCAGTAGGCAAGGCTGAGAATGGCGGCCAAAGCGGCCAGCGCGAACAGGAAGGCCTTGTCCTTCCATAGAGTTGCCATTCCTTTCATCGTGTAACGCATAGCACGCAATGGACCATCCTGATTTTAAGCCGGAATCCAGGGCACAATAGAATGCAGGGATGGCCCGGATTCTGCTGGTCGAAGACAACGAAATGAACCGGGATATGCTGTCCCGCCGATTGATCCGCAGAGGGTACGAAGTGACCCTCGCAATGGATGGCCAGGACGGGCTCAACAAGGCCTTGTCTCCGCCGGATCTCATTCCGCCGGATCTCATCCTGATGGATATGAGTCTTCCGGGCATCGACGGGTGGGAAGCCACTCGCCGGCTCAAGGCCCTCCCCCTTACAGCGCGCATCCCCGTCATAGCTCTTACGGCGCACGCTTTGACCGATGACCGGGAAAAAGCCACCCGCGCGGGCTGCGACGCCTTCGCAACCAAACCCGTCGAGTTTCAACCGCTCATTGAAACCATCGAACGGCTTCTGCGCAACCGGACCACCCTATGAGCCAGGCGGGATTGGGCGCGGACGATTCTCTGGCCGATCTGCGGCACCGGCTGCGCACGCCTCTAAACCATATCGTCGGTTACAGCGAGCTCCTGCTGGAGGAATATGAGGGCGTCAATTCCACTATCGACGAGGAAAGTCTTGCGCAGCTGAAGACCATCAAAGCCAATGCGAATCTGATTCTGGCGCATATTCAGCACCGGCTCTCGACCGACGATGACAATGCTCTCTCCGAACGCCTCAGCGAGCTGCGCACCGGGATCGAAGAACCGCTCGATCTGATCATCGGCAATGCCGCGAGGCTGACGCAGCGTCTGCGCGGCTCCAATTTGCTGGACATTCTGCGCATTAATGCCGCCAGTATGGACCTGCTCTGGTTCGCGCATGGCAACCAGATAGCGGGCACGCCGCTGAACAATACGACACGTCCGCCCGATGCCGATTCGGCGGCGGCATCCCCGCATCCTTCGCGCCTCCTGGTGGTGGATGACGATGAGGCGAACTGCGACGTGCTCAGACGGCAACTGGAGCGCAACGGACATTCCGTCACTTGCGTTTCGCGCGGGAGCGACGCGCTCGACGCATTGCGGGAAGAACAATTCGATCTGGTTCTGCTCGATGTGATCATGCCGGGCATGAGTGGTTTCGACGTGCTGCAGGAGATCAAGCACACTCCGGCATCGAGCGATCTGCCGGTGATCATGATGTCGGCCCTCGACGAGTTGGAGAGCGCGGCGCACTGCATTCAGATGGGCGCCGAGGACTATCTGCTGAAGCCTTTCGACCCCGTTCTTCTGCGCGCGCGCCTGCATTCCGCGCTGGAGCGGAAGCGTCTTCATCAGGCGGAGAAAGACCGCACCCAGGAATTAGAAAAGGCCAGTCAGAATCTGAAGCGGGCCAATGAAGACCTGCACCGCTTTGCCTTCGCGGCTTCGCACGATCTGCAGGAACCTCTGCGTACCGTAGTCACCGCGCTGCAACTGCTGTCGGGCGATGCCGCAACAGTCGTATCCGCTGAGCAGCGCAATCTGATCGGGATGGCGGTGGACGCGGCGCAGCGCATGCGCACGCTGATTACCGATTTGCTCGCCTATTCGCTGGCGAGCGGGCAGGACCGGGTGCGGGAGGTCACCAGCAGCGAGGAGGCCCTTGAGGCCGCGATGACAAATCTTCACCAGTCGATCGAAGAGACCGGTGCTACCATTACTCACGATCCGCTGCCGCGGATTCTGTTCGATCGGGCCCATCTGGGTCAGTTGTTCCAGAATCTTATCGGCAACGCGATCAAATACAGAAGGAGTGAGCCGCCGAAGATTCATCTGACAGCCGCGCGGCAGGGACAGGACTGGATTTTTTCCGTGCGGGATAATGGCATGGGAATCGATGGGGCGCATCTTAAGACGATCTTTGAGCCCTTCCGGCGCCTGCACGGCCGGAATCTGCCGGGGACCGGACTCGGTCTGCCGATTTGCGAGCGGATTGTGGAGGGGTTCGGCGGCCGGATCTGGGTAGAGTCGGAGCCGGGCAAGGGATCGGTTTTCTTTTTCAGTGCGGCAGCCCCGGATGAGGGACGCGGATGGAGCGCGGGTGAAAGTTTATGACGAATCTTGAAATGATCCGCGCGGATGCAGCGGGCATACCGGTACTGCGTTTACGCGGCCGGCTCACTCTGGGGGAAGGGTCGAAGGCTCTGCGCGGATGCATCTCCGATCTGGCCGCCGAAGGGCACAAGAGTCTGATGCTGGACCTGGGCGAAGTGTCTTACATGGACAGTTCCGGTCTGGGAGCGCTGGTAGCCGGGTATAACGCGCTGAAGGCGCAGAGCGGCGCGATGGCGTTGTTCAATGTGCCGAAGCGGATTGTCAATTTGCTGGAGATGAGCCGGCTGACTTCGTTGTTTCCGATTTTCGGTACGGAGACGGAAGCGGCCGGGCATTTTTCGTCCTGACCTCGCGGCGGCGCTAATTCGCGCCCGGCCTTTCTGCGTGGTCGATAACCAGGACTTCGACGGGAGCTTTGCCCGATTGGAGTCTCAGTCCCAGTTGTTCCTGAATGACGGTGAACAGCGAGCCGCCGGCATCGGCAGGAGGCTCGTTTGCGACGGGCGCCAAACCGGGCGCCAAGAGGCCCGGAGTGCTTTGGTCCGCTGTCCACTCCACATGAACATCGAACACACCCGTCAATCCCGTTTTATCAACGACCGTACGGCGCAATGCGTTCGAGAGCGCGGTTGCGATCTGCTGCATCGATATCCCGTTTCCGGCAATGCTGCGCGGGCTCATGGTCATGTTGCCGCAAAAGTCCGGCGGTTTCTGACCCGTTGCAGGCAAACCGAACGCAGAGTCTCGCGTGACACAACTTCCGGCCTGTGATGCTTGCAGCTTTACGCCGCCCTTCGCAGTCGTCAATTCGTATACCGGCAGTTCTCTGTTCTCAGGGTGAAGGGCCAGATGAAACCGGTCTTCCAGCAGCGCCTGGATCATCGGCTTCATCTGCTCGAATGTCGCGCCTGTGGCCGTTTTGGCATTGATGTCGTAGCGCTCGGAGGCTGCCCAGCCCGGTCCTCCCAGCACCTGGAAATCCTTTACGTTCCACGCAAGCTGAATCACAAATCGAAGCCAAACGTTTTCTGCGTTGAACGTGCCAGGCGAGGATGCCCCTATCTTCACTTCACGAGTCCCGCTGTTGTTCGCCTCGATTGAAGCCACGTCGAACTCGGCGCGCGGAACCGGCACGCTGATTTGGGGCTTCGCTGCGCCGACGGTCGCGACAAACGCAATTGCCATCCATTTCAGATTCACGGTGCCGCTCCTTCCGCCCTAGCCCTTCAATGGCAATTCTCGCAATTGACGGGTCGGTTGCGCCAATGATCCATGCGAGGAGACTGTGAGTCCGCGTTTTCGCCGGAACTATTGGCCGGATTGCGCGCGGTTATTTTTCCGAGGACTGAACCGGTACCGGCGTACGAAACTTTCGCCGCCACATGGAGAGCGCGGCCAACAGCAGGGCAGCGCCGCAGAGCGCGAACGTCGCAGGCTCCGGCGTGGCCAGGTTATAGCCAATCGCGTCCAGCGCCACGATCTCGGGACTCGAGACGGTCAGGCTGGGAGTCGAGTTAGGCGTGGCAAAGGCATCCTGCACTTTCGGGTTCACACCAGATGGCCGGGGATTGCTTTGCCAGTCGCCCCAGTCTCCGCCATCGCCCTGGTTGTCGAACTGGGCCAGCAGATTCGTGCCATCGAGGGAAAAATAAGCGTCCGCGGAAGTGTCCGTCGTATAGCTACGGTTGCCCGAGGCGTCATAGCGGAACAGATCTTCGGGAGCAGGATAGGCCGAGAAACTCTGTCCGAGGTTGGACCCAAGGCCCAGAACCTCGTCCATCTCGTGCTCGACTACAGACAGCAGATTGTAAGGGCCGCCGTTGACGTTAGTGATCGAGGTGTTCAATCCGATGATGCCGTCATAGCCGCCGGGGGGCACGTCGAATCCGAGAGCTTTCAGTTCAGCAGTCTTGGCGCCCAGCAGGTTCGTGCCGGTGACCGGATTATTGACGCCGAGCGGAAGAACAGATAGTGCGGTGCTGTCGGTCAGATCGCCGGAACTCGCCGCCGTCAGCGCGCTGACGAAGGACTGGTAGTCGACTCCGTAGATGGTGGTGCTGCTCTGACCGAGGCCGCTGCTCATGTTCTGAAAATCGATGCTTACGGTTACCGGAGCGGCAGTCGCGGTGGTGAGAGTGGAATTGTAGAAACTGATCGCGGTGTTGATGGTGTTTTCAATCGATGCGGCGTTGGGATCGGAGAGGATCGAGGCGTCAAAGGTCCCCACGATATTCAGAGGGCTGATAAGCCCCGCGAACGCCGGCACCGCAGTGGTTGTCAGAAAAATCGCGGCGGCGAGCGGAAGAACAAGATTTGTCGCCTTTTTCACCATTGCCTCCTAGTGTGATTTCTCCCGTTTTTTGTGTCAATCACTTGAGCCTGGCTGGTACTGGTACTAAATAAAATCGGGTTCCCCGACTTCCAAATCGCTTACCGACGGGGATTGTATCTAAAACGACCATGGAATGCTCCCTTTAGGTCGTATCGGAGGATATCTGAAAATTTCTATTAAAAAATGGGCGCTGCTTGCCGCCGGACTTCAAATTTTTGCCCGGCGGGAGCCGCAGGCATGATCGCGCAGTACACCTTTGAGAACGGAACGGTTTCGCTGAGCGCCGGGACAATCGTCGATTCCTCCGGAAACGGCAACAATGCGACGGCGATCGGGGCTCCTGTCTACAACAGTGGGGTGCCGGCAAATCCGATTCCGCAAACCGGCGATCCCAATCTGGTCAGTCTCGGCTTCGGGCCTGGCTTTGGGACAGGCGCTTCCGACGGAATCACATTCAACTATGCTTTTCCGTTCGAGACCGATTCCAATGCGACCCTGGAATTCTATATCGACCCTTCCTCCACCGCGAGTGAACAGGATCTATTCTGGACGACCACGGGTGGCGGGGATACGAACAGGTTCAACATCGGGATTGGAGGAGGCGGTGGTGTTTTCATGGATTACCGCAGTGCGGACGGTAGTCTCAATTCCATCGCTGGTACGACGGGCGGCGTCATCACGGCCGGTCAGTGGAATTTCGTGGCAATCGTAAAGAGCGGCAACGATTATTCGATCTACGTGAACGATCTTGCCCCGGTTACCGGAACAGGAAGTCTGCCGCTGCCGACGAGCTTGGCTTGGACGTTCAATGGCCGGGATGTTTACAACGGAACGGCGTGTTGCCAGTTCAGCGGATTGCTCGACAATATCCGGCTGTCGGATCAGGCGCTGACTACAGGACAGTTCCTGGAAGATTCTTCGGCCGTTCCTGAGCCAGGGAGTTTCGTGCTCTCAGGCCTTAGCATGATCCTGTTCGGGTGGTTGGCCTTTATGCGGCAAACGATCGGGAGAAGTTCAACGCGGCGATGAATGCCGGATTTCGACATTCATCGCCGCGTCTTATGAGCGCCGGTTAGCGGCCGTAATACTGGGGTGGGTAGGGCGCCTGGTTCACGTAGCAGGCGGGGTTCGGAATCGGATTACCGTACTGATCGTAGGCTGGCTGGGCGCAGGGATCTACGTATTGCGGGGCCACGGCGTAGCCGGGCGCGTAGGCATAACCCGGGGCATAACCGCCACCGATGCCCAGATACACTCCGCCGCGATAGCCTCTGTCGCGATCGTGATCCCGATCGCCGCGGTCGAAAGCGTGATTCTCGTAGCCCCGGTTGCCGGCGAAGCTTCGGCCGGCTGCATGTTCGCTGCCGCCGCGCTGCCCGCCATGCTCGCCGTTGCCGGCCGCCATTGCGCCAACCGGGCTGATGACCATGAGGGCTCCCATTGCGAGGGCTGGAATGGCTGCATTCCGGAGGAGATTCATAACCGTTTTTTTCATGTAGGGCCTCTTTTCAACTGCACTCTGAGAAGGGCAACCGCAGCGCCAAATGCCTGCCGGCTGAAAACAAGGCGGTTGTGAGTTGGGATGCCGCATGCCGGGCAGTGCAATACCACCAGGTGCGGTTGCAGGCGGCCGATTGAAGGGCTTGAGGAGGATTGAGAGCGGGTCCTCCGGTATTTTGGAGAACCCGCTGCCGGGGAGGTTACTTCTTTTCGGCTGCGCGGTGGGCGAGGCGGCTGCATGCCTCGTCGACCGCGGTTGGATCGATCGCTGTATTGCCGATGTCGACGAATTCGATTTTTCCGTCGGTTCCAACCACGAATGTGGTTCGATTGCACATGCCGTCAGGGCGCAGAACTCCGTATGCTTTTGCGGTCGAACGATCTTTGAAATCGCTCAGCAGCGGGAAATCCAGGTTGAGTTGATCGGCGAAAACTTTTTGCGAGGGACTGTTATCTGTGCTGATGCCAAATACGAGGGTGCTGTTGGTCTTAAATTTTGCAATACCAGCCTGGTATGCTGTGAATTCCTTCGTTCAACCACCGGTGAACGCGGCCGGGAAAAAGGCCAGGACGACCACGTTCTTTCCTTTATAATCGGCCAGCGTAATCTTTTTGCCGTTCGTTCCCGTAAGCGTGAAGTTGGGCGCGACATCTCCCGGCTTCAGCAGCTTCGGATCTCCGGGCTGTTGAGCAACGAGCCCGGCACAGCAGACCGCGGCGAGCACGGCGCATGTGGATGGCCTCATGGGTAATCTCCTTGGGGACCAGATTAACACTGCCGGAAGGCGGATCGATTACTGATCTTCGCCAGACGCGACAATGATAGAAACAGGATTCTATGACAGTGACGCTGAGACCTGAACAAGAGCGAGTGGTCGGTGAGGCGATTAACGCGGGGCTGATCGGCACCGTGGACGACATAGTGGACGTCGGTGTGGAGGCGATTCGACAGCGCCTTGAGTCGCGCGCGCGGCAAACCCGGCAGGAGGAAATTAATTCTGCTGCTGAACGCCTGAGGAATTTTGGCGACAAATATCGTTTCTCGCTTGGCGACCCTACAATCAAAGACCTCATCAATGAGGGCCGGCGTTAAGTGATTTGGTAATCGATGCCTCCGTAGCGTTGACGTGGTGCTTTCCCGACGAACACTCCCCACAAGCTGCTCTCCTTCTCGATTGGCTGCGGACCCCCGGAAACCGCGCGATCGTTCCGGCGTTCTTCCATCAGGAGGTCTTGAACGCGCTGTTGATGGGCGAACGACGAAAGCGCATCACCACAGTGGCAACGCGGGAATTTATGGCAGATCTGCTGACGCTCCCCTTTGAACCCGCCACACCCGATACCGGGCGAATAGATGCGATTGAGGAGTTGAGCCGTAAACACGTCCTGACCGCCTACGATGCCAGCTATTTGGAATTGGCGGTTCGGCTGGCGATCCCATTGGCGTCCTTCGACGCGGCTCTCGTCAAGGCAGGCAATTCAGAGCATGTGCTGCGTGGGGAACGGAAGCACTAAAAACAAGTTGAAGTTCTGAAGCCGGAGCCAAGGTGGGCCGTTCCGCGTTTTTCGATAGAATAGCGGCCATGAAACTCCGTCTCTGCGCGCTTGGCTTTGCGTTTGTCTCACTGGTTTCCGCCCGGGTGACCGGCATCGATATCACCGGGAAGTCCGACGCTCCCGACGGCTATCAGCGGCTTATCGGGAAAGCGCACTTCGCGGTGGATCCGAAGCTTCCCGCCAATCAGATCATTGCCGATATCAAATATGCTCCCGTGAATGCCGCCGGGATGGTGGAGTTTTCGGCCGACCTCTACATATATAAGCCCGACCCGGCGAAGAGTAACCACACCGTGATCTTCGAGGTGTCGAATCGCGGCGGAAGAAGCCTCGTCAGCACGTTCGATCGCGGGAGCGGCGCGGACGAGTTCGGCGATCGCATGCTGCTCGATCAGGGATACACGATCGTCTGGCTGGGCTGGGAAGCGGACGTGCCCCATCGGCCAAATTTGCTGCGGCTGGATGCCCCGGTGGCGACCGATCATGGCAAGTCCATCACCGGCCTCGTGCTGTCGGAGTTCATTCCCGATTCGCGAACGACCCGCATGCATCTGGCGGACCGGCAGATGATTCCGTATCCGCTGGTGGAAGCCCGCGAATTGACCGTCCGGGACAGCATCACCGGCCAGCGGCGTCCAGTGGCGCGCTCCAACTGGACGCTCAAGGACGGTGAAGACATCATCATGGAATCCGGTTTCGAACCGGGTAAACTCTACGAGTTCATCTATACGGCGAAGGATCCCACGCTGGTCGGGCTGGGTCCGGCCGGTGTTCGCGATCTGATTTCGTACTTCAAGTACGGCACGGCGGGCGGCGATGCGCTGCCGCTCGGCGACGAACATCGCAGCATCAAACAGGCGTACGGTTTCGGGATCTCACAAAGCGGCCGGTTCCTTCGCAAATATCTCTATGACGGATTTAACGCGGATGAACAGGGGCGCAAGGTTTTCGACGGGCTCATGATTCACGTGGCCGGCGGCGGGCTGGGCAGCTTCAATCACCGGTTTGCCGAACCCTCGCGCGACGGGCATCCGTTCATGAACAATCTCTATCCGACCGATATGTTTCCGTTCACCGATTTGCCGGAGACCGATCCGCAGAGCGGCATGACTGACGCGGTTCTGGCGAATGCGGTCAAGGCCAATGTGGTGCCGAAGATTTTTTACACCAATTCGTCGGGCGAGTATTGGGGGCGATCAGCGGCTCTGATCCATACCACGCCAGATGGCAAAGGCGACGCGAAGCTGCCCGATACGACGCGCGCTTATATGTTTGCGGGAGGCCAGCACAGCCCGGCGCCGAAACCGGTAGAAAACGTGACCCTGAATCCCACCAATCCGAACGATTACCGGTGGATGCTGCGCGCGCTGCTGGTGGCGATGGATGCGTGGGTGAAGAACGGCACTCCGCCACCCGACTCGGTCTATCCGAAGATCGGCGACAAGACCCTGGTGCCCCTGGCGCAAGTACATTTCCCGGCCATTCCGGGGGAGCATCTGCCCACGAATCCCAAGAGAGCCTGGCGATTCGATTTCGGTCCAGAATTCCGGACGGCGCACGTGATTACGGTGGAACCTCCCAAGGTGGGGGAACCGTTTCCGACAGAGGTTCCGCAGGTGGATGCCGACGGGATCGATCTGGGCGGCC
The DNA here is from genome assembly GCA_035552315.1 of Bryobacteraceae bacterium. Lineage (GTDB taxonomy): Bacteria > Acidobacteriota > Terriglobia > Bryobacterales > Bryobacteraceae > BOG-234. The sequence goes on from DASZLO010000071.1 coordinate 38,918, forward strand.
TTCGCATGCCAGCCGTTGCTGTGCCTCTGGCGACGTATACGGGGTGGAATCCGCGGGGGCCGTCGGTGGGCGCGCCCGACCAGTTGTATTCCATGCAGGGAAGCTTTCTGCCGTTTCCGCTTACGGCGGAGCAGGCGGCGGCGAAGCATGATCCGCGCAAGCCGGTTTCGGCGCGTTATGCGGATCGCGATGCGTATCTCGCCAAGGTCCGGGAGGCCGGCCGGGCGCTGGTCGGGAAGCGGTATTTGCTGGACGGCGACGTGGAGAAAATCGTCACGCGGGCGGGGCTCGATTGGGACCTGGTCCACGCGCATCCCGGTGGCCTGTCGGAGTAGGTAATAACGGTTCTATCGGGTGGCGGTTTCTGTGCCGGCGCGGGCGGCGGCCTCCGCCCGAATGTAATCGAGGACCTGGGCGAAGTTTGTGAAAAGGAAATCGGGCGGCGTCCGGTCGAAACGCGCCATCGCTTTCTTGGACTCGCCCGAGAAACCCCACATTCCGGCCACCAGTTTCAGTTTGGGGAAACGTGCGCGAATACGCCTGCACACGCTGCGCGCGGGCGAAAATGCAAAGGGCGGCAGAGCCGAGACGCAGATCAGGTCCGACTCGCCGGGCTGCATCAGTTCGAGCACGTCTTCCAGATTCTCGCCGATAGGAAATGAAAGCGCGATGAAGCCCTCGTGTTCGAGGAGTTGCGCCAGCATCGCGGCGGCGATTTCGTCCGCCTGATCATGCGCCGGAACGCAGAGCACCCGGCCGCCGGCCAGACCTTCCGGGGCGGGCGTGGATGGCACGCTTTCGGAAAATTCCGCCACCATCTCATTGATGTTCAGGAACAGGAACTCTTCGCGCTTCTCATCGAGAGCAGCCCGGTGCCGGTCCTGTTCGGCGAGGGCAAGCGTGGGTATCAGGACCGAATCGTAGAGCTGCGTCAGCGTGGCGTCTTTCATGAAGCTGACCACCACCAGCCGGGCGTCCTCCTGATCCATGGCCAGCAGCCGCTGATAAACCTGCGCGGATGGCTCAAGCACCGGCTCGTCGCCCAGCAGAATCTGCAGGAACGACAGCTGTGGAATATAACGGCCCAGCACCACCAGACAAACCGTCATCGGGGTCGCGAGGATCAGGCCCGCGGGTCCCCAGAGCGCTGTCCAGAAGACGGTCGCGACCAGCAGAGCGAGAGACGAAATGCCGGTATGGACGCCATACAGCCAGGGCTCCACGAAATTCGCTGTGATCAGTTCGATGGCGCCGAAAAGAACGAACACCATCAGCGGATGCGTCCAGGTGTCGAACACCGCCAGCGACAGCGCCAGCGGCAACGCTCCGGCGATCAATGTGCCCGCGTAGGGCACCAGCCGGAGCATGCCCGCCACCACTCCCCACAGCGCCGCGTTGGGTAATCCGATGAAATAAAGCCCGGTCCCGATGGATACGCCGAACACGGTGTTCACGAGGACCTGCATCGACAGATAGCGGCTTACGCGGTTGGCGGCGTCGTCGATGGCTTCTGTCATCACATTCAACTGGCCGGTGCCCGCGAGGCGAAGCAGACGGTCCCGCAGGTCCTCCTTTTCGATCAGAACGAAGATGGAAAAAATCAGGACGATGCCCGTCGATGCCAGCGGAACCAGCGAAGGTTTGGCGATTTGCCAGATGGAACTCAGGGCATTCTCGTCGGTAGGGACGACGGTGACGGGAACGGGCTGTTTTTCGGGCGCCAGCGGTTCCACCAGTTCCCGGCCGATTTCCTTGATGCTGTTCTCGGCCTGACCCAGCGCTCCCCCCGTCGGGGTATGCAGGGAAGCGATCTTGGCATCGATATTCAGCTTGTACTTCGGCAGCTGGTTGGCTACATCGAGAAGCTGACTGGCGATCACCCACCCGGCTAAACCGACCGCCAGAGTAACAACCAAAACGGTAACGACAACGGCGGGAACCCTGCCAATGCCGATGCGCTGCAGGAGGTTCACAGCGGGCGTCAGCAGGAACGCCAGAATGACGGCGAGCGCGAGGGGAACCAGAATCTCACGGGCGAAATAAAGGATGGCAACGGTCCCGAACAGGATGATGGCCTGTCCGGCCTGGCCCAACCCGGATTCCTGACTCGACTGCTTCACTTTGTCTATTGAAGCAGCTTCGGGAGCAAATAGCACACAATAGTTATCAGATTGCAAGCCGGATCCAAACTAAGCTTCTTTTCGATGCGAGTTCAGGACATCTTCCTGCTCTCGATGTTCGTGGCCCTGCTTTACCTGGCGCATGACGACTGGGAGCGAATCTTTCTGGGCGGCGTGGCGGTACTGCAACTAATCGAGGGGCGAGTGACTTTCCTTGCCACGGAGCGCGGACGCGCCGTCTCGGTAGCCCTGCAGCTCACTCTGATTTATCTGCTGATGGGGCTTACCGGGGGAATCGAGACCCCTTATTACCTTCTTCTGCTGCTGCCGCTGATTTCAACCGCCAGCTATCTGGGGGTGACAGGAACGGTAATCAGTTCGGTCGCGGCCATCAGCACCTATCTTTCGCTGCTCCTTTTTCTGGACTGGGAAAAGGAAACGATCGCGCCGGAGGCGATGCACATCCTCGCAATCCGGTGTTTAATTCTGGCGGTGGCGGCGGTGCTGGTGAATTCGTTGGCGGAAGCGCTGCGGCGGCAATCGGCGCGGCTTCTGGAGGCGGAAGCGGCGATCCGGAGGTCAGAGCGCCTCGCGGCGCTGGGACAGCTTTCGGCGGGGCTGGCGCATGAACTTCGGAACCCTCTGGCCAGCATCCGCGGTTCGGCGGATCTTCTCTCGCGCGCCAGCAGCGATGCGGACCCCATCACCCGCGAACTGGCGGGAATCATCAGTTCGGAAGTGGACCGGACCAATTCACTGGTGACGCGGTTCCTCGACTTCGCCCGACCGCTCGAGCCGCGGCGCTCTCTGACAAATGTCACCGAAGTCATCGACCGGGCGGCGGAACGCGCGAAGGTGGAAGTGAACCGCGAATATTCAGATTCCCTGCCCCCTCTGCCGATCGATGCGGAGCTTATGGGGCAGGTCTTTCTGAATTTGCTGACCAATGCCGCGCAGGCGTCGCCGGCCGGAGCGCCGGTCACAGTGCGCACGCGCGAGGCCGGAGGACAGGCCGAGATCAGCGTGATCGACCGCGGTTGCGGCATTCCGCCGGACAAGATGGACGCCATTTTTAATCCGTTCGTAACCACCCGGCCGGACGGCGTGGGGCTTGGCCTCGCGATCGTGTCCAAGATCGTGGACGGGCACGGCGGTAAAATGGCCGTCGAAAGCGAGCCCGGCAAGGGCAGCACATTCCAGGTAACATTGCCGATTCAATCATGAAAAAACAGGTATTGATTGTCGAAGACGAAGACAAGCTGCGCCGCATTCTGGAGCTGCAACTGCTCGATTCCGGCTTCAGCGTGGAGAAAGCCTCGACGGCGGAAGAAGCACTGCCGCTGATCGATCGGGCGGACCTGATTCTGACGGATTTCAAGCTCCCCAAGATGAGCGGGCTCGAGTTGCTGCAGATCATTCGGCGGCTTCACTCGCAGGTTCCGGTGGTCATCATGACGGCGTATGGAACGGTGGAGAACGCGGTGGAAGCGATGAAATCGGGCGCCGCCGATTTTCTGCTCAAGCCGTTTTCGCTGGACCAGCTGGTGGAAGTGGTCAGCAAAGCGCTTGAGATTCGCAATCTGCGGGAGGAGAACCGGCAGCTCAAGGAAGAGCTGGGCCGAAAGTACAAGTGGGACAACATCGTGGGCCGCAGCCCGGCGATGCAGGATATATTCGCCACCGTGATGCGGGTCGCGCCTTCGCGGGCGACGGTGCTGCTGGCGGGCGAGAGCGGCGTCGGTAAGGATCTGATCGCGCGCGCGATTCATTTCCACTCGCCGCGCAAGGACAAGCCTTTCGTCAAGATCAACTGCACGGCCCTGCCGGAAAATCTGATGGAAAGCGAATTGTTCGGGTATGAGAAGGGCGCTTTCACCGGGGCCAATATTTCGAAACCCGGCAAGTTCGAGCAAGCCGACAGCGGAACCGTGATGCTGGACGAGATCGGCGACGTCCCTCCCGGGATTCAGGTGAAGCTGCTGCGGGTTTTGCAGGAGCGCGAGTTCGAGCGGCTGGGCAGCAACAAGACGCAGCACATCGACGTGCGGGTGATCGCCGCGACTAATCGCGACCTGCGCGCGGCGCTGGAAGACGGGACTTTCCGGGAAGACCTTTACTATCGCCTCAACGTGGTGCCGATCGAGATTCCGCCGCTGCGGGCGCGCACGACCGATATCCCTTATCTCGCCCGGCACTTTGTCGAGAAGCTCTCGCCGGAAACGGGCGGACGGGTGCGCGGGATTACCGACGCGGCCATCGACAAGCTGATGGGATATTCGTGGCCGGGCAATGTGCGGGAACTGGAAAACGTGATCGAGCGCAGCATTGTGATGGCTTCCGGAGAGCAACTGGATGCCGATTCGATCCGGCTGGATATGAATATCCGTCCGCGCCAGGGAAACGGGGAGCTCGGGCTGCCCGAGGGGATGAGCCTCGACGCGTACGAAAAGGAACTCATCAAGAACGCACTGAAACAAGCAGACGGGAACAAGAGCCAGGCGGCGCGGATTTTGGGGTTGACGAGGAACGCGCTGCGGTACCGGTTGACCCAGATCGGGATCGAAAGCTAGCCGGGCTCGGGACGCGGATTGAAAGTTAAAATATGGCTATGGCGTCGCTCCCCGCGCTTGTTGTCGCGGTTCTCGCATCCCCGCTGTTTGCGCAGACGCAGGACTTCAGCGCCGAGGGACTGAAGGCGCTCGACGCGGGCCAGCCCGCCGCTGCCGAGCCGCTGTTCCGGCAGGCCGTCGACGCGACGCCGGGGGATTACTTCGGACACTTCAACCTGGCGCTGGCGCTCAGCATGCAGAACAAGGATCCCGAGGCCGTCGCGGAATTCCGCAAGACTCTGCAGCTCAAACCGGGATTGTACGAAGCCGACCTGAACCTGGGGATGGTTCTGCTGCGCGACAAGAATGCCGCCGATGCCGTGCCTGTTCTGAAGGAAGCTGCCGAGGCAAAGCCTGAGCTGTCGCGGCCGAATTTTCTGTTCGCGCAGGCGTTGTTCGCGACGGGCGATTTCGCCGGCGCTGAAGCGCACTACGGGATTGCCGCCAAGGCCGATCCAAAGTCTTCGGCACCGGCGGAGCTTGGACTGGGGCAGAGCCTTCTCAAGCAGGGGAAGATGGATCCGGCAGCGGAACATCTGCGCGCCGCCATCGCTCTCGACGCGCGGTATCGCGACAGCCTGCTGGAGCTGGCGGCCGCCTATGAAAAGTCAGGGCAGCTTCCCGCCGCCATAGCGATTTACCGGGAGTTTCCCGAGAATGCGGCGGCGAAGCAGCGTCTAAATAAATTGTTGCTCGCCAGCAACAACTTCAGCGCCGCGATACCCGATCTGGAGGCGCGCCTGAAATCGACGCCGACAGTGGCGAATCGTCTGGCTCTGGCGGACGCCTACACGATGACCAAACAGTTTCCGAAGGCCATCGAGCAGATGCAACTGGCGGCCGTGGCGGAACCATCGAACTTCGAGATCCGGATGAATCTGGGGAAGGCGCTGCGCGATCAGCACCAGTATCCGGCGGCCGCTCAGCAGTTTCTCGCTGCCGCGAAACTTCAGCCGGATTCCCTGCCCGCCTGGAAAGAACTCGCGACGGTGCTGGTGATCGGCAAAAGTTTCGCGGAGGCTCTGGCCGCTCTCGATCATGCCAAAGCGCTGGGCAAGGAAACTCCCGGGCAACTTTATTTCCGGGCTATTTCGCTCGACAGCCTTAAGGCGCACCAGCCGGCCATCGATGCCTATAAGCAATTTCTGGAGGGAGACGGCGGCAAGATGCCGGACGAGGAATTTCTGGCGCGCCAGCGAATCCGTATCATTGAGAGTGAGATGAAGCGGCGATGATCCCGACTTTCCTGTTGTTCCTGCTGCTGGCCCCGCCGCCTGCCTCCATGGATCAGGTTAAAGCGGAGGCGAATCCCGAACGCCGGGCCAGGGCCGCCGTCGAGTTCGCCGCGGTGGCGGAAAAGAGCGCCGAGACGGCGTACGCGAGCGGAGATCTGGCCACTACCGTTCAATGGCTCAAGACCACCGCGGAGGCCATGGAGATCGCGAGGGATTCTCTCGACGCAAGCGGCAAGAAACCGGGGCGCAGTCCGGGTACGTACAAGTTTGCCGAGCAGCGATCCCGGGAGATTCTGGTCCGCCTGGAAGATTTGCAGCGAAAAATGGATGACAGCGAACGGGCACTCGTCAACGGTCCGATAACGAATGTTCAGGAGATTCACGATGCCTGGTTTGACGGCATCATGGGCAAGAAAAAGTGACAATAGCAGTGACAGGTAAAACTCAATGAAGCTCATTTCAGTTTGCCTTCTGGTAATCAGCGGCGCGTTGCCGGTATTGGCGCAGCGCGACTTCCTCACAACGGATGAAGTGGAGAGGGTTCGGGAAGCGCAGGAGCCGAATGACCGGCTGAAGCTATACGTGCTGTTCGCGAGACAGCGTATGGATCAGTTGCAGCAGCTTCTCAGCAAAGACAAGAAGGGGCGAACGGCCGAAGTGCGTCAGCTGCTGAGCGATTATTCCAGCATTATCGACGCAATAGACACGGTGTCCGATGACGCGCTGAAGCGTCATGTTGCGATCGTGGAAGGGGCGGCGGCTGTTGCCGCGGCGGAGAAACGGTTTCTCGGGCAACTGCAGAAAATTTCGGATAGTCCTCCGGCCGATGCCGGGCTCTACGACATTTCCCTGAAGGACGCGATGGCCGCTACTTCAGACAGCATGGATCTGGCGGGGAACGATCCTTCCAAACGCGCCGCCGAACTGGTGGCCGACGAGCAGAAAGAGAAGAAAGCCGTCAAGACCATCACGCGCGCGGAGGATTCTCTGGGCAAGACACCGGACGAGATTGCCGCCGACAGAAAACAGGAAGCCAAGGCGGAAGCCGAAGTGGCGGGCAAACCGAAACGGAAACCGCCGACGCTTTACCGGCCTGGGGAAAAACCGCCCGATCCGCAATAACTGAACGAGCCGGAATGACCGAGCAGCCAGAAGGTCAGGCGGATACGGATTCCGCGGCCGGCGGGTGCAGTTCGAGATAACGCTGGCGGCATTCCATGATTGTTTTGCGGGCCTCGGCGGGTCCACCCCAGCCTTCCATGGTGGTGACTTTCCCTTCCAGTTCTTTATAAATCGAGAAAAAGTGCTCTATTTCGCGGCGGACGTGCGGAAAAATCTGATCCATGGTGTGGATCTGATCGTAACGGGGGTTGCGCGTCGGCACGGCGAGGACTTTCTGATCGGCCTGGTCCGCATCGACCATGTTGAGAACTCCTACGGGGCGCACTTCGATCATGACGCCCGGATAGCTGGGCTGTTGAACCAGTACCATGACATCGAGCGGATCGTTGTCTTCCGCCAGCGTGCCGGGAATGAATCCATAATCGCCCGGGTAGTGCAGGGGGGAATATAGCGCGCGGTCCAGCCGAAACACCCCCAATTTGCCATCGTATTCGTACTTGTTTGCGGAATGCTGTGGAATTTCCACAATCATCCGCACGACCTCAGGCGAATCGGGGCCTGGGTCTATGTCGTAAAGGCAGTTCACTCGCCCAGATTATCATGCAGCGGCGGGTACTCCACTGAGACGAGCATCAGGCCCTTGGCGGGTGCGGTCGATCCGCAGCGGTACAGAATATCGGCGGGATCGAGGTTTCCCCGCCCTACTTCGATCAGGGTGCCGACCAGATTCCGGACCATGTGTTTCAGAAAACCACTACCCCGCACGGTGTAAGTGAGGACGTTCCCCTCGCGCCAGAGACTGGAGTTGAAAATGGTCCGCACCTTGGATTTTTCCTTTGACTCCTCGTCGGATGCGGCGTGCCTGGTGAAGTCGTGTTCGCCTTCCAAAAAGCGGGCCGCCTCGATCATGCGGGATTCGTTCAGCGGGTAGGGGTAGTGGTGCATGTAGCGCCAGTCGAAAGGCGAGCAGATCGCGTCCCTGAACATTCTGTACCGGTAGGTCTTGGCAATGGAATCGAAGCGCGGATGGAAATCGGCGTGCGCCTCGCGCGCCGCGACGACCCGGATTGCCGGAGGGAGCAGGCGGTTGACGGCACGCTGCAGATTGTCGACGGGGATCGGATTGGTGAGGCTGAAAGCGGCGACCTGCGCCAGCGCATGCACCCCGGCGTCGGTACGGCCCGAGGCCTCCACGTGAACCCGACGGCCTTCGAGCCCGCCGACGATCTCTTCAAGGACGCCCTGTATGGTGGACAAGCCGGGCTGAATCTGCCAGCCGTGAAAATCGGTGCCGTCGTAAGCGAGCGTGACCCGGATGCGGCGGCTGTTTTCGTTCCCTGCGACCGCGGGAGCCTCCGCCGTCGACGATCGATTCAATTCCGGCGGAGTCAATTCGTTTAAACCGGCCGCGACCCCGGCTTGGATACAGGCGTCCCGGCGGCGCACATCGGGCACTGAGCGGGATCGAATGCCGGAACGGTCAGGGTTTCGAGGGCAACGCGGGGAATTCCAAGGTCAGCTTCTCCGCCGCTCCGGTCGATGATGGACCCCGCGGCCACGGGAATCGCGCCGGCGGCGCGGACAATTTCGATGACTTCGCGGGTGCTGCCGCCGGTAGTGATGACATCCTCGATGATAATGGCGCGCGCGCCGGGGTCCATCGAGAAGCCGCGCCGCAGAGCCATGCGGCGGTCCGCCTCTCTTTCGGTGAACAGGAAAGGAAGCCGGAGCGCGCGGGCCACTTCGTGTCCGACTATCAGGCCGCCGAGAGCGGGAGAAACGACAAGATCGGCTGTCCACGGGGCGAGCAGAGTGGCAAGGCGGCGGCCGAGAATTTCGGCGTACTCGGGGTAGCGGAGAACGAGCGCTGACTGCAGATAGCCCGGACTGTGCAATCCGCTGCTGAGCCTGAAGTGCCCCTGGAGATAAGCGCCTGTATCTTTAAATAGATCGAGAACAGATGAGTTGGGAGCGAGGTCCCCTTGCGGCGTCACAAAGCGCTACTATACCATTGAAAATTACCGCCTGACCCTGGCAGCGAAAAACGCGAACCGAAACGCTCTCGCGCGCGTATTCACCTGCTTGGAGATAGTCTTTCCCCTTTTATACGTAAAGAACATCCAGTGAATAACCAGTGACCAATATGATGCGTTTCCCCGGTTTCGCCATCCTCACCGTCGCGCTTGGCTCCTTCTGCGGCGTTGCCAGTGCCCAGAGCAGCGTCAGGACCAGTCAAAGCGCGGTCCGAATCGATCCGGCAACCGGCGGCCTCGGCTGGCTGACCCGCCCTTATCAGGTAAGGCCGGTTCCTCCCATCGATCTTTCCAATTCGTCGCGGATCGATTCGCTGATACGGGCGGGCAATCTTTATCTGACCGCGCAGGACGTGGTCGCGCTGGCTCTGGAAAATAATATCGACATCGAGGTCCAGCGCTACGGGCCATTGCTGGCGCGGGAGGTTTTGCGGCGCGCACAGGGAGGCGGACTGCTGCGGAGCGTCGGGCTGGGCGTTGCGCCTGGGCCGGTCAGCGTGAGTCTGGCGGGGGTCACCATCAATACCACGGGCGCTCCTTCCGGCGGATCCGGCTCAGGCGTCAGCACGGCCGTTCTGACCCAGCTGGGACCTTCGATCCCATCGTTTGACCCGACCATCAGCGCTTTCGCCAACTTTCAGCATTTGACGATTCCCACCAGCAACACCGGTCTCACCGGCACCACGACACTGATTGAAGGGGTGCGTACCTTTCAGGCGCAGTATTCGCAGAACTGGAGTTTCGGCCTGGGTGCGAGTCTCACTTATGCCAGTTCCCGGACGTCGGTAAACAGTTCCTTCTTCAGTCTGAATCCGTATACCAACGGCGATCTTGATTTCCAGCTCACGCAAAATCTTCTGAACGGCTTCGGCTCGGCCGTCAACGGACGCAACATTCGCGTCCAAAAGAACAACATCAAGGTGACCGATCTGCAGTTGAAGCAGCAGGTGATTACGACGGTCTCAGCCACGCTCAACCTCTACTGGGATCTGGTGAGCTTCGATCAGGATGTACGGGCGCGCCAGCAGGAAGTCGCCGCGGCGCAGCAGTTGCTCGAAAACAACCAGGCGCAGGTCAGGATCGGCACGTTGGCGGACATCGAGGTCACGCGCGCGCAGTCGCAACTCTACGCCGCGCGGCAGGATCTGCTCATCTCACAGACGAACCTGCTGCAGCAGGAGACAATTCTGAAGAATGCGCTTAGCCGTACCGGGGTCGCGACCACCGATCTGGCCGCGCTGCATATCGTGCCGCTGGACAACATGACGATTCCGGCAAAGGATGACCTTGCTCCCGCTGGCGAGCTGGTGTCGGAGGCGCTGCGCAATCGCGTTGAAATCGAACAGGCCGGCATCAACATCGACAGCAACAAACTCAATCTGATCGGAATCCGGAATTCGCTGAAGCCGACTCTGCAGGCTTTCGCGGAATTAACGAATAACGGGCTGGCGGGCGCGCTCACTCCATTCGGCGCCACGCAGCCGGGTTTCGGGTATCTGGCGGGCGGCTATGACAACCTTCTGGCGCAGATCTTCCGCCGGAACTTTCCGAACTACTCGGCGGGTTTCTCGCTGAACATTCCGCTGCGCAACCGGGCCGCGCAGTCGGATGTGGTTACCAGCGAGCTGGAGCTGCGGCAGAATCAGCTGAACCTGCAGAAGCAGGTCAATCAGGTCCGGGTGGATGTGCAAAACGCGTTGATCGGTCTGCAGCAGGCGCGCGCCCGGTATGACGCCTCGGTGGAAGGGCGCATTCTCGCGCAACAGACGTACGACGGGGACAAAAAGAAATACGACCTCGGCGCCGGGACACCTTATCAGGTGATTCAGGACCAGCGCGATCTGGCCAGTTCACAGAGTTCGGAAGTGCAGGCCATGGCGAACTACAGCCACGCCCGGATCGCCTACGATCAGGCGCTGGGCAAAACGCTGGAAGTGAACCATGTCTCGATGGACGAGGCGATCCAGGGAAAAGTCAGTACGCCTCCGTCGCCGATACCGGCGAATCCACCGCAGCCGGGGGCCAATCTCCGATGAACCGTTCCGTGATTGAACTGGCCCGCAAGGGTCTGGCGCTCGGGCTGGCGCTCGGGCTCACCGGGACGATGCCGGGAACACTGGCGATGGCGCAGCAGCCGGTTGCCCAGAACGTTGCCCAGCAAGCCTCCATCGCCCCCGTTCGCCCGGACGCGCCGATTCTGTTGCGGCCGTATCTTCCTGCCGAGGTTCCGCCGGTCAGAACCGGGAACTCAGGCCGTTTTGCCACTCTCATTCGCGCGGGCAAGCTGTACCTCAGTGTGCGCGACGCGATTGCGCTGACGCTCGAAAATAATATCGATATTGAAGTGGCTCGCTACGGCCCTTATACCCTCGAATGGAGGCTGGAGCGCGCCCAGGCTGGCGGTGCTCTTCCCGGCGTTCCGAGCGGCGCATCGCAGGCAGCTTCGGTGGCCAGCGGCCAGGGCGTGCAGGGCAGCCAGGTCGCGGCCGGTCTGGGCAATATTTCATCAAGCAACAACAACCGGGGAACCGCCAACGCCACCGTCACTCAGGTTGGACCTGTGACCGCGAACCTGGACCCGGCGATTTCGGAAGCCAGCACTTTTTCGCACAGGACAGTGCCGCAGCCGAACGTGACGCAGAGCCTCACCCCGATTCTGGTGCAGGCACAACGGGTTTACACGGGAAGTTATCAGCAGGGATATCTTTTTGGCGGCGGCGTCAATGCCAGCTACAACGATCACTACCTCAGCGAAAACGCGCCGACCGATATTCTCAATCCGTCCAGCTCTTCCGCTCTTTCGGTATCGATTCAGCAGAATCTGCTGCAGGGACTCGGGGTGGCGGTGAATGCCCGCACCATCAACGTCGCCAAAATCAACCTGAGTATGTCGGACCTGAACTTCAAAGCCCAGGTTTCCACTGTTGTGGTGAACGTTCTCAACGCCTATTACGCGTTGACAGCCGATTTCGACGATCAGAAATCCAAACAGGACGCCGTTGACACAGCGCAGCGCTTCTATGACGACAGCGTCAAACGCCTCGATCTCGGAGCGCTGGCGATGCTGGACGTCACCACCGCCCGGAACCAGGTTGCGACAGCTAAACAGAACCTTGTCAACTCGCAGGCGGAAATGCAGCAGGACGAACTGCAATTGAAAAATCTGATCAGCCGCAACGGTCTGGGCGATCCGTCGATCGCGGATGTCCGGATCATTCCGCTGGACCGGATTTCAGTGCCCCCGTCCGACGATCTTCCGGCTATACCGGAGTTGGCGCGGAAAGCGCTGGCGAACCGGCCGGAGCTTATCGTGGAACAGGAAAACGCGCGAGCGGCGGCGATTTCGGCGCTGGGAACCATCAACGGCCTGCTGCCATCGGCTCAGGTATTCACTACCATCACCGATTCGGGACTCGCCGGCACGCCTCATATCGTGAACGGGAGGACGGCCCCGGCTTCGCTGAAGGGCGGTCCGGGCACCGCTTTCGGGCAGATCATGCGCCGCGACTTTCCGTCGGAAAGTATCGGGGTATTCGGATCCATTCAGATCTATGACCGGCAGGCGCAGGCGGATTATGCGATCGATCAACTGCAGATCCGGCAGCAGCAGTTAACTACTGCCAAAGACCTTAACCAAGCACAGGTGGATGTGACTAACGCCGTGGTGGCGCTTCGGCAGGCTCGGGCGCGCTACGATGCCGCGGTGCAGAACCGGATCCTCGATCAGCAGCTTCTGGACGCCGAGCAGAAGAAGTTCGCACTGGGCGCATCCACGTCGTACAACGTCGTGCAGCAGCAGCGCGACCTGAGCGCCGCGCAGTCGTCGGAGATCAACGCCGAGGCCACATGGGAGAGCGCCCGGTTGTATCTGGACCGGGTGACGGGAACTACCCTCGAAGCAAACCACGTATCGCTTTCGGAAGCGAAGACGGGGCAAGTGAATCAGGTTTCGTCGTTGCCGCCTGACCTGCCTGCGCGATAAACGCCGGGAACCCCGACGAAGGGAGGCATTACGAATGCATTGCCCACAGCCCTCTTATAAGAGCATCCTTCTCGCCAGCGTTCTGGCGTTTATGGTTGTTCCTGAAGCCGGGACCGCGCAAACCACACCGTTGACATTCGAAGTCGCGGATCTGAAAGTCAATAACACGGCAGCAGCCCAGCCCCGAGTGACTCTGTCGACCGGCCGTTTCGTGGCTTCCAATGTTCCGTTGAGACCGCTGATAGCCGAGGCGTGGACGATTACGCCCGACGGAGTTTTGGGGCCTGCCTGGCTGGACGATGTCCACGTCGATATTGCGGCGAAGGCCGCCTCGCCGGACACTACCGACGCGGATGTCCGGTTGATGGTCCGGAGCCTGCTCGAGGACCGGATGAAACTTATCTCTCACACTGAAGACCGCGAGCAGCGGGTGCTGGCGCTCTCGATCTGGAAGGGCAAGCCAAAACTCACTCCGTCCGATGCCCCCCGAACGGCCGAGGAAGGCGATTGTTCGGTTGGAAGCGGGACGACCGGAGTACGGGCGGTTTGCACGCACATGACGATGACGCGTTTTGCGCATGAGTTGCCCGAAATCGCGCCGCGATATGTCGATCGGCGGGTTGTCGATCAGACGAATTTGAGGGGCACGTGGGATTTCATAGTCGAGTTCGCACCTCTGGCAGAGGCTGAAACCGGGGGTGGATTGAGTCTGTTCGCAGCTCTTCAAGCCCAACTGGGACTGGAACTGAAAGCCAAGAAGCTGCCGGTGCCGGTGCTGGCGATCGACAGCATGCAGAAGACGCCGAGCCCGAATTGAGACTGTCCGAACCCCCGTGCGGCGTTTGCCATGCGGACAAACCGGCAGGATGGGCTAAAGAGCAGCTGCGAACCTGGTCGAATGTCTCTCCCCGGCGAATGGATACCTGATCAGGCGCCGGAGCTGAGCAGGCCGCGAACCTTCTGCTCCACGCTGGCCTTTATTTTGTCTTCGCCGATAAAACTTTTGGCCATGGCGGGAAGTTCGACATCGATCGTGACATTCACGTCATCGACTAGCACGTTTCCGGAAAGCGGCAGGGAAATAAATCCGACTTTGGCTACCAGTGAAAAATCCATGCGCGGGCCGGTCCACGTGCGTTTCTGATCGGCCAGCACGACCGATTTCGATCCCATGTCGAACAACTCGTCCGCCGACTTGTTCACCTGCGCGATGGCTTTTTCACGCGTCGAGTTATGCGGGACAACGACCTTCATACGTTATTTCGTTTCAGCTGGCCGCAGGCGGCGAAGATATCGAGACCACGCGGTTTTCGAATGAAGCAGGGGACGGACCGCTTGACGATCTCCTGAAAGGCAAGGACGCGTTCGGGCGCGGGCTCTTCATAAGGGATGCCGGGACCGGGATTCAGCGCGATCAGGTTGACTTTACAGTTGAGCGCGGCGATGAGCTTCACCACCCGCCGGGCGTCGGCATCGGAATCGTTGACGCCGCGCAGCAGCACGTATTCAAACGTCAACTTCTCCCATGGACGCAGGGGGTAGGCTCTGCAGGCTTCGATCAGATCCTTCAAGTGCCACTTGCGCGTAATCGGCATTAGTTCCTGCCGCATCTCTTCGGTGGAGGCGTTCAGGGAAATCGCCAGTTTGGGGCGTACTTGCGCTTTTCCCAGCTCCTCGATCTTCGGAATAATGCCCGACGTCGAGACGGTAATGCGCCGTTCGCTCATTCCCATGGCCGCGGGGTCGCACAGAATCCGGGTGGCCTTGATGACGTTGGGGAGGTTGAGGAGCGGCTCGCCCATCCCCATCATGACGATGTTGAAGCGCTTGTTTTCGACCAGCAGCCCGTTGTCCTGGGCGATGAAAAGAACCTGGCCGACGATTTCACCGGCGGTGAGCGACCGTTCGAGGCCCATCAGCGCCGTCATACAGAATTTGCAATCGACGGGACACCCGACCTGGCTGGAAATGCAAACCGTATCCCGATCGCCTTCGGGCATCAAAACGGTTTCAACGGTGCGGCCATCGCTCAGCCGCAGCAGATAACGCCGGGTGCCGTCCACCGACTCAAAGCGCCGGTCCAGAACCGGCAGTCCGAGCTCCGCATTTTCCGCAAGAGCCGTGCGAATTCGCCCGGGGAGGGTCGATATCTGGACCAGATCCGATACCTTCTGTTGATAGATCGCCCTATAGACTTGTTCTGCCCGATACGCAGGCTCACCTGCGGGGAGCAGGTCCCGAAGCTCGCTAAGTTCCATTCCTACAAGAGCTTGCGGCATTTACCTCATCTTACCATGGGGCGCCGCAGCTAGCCTCGACCAAACGGAAATGGTACAACCGAAACAGGCAAACCTTGGTATCTCTAACCGCTCCAGCCCTTGAACGCGACATCCTGACGACCGAACTTCCCAACGGGATCAAGGTCATCACGGAGGCGATGAGCCACGTCCGGTCGGTCTCCATCGGCGTCTGGATTGCGAGCGGCTCGCGCCGGGAAACGCCGGAGCAAAACGGCATATCCCACTTCATTGAACACATGCTGTTCAAAGGAACGAAGACCCGCAGCGCCGAGGTCATTGCCCGTTCGGTGGATTCCATCGGGGGCAATCTCGACGCCTTTACGGCCAAGGAGATGGTTTGCTACAACACCAA
The DNA here is from genome assembly GCA_035552315.1 of Bryobacteraceae bacterium. Classification (GTDB taxonomy): domain Bacteria; phylum Acidobacteriota; class Terriglobia; order Bryobacterales; family Bryobacteraceae; genus BOG-234. Next base: position 54,671 of record DASZLO010000071.1, read on the forward strand.
GGTTCTGGATGAGCATCTTCCGGTCGCCATGGATGTGCTGAGCGATCTGGTGCTGAATCCCCTTTTCAGCCACGAAGACATCGAGAAGGAAAAGGGCGTCATCCTCGAAGAAATCAAGATGGACGCCGATAGTCCGGATTACCTTGTGCATGAGATCTTTTCCTCCAATTTCTGGAAAGATCACGCGCTGGGCAAGCCGATTCTGGGCACGAAGGAAACGGTAAAACATTTCAATCCGGGAATTATCCGCCATTATTACGAGGGCATTTATACCCCGACCAATCTGCTGATCACGGCGGCTGGCAATCTGTCGCACGAGAAGCTTGTGGGTCTGGCCCGGGAGCGTTTCGAGAACCTTCGGGTGAGCGCCCCGCAGGCGGGAGATCCGGCGCCGGCAACGCATGCCCGGATTGCGCTCCGTTCCAAGAAGGATCTGGAGCAGGTGCACGTATGCCTCGGGGTGCCGTCGTATCCGATTCCGCATGAGGACCGGTTTACGTGCTATGTCCTGAATACGATGCTGGGCGGCGGGATGAGTTCGCGGCTTTTCCAGAACATCCGGGAACGCCAGGGGCTGGCTTACGCGGTCTTTTCCGAGCTCAGTCCCTATAGCGACACGGGGTGTCTGTCCGTTTATGCGGGGACGTCGCTGGAGTCGGCGAAGCTGGTTGTTGAGTCCGTGCTGAAGGAGTTCACGGATTTGAAGCAGACGCTGGCGCCTGCCGAAGAGGTCAGGCGCGCCAAGGATCATCTCAAGGGTTCTCTGATGCTCAGCCTCGAATCGACGTCCAGCCGGATGTCCAACCTGGCGCGGCAGCAGATGCACTTCGGGCGTTTCTTCAGTCTGGACGAACTGGCGGAAAGCATCGAAAAGGTGACGGCTGAGGATGTGCAGCGCGTGGCCCGGACCTTCTTCGATCAGAAATACATCGCGCTGACGATTCTGGGGAACCTGGATGGTTTCAAGATCGGGCGCGAAGACCTGGTTTGTTAGAAGTTCCCATTTCAGGCTTTTCTGCGTTTCTGCTAATGTGAAGAGAGCGACGGCGCGGCCCTATGCGCTTCCCTTCCGTAGAAAATAATTCCGAACATCAGACGCCGGCGCAGCCCAGCAAACTGCGGGACGATCCCAAGTTTGCGGCTACGAAAATGGCCATTTTCCAGTACACGGCGGTGGCGGTTTTCCTTTTTCTCGTCACCGGTTTCTGGGAACTCCAGATCAAGAATCCGGAAATTTACAACGAACGGGCCGAGCGCAATCGCATTAAAGAACTGCCCATCGTTGCACCGCGCGGCAAGATCCTCGACCGCGATGGCCGGGTGATCGTGGACAACCATTCCACGTGGAGCCTGATTCTGTCCCGCGAAAATCTCAAGACAGAACACCTGCACGAGATTGCGGAGGGTCTCCATCTCGATTACGACGACCTGCTCCGCAAAGTCCAGCGTTACAGCAGACGGCCCAAATACGAGCCGATCATTATCAAGGAAGAACTGACGCCATCGGACATGGCGTTTGTGGCCTCGCATCAGGACCCGGAAACTTTCCCCGAGATGGAGACGATCGAGTCGCAGCGGCGGCTTTATCCGGAGAACGGAGTGCTGGCCAACGTGATCGGCTACACCGGCGAAATCAGCGAATCGGAACTGGATCTTCCCGAATACGCCAAATACAACCAGGGGCAGATCATCGGCAAGACGGGCATTGAGAAGCAATACAACGACACGCTGCTGGGCATCGACGGAGAACGGCAGTCCGTGGTGGACAATCGCGGACGGGAGCGGGAAGTGCTTGGGGTCAAGCCCGCGGTCCCCGGCAAGAACCTGCAACTGACCATCGACCTCGATCTGCAGGTGGTGGCTGAACTCGCGCTGCAGGGACATCGGGGCGGCGTGGTGGCGCTGAATCCGCAGAATGGCGAAGTTCTGGCGATGGCATCGTTCCCCAATTTCGATCCGAATAAGTTCGCGGTCCGCATCAAGGGTTCGGACTGGAAAGAAATTACCAGCGACCCCGGCAATCCGCTGCTCAACCGGGCCACGCAGGCCCAGTGGGCGCCGGGTTCAACGTTTAAGCCGATCGTGGCGCTGGCCGGTCTCGAGAGCGGCAGCATCGACGAGAGCACCGTATTCCACTGCGCGGGCGGCGCAAGCTATTACGGACATTTCTATAAATGTCTGGAGGTGCATGGAGACATATCGCTGCACCGGGGAATCGTGGAGTCATGCGACGCCTATTTCTACGGCGTGGGCAACAAGACCGGCATCGACAATCTGGCGTTCTATGCGCATCAGGTAGGTTACGGCGCGAAAACCGGCATCGATCTGCCGAACGAAGCCAGCGGAATCGTGCCTTCTCCCGAGTGGCAGATGCGGAATTACCGGCAGAAGTGGTATCTGGGCCAGACTATCTCGGTATCGATCGGCCAGGGACAGACGACGGTCACGCCTCTGCAGATGGCGCGCGCCATCGGAGGAATTGCGGTGGGCGGTGTCTGGCATACGCCGCATTTGCTGAAGGCCGCTACGGCAACCGAAAAGCCCCACGAGTGGGCGCTCAATCCCGATAACGTGAAGAAGGTGGTTTCCGGGATGTATGGGGTGGTGAACGAAGGGGGTACGGGCGTCCGCGCGCGCATTCCTGGCATCGAGGTTTGCGGAAAGACCGGGACCGCCCAGGTGGCGTCGGCCGATTACGAGAGGACTCACAAGGACGTAAAAGACAACGCCTGGTTTGTCGCCTACGCTCCGTGTGAAAAACCGGAAATCGCGGTTGCGGTTCTTTGGGAAAACGTCGGCGTTCAGGGCGCGCAGGCCGCGCCGACTGCCCGCGACGTTATCAAAGCATATTTCGACAAGAAGGAACGGGGCACCGACATAATGGCTGACAGGGGGCGCAACAACCCTTTGGCGGCGCTTGTCTCGGCGCTGACACCCAGGATTTCAAACTAAGACCCACCCATGTTTCAAAACACCGGCCTGAAAGATTTCGACTGGACGATGTTCTTCGTCACCCTCATCGTTTGCGGTTTGGGGGTGCTGCAGATTTTCAGCGCCACCCACGATACCGTGTGGCAGGGTTCCTGGTGGAAGCAGATTCTCTACATCGCGGCCGGCATTTTCCTGATGTGGGTGGCGGCGAATATCGATTATCACGCGATGATGCGGCACGTTTATCCGCTCTACATCGTTTCGGTGGTGCTGCTGATGGCGGTTCTGGTTATCGGGAAGCGGGCTTTCGGCTCGACCCGCTGGATCGCCCTGCCCGCCGGGATTCACCTGCAGGTTTCGGAATTCGCCAAGATCGCCATCATTTTGCTGGTTGCGAAAATGTTGACCGAACTCGATACGGAGGTCCTGAAGCTGCGGGACCTGCTGAAGCTCGGCGCAATTATTCTTCTTCCCATGGCGCTGATTGCGAAGGAGCCCGATCTCGGCACCGCCCTCACCTATATTCCGATTCTGGCGATCGGTGTGTTTCTCGCAGGGATGCCGTGGAAGTACTGGCTTTCCATCGGGATTGCAATCGCGATCGTGGTGCCGGTCGGCTATGCTTCTCTGCATGCCTACCAGCGCGCGCGCATCGTGAGTTTTCTCGATCCCGAGCGCGATCCGCAGGGCACCGGCTATCAGCTGATCCAGTCCAAGATCGCGGTAGGCGCGGGGGGAACCTGGGGCAAAGGGGTCACCAAAGGCAGCCAGACGCAGCTGCGTTTTCTTCCCGTCCCGCACACGGACTTCATTTTTTCGGCATTTGCCGAGGAGCACGGCTTCATCGGAGTGATGGCGGCGATGGTTCTTTACTTTGTTTTACTCATGCAAATCGTGCAAAATGCGCAAACGGCGCCGGACCGCGCCGGAATGTACATATGTATGGGTGTCGGAGCGCTCCTTTTATTTCATATACTGGTAAACGTTGGTATGGTGGTGGGACGGATGCCGGTGACCGGGATCCCGTTGCCACTGATGAGCTATGGAGGGTCCAGCATCTGGTCCACGTTTCTGATGCTGGGTCTTGTGAATAGCGTAAGAGTAAGAAGATTTGTGAACTGAATTCAGCGAATTGTGAAGTAAGCGGATATGAGGAGTCGTTCCGGAATCCGCTGTTTTGAGCAGGCAGCAGAATTTTAAATTTAGAAGTTGGGAGCCATGGAGATCCGGCCGGGACCCCGCAAGTCCCGCGTTTCCGATGAATGGGCGGTTTCCCAAAGGCCGATGTCTGGGTGTTGAGCTGTACTCCACTCGCCGGCTCGCGTAAGTTTTTGTGGGCGGTCGGGACAGATCTCTTAAAAGGGGTTTGAACCGGTCCTTACGCAGGGTTAAGCACTTCTTTTCGGGTCCAGATTCTCTCCGGTCCGAGCTCTTCAGGGAGCCCAACGGGAGAACAGAATGTCCAAAGAGCTTATCGTCTCGGCAGGACGCCACGAGACAAGAGTGGCGATTCTCGAAGACGACCAGGTCGTGGAGCTTTTCCACGAACGAGAGAAAGAATATTCCCTCGCGGGAAGCATCCACAAAGGGCGCGTAACGCGCGTATTGCCTGGAATGCAGTCCGCTTTCGTCGATATCGGTCTCGATCGCGACGCTTTTCTTTATGTTTCCGATTTCTTTGAAGACAACGACGAATACGATGCCGTTGTCAGCACCGTCGAAGAGAAGGTTCTCAAGATGGAGCGTGGCGGCAGCGCGCCTGCCGAACGGCCTGAACGAACAGATAGAATCGAGCGGCCCGACCGGCCCGCGCGGCAATTCAGCAGCCCTGCTCCGTCGGTAGAAACCCCTGGCGTGGAAGGCGCTGTGGCGGAAGCCGCGGCTGTATCCGCTGCTCCGGTCACCGAACAGGTTCAGGCTCGCGGGAACCGTCCGGAACGCGGACCCGGGGGTGAGCGAGGTGCCGATCGCGGAGGCGATCGCGGGGGCGACAGAGCTGGTGGGGACAGGGGTGGAGATCGTGGCGGACGCGGCCGTCGCGGACGGCGCCGCAGGGGAGGCCGCGATAATGGCGGGCTGCCCGAATCGAAATTCTTTTCGCCGCGCGCTGAAGCTGCAACCGCAACGCCGGCAGCCGCACCGGAAACCGGAACGCAGCCGGAAGAAAGCACTCCGGCCTTTTCTTACCGGTCCGCTCCTTCAGGCCACTCGGCTTCTCACTCCAGTTCTCACTCCAGCTATTCGAGCGTTGACGATTTCATGGTGCTTCCCGGCGAATCTCTGGCCAAGTATTCGCCAGGCGATTCCGAACCGGAGGCCGTGTATTCCGCTCCCGTTGCGGTTGAAGAAGAAGCTCCTTTTGCCGAGGCATCTGTTGCCGAAGCGCCCGTAGAAGCAGCGCTGCCGGTTGAACATCCACTCGCCGGATTCGGCTCGGTAACCTCGTGGGTGACCGAACAGGTTCCTGAAAAGCAGCCTGAAGCGGTGACGGCCCCTGAACCCGTGGTTCTCGCGCCGGTCGCCGCCGCGCCTGAACTGGTTACGCCGGAAGCGGAAGCCGCCGAGGATCTTCTTGAAGACCGTCTTCAGATCCGGACCTCCATCCTGGAACCGGCGGACAATACCCCGCTCGATCCTGAGACTGAAGCCGTGGAAACAGAAGCTGCGGAAGCCGAAATTCCGGGCATCGAAGCAGCCGGTGAAGAAGCATCCCTTGTCGAAGTCGAAGAAGCTTCTACTGAAGAAGCTTCCGGAGATGACGAGCCGCCGGTTGAGGCCGCCAGCGCCACCGTGCGCGATCCGGGGCAGCGGTATCCGCACCGGGTCTCGCGCCGCATGCGCCGCAAACAGCGTGGCGGGCAGCAACAGAATGACGAAGCCTCAAAACCCGCGGGTGAAGAACGCACGGTAGCGGTACGCGATGAAAGCCGCGGCGCCGAGACTGCCGCGCCACAACAGAATCAGGAACGCGAGCGCGGCCCCCGGGAACGCACGGAACGGGAACGTCCCCCGCTTCCCTCCATTTCGGACCTTCTCAAGGAAGGCCAGGAAATCGTCGTTCAGATCGCCAAGGAACCGCTGGGACAGAAGGGCGCGCGCATCACTTCGCATATCGCGCTTCCCGGACGCTTCGTGGTTTATATGCCGACCGTCGAGCATGTCGGCGTTTCGCGCAAGATTCCGTCGGACGAAGAACGGCAGAGGCTGAAGCGGGTTCTGCAAACGCATCGTCAGGGCGTGCCCGGCGGGTTCATCTGCCGCACCGCCGCCGAAGGCAAGACTGAAGAAGAATTGAAAGCCGACATGCATTTCCTCTACAACCTCTGGCTCGATATGCGCCAGAAAGCCGAGAGGAAGCCGGCCCCGGTGCTGTTGCACCACGATCTGGATCTGGTCCAGCGCATCCTGCGCGATCAGCTCACGACCTCGTTCAAGACGATCTGGGTGGATAACGAAGAGCTGTATGAGAGCGTGCTGCGTTTTGTGCAGCGCTTCCAGCCGGCGCTGGTGGGACGGGTAAAGCTTTATACGCGCGTCAATCCGATTTTCGACGAGTTCGGCATTACTGCCGAAGTTGAGAAGGCGCTGCGGCCGAAGGTCTGGCTGAAGTCCGGTGGATATATCGTTATCAACCAGACCGAGGCGCTGGTGGCGATCGACATCAATACCGGCAAGTACGTCGGCAAATCGAACCGCCTTGAAGACACCATCGTCAAGATCAACAGCGATGCGATCAAGGAAATTGTGCGCCAGATCCGGTTGCGCGATCTGGGCGGCATCATTGTGGTCGATTTCATCGATATGGACGAGCGCAAGAACCGGCAGAAGGTGATGCTGGCTCTTGAAGAAGGCATGCGGGCAGATCGCGCCCCCTACAAAATTCTGCAGTTCAATGACTTCGGGCTGGTGGCGATTACGCGCAAGCGCGTGAAACAGTCGCTCGAGCGGACGCTTTGCGCGCCTTGTTCGTATTGCGAAGGCGCGGGCTACATCAAGAGCCCGGCGACCGTGGTGAGCGAGATCCTGCAGGAAGCGCAGAGAATGCAGAAGGCGCTGGCCGCGGAAACCGGCAATGTAGTGCTGCGGGTGAATCCGGAAGTCGCAAAACTTCTCAAGAGCAATCACAATTCGTATCTGCAGGAGATCGAAGAGATCGCGGGCAGAACCGTTCTGGTGAAAAGCGACCCGCTGCTGCATCAAACAAAGTTCGACCTCGCTTAAACAATTGCGGCTATAATCAACGGAATTGGCCCCGGAGGGCCTTTAACCGTGGCAGAACAAAGTTACGCCAAGCACGCCAAATTCGTGCCGTTGTATCACCAGGTGTTGTTTGCCCTGATTCTTCTTGCGCTCGTCGGATCTTTCTACAACCTGTATGCGGCTGTCCTTGTGGACCATACCGGTCGCCGCGTGGCCGTTCTGCTTACGCTATTGGCGGTGGCCGCATTTCTGACGACGCTGTTTGCGCGGGTGTTTCCTCTGAAAGCGCAGGACCGGGCGATTCGCGCCGAGGAAAATCTTCGGCATTATGCGCTTACCGGGAAATTACTCGATTCGCGCCTCAACGTGAAACAGATCGTCGGACTGCGCTTCGCTTCGGATGCCGAATTTCCGGAGCTGGCGCGCCGAGCCGCCGACGGGAATCTTCCGCCGGATGAGATCAAGAAGTCGGTGAAAAGCTGGCGCGTGGATAACGACCGGCTGTAGGGCGGTTCACCCCCGGCAGCAAAAGAGGACCTTCTATTCACTCGGCGTCTGATGGGCGGCCAGCCACATTACCGTGGCGGCGACATCGCCCGCTGTGCCGCGTACCGCCAGGATCGCCGGCTTCGTTGTTGAAAACATTTTCTTGATCTTCAATTCGGTGCGCAGGCCGGTGACGATAGACTGGAGCCCCTCCGGAGTCGTACCGGGCAAATAAAACACGCGGGTGACGTCATCTCCCGTCGGGGCCGTGAAGACTTGCGGTTCTGAAAATGTTCCCGCTCGCATATCCAGTCGCTGAATCAGCCATTCTCCGCGTTGCAGATCGATATCGCCGGCCCTCAAAATCAAAGCATGGTTTGGGCTGTAGCTGAAAACTTTCTGGATGTCGCCTACCGCCCGAAGTACCGTGAGAACCTCCTGATTCTGGCGCTGCCCTGTCATGCCGGTCAGTAAATTTACCCGCGCCTCGTGCCCCAGCCCCCGGTAGTCCGGTCCGCCGACCGTGAATCCGGCTGGCTGCGGATCCGGTTTGGCCTGGGAAGGCTTATTAAGTTGCCCCACGATCCAGTCGGCGAACAAGGCCTGCCACTCCGGAGCGCGCATCACAATAGCGTGACTGGCGGTATTGGTGTAAACCCGTTGAACATCGGCGACCGTGCGAAGAACGGTGAGCAACTCCTGCATGGCCTGCGGAGTCGCAGCGTTCGGAACGAAGTAGACGCGCCCAAGTTCGCCGGACCGCAGCTTGTACTCCCGTACCCCGGGCTCGCCCGTGGCCTTGTCGATAAGCGGCAATACCCATTCCGCAAAGTTGACGCCGTCCAGAGGTCCGCTGAAAGCAAGACTCGAGGTCGCCGAATCGACGGACGACTGGGGAGCGTCGGCAACAGTACGGACCATGGTTGCGGCTTCTTTAAGACTTTGTTCTGTTTGCGGGGTTGTGAAGTAATAAGTGCCCTTCACGTATGAAGAGGAAACTTGCGGGTGGGCGAAAGCTGCAAAGGCCAGCGATGCCGCGATCGTTCGCACCGTCCGTTGGGTCATTGATTCGAGCCCTCGATTCAAAGACGCCGGGCTCGTCTTCCCCGTGCAGAACCTCCGCAGAGGAAAAATCTATTTCCGAGCTGCGGGTTTGCCCGCCTCAGACAATTCGCGGGTGACGGGGTAAGTAATCTCTACCGGCACATCGTCCATCGATTTTACGTTCAGGGCAATCTGGAAATAGCGGGGCATCTTCCCGGAAGCGCTTCTCAGCTTCGCCACCAGCGCGCGTGCCAGCGCGGGATCAGTCAGCGCCTGCACGCTGGCCATCACACTGGCCGTCTGATTTCCCGAAAGCATCAGAATCGCGCCATTGCCGTTCATCGCCGGAATCCGGCTGATGAGGGCGTGGCTCAGTCCGCTTTCTTCGCCGTCGCGACCCGGAGCATCGGCAAGGAAATCCGGTTCGCCCGCCTTTGGATGCAGGTTGCGAACCCCTTTGTCCTCCAGCACCATCTGCGCATCGATGGGGATGTCGCCGGTTTGGTGGATCCCGCCCGGCGGTCCGAGGAAGATGACGTTGTCGTCGGCGATGTCTGGCCAGGAAAGCAGATTGGCCCGCTTGATGAGCACGTTTTGCCGGACCGGCGCGAGGAACTGACCGAGCTGGAATGCCCCGGTCGCGGTACCAACTTCGGTGTAGTCAAAGGATGGCGCCGACATCCCGACGTCCAAAGCCTTTTCGACGGAAGCCAAGCCCTTATCGCCCAGCACGTTGTCCCAGTCGTTCAGGGCGGAATGGCGGATGGAGCCGAAGCCGGGCACTTCAACAAACAGAGGCGTGGCGATGCATACCACCAGGCGGCGGTTGGATGAGATCAGCGGTCCCCAAAGTTCTTTGAGATCGGGCGTGAAGCCGGCCAGCGGGTCGGGAGCGCTTCGATGGGGGAGGAATGCCAGGGCGCCCGCGGACAGGACGGCAATAAGCCCAGCGGCAAGTCCCATTTCGAGCCGGCTCCAGCGCGAACGGGACTGGACGACGGGCGCGGCGACGGGAATCGCAGGTTCCGCCGGAGGTGCCTGTTTCTGTTCGAAGGTGATCTTGAAACCGCCCTTGGGCAGGTCCAGCACCAGGGTGTCTTCCGCGCCATCGGTCCGGTAGTAATCAGCGAGTTTCTGGCGCAGCCGCGCCGTATGCATACGAACCACGGATTCATGGCGCGGATCGAAGGATTCCGGTTTGCCGAGGGCGTCGATTCCGATCGTGTATTCCTTGAGAGAGTCGCCTTCGCCGGTCAGACATTTTTCGACCAGGTAGGCAAGCAGATGACGCAGTACTCCGGACGCGCGAAACGGCGTGCTCTGGAGAATCCGGTCAACCTGTGTCCTTACCGCTTCAGCGGATGGGGACACCTCCAAAATGGCAGGCATAGTGTCTTTCTCATGATACCCGCATTGGAGCCGATACTTATAAAAGGAATATGTCGCCGGCCCCGCGGGAGGGGCTACTGCGCCACTTCCGCGTCAACGTCCTTGACCTCAATATCTTCGGGAGGGCCGCCGGCATACATCTTTGCGGAATCGAAGAATCCGGTGACGGTCAGCCGGATGCGCACGTCCTGCTTTTCTTTGTTCTGCATGAACCAGCCGTGCATGCCCGTAGAGGGAGCGATGAACGTGCCGTAAGAGTGATCCTGGCCGGTCTTGTTATCGAGCATGTAGCTCTCGAAATAATCGGGCCGCGGTTTCTGGTCCGGTTCACCATGGAATTCGAACTGAACCTTCCCCGACGCTTTCCACGTGTAGACGATGGAAGCTCCCTTGCGCATGTGGTATTTCATCTCAAGCGCCTGATTGGGATGAAGCCCGATATCCTCGGCATCCACTTTGTAGACCACATTTTCGAGGGTGTTGATGCCCGCCTTTGCGGGTGTAGCGCGGCCTGGTGCGCTGGCGGCAGGTTGCCCCATACCGACAAGCCCGAGGACGGCGCCGGTCTTCAATGGATCGATCCCATATTCCGCCGGCAACACGATGGCGAACAGGATGATGACTGCCGCGGCGAGCGCAATCAACGACGCCCGGATGATCGCGGCGCTGGAAGGCGCGCCGGGTGCGGGAATTTTCTGCGGTTCCATGTAGAAGTTTTGCTCTCTGTGATTACGCGCCTATGAAATATCCGGCTATCTGGTAGCCGATCAGAATGAACCCGACGGACATCAGCGCCGCGCTGGTTGCAAACGAGTTTCGCGCGAAGTTTCCGCGCGTCCGCCACCAGCTGAGAAAAATCACCACTGCCGTCAGCGCCAGGGCCTGGCCTATTTCTACTCCGACATTGAAACTGAGGATATTCGTAACCAGACCGTTTTTCGAGAGGCTGAGGTCCTGGAGTCTGGTTGCGAGTCCGAAGCCGTGAAAGAGGCCGAAAACCAGAACGGCTACCCGCGTATTGGGCTGAAATCCGAACACACGCGTAAAGCCACCCATATTCTCAAAGGCCTTATAGACCACCGAGAGGCCGATGATCGCGTCGATAGCGAACGGGTTGGCGCGGATTCCGAAGAGCACGCCGCCGAGCAGCGTGACGCTGTGCCCGAGCGTGAAGAGACTGACGTAAAGGACAACATCCTTCAAGCGGTAGAGAAAGAACACAACGCCAATCAGGAAAGCCAGGTGATCGTAGCCGGTCACCATGTGCTTGGCGCCGAGATAGATGAAGGGAATGATTGCCGGTCCGTCAAGAGACTCAAGGAAACTCGCGTCGCGGCCCGATACGTTGTGAGCCAGTGCCGCGCCCGGGAAAGCAAAGACGGCGACGATGATGGCCAGAACCATCATCAGGCGATTCCGATTGATCATTTCCGCCATAGCGGTTTAACTTTTTCTGCCAGCGGTGCTCTGTTGAGCGGGACCCGTCGCCGTTGCGCGTCTGCCGGTTAGCTGTTTATCGATCAGGCTTGTTTTCTGAACTGGCCCTTTGTCTTCCGGCTTCTCGAAATATGCGATCCACCGGCCGCAGGACATAATCCCCAGCCAGAGCGCCAGTGACAGACATGCCGCGACTTTGGCGACACCCGGAATGGAAGGGGCGCGGTCGATGGCCTTCGTATTCGCATAAACGCTTTTATGGAAAACGATCGCGTGAACGCCCACAAGCGCCAGCAGGAACATCTTCAGCTGGAAATACGGATTGTCGTAGTATTGCCCGAACTTGGCTCCGCCCAGCATGATGCCGCAGGAAATCATGATGACGAAACCGATGCGTTTCCAGACCCGCAGCTGAGAAACTACGTCTGTTACGCTGGTCGTCTTCATCACCAGACCGAGCAGACGCAGGTCCGTCACCATAATCATTCCGCCGAAAATCGCGATACAGGTCAGATGCAACGAAAGAATAATGGGATAGACCAGCGCGGACTCCCGCATGGCGGTAAACAGCCCCGTGTCCTGGATGGCGTTGGCAATTGAAGCAGCTGACATAGAGGAAGCTCTTTAAGTGAACGCGTAGAACAACCCGGCGAAGACGATGGAGATCCAAAGCATCAACGATCCCACTGCCACCAGCTTCCCCATCGGCCCGGTGTTGTCCGATTGGGCGATCTTCTTCCGAATCGTGTAGTTGTAGACGATCGCAACCACCAGGGCGCCCATTTTATAGCGAAAAGCATCGCTGTAGTAGTAGAACAGCGGGCCGGTGGTAAAAATGATCATCCCGGCGGTTATGGTGATGATGAGGCCGGCCAGAGTCCAAAGATAGGTGTCCTTGAGCAGCTGCGAGGGCTTCTGATGCACCATTCCTAAACCCAAAATGCGCAGGTCAACCAGCGAAATGGTGCCGATCGACATCGCGAACGCCGCAATGTGGAAACATTCGGCGAGCGGGAACGACCATTCGTTGTTGTTGAGAGGGTTTGTGGCTGGATCGTACACGAGCACCGCCCAACTTTATCAGATGGAGGGGCGAAACCCACCGTATGTGCTGGGAAGTAGCGGTCATTTACGGTCACAGACCGGATGTGACCGTCATTTGACGGGCTTGGGAGGCTGCCAGGCTGGTGGAACCGGGGTGTGCGACTGCACAAAGTAGCTCGGATTCGTGCCCGATCGGCCACGATCCGCCTCGCGGCCGGCGCAGTCCGGAAGCAATACTGAAGGCGGAGGCCGCTTGTGGTCGTTGAAACAACTGTATGCATTGCCGGTGGCGGACCGGCAGGAGTAGTAGCCGGATATCTTCTCGCGCGCAAAGGCGTCCGCGTGACGGTCCTCGAAAAGCATCAAGATTTCTTTCGGGACTTCCGCGGCGACACTGTGCATCCGTCCACGCTGGAAATCTTTTACGAACTCGGTCTGCTGGAGGAGTTCCTCAAGCTGCCGCATCAGCAACTGACATCCGTGGGCGGCATCGTTGGCGATTTCCCGTTCGAGGCCGCGGATTTCACCCACTTGCCGACGCACTGCAAGTTCGTGGCGCTTATGCCTCAATGGGACTTTCTGAATTTTCTGGCGCGCGAAGCCAGAAAATTTCCCGGGTTCGACCTGCGCATGGAGCATGAAGCCATCGGGCTGACGCACGACGCGGAACGCGTCACCGGGGTCAATGTGCGCACATCCGCCGGAGAGTGCTTCGATATCGAGGCGCGGTTGGTGCTGGGCTGCGACGGCAGGCATTCGACGATACGGCGCGCGGCAGAGCTGGACCTGAAAGAATACGGCGTCCCCATTGACGTGCTCTGGTTCCGGATCAGCCGCATGCCCAGCGATCCGGAGCAACTGCTCGGCAATATCAATTACGGCAGAGCGCTGATTCTGATCAACCGCGGCGATTACTTTCAAGCCGGGCTTATCGTACCCAAAGGCTCGCATGAAAGCATCAAGCAGGCTGGCCTCGATGTATTTCAGGAAGACCTCCGCCGCATTGCGCCCTTTCTGGGTGGCCGCGTCGAAGAAATCCGGGATTGGGAGAGGGTTTCGGTGCTCACCGTGCGGATCAACCGGCTCCTGCGGTGGTGGCGTCCCGGACTGCTCTGTATCGGGGATGCCGCGCACGCAATGTCTCCGGCCGGCGGAGTCGGCATTAATCTGGCGATACAGGACGCGGTGGCCACGGTGAATCTGCTGGGCGATGCTCTTCTGGGCGGGCAACCTGTAGACGAACTGGTCCCGCAGGTGCAGGACCGGCGGGAATTTCCAACCCGGGCGACGCAATATCTGCAGGTGAATGCGCACCGGGTTTTCGCAAAAATATTCCGCGACGACGGTCCCATGGAAGCGCCGTGGCAGCTGAAAATCATTACGCAAGTGCCGGGTATCCAGCGTGTCTTAGGGCGCATCGTGGGAATCGGATTCCGTCCCGAACATATTCATGCGGCGCGGTCTCCGCGAAGCGGCGCACAGGGCCGTGGCGGGCTTCTGCGTCGCCTCGCGATCCATACGGGTTCAATGGCAGGCGAGATTCATTCGATGCTGGGACGTTACAATCTCGGCTGGAGAGTTCGATGAAGATAATGAACCCGGCTGTATGGCTAGTCGCGCTGACAGCGCCTCTGTTTGGACAAGCGCTGTTTGGACAGGCACTGAAGATGGAGCCGGCCCCGAGCCCGGCGGGTCCGGATAGCCTGCAGGCGAACTGGTCCACGGCCGCGGATGGCAGTCCGCTGCTGAGCTGGGTGGAAAAGTCGAAGGACGGCTTCGATACTTTGCGCTATGCTGTCCATCGCGGTTCGGCATGGTCGGAAGCCCGTACGATTGCGGCGCACCGGCATTTCTTTCACCACCCCGCGGAACTGCCGGAAGTGATCGCGCTGAGCGGCGGACCGCTACTCGCGCACTGGGTGGAATTGCCCAAGGAAGACAGCGAGGCTGAATTCCTTTATGTCTCGGCTTCGGCGGATGGCGTTCACTGGTCCACACCGCGGGTGGCCCACAAAGACACCAGCCTGGTACAGCATGGGCTGGGTTCGATGGCGGCCAGCGGACCGCGCGAAGCGTCTCTGATCTGGCTTCAGGCGCTAAAAGGCGAGGACGGCCCGGTGACGCTGATGCGCACGGTGGTGAGCGCGGAAGGCGCGGTGGTCAAGGAAGAAACGCTCGACCCGGATGTTTGCGCGTGCTGCCCTACCTCGGTGGTGAGAACCGCGAAAGGGCTGCTGGTCGCCTATCGCGATCACACTCCGGCCAACATTCGTGACATTTCAACCATCCGGCTCGAGAACGGCCACTGGTCGGCTTCGAAAAATATCTTTCCGGACAATTGGAAGATCGACGCGTGTCCGGTGAATGCAGCCACGGCGGCCGCGAAGGGCGACAGCGTGGCGGTGGCCTGGTACACCGCTTCGAGCGACAAGGCCCGGGTGGAGATGGCGCTCTCGAGCGACGACGGCGCGACCTTCGGCAAGGCTTCCACGGTTAGCACCGGTCAGGCATACGGATATACGTCGACGGCCATGGACGATTCCGGCGGCGCGATCGTATCCTGGCTGGAGCGCGGCGGCGGCGCTGCCCGCGTTCTGGTGCGGCGCGTATCGGCTGCCGGGGTCGCTGGACCGGTTCTGCAGGTTGCGCAGGGTGATCGCGCGGCTCTGGGCTACCCGCGCATGTTGAAAGCCGGTGGAGAAACATGGATCGCGTGGGGCAACGGCGATTCGGGATCTAAAGTATCGGTGGCAATTCTGAAATAGCGGGTTGATATCTGGTTGATATATGGAATCGGATCAGACATTCATCGAGTCAGCCTACGCCGAAGCACTCAGGGGACTCTATGCAAAACTCTTCGAGAGTTATCTGGAAGCGGGCGCAGATACGGCGCAACATCGGGAAGCGGACGAGCGCTTCAAAATTGGTGTGCGATTTGCTCGCAGTTCGCGGGATCGCGCCCTTGTTCTATTGAGCGAAGCCTAACTGGCTCCGGTTCAGAACACGGACTCAGGACACCGGCAGGGTTGACATAAATAAGACGGCTGTCTTTTGATCTGGCTTGTCCAGAGGGAACGTCGCCGCGTGTTTGAGAATGGCATCGGCCCTGGCGGGATCGGTTTCCCAGCCCGGCAGGTGCCCTTCTTCGCGCATCACGGAAAGGAAAATACAGCGCGCCATCACCGCCTGCACGTTGGCCCCCTGCTGGCAGATTTGTGCGACAGAAATGTCGCCGGGTTTCCGCGGGGCGGCCATAGCTTCCCAGACACGCGCGACGTCCAGCGGATCGACCGGCGGGACAGGATAGGTAACACCCTGGATATTCGGATTTGGCGACCTCGCATACTCGCCCTTTAGCGCGCGCCAGTCTTCGTAGTCATCAATGGTGCCGATGGTCAGAATTTCTCTGATCTTGACGTCTTTGCAGTTGATGAGCGGATTGCCCTCCAGCATGCTTTTCCACTGGGCAATGATTTGAGCATAGCCCTCCGCATCCCACGGATCGGCGTCGGGGAAAGACATTTCGATGACGGCCCGGAATCGAACCGGGAGCGGGTTTTCGCGATCGTCCGACACAAGTTATCTGTCTGCTACGCCCTTACGAAGGTTGCCAGACCGCGCCGCTTGCGCTCGCGCAACTGGCACTCGCGCAATTTTTCAGCGAGAGCTTCCAGATCGGGGACACCGTATATGTAAAAATTTTCCAACTCGGCATCGGAAGAAAAAAGACGCAGGGATGCCTGCCCTACCAGACGCATTCCCAGCGGCTTGCGCAACTCGAAGTGGTCAATCCGAAAAAGTTCCAGACTTTCCTGCACCTTGGATAGTAATCCCGTTTCCAGTTTTATTCGTTGCGTGGTGATTTCGTAGTGTCTGCTCCGGCTCTGCAGGTAAAGGCGCAAATAAAGAAGGCCGCAAAGGATGACGAATCCCAGAAGAACGATCCAGACACCGATGCGGAGGTCTTCATGAAAAAAGCCGATAACAATGGCCGCGGCAAAAACCGTGAGAAAGGGCACGAACTGCCCGACGCTATAAATTACCGCCGGATTTCCGGCGAACATGTCTTTTTCGGTTTCCAACTCCTGAGCCGCGGCAAATCCCGACAGGTCCGTGTTGCAGAAACGGCATTTCAGCGCTACGGCCTTGATGGTTTCTCCGCAAACCGGGCAGGGCTTTGTATCTGCATCCATAATTGATCCTCAGCTAATCACGATGATATACGTTTGGCTGGCCGTGGGGTGGCGTTGGGAGACCGTTCGTGTCAATATCTTGTCTAGTCTTATGGCACTGACCTCTGGCCCTTCCTCGTGGCAGGACGATCTGACGCCCATCGGCCCTGCCGACTGGAGCTACGAATTTGCAACGCATCTTTTGGAACGTGCCGGATTTGGCGGCACGCCGGAGGAAATCGAAGCGCTGGCAAAGATGACTCCCGCGCAGGCGGTCTCGCGTCTGGTTCGTTTCACCGGAACCAGCGCCGGCGAACTGCCAGCCTTCGACCATTCGGGCATTCACGATCCCGGGCTGGAGCCCTTTCCTCCCAGCCGGCCTGCCGTGACCGATATGGCGAAGGAAAAGGGCGAAGCGCTGGGCATTAAGGTCAAAGCCAGCGGCAACCGTCGGCTGCAACCGGTGGTGGACGAGTTCTTCTACTGGCTGCGAGCCAGCGTTCTGGAAACGAACCGCGTCGGCTACTGGTGGGCGAACCGGATGCTCACCAGCCCCCGGCCCTTGCAGGAAAAAATGGCGCTCTTCTGGCACGGGCATTTCGCGTCCAATGAAGCCAAGGTGCGCGATTACCGGAAACTGCTCGGGCAGCTGGAACTGTTTCAGAAACACGGTACCGGCAGTTTTAGAAATCTAACCGTCGCGGTCGCGCAGGATCCGGCGATGCTTTCGTTTCTGGATGCGGGCGTCAACGTGAAAGGCGCCTCGAACGAGAATTTCGCGCGGGAAATCATGGAGCTGTTTACCATGGGCCCCGGTAACTACACCGAGAAGGACATTCGCGAAGCGGCGCGCGCTTTCACCGGCTGGAATTATGTCGATGTGAAGTTTGTCGTCAACAAAGACCAGCACGACGACGGCGAAAAAACGTTCCTTGGCAAGACGGGACGGTTTGACGGCGTCGATGTGATCGACATGATTATGGAGCGGCCTGTGACGGCCGAGTTCATATCCGGAAAGATTTACCGCTATTTCGTGCGGCAGGATCTTTCTCCGGCGCTGCAGAAGCAGCTGGGCGCATCTTTGCGCGGCTCGCATTACGAAATTTCCCCGCTGCTGGAACGGATTTTCCTCTCACGCGATTTTTATAGCCAGGCTTCGGTGGGAACACGCATCAAAAGTCCCGTGGAACTCGCGATCAACACGTACAAGAAGCTCGGACTGAAGAACGTGCCCGGAGTTCCCGATTTCAACGTCGAGACCGGCGCGCTGGGGCAGCAGCTTTTTTCGCCGCCGACTGTGGCCGGCTGGGCACAGGGCCAGAGCTGGATCACGCCCGGTCTCTTGCTGGAACGCGCCAACTTTGCGCGAGACATTCTTTTCCCCAGCATCAGCTTCCTTCCGCCGGATCGCTACACCGGGGGCGGCGAAGTGCGCAGAGTCGCCGAGCGCATTCGTCAGGGCATGGATATTACGTCCGCGACGATGGACGAATCCAAGACGATGGGCCGCGCGGAATCGAACCTGAATGCGGACCGCGACGAGGAATTCAATACCCGCTACGGCAGTTTCCGGGGATCGCAAATGGCCATCGAGCGGGTCAAGCCCATTCTCCGCGATACGGCTCAGATTCGCCTGTCCCGGATGGTGATGGACGCGAAGCTGACCGATACCTCGCAGGTCGTCGATTTCATGATCCGGCGATTCATGCGCGTGCCGCCGGGCGACGCGGTTCGCGAAAAGCTGGTGAAGTTTCTGAACAAGGAATTGGGCACGGCAGATGTCGCGATGGCGGAGACTTATCTCGATCAGCCTTTACGGCTGACCCTGCACTTGATCATGAGCCAGCCCGAGTATCAGTTGTGTTGAGGAAATAACGATGAGCAGAGATCAGTTTTCGTTTCCGAAATCCAGCCGCCGCGATCTTTTGCGCGCCGCGATGTATGGGGTCGGCGTCAGCGCTGCCGCTATTCCCAGTCCTTTATTCGCGCAGGCAGCCGCGTCTTTGGCCAGCGAGGGGAAGTCGGACGGAAAGATTCTCGTGGTGCTGGAACTTTCCGGCGGTAACGATGGCCTCAACACGCTGGTGCCGTACGGAGACGACGCTTATTACAAGCATCGCCCAAAGCTTGGGATCCCCGCGAAGCAGTTGCGCAGGATCGACGAGCACTTCGGATTCAGCGGCGGCATGGCGGGGTTCGAGCGGCTGTACAAGAACGGCAAGCTGGCGATCGTGCACGGATGCGGATATGAGAACCCGTCGTTCTCGCACTTCACCTCCATGGCGTACTGGCAGACGGCTGCGCCGAACAGCGGCGAAGAATACGGCTGGGTGGGTCGGGTGGCCGATGCTATGGCGCCGGATGCCGCGCCGAATTTTTTGGTGAACATTGCGGCGCGCCAGTCTTTGGCAGTGCGGGCGCGGCACCATGTGCCGGTGGTGTTCGACGATCCGAACCGGTTTTCGCAAGAGAAGTTCTACGACGAGCGCGAAGTGCTCGATGCGGTTCCGGATAACGGGAAGGTGGATAATCCCGCCCGTCAGTTCCTTCTCGATACCGCAAAGAGCGCCAAGGATGCGTCGGCGCTGGTGCGCGAAGCCTGGGCGAAATACAAGTCACCGGTGGATTACGGAATCACCGGGCTCGATTTGCCCAAGGTCGCGGCGCTGATTCAGGCGAAGATGCCGACCCGGCTCTATTACACCTCTTATCGAAACAACGCGTTCGATACGCATGTGTTTCAGGAGGACGTACATAAGCGGCTCCTGACTTATGCGTCCGATGCGGTTTCGGCTTTCATGCTGGACCTCGAACGGATCGGCCGGGCGGACGATGTGGTGGTCATGATTTTCTCGGAGTTCGGACGGCGAGTTCCCGAGAACGTCAATTTGGGAACAGACCACGGGACTGCCAATCTGATGTTCGTGGCAGGCAAGCAGGTGAAGGGCGGGCATTACGGGAAAGTCCCGAGCCTGACGGCGCTCGATGCGGGAGACAATCTGATCTATACGACGGATTTCCGGCGCGTCTACGCCACGATGATTTCCGGATGGCTAGGGCTGCGGGACACCAAGCCGCTTCTGAACGGGACATTTGAGCCTTTCGATCTGTTCCAGCGGACGGCTTAGTTCGCGCTGGCAGTCGGCCTTTCCGCCAGCGGAAGCTCACCGGAACACGTATGATGAAGAAGTGAAGCTAACCATTGATCTTGACCGTGAAGACGACGGTCGCTGGATCGCGGAAGCACTCGAACTCGCTGGCGTATTGTGTTACGGGGCAACGAGAGAAGAAGCAATTGGCACGGCCGAAAGGCTTGCTATCGCGGTCATCACGGACCGAGTTTCCCACGGTGAGCTTCCCTCGTCGGCTCTGGCTGTTTCGTTCACGATACGCGATGGGCAACTGGCCCGCCAGTAAGGCGAGGCGCGTACTCGCGGCGCTGCTGCGAATCGGTTGGCAGGTCAAGAGACAGCGCGGATCGCACCGCACACTCAGCCGTGAAGGTTTCACGATCGGGAAGAGATCGGGCCGAAAATGCTTTCGAAGATCGCCAAACGAACAGGGATTGGTCAGGAAGATCTGTAGCGACTGCTGAAAACCCAAGATCAATCGGCCGCCGATAAACGCAGATGAACGCGGATTGAAAAACTTTGATTTATCGGCGGCGGCATGGACCTGGGGAGCGCCCTGGTAAACGAATGCATCCGGTTCGCGCGGTCGGCCGGGTATCGCAAAATCGTGCTTTGGACACAGAGCATCCTGATGTCGGCCCGCCGCATCTACGCGGGCGCGGGTTTCAAGCTGACCGGCGAAACTCCTCACCGCAGTTTCGGGAAAGATCTTATCGGCCAAAACTGGGAGCTGGAGCTCTAAATCCGGTTCAGCAACATCCATTGCGTAACCTAGAGTAAGAACCGAAAACGCAGACCAATCACCTTACTCATGAAACCTACGTCGCTTCCAAAGAATCCCTGCTTTTCTTCCGGCCCCTGTGCCAAACGTCCAGGCTGGAGCCTCGATAATCTGAAAGACGCCGCGGTCGGCCGATCGCATCGCTCGAAGATCGGCAAGTCCAAACTCGCCGCCGTGATCGATGCCAGCAAGAAAGTTCTCGGCATCCCGTCTGACTACGTGCTGGGCATCGTACCCGCTTCCGATACCGGCGCCATCGAAATGGCTCTCTGGTCGCTTCTCGGCGAGCGCGGAGTCGACGTTCTGGTGTGGGAAAGCTTCGGCAGCGGCTGGGCCGCCGACTGCAAGGGCCAGCTCAAGATCGCCGATCTGCGCGTGCTCAAAGCCGATTACGGCAAGATCCCGGACCTGAAACAGGTGGACTGGAATCGCGACGTTGTCTTCACCTGGAACGGCACCACTTCCGGCGTCAAGTCGCCCAACGGCGACTGGATCGCCGCCGACCGCCAGGGTCTGGCCATTTGCGACGCCACATCCGCCGTCTTTGCAATGGACATCCCCTGGGACAAACTCGACGTCGTGACCTGGTCATGGCAGAAAGTTCTTGGCGGAGAGGGCGCGCACGGGATGATCGCCCTCAGCCCTCGCGCGGTTGCGCGGCTCGAGTCCTTCACCCCTCCCCGCCCCATGCCCAAGATTTTTCAGTTGAGCAAGGGCGGGAAACTGATCGAAGGTATTTTCCAGGGCGAGACCATCAATACGCCTTCGATGTTGTGCGTGGAAGACGCGATCGACGGACTGAAGTGGGCTGAATCGGTGGGCGGTTTGGCGGGACTGATTTCGCGATCCAGTGCGAACCTGTCGGCCATGGAAGCCTGGGTTGCAAAGTCTTCCTGGGCAGGGTTTCTGGCCGAGGATTCCTCCGTTCGCTCCAGCACTTCGATCTGTCTGAAAGTAGTGGATCCGGCCTATACCGCTCTTTCCGAAGACGACCAGGCGAAGCATGCCAAGTCCATCGTTTCTCTTCTCGAGAAGGCGGGCGCTGCATTGGACATCGGGGCCTATCGCGACGCGCCTCCCGGACTTCGCATCTGGGGCGGGGCGACCGTAGAGACCAGTGACCTTCAGGCACTGTTGCCGTGGCTCGACTGGGCCTACGGCAAAGTAAAAGCCCAGTTCTAACGGAGCATTAAACGAAAGCCGCTGGCGGCGCCGGATCTTCCGGACGGCCGGCGTTCGACAGCGGCACCTGAATCAGTACGATTCCCAGCAGAATCAAAACCGCGACTCCCACGATATAGGAAGGATTCGCAAAGATCACCGGCACCTTCCACTTCAGAAAACTGAACGTGGCTGTGACCAGACCTGTGAGCGCCTCACCGGCAATCATCCCGGACGCAGCCAGCACACCTGCACTTTCAACCCGCGTTCGCTGAGCTTCGTTCAGGCCTCGGCGCGTTGCGATCGTATCGGTCGCCCAGCGCACCATGCCGCCGATGAAAATCGCGAAGGTGGTCCCGATCGGAAGATACATCCCGATCGCCACCAGCATGGGGCTCTTCACCCCGATCATCACCAGCGCAAGCCCCATCAGGATACCTGCGGCAATCAACGGCCACGCCATGTCGCCGCCCACGATTCCCTGGGCAAGGGATGCCATCAGTCCAGCCTGCGGCGCCGGGAGCGCCTTGTCACCGAAGCCGCTGCCACCCGCGTTGATATTGCCCTGATAAAGCACCAGCAGCGGGAAATACATTACGGCGCTGGCAAGCACCACGGCAATCAGCTCGACTATCTGGATGCTGCGAGGCGTGCCGCCGAGAATGTAGCCGACTTTGAAATCCTGCAGCAACTCACCCGAGACCGCGCTCGACACGCAAACCACCGCGGCCACGCCCAGCACCGCAACCACGCCGCCGGTTCCCTGCACTCCCAGCGCCACCATCAGCAGCGCCGCGATGATAACCGTGGACAGCGTCAAACCGGAAATCGGATTGTTCGACGACCCGATTACGCCTACCAGATATCCGGACACGGTAGCGAAACAGAAGCCCACAATCAGCATGACGATCGCGGCCACCATCGCCGGCAGCATTCCGCCCGAAAGATAACGGTATAGAACGATCATCACCGCGAAAACGCCGAAGATACCCATGAGCACCACGCGTGAGCTCATGTAGCGTTCCGTCCGTTCCGTCTTGTCCGGAGGAGGCGCGCCGGCTTTGAGCTCGGCGAAAGCGCGCACCAGACCCGCGCCTAATGATTTGCGCATACGGAACAAGGTATATGCGGCGCCGAACAGCATTCCGCCTACGGCAACCGGGCGCACAATGTAGCGCCAGATGGTGTTCGCCATGTCGATCCAGGATTGATCGCCCGCATTCGGCGGCATGAAGGCCTGAAGCTGCGGCCCCATGAAATAGATCAGCAGGGGAATCAGCAATCCCCAGGCGATTACGGTGCCGGAGAAATTGAGAGAAGCCAGCATCGGACCGATCACGTACCCTACGCCCACATAGGCCGGACTGACCGTCGGGCCGGAGAAAACGGTGACGCCGCCGGTGGCGACGGCATTCGTCGTGCCAACCGGGCCCAGCCGGAGCGAACTCTTGCCCAGCGTGCCAACCGGGAAAAGCCAGTCCTTATCCGTGGCAAAGAGGTTGAAAAAGCCGGCGAGGAATACGCTCGCCGCGAAGGCCATGTTGTAGAAGAGATACTTGGCAGCCTGCGCACCCAACTGACCTGCTTTGTGAATCTGCGAAGCAGCAACCGACTCAGGAAACGGCAACGTGGGATCTTCCACCATGGCGCGCCGCACCAGCGAGACAAACAGAACTCCCAGCACGCTGCCCACAAGCATCAGCGAAGTCGACTTCCAGTACGCGGTACCCGGAGAGAAGTCCATCCACGAATGCGAAATCAGAAACGCCGGAATCGTAAACACGGCCCCGGCCGCCACCGATTCCCCGATCGATCCGGCAGTTCGGGCGATGTTCTCTTCGAGAATCGATCCCTTGAAAATGCGCAGGACGGCCATCCCGATAACCGCGGCGGGATAGGTTGCGGCGATGGTCTGCCCTGCCCGCAGGCCGAGGTAGGCATTGGCGGCGCCCAGAACCACGCACATCACCAGTCCCAGAACGACCGCGCGCAGCGTGAATTCCTTCATCTCCACGCCGGGTGGAACGAAGGGCTGATGAACGTGCGGTTTGGCTGGCGGGACGTTGAGGGAACTCATGCGAGTCTTGCCTTCACTTTCTCACTGATCAGTTTGCCGTCGATCGTTTTGCCGGCCAGTTTCGCTTGCACTGCTTTCATTACCAGCCCCATTTGTTTCGCCGTCGTCGCGCCCGTCTCGGCAATCGCGGCATCGATGGCTGCGAGCGTTTCCTCTTCCGAGGCCGCCGCCGGCAAATAGCTTTCGACGATCTTCTTTTCCGCTTCCTCTTTGAGCGCCGATTCCTCGCGTCCACCTTTTCGGAACATGTCGGCGGCATCCACGCGCTGCTTGACCAGGCTCTTCAGAAGCTGCTGCTCACCCGCTTCGTCGAGGGGCTTGGGCCCATCCACGTTGGCCTTCATCACGGCGGCCTTAATCATGCGGATCGCGCTGAGCCGCGCCTCCTCTTTGGCCTTCATGGCGGCTATCAGGTCTTTTTGCAATTGGTCGATAAGCGGCATGCGTTTGATATTCTAAAGAGTCTACCCCAGTTTCATCCATGCACATTAAAAAACAAAGACTTTCAGCACGCGGCGCGAAGCCTCCCTGTTCACCGGATGGACTGGAGCCGCTTCTTAACGCAACTTATTTCTTCGCGTAACAAAACAAGGAGAATCGACATAAGATGAACGTCCTCATCGCTGAGCCCATGTCTCAGGCTGGCATTGAACTATTCCAGGCACAGCAAGGCTGGAACATTATCGTTTCCAACCCCAAGGATTATTCCAAGCATCTGCCGGAATGCGATGCGCTGGTTGTGCGCAGCGCCGTGCAGGTCACGCCGGAAGTTCTCAAACAGGCGCCGAAACTGCGAGTCATCGGACGCGCGGGCGTTGGCGTCGACAACGTGAATCTGCCCGCCGCCACCGCTGCCGGCGTCCTGGTAATGAATACGCCGGGCGGCAATGCCGTTTCGGTCGCCGAGCACACGATTGCGCTCATGCTTTCCATGGCGCGTTCCATCCCCCAGGCGAGCGCTTCCACCAAGGCCGGCAAGTGGGAAAAGAAGAAGTTTCTCGGCAGCGAATTGCGCGGGAAGACGATCGGTGTGATCGGCCTCGGCAGCATCGGCCGCGAAGTGGTGAAGCGCGCGCGGGCATTTGAGATGAAGGTGGTTGCGACCGACCCGTATGTCACCTCGCAGATCGCCAAAGATCTCGGACTCGAGCTCGTCGCATTGCCCGAGCTTTACGCCAAGAGCGACTACATCACGGTTCACGTATCGCTTACACCGGAAACCGATAAGTTATTGAATAAAGAAGCGTTTGCTCAGATGAAAAAGGGTGTGCGCATCGTCAATTGCGCGCGCGGCGAACTGCTGGACGAAGTGGCGCTCAAGGAAGCGATCGAATCGGGCAAAGTGGCCGGCGCATCCCTCGACGTGTTCGCGAAGGAACCCACCGACGCCTCGTTCCCCTTGTTTCCGCTCGACTCCGTACTGGCGACGCCGCACATCGGCGGGTCGACGGAAGAAGCTCAGGAAATCGTCGGTGTCCGCATCGCGGAACAGATGGTTGAGTATCTGCAGAACGGGGTCGCAATCAATGCCGTGAATATGCCGGCACTGTCTCCGGAACAGTACAAGAGCGCCGGTCCGTTCATCGATCTGGCCGAGCGCCTGGGAAATTTCGCGGCTCACTTGGCCACGGGAAATCCCAACATCGTGCGGCTGACCTATTTCGGACGCATTGCCGACATGAATACGAGTTTGCTGCGCAATGCGGGTCTCGCCGGCGTCTTGAATCGTTCCACCGCCACATCCAAAGCCAACGTCGTAAACGCGATGCAGATCGCTGCCGACCGGGGCTGGAACGTCGCGGAGGTTCATGACAAGCGCACCGGGCATTCCGACACGATTCGCCTCGAAGTCGAGACCGACTCCAGCATCACCACCGTGGAAGGCTCGGTCGTACTGGGCAAAGCGCGGTTGATGCAGGTGGACGGCATTTATTGCGAAGCGCCGCTGGGCGGTCCGCTGGTGCTTCTGAAGAATCTGGACGTCCCCGGAGTCATCGGCCATGTTGGCAATGTGCTGGGATCCAACCGGATCAACATCGCCAATTTCTCGCTGGGCCGCAGGGATTCCGGCGAGCCGCTGGAGGCCATCGCGGTGGTCGCGACGGATACGCTGGTGCCGCAGGATGTGCTGGATCAATTGATGTCGAATCCGGCGATCAAGCTGGCGCGGTCGGTTCAGATCGCTTAACGCCTCGCGCGATCCATTCGCGGCGAACGTGTTAAAGTCCTCCGTAGGAACAATGCCGGGCATGACTACACGCGAACGGGAAGGCCTCGCAGGAGCCGCCAAGCTATTTGTGGAGCTTGGCGCTTCTCAGGTTTTTGTGTTCGGGTCCGCGGTCAGAGGGGAGTTGCGATCCGATTCTGACATTGACATGGCCGTTTCCGGACTGCCGCCCCGCGTATATTTCTCAGCTATCAGTCAGGCATCCGATCTGATCGGGCGGCCAGTCGATCTCGTGGATCTGGACGATGACTCGGGTTTAGTACGGTATTTGCGCGGGAGCGGAGCACTCGTCCGTGTCGTCTGATCTCCCGACGAAAATCCAGTTGGGCCTGGATGAACTCGCTGAAGTTCGGGATCAGTTGGCTCCTCTAATCGCAAGAACAGGTGAAGCGGACTTGCCCGTAATGGAAACAGCGGCTGCCTGTGCGATGCTGCATTCTTTTTACACCGAAATTGAGAAGGTTCTAAAAGTTATTGCTGTCGACTTCGACAAGAAGCTTCCCCCTTCGGATTCCTGGCATCGCGATTTGCTGGCTCAAATGGCGAGTTCAACTGAAACCCGCCCGCCCGTGATAACTGGCGACCTCGTGGCCCGGCTGGGAGAGCTCCTGGCCTTTCGTCATCTGTTTCGCGGCGCCTCGATTGCTTTGATGCGATGGAACAAGCTTTCGCCGTTAGTAGCCAAGGTCGACGGAGTGCATCGGGAATTCGTTAGCGAAATCGATCGATTCCGACTGTTCCTGCAGGCGGAATCGTCCGGACGAACCGAATAACCGCCACTGGGAAGCCTACAATTCGATCTTCGCGCCTAGCACTTTCAGAAACTGAGACAACCACGCCGGATGCGCAGGCCACGCCGTGGCCGTAACCAATTTCCCGTCCGTATGGGCCTGGTCGACCGCGATGTCCGGGACTTTGCCGCCGGCGCTGACTACGTCTGGTCCGCATGCCGGATAACAACTGCACGACTTCCCTTTCAATACGCCGGCCGCGGCCAGCAACTGCGCGCCATGGCAAATCGCGGCGATCGGCTTGTCCGCTTCCGCGAAGTGCCGCACGATCTCCAGCACGCGGGCATTCAGGCGGATGTACTCCGGAGCGCGCCCGCCGGGAATCACCAGTCCGATGTAATCGCTTTCCTTGACGTCCGCGAACGTGGCATTCAACGCAAAGTTGTGGCCGGGCTTTTCGCTGTAAGTCTGGTCGCCCTCGAAATCGTGAATCGCGGTGCGCACCGTCTGGCCCGCCTTCTTGTCCGGGCAAACTGCGTGCACCGTGTAGCCAACCATCAGCAGCGCCTGGAACGGCACCATCACTTCATAATCCTCGACGTAATCGCCGACCAGCATCAGGAGTTTTTTTGCGGACATAGACGCTATTATATGTTCCGCTCTGCTGAATCAGGCAAAGAAAAGCCAGCAGATCGCCGCGCCCACGACAGCCATGGACAATCCCCATGCCAGCATTTGGTTGAACAGTTTTCGCGAATCGCTGGAAGCAATCGCAGAGGCGATGCACAGCGCCCCGATCGTCGAAAGCGGCGAAACATCCACCAGGTGGCCGCCCACATTGATGGAAGACGCCAAAGCGAACGGATGAACTCCACCGCCGATCCGCTGCACCAGGCTCGGCACCATCGGCAGGAAGGTCGGCAGGATCACCCCGGAGGTGCTCGCGTAAACCGAAATCAATCCCACCACGAACGCCACCACCGCTGTTGCGGAATGGGGTGTCGCAAGCCGGGCCAGCAGGTCCGAAAACAGCTGGATGCCGTGTGTATTCTCCATTATCGAAACCAGCACCGTAACGCCGGTCACCATCACAATCACATTCCACGGCATGCGCTTGATCGCTTCCACATGGTCGGCCGCGCCCAGAATCGGCAGAATCATCGCGCCGGCAAAGGCGCCCATCCCGACATTGATCCGGAACAGAATGACACTCGCGATCAGCAGAAAGATCACGATGAGCGTGGTCCAGTGACTGCGGCCAAGAAACTCATGGCTGGCCTCGCCCGGTTCCGGCTTATGCGCATATCGCAGCCGAAAAAGCTTCCAGCCCCCAAAGAGGAAATATCCGCCGAAGGCTACCAGAGCGTGAGCAGCGACATTGTATCCGTAGGTTTGCCACTCATGCCCGGCAAGCCCGATCTTTCCCATCAGGCCGCTGGCAATTACGCCGGTGGGCGCGAACGGCGACAGCGCGCCCGCATTGGCGCCATTGCCCGCCATAATCGCCATCAGGAAAGGCGGCACTTTCGCGCGATGCGCCGTCGCCATGGCAAGAGGCGCCAGCAGCGCAATCCCCGCTATGTTCCCCGGCCCCATCGACGCAAGGCCAAGGCCCACCACGAAAAACATGATCGGAATCAATCCCACGTTCCCGCGGCAAACCCGCACCGCTCGATGGGCCACATGATCGAGTGTTCCGTTCACCTGCGCCTGGGTGAACAGCAACGTTACGCCCATCAACGTCAGAAACAGCGATACGGGAAAACCCGCCATCACCGTATCCAGTTTCATACCGCCAAAATAAACTCCGATCACCCACGCCAGCACGATCGAGAGTACGCCGATATTCACGCGCGAAAAGCAGCTGACGACAATCGCGACAAACAGGCCCAGCAGCGAGAGGTCGGCTATATTCATCGGGCGGTCTCAATCAACGAGTGCAGCAGCACCGCGGGATGCACGGCGGTTTCTCCCGTGAAGTCGTGGACCTGATGGCGGCAGGAAGTGCCCGCGGCCACGACTACGGTCGAGGGGGCCTTCGCGCGAATCTGCGGAAACAATCGCCGCTCACCTATGCGCTGGGAGACGTCGAAATGTTCCTTCGAATAACCGAACGAGCCCGCCATTCCGCAGCAGCCTGCGTCGAGATCCACTACTTCCGTACCCGGAATCCGCGCGAGCAAATTCTTAGCCGCAGGCAACAGTCCCATCGCCTTCTGATGACAATGGC
>DASZLO010000072.1:0-21867 GCA_035552315.1 Bryobacteraceae bacterium
GAGATGGTGATGCCGGGCGACAATGTTCAGCTGGATATCGAGTTGATTACGCCGGTGGCGATGGATAAAGGTATGCGCTTCGCGATTCGCGAAGGCGGCCGTACGGTTGGCGCTGGCACTGTCAGCGAGATTTTGGACTAAGCAGGATTTGAGCTAAGAAGGTAAAACAATGCCGAGAGAAATCATTACGTTCCAGTGCACCGAGTGCAAGAACCGGAACTACACAAGCACCAAAAACAAGAAGACGACCACTGGCCGTCTTGAGATGAAAAAGTTCTGCCCGTATTGCCGCAAGCATCACGAGCACCGGGAAACCAAGTAGCTTCAGGCGTAGTGCGGAAAGGCGCGGAAGACGGGTCGCGTCCAAAGGGCGGGACATCGTCCCTTGCACCCGTTGAGGTAGACTGGTACTCGGACTGCCCGGCGAAGGGGCGTAGGCTAACGGTAAACCAGCGGTCTCCAAAACCGCCTTTGGGGGTTCGAATCCCTCCGCCCCTGCCAGATTTCCCAAAAGAGTAACGCGACGAAGAGAGCAAAGAAGCAAAACCATGGCCGCTGAACTGGAACCGAAGAAAGATAACTGGATCGAGAATACGCGCGCATACCTCGGCGATATTCGCAGCGAGATGAAGCGCGTGACATGGCCAAACCGCACTCAGGTGGAATCGACTACCGTGGTGGTGATTCTCAGCGTTTTCATTTTCGCCCTCTATTTCAAGATCGTCGATCAAGTCATCACGAGCACGGTCGTGAAAGCCTACTCCGTCCTCACGAAATAATTCCATGCCGGATTTCGAGGAGCCCGAAGAAATGCCCGAGGAACAAGCCGCCCTGCCGCCAGACGAAATGGCGATTGAGACCGCCGATACAGAGGGCATGGCGAATGAACCGCCCGCTGAAGAACCGGCGCTCCCGATCGATAACAGGCAGTGGTACATCATTCACACCTATTCCGGTTTCGAACGCAAGGTGGCTGAGTCGCTGAAGACGCGCGCAGAGGCTTTCGGGTTCGCCGAACAGATCGGCCAGATTCTGATTCCGGAAGAAGAAGTGGTCGAGCTTCGCAACGGCAAGAAAGTCACCAGCAAGCGGCTGCTTTATCCGGGTTACGTGGTGGTCCAGATGGACATGAACGACGAACTCTGGCACCGCGTGAAGGATACTCCGCGGGTCACCGGCTTTGTGGGCGGCGGGACAACTCCGGTGCCGCTCAGCGCCGATGAGATCAACAAGATGCTGTATCGCCAGGCGACGGCGGCCGAGCGGCCGGCGCGCCCGAAGATGAATTTCGAGAAGAACGAAATGGTTCGCATCATCGATGGACCGTTCGCGAACTTCCAGGGCAAGGTGGACGAAATCAATCCGGAGCGCAACACGCTGCGGGTGCTGGTCACTATTTTTGGCCGTGCGACGCCGGTGGAGCTGGATTTCCTGCAGGTCGAAAAGACGGCTTGATTTCGTTCAGGGATTTGTATCAACAGGTAATTTAGAAAGGTTCGGTTGTTTTTTAGATGGCGAAGAAAATCACTGGTTCAGTAAAGCTGCAGATTCCCGCAGGCAAGGCGACGCCAGCGCCTCCGGTCGGTACGGCGCTCGGTCCGCAGGGCGTCAACATCATGGAATTCTGCAAGGCATTCAATGCGAAGACTTCGGGCAAGGATCAGGAAGGCCTGATCATTCCGGTCGTCATCACGATCTTCTCGGACCGTTCGTTCACTTTTATCACGAAGACCCCGCCGGTGCCGGTGCTGATCAAGCGCGCCGTGGCGATCGCGAAGGGCTCGGCCGAACCGCATAAGACCAAGGTAGGCAAGATCACCGCCGCGCAGGTGGAAGAGATCGCCAAGATCAAGATGCCCGATTTGAACTGCTTCGATGTGGAAGCGGCGGTTCGCAGCGTTAAAGGCACGGCGCGCTCGATGGGCGTTGACGTCGTTTAACCGGATTCAGCGCATCAGATTCGACAGACGGCTCAGTTCTTCCGCTGCCTGGCGGCCGATGGTTTCGACCAGGTCGCCGGCCGCTGGAAGCCCGGAGATTAAATCCACAGCTTCGCCCGCCCAAATTGCGGCGGAATCATAATCCTCACTCTGCTGGCTGGCCCGATAGGTTGTGCGGGCGATCTCGTCATTCCGCAGTTCTTCGCTCCGTCCATCCCATTCCTCGAAGAAGCGGTTGCGCAGGGCGCGCCCCGTATATCCGGCGGGCCAATTCAATCCAGCAGCTTCATCGAATATCCGGGTGCGCACGGTGTCGCCGGATTTTGCGCGCAGCAGACGATCCTTCGCCGTTTGCGGAAGCAATGCCTCCACCGTGGCGCAGAAACGGGTTCCGATAACAGCTCCCGCGGCGCCAAGCGCGAGTACCGCAGCAAGGCCTCGTCCGTCCGCAATGCCGCCGGCTGCCAACACTGGTGTTGGCGACACCGCGTCAATGATGGCCGGGACCAGAGGAAGCGTTGAGCGCGCCGCGCAGCCATGTCCGCCGGCTTCAGTGCCCTGCGCGACGATCAGGTCCGCACCCGCCTCCTTCGCCTGCAGTGCACTGGCCACGTCCTGAGCCTGGCAAATCAGAACACATCCCGCCGCTTTGATCCTATCGGAAAATTTCGCAGGATCAGCGAAGGACAGAAAGAATGCGTCCGGCTGATAGCTCAGCGCGAGACGGAGGGCCTCGTCACCGGCACGCCACGTGATCAGACCGACTCCCCATTTGCGTTTCGCCGTCGACTTCACGATGTCGAGTTCGTTGCGTAATGAGGCCAGGTGACCGTATGCCCCGCCTAAAAGACCGAGGCCTCCAGCGTTGGAAACCGCGGCGGCCAGTTCTCCTCCAGAGGCGCCACCCATGGGGGCAAGTACGATCGGGTGATCCAGTTGGAAAAGATCGGTAAGCGCTGTGCGAATCCGCAACAACAATATCAATGGCTTGGAACAGCGGCCCGGAACAGGGGTTTGTTAACCGCCGCACAGTGGAGTCTCTGGTGCTCCTCATAGTTTTATGGCGAACGAAAAACAAAGCACCCGGTCCGAGAAGCCCCGCCGCGGTTTGTCACCGCATTCCCCCGCCCCGTCAGCGCTGTCAGGTTTTGGCAGCACAGCCGGAGCGGGCACGCTTGCGGGAGAAGCCACCGCCGGTTTCGACGATCACGATCTCACCTCGCACTATAGGCGCAATTTCGAGCAGACATTCGGCACCGACGGCGGTTTCGACGAGATGCAGCCTGCCTACGATTTTGGCCACCGCAACGCGTCGAATGAACGCTATCGCGGCAAGTCATGGGAACAAATTGAGAACGATCTCCGCACGGACTACAACAGGGCTTATCCGGCAAGCGATTGGGATGAGGTTCGGATCGCAGTGAGGTATGCGTGGGAGCGCGGCTCTAACCGGTCCCGTTCAGCCGGAACAGCAACAGATCGAGGCTGAAGGTTATCCGCATCGCCTCGGGCGGCTTCGACTGGAGCGGCCTGTAGATCGCGTGCAGGATATCGTTAACGGCGGCCGCGTCGAGATCGGCCGTCGTGGTGGCGCGGCTTCGGTCCGTTAGCCCGAAGGCCGGCGAGAATGCCTTTACGGTCCGCGCAGTGCGGTCGCGCCCCTCACCGCGCAACTCGATGAGATCGTCGGGGGCCGGGATCGCCACCAGAAGACGTCCGTCCGTACGCAATACACGCCCGAATTCGGCTGCATTCATGCGCGCGGTAATCGAAATAACGACTGAAAACGCGCCGTCGGCATAAGGCACGAAGCGATCCGCGTTGGCCACAATCCACTCGCACCCGGGATAACGGCGCGCGGCGGCATCTATCGCGGGAATCGAGATGTCGATGCCGTGCGCGGCAGCGCCTGTCCGCGCGGTGAGATTACCCAGATAGAAACCTTCCCCGCACCCGGCATCGAGTGCGATGTCGCCGGACGATAATTTCAAGATCCCTGCGATGCTCTCCAGAAGCGGTTCCGTCACGCCAAGATCGTGCAGACGCCGGCGGGCCGCGATGGCTTCGGAGGTATCGCCGGGCTGCTTCGATTTCTTGTCCTGAGGCTGCAGCAGATTGATGTAGCCACTGCGGGCCACATCGAAGGAATGTCCGCGCGGACAGACCACGCGCCGCTCTTCCCGCTCCAGTGTCAAATGGCATTCGCGGACGGGGCACAGGAGCATTCGTCGAGTTTAGCGGACCCCATAATTTGAATCCTTTCTCACGCAAAATGTATTCTTTTTTGCGGTCATCGCCTGGTTAAATATATACTTTACGTTTATCGAACGTTCTGAAACCAAGCGCGTTGCATTCCGCAGCGGACGCAGAGATTCTCCTGGAAGGTCGTTTTTTTGCTTAGAAATATCGCATTTTTACTTGTTGTGTGTTTTCTGTCGGTCCCCGTATTTGGCCAAAGTCCCGGAGGCATTCGCGGCTTGGTGACGGATCAATCCGGAGCCCTCGTCCCCGGCGCGCAGATCCTGGCTACGGCTCCGGATGGCGCAGTAAAACAAGCGACATCAGGCGCCGACGGCGCTTATCTCCTCAACGGACTTGCGCCCGGCAAGTACAGCGTCCGCGCCTCCGCCCCCGGCCTTTCGCAACCGGATGCTTCGAGCGTGGATGTGAGCGGCTCCGTCTCGAACCTGAATCTTGCGCTGCGGATCGTGCTTGAAAACCAGCAGGTGACGGTGCAGGATCAGTTGAGCGTCGAAGTGAATGTGGATCCGTCGCAAAGCGCCGCGGCGCTGGTGGTCAACGGCGATAATCTCGACGCGCTTTCCGACGACCCGGACGATCTGCTGGCGGACCTGCAGGCCCTGGCCGGACCGGCCGCGGGTCCCAGCGGAGCGCAGTTCTATATCGACGGCTTCACGGCCGGCGACGCGGTGCTGCCCAGCAAGGCGTCCATCCGCGAAATCCGCGTCAACCAGAATCCTTTTTCGCCGGAATTCGACGCCATCGGTTACGGACGGACGGAGATCTTCACCAAGCCCGGCATGGACAAATATCGCGGACAGGCCTATCTCAATTCAGGCAGCGATTTGTTCAATTCGCGCAACCCTTATGCGGCCCAGCAGGCGCCATATTCGCTGTATGACGGCGGCGCCAGCTTCGGCGGTCCGCTGAACAAGAAGTCGTCGTTTTTCGTCGATTTCAGCGACCGGCACATTGACAGCGGCGTGGTGATTAATGGTGTGGTGGTGGATCCCGCAAGCTTCGCGATCAATCCTTTTTCGCAGGTGGCATCGTCGCCGAATGCGCGCATCCGGATTAGTCCGCGGCTCGATTATCAGTTGAGCAAGAACCATACGCTGATGGTCCGGTATGCGCTGACTTCGACAAGCAACGAAGGCAATGGCATCGGCGGGTTCAACCTGCTCTCCCGCGCCTACAACCAGACCAATGTAGAGCATGCATACCAGGCGACGGAAACGTGGGTGGTCAACAACAACACCATCGACGAAACGCATTTTCAGTTCCTGCACCAGCACCAGCTACAGAGTTCACCGGATACGGATCCGGGCATCCTCGTTTCGAGCGCCTTCAACGGCGGCGGCCCCGCCAATTCGAACTACTTCTACACCCACCATCACTACGAAGTGCAGAACAACGTCTCCATCGTCTCCGGCGCTCACACCATCAAGACCGGTATCCGGCTGCGCGCGGTTTCGATTCAGGACAGCACGAGAGCGAACTTCAACGGGACCTGGGTGTTTGGCGGCGCTTACGCCCCTGCTTTGAATGCGAACTTCCAGCCGCTGGTTCCGGGGCTGGTCTGCAGTCCGGCCACGCAAAACGCCGGTTGCCAGACGATCACCTCCGTTCAGCAATACCAGCGCACTCTGGCGCTCACAGCCCAGGGCCTTTCCGGTACGCAGATCCAGCAACTGGGCGGCGGACCGACGCAGTTTTCGCTGAATGCCGGCAGTCCGCTGGTGCTGGTCGGGCAGGTGGACGCAGGCATTTATGCCGGAGACGACTGGCGGCTGCGGCCCAATCTGACATTCAGCTACGGACTGCGCTATGAGGTGCAGACCAACATTCACGATCGAACGAACTTCGCGCCGCGCATCGCAGTGGCCTGGGCGCCAGGCAAGGCATCGAAAGGCGGGACGCAAAAGACGGTGATCCGATTCGGCTCAGGGATCTTTTACGACCGGTTCAACGAGCAGAACACGCTGATTGCAGAGCGTTTCAACGGCGCCTCGGAAACGCAGTACACGATCGTAAATCCGGTACTGTCGATTCCGACCGCTTTCCCTGCGATCACCGCGGCGGGCCCGCTGGACGAGTTCGCCACTTCGCAGGCGATTCACACGGTCAGCAGTTCGATGGTCGCGCCGTACGTGATCCAGAGCGCTCTGGGATTCGAGCGTCAGTTGCCGCGAAACACCACGATCGCCGTCACCTGGACGAATTCGCATGGCCTGCACCAGCTGCTGTCGCGCAACATCAATGCGCCGCTGCCGGGCACCTACACCGGGGTCACAGGCAGCGGTGTTTATCCGTTTGCGGGTTATGGTCCGATTTTCGAGATGGAATCGGCGGGGCTTTACAACCAGAACCAGATCGTGACGAATTTCAACACGCGCCTGAACAAGAAAATTTCGCTCTTTGGCTACTACACTCTCAGCTACGCCGATAGCAATACGGACGGCGTGAATACGTTCCCGGCAAACCAGTACAACATGTCGGGGGAATACGGACCTTCGGGAAACGATGTGCGGAATCGCGGCACCATCGGCGGCTCCATTACGACGAAATGGGATCTGCGGCTCAGCCCTTTGATTACGCTGCAGTCGGGGATGCCGTTCGACATCACGACCAGTCAGGACGTTTACGGCGACACGCTGTCGAATGCGCGGCCGGGCATTGTCACCAATCCGAATCAGCCAGGCGCAATTCAGACGAAATACGGGCTGCTCGATCCGAATCCGCAGCCGGGCGAAGCGATTCTTCCGCGCAATTCCGGCAGAGGGCCGGGCCAGTTCAGCGTCGATCTGCGGGTGGCCAGAACGTGGGTGCTGCGCAGGGGTGAGCGGGCAGCGAAGGCTCGCCCGTCGGATAGCGGCGGCGCGGCTCCGGTAATCGCGGCGCCGGTGGCAGGACCGCCCCGGCGAAACGGCATCGGCGGTTTCGACAACGCCAGCACTGCAGTGTCCGATCCGAGCCTCGGGAAAGCCTACAACCTGACTCTGGGGGTGGCGGGCCGGAACATTCTGAATCACGTCAACCAGGGTCCAATCATCGGGAACATCAATTCACCGGAGTTCGGGCAATCCAACCAGCTGGCGGGCGGCAACAGCGCTTCCAGCAACCGGCGTTTTGAGTTTCAGCTTCGCCTGGCTTTCTAGCGGCTTTGCTATCATCGAAACCGTCTCACACATATGGATCAGGCCAGCCGGATCATTGCCCGGTGGACGGGTGTTTCCGATGTAATCAGCCCTGAGCGTATCGCCTGCGGGGCGTGGAAACGCGCCGTGGGCAAACGCATTGCCGACCATACGCATGCGGCGAAGCTGGTCCGGAACACGCTGGTCGTTGAGGTCGAGGACGACATCTGGAAGAAGAACCTGTGGGGACTTCGGTATCAGATTCTGCGGAATCTCGAGAAAGCCGTGGGGCCGGAAATTGTGCACGAACTGGAACTGCGCGTCATGCCTCCCCGGCGGGAGCCGCAGAGAGACACCGGGGACCGGCTGGTGCTTGAGCCTGTGGACGAGGCAGACGCCATTGCCGATCCCGGACTTCGCCGCGTCTACCGGTCCGCACGCAGGCGCGAAACCGCGTGAAACTCACCGAGACACAAGTTCGATATGTGGCGGATCTCGCCAATCTGGGCCTGTCCGACGAGGAAGTCGGACGCATGGTTCATCAATTGGGCGGAATTCTGGAGCACATGGACCGGCTGGCCGAGATCGATACCGAAGGGGTCGCTCCCATGACCGGCTTTCTGCCGGAAGGCGACGAAACGGCCACACTTCGGGAAGACGTGGAGCGGCCCTCTCTGAGCAACGAAAAAGCTCTGGAGAATGCGCCGGCGTCGGCGGATGGTTATTTCAAAGTCCCGCGGGTGATCGAGCGATGACGGGCCCGGATCAGACGATCGCCAGCATCCGGGCCGGGTTGCTCCGGAAAGAATTCAGCGCCGTCGAGCTGACGAAGGACGCGCTGGCATTCGCGGAACGGGAAAATCCCAGGACAAACGCTTATCTGCTCCTGGCGCCGGAGCGGGCGCTAAGAAGCGCTGCGCGCGTGGACCAGCAGCTGGCTTCCGGTGAAGCGCCAGGAGCGCTGGCGGGCGTGCCTGTGGCCGTGAAGGACGTGATCCTCACCGAAGGACTGCGTACCACCTGCGGATCGAAGATGCTGGAGAATTACATTCCGCCGTACGATGCCACGGCGGTCCAGCGGATCGAGGCGGCGGGCGGGATTCTCATCGGCAAGACCAATTGCGATGAGTTCGCGATGGGTTCTTCCAACGAAAACAGCGCTTATGGGGTGGTGCGGAATCCAATCGCGCTGGATCGTGTGCCGGGCGGGTCCAGCGGCGGATCGGCGGCGGTGGTAGCACAAAAGACGGCGGTGCTTTCGCTCGGTTCCGATACGGGCGGTTCGATCCGGCAGCCGGCTTCGTTTTGCGGCGTGGTGGGCGTCACTCCGACTTATGGACGGGTGTCCCGCTTCGGTCTGACGGCGTTCGCCAGTTCGCTGGACCATATCGGTCCGTTCGCGCGCAATGTGCGTGACGCGGCGGCGCTGCTGGAGGTAATGTCCGGCGCCGATCCGATGGACTCCACCGCGGCGCATTTGCCGGTACCGGGGTTCGCGGCTGCGTGCGATGGCGATGTACGCGGCCTGCGGATCGGGGTTCCCGTCGAGTACATGAAGCACGCGACAGGGGAAACGGCGGCTCGCATAAACGAAGCCATTGAGGCGTTGCGGGGGCTCGGCTGCGTGGTTTCCGACATCAGCCTGCCGGCGACCGACTACGCGGTGGCGGCGTATTACATCATCTGCACGGCGGAGGCGAGTTCGAATCTGGCGCGGTTCGACGGGGCGCGATACGGTTTCCGGGCACCGCAGTCCGGCACGCTGAGCGATATGTACCGGAATACGCGGGGACAGGGATTCGGACCTGAGGTCAAGCGAAGAATCATGCTCGGAACGTATGTGCTGAGCCACGGCTATTACGATGCGTATTACGTGAAAGCGCAGAAGGTGCGGGCGCTGGTCACGCGCGATTTCAAGAACTCATTTCAGTCGGTCGATGCGATCGTAGCGCCGGTTTCGCCGTTTCCCGCATTCAAAATCGGGGAAAAATCGGACGACCCGATAGAGATGTATTTGTCCGATATTTACACCATTACCGGCAGCCTCGCCGGTATTCCGTGCATGAGCGTGCCTTGCGGAAATACGCAGGAAGGGTTGCCCGTCGGAATGCAGATCCTTTGTGATCATTTCGACGAATCGACCATGTTCCGCCTCGCCAACGCATTCGAAAAAAGGTAGTATTATCTGTGAGTTACAGAACCGAGTCCAAGAGGAGATAAACGATGGCTTTCACACTTCCGCCCCTGCCCTATGCGCCCGACGCGCTGGAGCCTTTCATCGACAAAATGACCATGGAAATCCACCATGGCAAGCACCACAACGCCTATGTGACGAATCTGAACAAGGCGCTGGAATCGGCTCCGGAACTGGCCGGGAAGTCGCTTGAGGAGCTGCTCGCCAACAACTGCGCGATTGTTCCCGAGGGGATCCGGACAGCCGTGCGCAACAATGGCGGCGGCCATGCGAACCATTCGATGTTCTGGACCATTATGGGACCGGGCGGGGCAAAGGAACCGGGCGGCGCGCTTGGCGAGGCGATCAAGTCGGCGTTTGGCAGCCTCGACGGACTGAAGGAAAAGGTCAATGGGGCGGGCGCGACGCGGTTCGGGTCCGGCTGGGCTTGGGTACTGAACAACGGCGGGAAGCTGGAAGTGATCTCGACGGCCAATCAAGACAGCCCGCTCATGGAAGGGCGGAATCCGGTATTCGGGGTCGACGTTTGGGAACACGCCTATTATCTGAAATATCAGAACCGGCGTCCCGATTACCTCGCAGCCTGGTGGAATGTCGTGAACTGGGCGGAAGTCGAGAAGAGATTCGGGAAATAGCGGTTGTAAGGGATATCAGCGGTCCGATATCCGGTAGAGGTAAATCATGTGCGGCCGGCCCTCGACCATCATTTTGTGGACGACGGCCGGCTTCCAGCCTTTGATTTCAAAATCATGGGAAACCACGCGGGCCGAAGGTTTCAGATACTTCAGCAGCGCGGGTTTCAGCCTTTCGTTTGAGCTGGTTAGAAGGTAGAGAGTCACGACATCAGCGGGGCTGAGATCGTAGGTCAGGGCATTCCCGTGCACGATCCGGACCTGATCCGCCAAACCCAGAGCAGCGACCTTAGCGGCGGTGCGTTCGTAGATATCGCGGCGGATTTCGATGCCGACGGCGTGTGCTTTGAACTGTCTGGCGGCCGAAATCACGATGCGCCCGTCGCCGCACCCGAGGTCATAAACCATCTCGCCGGGGCGCACCTGCGCAATGGTCAACATCTGTTCCACCACAGTCTGGGGCGTGGGAAAAGCCGGCGCGAGCGTGTCCGGGTCGGTAAACTTCTGGGCGGGCAGGCACAGCGGGATGGCAATCGCCAGAAGCGCGGCGGATCTCATGTCTAATGGGGGGACGCGGGCGAGGCCGTAACCAGTTTCATTTTTGACATGTGTCCCATGATATCCGACCAGGAAGTCCACAAATCGCGCGGCCGGCTGATTGTGTATTCGTACCCTCTAAGACGTTTCACCAGTGAGCCGATTGAGTCCCGCCAGGGATTCTGCTGCGGCGAGAGGTTGTAGTTCAAATAGAAGACCGGATACGGAACGCTGTTCAGTTCCTTGAGAGCATCCATCGAGCTGTTGTCATCCAGGTTTACTTTCGGGCCGGCGAATATAACGGCGTCGCTGTGGTTATTTCGCAGTTCGTCGGCGACGAGTCCAGAGAGGAAGTCGCCGCCGCTGTGGGGATCGGTCAACTTCTTGTAATCGATCATTCCGAGTTTCAGGGAGCCGAGGGCCTTCCCCAACCCAGGAAAGTCGATCCGATCGGAATCGTCCTGACGATAGACGATGCGCTGCTCGTTCATGTTGAAGGCGACCACCGAAAACTTAAAAATCATGGGATCGCGGGAAATGTTGCGCAAAATCGAAGTCAAGGCGCTCATGTCCACGGGAAGCATGGTGGAGGAGAAGCTTTGCTGCGGGGCGAAATTGATCAGCACCTTCACTTTGAAGGCTTCGTCGGATCTCACCCGTTTGACGGGCGGATCTTCTTTGAAAAATTCCGCATCCGAGGCCTGGATGGAATCCGGAGCGATAGCCAGCTTCACTCCCTGATCCTTACCCGA
Organism: Bryobacteraceae bacterium; assembly: GCA_035552315.1. Lineage (GTDB taxonomy): Bacteria > Acidobacteriota > Terriglobia > Bryobacterales > Bryobacteraceae > BOG-234. The sequence goes on from DASZLO010000072.1 coordinate 11,434, forward strand.
CAGCGCCGCTGTAACGTCCCAATAGGACGAACAGACCCGTTCCATGCGGTCGCGCATCATCCAGTCGATGTGATAGTCACCTTCGCCGACGTCGAAGCCGCCCTGCAGATAAGCATCCCCTTTCGCATCGGCTTCAATTTCCGGAACTGTGTATTTTTGGGTGAAATAGTAGGGAGAATCCTGCGCGGTGGAGGAAGTAACGCGAAAGATAATGGTGAGATTATTCCCGTCTCCGACGAGTTCCCGCAGCGGAAGCAGGATTTCAAAACCGGAATGAAAGCGAAGATCGAAGCCCAGAATGGGCTTTACCGGAGTGACGGAACAGGGGAGGTCTTTTTTAATTTCTGCGGTATCGAGAACCGCGGCATCGGTGCCGATGAGACGCACTGTACCCTCGGGAGACACGGCGCGCATCATCAGTTGTGAGAAACCCGGCGCTGGGCGCAACAGCCCGCCGCACACCACGATCCAAACGGCTACAGTCCGCACTTCGTCAATCCCCCGGCTGGCGTGCCTGCAATCGGTAGTCCATCGATCCGGTTTCTGGAAGCCGCTCCTCCAGGATCCGGAATGAATCTATGTTACACCGGATATCGGGCGATTTACAGCGGTGAGTTATCGCAGGAATCGTCCGCCCGGACGGCGGGCGAACCGAGCGGTTCTGGTACGATTCGCCTATTGACTTCGGCATTTGAAAAACCTGTGTTGTCTCTGACCAGACGAGCGCTGATGGCGGGCATGTTCGCCACGGCATGCGGGCGTAAGCGCGCGGCGAGATATCAGGGCTGGCTGCTGGTTGCGAGCGGCGCTGAACGCGCGGTCGCGGTGGCGAATCTGGCGCAGTTCAAGAGGGTCACCACCATTCCGCTGCCGCATGTTCCGGATCAGTTATTTCTGGCGGGGAACAGGGTATTTGTCACATCGCGCGAAGGCGCGGAACTGATCGAAATCGATACCGCCGGGTTCCGGGTTTCGGGCCGGATCGCGCTGCCGGGCAAACCAGTGGGCGCAACACTGCTGCAGGGAAATCTGTTTCTCGCAGCCATGGACGAACCTGCGGGCCTGGCGGTAGTGGATCTAACCACCGGCAGGGTTTCCGGGAAAACAGGGCTGCCGGCGGCGCCGGTTGCCGCGGATATTTCGAGCGGCGTCGTCGCGATGACTTTGGCGGGACGGAACTCGATCATCCGGATCGCCTCCCCGAACCTGAAGATCATGGGCGAAACGGAGGCGGGAGCACCCTGCGGTCCCATCCGTTTCCGGAACGATGGCAAGACAATTCTGGCGGGCATTCCTTCCACGCGCGAAATTATTACGGTAGATGCCAGGACAGGGGAGATTCTGGCGAAATTACCGCTGCCGATTTCGCCGCTTCGCTTCTGTTTCAACGGCGATGGCGGTCAGATGTTCGTCACGGGAACGGGCGAGGATTCACTGGCGATTGTCAATGCGTATCAGAATGAGATCGACCAGACCATCCTTGCCGGACGGACCCCGGGCGCCATGGCGGTTTCCCGGAGCAAGAATCTCCTCTTCGTGGCCAATACGGCGAGCGGGGATTTAACAATTCTCGACATCGATACCAGGCATCTTTCGGCTTCCGTTCATGTAGGCGGGCAACCCGGCGAAGTGCTGCTGACTCCGGATGGCGAGTATGCGCTGGTGGTGGATCCGGTTTCGGGAAGCGTGTCGGTGGCGCGGATCACAACGGTGCTCGATCATGCACAGGTTGCGCTGATCGCGCAGCCACCCAAGCCTCTCTTCACTGTGTTTCAAACGGCAACGGATGCGCGCTCGGCGATTATCGTGCCGTTTGAAACTTAGCGGGAAATTACGCCGGCGGGACGGAACTGACTGCTGGTCTATTCTTCTTCGTCGTCCTCGTCCTCTTCATCCTCATCGTCTTCGTCGTCTTCATCGAAGTCCTCGTCCTCGTCTTCGAGATCCTCGTCTTCTTCGTCAATATCGAGATCGACATCGTCGATCTCGTCCTCGTCTTCTTCGTCGTCCTCTTCGTCTTCGTCGTCTTCTTCGAGTTCGTCGGTCTCCAGCTCGTCAAAGCCGATGTCGTCGGGGTTGCGCTTGGGCGGGCTGAGTTCCCAGCCGGCCGCGCTTGCGAAGGTGTTCAGATGCGCCATATTTCCTCGTGGTCCAGTCGTCTGTATTGTATTTGAGTCTTCGATTGCAGTTTACACGGTCAGCGCGTTTGCGCAAACGTGAAATGAAGAAGGTTTCCGAGGCCCCTGGGTTACACTTGAATTTCAATAAAAATGAAGCCTCGAATTCGTTCCACAACGGTGCTCTGTGTGCGCAGGGACGGAAAAGTTGTCATGGCTGGCGATGGACAGGTAACGCTGGGAAGCGAGGTGCTGAAGTCTTCCGCCCGCAAGCTGCGCCGACTCTACAACGATAGGATCGTGGCGGGTTTCGCCGGCTCCACCGCGGATGCATTCTCGCTGTTCTCCCGTTTTGAAACCAAGCTGGAGCAGTTTAACGGAAATCTTTCGCGGGCTGTAGTGGAACTGGCGAAGGACTGGCGGACGGATAAAATCCTGCGGCATCTGGAAGCGCTGCTGCTGGTGGCCGATGCGAAGAACACATTTCTGCTGAGTGGAAACGGAGATGTCATCGAGCCGGATGAGGACATCGCGGCCATCGGTTCCGGCGGACCGTCCGCGCATGCGGCGGCGACCGCGCTGATGCGCCACACGAAACTATCCGCGCGCCAGATCGTCGAAGAATCCATGAAGATCGCCGGCAAGACGTGCATTTATACGAACGACAATGTTACGTATGAGGAACTGGCATGATGCGCGGGGAACGGGTCTGACATGGTGATTTATTTGCCGGGGCAGTCCGTTGACGACCGCCCGGTGCTGGATGAGCTGACGCCGCGCGAGATTGTGCGCGAGCTCGACAAATACGTAATCGGACAGCCGGCGGCAAAGCGCGCGGTGGCGATTGCGCTGCGCAACCGGCTGCGACGCCAGAAATTGCCGCCCGACATGGCCGAGGATGTGATGCCCAAGAACATCCTCATGATCGGTCCCACGGGCGTCGGGAAAACAGAACTGGCGCGACGGCTCGCCAAGCTGGCCAATTCGCCCTTCATGAAAGTGGAGGCGAGCAAGTTCACCGAAGTGGGTTACGTGGGGCGCGACGTCGAGTCGATGATCCGCGATCTGGTGGATATCGCGATCGACATGGTCCGGGAAGAAAAGCTGGACGAGGTGGGCGACCGGGCCGAAGCCAACGCGGAAAACAAGCTGCTCGAACTGCTGGTTCCGCCCGCGCCGGAGAATGCGGAAGACAACGCCAAAACCCGCGAGAAGCTGCGCGAACGTCTGCGTGAAGGCAAGCTCGATGAGCGCACGGTCGAGGTGGAAGTAAAAGACCGCGGACCCACATTCGAGATTTCGAGCAACATGAATCCCGATGAGATGGGCATCAACATCAAAGACATGCTGCCCGCCATGTTCGGGGCACGTTCGAAAAAGCGCAACATGCGCGTTTCCGAAGCGCTCGATTATCTGGTGCAGGAAGAAGAGCAGAAGCTCATCGACATGGATCAGGTGACGCGTATCGCCATCGACCGGGTGGAATCGAGCGGCATTGTATTTCTCGATGAGATCGACAAGATCGCGGGGCGCGAGGGCGGACACGGTCCCGACGTCAGCCGCGAAGGCGTGCAGCGCGACATTCTGCCGATCGTCGAAGGCACGACAGTCAATACGCGGCATGGCTTCGTCAGGACGGATCACATCCTCTTCATCGCCGCCGGGGCCTTTCATGTATCGAAGCCAAGCGATTTGATTCCGGAATTGCAGGGGCGGTTTCCGATACGGGTGGAGCTGAAATCCTTGACGGTGGAGGATTTCGTGCGCATCCTCAAGGAGCCGAAGAATGCTCTGGCGAAGCAGTATGTGGCGCTGCTCGAGACGGAAGGAATCAAGCTGGCGCTTACCGACGATGCGCTGGAAGAAGTGGCGCGGTTCGCGGCGCAGGTAAACGAGTCGTCGGAAAACATTGGCGCGCGGCGGCTGCACACGATCATGGAAAAGCTGCTGGAGGAAATATCCTTCGAAGGTCCGGATCTGCGCAAAAAGACCGTTAAGGTGGATGCGGCCTATGTGCGGAAGCAACTCGCGGACATCGTCAAAGACCAGGATCTGAGCCGGTATATTCTCTAAAGCGATGCTCTCCCCCGCACGGAAGGCATTTCGCTCGAGTCTGATTTTGTCCGCGATCGCGCTGAGCGGTTGCGGGTACGTGGGCAATCCTCTGCCGCCCGCGCTGAAACGCCCGGTCATGGTTACGGACCTCGCGGCGGTGGAGCGCGGTCCGAAGATTTTCATCCGCTTCACGGTTCCGAAAGTGACTACCGAAGACCTGCCGATCAAAGGCCAGGAGGACATCGAACTTCGGATCGGCGTTCCTCCCGAACCCTTCAACATGGAAACCTGGCTGCGCACCTCGGATCGGGTGCCGCAGACAAAAATTACGCGCGACGGGCCGCTGGGGCTGGTCGAATGGGACGCGGCGAAGTATTACGGGAAGACGGTAGACATCGCGATCAATGTACACGGGCCGAGCGGCCGGAGCGTGGGCTGGTCGCCATTTCAGATTCTGACGATCGTCGCGGCGCTTGCCAAACCCGAAGGGCTCACGGCGGCCAACGCGCCGGATGCCGTTCATCTGGAGTGGCACGGCGCGTCACCGGACTTTCGCGTATTCCGAAAGCTGGTGGCGGAGCGCGACTGGCAGCAGATCGCAACCTCGCCGCGGGCTTCCTATTCGGACGCAACCATCGAATACGGCAAGACCTATCAGTATTACGTTCAGGCGGATGAAAAGACCGGAAACTCGATTGCGGAAAGCGACTCTTCGGATGTGATCACTTTCAAGCCTGAAGACAAATTCGCGCCAGCGGTTCCGGCGGGCCTGAGCACGGTTACGGGCGCGCGAACGATCGAACTGAGATGGGACCGGAATATTGAGAAGGACTTCGCGGCCTATCGCATTTACCGGAACGGAACCAAAATAGCGGAAGACACAGCCCCGGCCTACAGCGACAGAGACGTACAACCCGGTACCCGGTATCAATATCAGGTAAGCGCAGTCGATACGGCAGGCAATGAGAGCGCCAGGTGCGCCCCCGTTGAGGCCGTTCTCCCGTAAGGACTCTTTCGCCGGATATTGTGCGAAAAGCTACGGTGTGCCAAGCTATAAAATTCGGGGGAACAGGGCTTGCAAAGAGGGATATTAATCTCCAAAACAATTTTGAGCCTGGCGCTGGGATTGTTTTTGATCCCGCTGCCGGCATGCGCGAATCTGATCATCGTCCCCATATTCGACAGCAGCATCACCAGCCTTTCGAATGCGGCGGATGTGGAAAGCACGATCAATACCGCCATCGGCATGTATGAGTCGACATTCTCCAATCCCATTACGGTCGACATCACTTTCGACAACATGACCTCGGGACTGGGGCAAAGCACCTTCACCGATTACACAACTTCATACGCAACGTTTCGCGCAGCCGTGGCGGCCAACACGGGCGACCCGGTGGAGGCGGCCGCCCTGCCGTTCATGTCTTCGTGCGCGGGCTTTACGGGCATTCACACGAATCAGTGCCCGAATCCGGTGACAGGCTCGACCAGCGTATTGATCAAGCCGGCGAATGCCGCGGCGCTGGGAATCAACGTCGGGCAGGGTTCTCCCGTTAACGGCGGAACCATCAGCCTCAATACCGGGATCACAAATGTCACCCGCACAGGCACGCAGAATCCGAACGATTACGATCTGCTCTCCGTTACGATGCATGAGATGGATGAAATTCTTGGCCTGGGGTCCACGCTCGGCTTGAACTTCACGGGCGTTAACGCGGGTCTGAACAACGATCCGTCTCCGGAGGATTTTTTCCGCTATACGTCCGGTGGGGCGCGCACTTTTACAACGAACAGTTCGACTGCAGCGTACTTTTCGGTGACCGGAGCGATCGATCTGGCCGAGTTCGACAATTTGGGCAACGGCGACTATGGGGACTGGCTGACAGGCTTTGCTTCGCCGCAAGTGCAGGATGCGATCGGCACGGCGGGTGTTCAGGTGAACTGGGGAACGAACGAAATAACAGCGCTGGAAGCGGTCGGTTACGATGTGGCGCTGCCGGAGCCTGCGAGCTGGTTTCTTCTGGTCAGCGGTCTTGGCGCCGTGCTGATTTATAAAAAAGCCCGCAGGACAATCGCAGGTTAAGATCCCATGCCCGAATGGTGGCGGGATTTCGCCCGCGGCCCTTCACTTCCGGAGCTCGGGCTGCCAGCCGTTATTTGCGTCATTTGCCTCGCGGGCGGCTGGCTGGCCGTGAGGCGTTTGGCGTACCGCCGGATCTCGCCCGAAGAACTGGAAAAACGGCGCAGGCTATCCGTCAATTCGAACGGAAAAACGGGCGACGGCGAAATTATCGATATCGATGGTTCGCTTGTTCTTTACTCGTACAGCGTGGCGGGCGTGGGCTATACGACGTCTCAGGACGTGGGAGCGCTGCTCAGTCTGCTGCCTTCGGACCGCCTGGCAATCATCGGACCGGTAGCGGTGAAGTACCTGCCCCCAAATCCTGCCAACTCCATCGTGCTCTGCGAGGGCTGGAGCGGGCTGCGAAACCGGGGGCCGAAACAAGCCGAACCGGTGTGACAGCGCACAACTTGCCGGACGTCTGCGCGCGACTGTGTCATCCCGACACAGTGCTGGCATAGCGGGGAACGCTGGACGCCCGGTCCGGTCGATTTGCCTAAGCGGAATCAGCGACTTGCGAAATTCGCTTGATGGCCCCGGGTTTGCTATTCTAGTTCGCGAATCGTTAGAAGTAACTCAACCTGCCCTCTGCTGCAACACGTAGGCGCAAGGGGTAGCGAGTCCGGGACTACCCTTTCGGGAGTGGTAGTCGTTTTGAATCGGCTCGTTATCCTCCGCTTGTCGATTGCAGCACGAGGGGTTTTTTTATTTTTGGACAGCCGCGCAGAATCGCCGCCCGCTGTTGGTCTCAAGCTAAACTCATAGTTCCCTGATGAACGTAACCGAACGGCGTACTCCGGGGCCGGCCGTTGCGCGCTGGAGCGCAGTCTCGGTCTTCGCGCTGGCTTCCACGTGGAACTATCTCGATCGCCAGACGCTGGCTTCATTTGCTCCCCGCATTGTCGCGGAATTCCATCTCACCAATACGCAATACGGCTGGCTGACATCAGCGTTCTCGCTGCCCTATGCGATCGCGGCGCCGGCGGTTGGCTGGCTGCTGGACCGGGTGGGACTTGAGATCGGAATCGTGTGCGCGGTAGCGCTGTGGTCGCTCAGCGCGGCAATTTGCGGGTGGACACGGACCTTCGGCCAACTGGTGGCGGCGCGGGCATTCCTGGGCATGTGGGAATCGGCCGGCGTACCCGCGGCGGGCAAGCTGAACTCCATTTATCTGGAGCCGAAGGACCGGGCCATCGGCGCGGCGATGACGCAGATCGGAATCGGCATCGCGCTGATCGTATCGCCGTTGCTGGTGGCTGTTTTCGCCGGGTGGAGAAGTTCGTTTTTGCTCTGCGCCGCGCTGGGCCTCGCGTGGATTCCCGTATGGATGTTTGTGCGCCGGTCCGTGCAGCCGTGGTCGGAAGTGGCTCCGCAAACGCAAAGCGGCGGGTTCGGCGTGCTGCGCGATTCCCGCTTGATTGCACTGGCCGCGGTGAATGTTCTCTGGATGGTGGGGTATACGTTCTGGAACAACTGGACCACGCTGTATCTGGTCCAGACGTACCGATTGACGAATGTGCAGGCGGCGGTATATGCGTGGGTGCCGCCGGTGTCATCGATCCTGGGCGGTTTTGCGGGTGGCTGGCTTTCCCGCCGCGCCATCGAACGGGGAATGAAGCCCGCCGACGCGCGCGTGTCCGCTCTGCTGGTGAGTTCGCTGGGGTGTCTGGCAACGCTGGTGGCGCCCTTCTGCCCGACCCCCCTGATTGCGTTGCTGCCGATCTCGATCAGCTATTTCGCCATTGTGGCGGGCAGCGTCAACATCTACACGATCCCGGTCGATATCTGGGGCGGCGAGCGCGCAGGCACAGCGATTGCGGCGCTCGGATTCGCTTACGGGCTGATGCAGACTGTGGTCTCTCCCTTCATCGGATATCTGGTGGATCACTTCGGCTATACGCCGGTTTGCTGGCTGGTGGCTTTGCCTCCTTTTTTGGGATGGCTGCTGCTCAGGGTCAGCATGCGGACGTCCGGTCGCGCACTGGTAAAATAGCCGAATGGCAAAGATCTCGCGCCGCAAGTCGGTGACGGTGGATGTCGGTGGTGTGAAGGTTGGCGGCGCGAATCCGATTGTGGTCCAGTCGATGACCAATACGGATACGGCGGATGTGACGTCCACGGTGAACCAGGTGATGGCGCTGGCCCGCGCGGGGTCGGAGCTGGTGCGCGTTACGGTGAACACGGACGCGGCGGCGGCGGCCGTTCCAAAGATTGTCAGTACGCTGAACATGTTCGGAGTGCGGGTGCCGATTATCGGCGACTTCCACTACAACGGGCATCTGCTGCTGAAGAAGTATCCGGAGTGCGCGCGGGCACTGGCGAAATACCGGATCAATCCGGGCAACGTCAACATCGGAAAAAAGCACGACGACAATTTCCGCACGATGATCGAGGCGGCGATCGAATACGGCAAGCCGGTGCGGATCGGGGTGAACTGGGGTTCGCTCGATGGCGCGCTGCTGACGCGCATGATGGATGAGAACAATCTGCTTGCCGAGCCGAAGGAAGCGCGCGAGGTGACGCTGGATGCGATTGTGGTCAGCGCGCTGGAGTCGGCCGCGGCGGCGGAGCGTCATGGCTTGCCGCGCGAACGCATCATTCTCAGCGCGAAGGTGAGCGCGGTGCAGGACCTGATCGATGCCTATCGCTCCATGGCCCGGCAGAGCGATTACGCGCTGCATCTGGGCCTGACGGAAGCAGGGCTGGGGTCGAAGGGTGTTGTCGCCACCACAGCGGCGCTGGCGGTGCTTTTGCAGGAAGGGATCGGCGACACGATCCGGGCATCGTTGACACCTCTGCCGGATGGCGACCGCACGGAAGAAGTCTTCGTCAGCCAGCAGATTCTGCAGTCGCTGGGGATCCGCAGTTTTGCGCCGCAAGTGACCGCGTGCCCCGGCTGCGGCCGAACGACAAGCACATTCTTCCAGGACATGGCGGATCAAATCCAGAATTATCTGCGCGAGCGCATGCCTGTGTGGAAGACGCAGTATGCGGGCGTGGAGGAGATGAAACTGGCGGTGATGGGATGCATTGTGAACGGACCGGGCGAGTCCAAACACGCCAACATCGGCATTTCGCTGCCAGGCACGTTCGAAGAGCCCGTGGCGCCGGTATACATCGACGGCCGGCTGTCGACTACCCTGCGGGGCGATGCGATTGTGGCTGAGTTTATAGAGCTGCTGAACAAATACGTCGACTCGCATTACACACCTGTGACTGAGGCTCCGAAGAGTCCGGAAACGGTTATGGCCTGAGGAATGCCGCGGTATTTCACAATCGATGAAGCGCGCGCTTCCCTGCCCGTGGTGGGACGCAGCATTCGCGAAGCGGTCCACTGCCGCGCCCGTTACGAGGAGGCGGAGCAGGCGATCCAGGATCTTACGGAAAAGATTCGGATGCTGGGGGGCGTTTCGGTGAATACGGCGGCGGCGGAGGCATGGAAAAACCAGTACGATTCCAACGGGCAGTCACTCAGGAACGCGATGGAGCGAATCGAGGAGATCGGCGTACTGGTGAAGGACCTGAATGTGGGGCTGGTGGATTTTCCGACGCTGTTCAGGGGCGAAGAGGTTTATCTGTGCTGGCGAATGGACGAGAGGGACATCGATCACTGGCACGGGGTGAACGAGGGATTCGCGGGACGCAAAACGATTGACCGGAATTTTCTCGAGAACCATCGGGGCGACGGACTCTCCACTTAAACCGGGTACTGGAAAAATAATAAAGCGGGCGAATGCACCGTAGTGCAATCGCCCGCCAATCAAGGAGGAGAAAGAGGATTCGGTAAAGCTAGACTTTGCGGTTTCTCTTGCGAGAAACGATGCCGAGGCCAAGGAGTCCGAAGCCGATGAGACCGAAGGTGGCCGGCTCGGGAGTCAGGGACGTGCCGCTGAAAGAAACCGCGCCGTAGCCGCCGCCGCTTCCCCAGCCCGTATCGCCCTGCAGGGTGTTCGCTGTGAACGGCACGCCAGCGCTATACATTCCAACGGGACCGTTATAATATGCGGTGTCGGGATCCGTGGTGCCGATTCCGTTCGCATTTCCGATGCTGCAGAATGGATTGCTCTGATCCTGAGCGGCGCAGGAGTTGAGGCCGAGATTCAAGCTGTCGACCGGGATGCTGCTGCCACCGAGCTCGCTGCC
>DASZLO010000073.1:0-12097 GCA_035552315.1 Bryobacteraceae bacterium
CACCACCGTTTGGGGCGAGCTCTGCAGCCCCAGCCCGTAATAACCCAGCGTCCGGTCGAAGCGATTGTCGCCCGATGCCAGGGCGCTCACAAGTTGTACCGCCAGGTTCGTGGGCGCCGCCAGCGCGGTCTGCACCGCGGCTGCGGAATTACCCTGCCACATCGCCACCAGTGCCCGTGCCGCCGGCGATCCATCGGAGTTGCTCAGCAGCGTCGCGTAGCAGGCCGGCGAGCCGCAGACCGCAGTGCCGTTCTGCACCCAACTCTGGATTTGCGCCGCTGCCGCCGCCGACAAATAAAGTGGCTGCCATCCGCCAGGAGGATCGTTGTATACGAGCTGATAAGTGTACAGGCGCGACAGATTGATGCCGGTCAGTTCGTTCTGTTCGTCCGCGATCGGCTGGTGCGCTCCGGTGGGCAGCAGATCGGCCTCGGTGCTCACGAAGATTCCCCAGTTGCGATGGACCACGCCGTTGCAGGGCAGAGGCGCAGTTCCGCATATCGTCGAGCCGTCCGGCCCGCGCAGCAGAGTATCGGCCTGAATGCCGGCCGCCGGCGCGCCCGTGATCCAGTGATTGTTGCTGGTGTAGATGCCCGGCTGGGAAGGGCCAATGGCCGAGTACACTTGCTTCGATCCGCGCCCGATGTAGAATCCCACCACCGGCGCCGCCGCGCCCGCCGTCGAGTTATACATCTCGACGTACCAGCCGGCCGAGTGCGTTGCTGCCGGATACGCTGTCAGCAGCTTTTCATAGCTCGGGCTGTTGCCGGCCGAGCATAGATACGAAGCGGGCCGATCGGCCGTGTAAGTCAGATCCTGCAGAGCATCCGAAACCGTATTCAGGTTTTGTCCGCGATAGGCAGGCTTCACCCTGCCGCCGCCGCTGAAAGCGCCGGTCCCGCTCACCGGCCGAGTCAGGTTCACATCGGTGTAAAGAGCGAACTGCGTGCCGCTGAATCCCGTCGTCTTCGCGTAATATGTGCCGTTCGCCGCCGCGATGCCGCCGACTCCGGCGACCTGCACCGCCTGGCCGTTGGTCAGCCCGCCCGACGCCGAAGTTGTGATCACGATCGGCGAAGTTGCACTCGCGGCTGTCACCGTGAGGATCTGTTCGTAGCCGCAGGCCGGATTCGGGTTGCCGTTGATGTCGATGGAATCGTGACCGCGCCAGCGTGCCGTGTCCGGGCGCACCTGCGCGTTGATCGGCAGATACCACGACAACTGCATGTCGGTGTCCTCGTCGATCAACACCGATTTGGAATTGGCGTAGAGCGTCACGAGCATCGTGTAGTGGCCCGTACCCGCGGTGTTGATCACGACGGTGTTCGGCGCGCTGCCATATTGGTACTGTGGCCGGTTGAAGGTATAGTTCACCTTCACGACCGTCTTCAGCGGCCCCGAATCGACCACCGTCACGGTATAGCCTGTGGCCTGATACAGCGCGGTCCGGAGCAGACAGCCCACACAACCGGCTGCTTGCCCGCCGGATCCACTGGCCGCTTCCCGATAGAGGATGTTTGGTGTCAAACCGGCGCCGGTCCACGTGCCGTCCCGCAACTGGATACCCTGAATCGGCGCGAGATTCAGCAGAAGGTTCAAGCTCGCGATGCGCACGCCCGTCAATCCGTTGGTGAGCTCGTAATTAGTTCCCACCGGAAGAAGACTCACCACCTGATTGATCTGAACCGGATTGGTTACGGTCGCCGTCGGCAGGACTCCGGACTGCAAAATCCACGTATAGCTGGCATTCGCCGGGAGATTGCTCCGAACCACGATGCAGCCGTTCACGGCTGTTGGGTCCGAGCAGGATGGGCCGGATACCCACTGGTACGGCACCTCCGTGCCAAGCGGCCCCAGCATACGCGTCGATGGCGGCGGCTGTCCGCCGTCATAGCGGAATTCGATCGGCTGCTCGGGCCATGGCACCCCGAACAGTTCGTTGAGCGAGAACGTGCCACCGGGCAGAGCGCTCGTCGGCACCAGCGACACCGTCGCCGTGCCGAAAAAGGTGGGGTCGGCGACGCTGGCGGCCTTCACGGTGACGTTCTGGGCCACGGCGATCGCCGCCGGCGCGGTGTAGTGACCATTCGATGTGATGGAACCGGCTCCGGGCGGGTTGATCGTCCAAGTGACTGCCGTGTTCACCCCCGTAGTCGAGAGTCCCGTCACGTTTGCGGAAAATTGCTGGTTCTCGGTGGCCGACTTCGTGACGGGGCCGGGGCTCACCGTCACCAGGGAAACGGGGCAGGACTCCGATATCGCAATCGCGTTAGTAACGGCGCCGACTCTGGTGCCGACGGTCCAGCCTGGCGCGGCTCCGGAAGATGTGTTCAGCAGCAGCGCCGTGTGCCGGTTTTGTGCCCCGCCAATGCTGGAAAGCGTATAGCCGCCGCCGACCGCGGTAACCGCTGCATTGGCGTAAATTCCCTCGATGATCGCGTCGTTGAATCCGCCCAAAGTCAGCGCGACCCCCGGTTGAGAAGTAACTGTTGAGCTGATGTCGGCGGATCCCGACCCATCAAAAACCATCGTGCATCCCGCGGCGGCGGAAAGCTCATAAAAGTCTACGCCGCGCCCGCTCCCTGACGTAATCGTTCCTGTAATGGTCGTGGCGCCCGCGGTCGAATTCAGGACGTACCAGCAATCGATTTTGATTCCCGACGGGTCGGATGCTATGCAGTTCGGAGCGTGCACCCAGGTTCCACCGCCAGTCACCGCCGTGACGGTGCTGCTACCCGACGACTGTAATTCGAAGACTGCCACCAGAACATGTCCAGCGCGAGTGGCCGCAACCGTTACGCCGCACGACGTCCCCGTACCTGGACAGAGGTTCCCCCCGCTTTGGGCGCTTCCGGAGACTTGTTGTACTTTGGTGATCGTGGCGAACAGAGCGGGGCAAAGAAGGAGGCCGCTGATAATCGTTCGGAGCAAAAATCCCGCCTTGTGGTTCGGGAATCGCTTCGAACAACGCACGGTATCGAGGCCCAGCTGTAAGTTCATATTTCCAGTTCGGTTAGGTCCTCGGTCGCTACCTGCGGCTGAATATCCGCCAAGCCACGGCCAAGTCCAGTTTGTAAAACTTAGCACGTATGGACGAATGGAACGCAGTCCTCTTTTGTTACTGTTAATACGTTCGTATATAGGCATAAGTACCAATATTATCATTGGTATGGAGCGAAAGTACTATAAGTACTGGAATGTGGCGAGAGAGTGGCGAGGCGGAGTCGCTCTTACCAGGTTGCGTGCCAGTCGTACCGGAATCCGAACTTCTCTTTTGGACCGGCCCCGAACGAACGCGAGAGCCGCCTCTCGCGTAGGTCTGGTCTTTTCGAACGACATCCATTTGCCCGGGACTCCGTCGCCGAAAGGTCCGCTCGAGCCCGGCTTGAAATCATAGCGGAGCGACTCAATCCGCCTCGCATCCATAAGGCGATTGGCCAGGGAGGCAATCGGACCGGCTTTGAATCTTCCGCGCGCCACGCTGGTCAGTGCCCGCATCCGAACTGGATCGCGCCATTCGCCCGAACCGAGTTCCAGCGGTGGCCCTGATCGACCAGCCTGAAGCGGCTATAATCCCGCTTGCCGAAGGAGCGAAAGCATGATCGCCGCCTGCTTCTCCAACAGTTGCTCGGGTTCGCCCGCGATCTCGGACTCGACGACGGAAATGAACCGGGAAAGCGCGCCGTCTTTGAGACCTTTCACGCAGAATCGGTCGTTACCCTCGATATCGATCTTCAGATAGAACGGCACGCCGTAGTCGGAAAGCATCTGCGACAGCGGTATCATGGCGACTTCCATCGGCTTGTGCCCCGCGCCGCCGCGGGACGCGATATTCCGGTTGCAGGAACTCCACTCCGCCACGTCGGAGATCTAAAACACTTCCGTGCCGGCGGCATCGGCGATGGCCGCCTGGAGCGGCGTCAATCCTGCGTCCGCAATTTCTTTCGAAAAGCGCAATGCCGCCCATTCAATCATGACCGGAATGGCATCCACGGCGACCACCGGGTAGCCGCGGTGCAGATAATGCGCCGTGTCCTCGCCATCGTAGAGGCGGATGTGGTAGATGAGATCGGAAAGAATCGGGTCCGGAGAGTCCCTTATATTCAGGAATTTCCGATATCGAATCTAAACGAAGCTGCCTGCCGAGATGGCGGCGGGATGGTTGGGAATGCGCTCGACGGCCGCTGGAAGAGACGGGGCATCGTCATAATCGTGATTTTTCAGATAACCCGGATCATCGAGGTCCTGGGACAACTGATTCATGCGATCAAACGGAACGACGATTCCGCGCCAGAACGCGAGGCTTAACGCCACGGAAAATGCAGTGATTGCCCAGGTCAGCATAGGAGATTCTTTCGGCCTTTCTTTCAATTCAGATAGTAGGCATCGGCGCTTCATCCGGCAATACTGTTCTTCGTGATACAAAAAGGCATCATCGAGGGTTATGCTCCGAAGGGTTATCGTCCGGTGGTTTGCATTCTTCCGCGAAGGCGAGGGCGGCGAGCCCGTCAGCGCTCGCGGGTTGTAGTATGCCAGGCGGACCGTGGTGTGGGTCTTCGTGGGATTTCGCAGGTATCCGGCGGGTCGTTTCGCGGGTCGGTTTTCGGTGCCTTCCCCATTTTTTTCAATAACTTCCCAGGTTCGCTCTCGTAAAATAACTTTTTCCGCGCTCGGTTCCAGGGTTTCTTCCGAGTCTGCGAGGACAGCGGGGTCGGCCGGCGGTAAGTGCTTGGGGAGATTGTGGCGATTTCCTGGTTTCGATGGTCAATGAAAAAGTTTTCGCCGGCCAGGCGCGCGGCATGCGGAATCGATGCGATCGTAGGCGCCGGGTTAACCTGAGCGTCAGGACCTCGCCATGTCCTGACCATCCCGGATCTCTTTCTCGATTCTCGTGCCGCCGGATCGTACGAAAGGAAAGCTCATCTATGTTGCAAAATATGTTGCGGAAGAAAATTTCCAGCGGTGTCGTACACAAGATGCCAGGGGATTTGAAGGAAGCACTTACATCCGATCCGAAAGCGTTGACAGCATGGGAGGATATTACGCCGCTTGCACGCAACGAGTGGATATGTTGGATTGAGTCAGCTAAAAAAGCAGAAACCAGAAGGCGCCGGATCGAATGGGGATGTGCCAGCCTTAAAGACGGAAAACGACGTCCCTGTTGTTGGCCCGGATGCTCCCATCGCTGATTTCGGGATGAACAAACCGGGAAGGCGTATTCACGTCAGCCTCGCCGCGCTGCCTCGATGGCGGCGATGTCGATCTTCTTCATCGTCATCATAGCCTCGAAGGCACGCTTTGCCTCACCGCCACCAGCCGCGACCGCATCGGTCAGCACGCGCGGGGTGATCTGCCAGGAGAGGCCCCAGCGGTCCTTGCACCAACCGCATTCACTTTCCGTGCCGCCATTGCCGACGATCGCGTTCCAGTAACGGTCCGTCTCTTCCTGATTTTCCGTGGCGATCTGGAAGGAAAAGGCCTCGGTGTGTCTGATTGCGGGGCCGCCGTTGAGACCGAGACAGGGAATGCCCAGCACGGTGAACTCCACCGTCAGCACATCGCCCGTCCTGCCGCTCGGATAGTCACCGGGCGCCTCGTGAACAGCGGTTACTTTACTATCCGGAAATGTGGCGGCGTAGAAGCGTGCCGCCTCATGCGCGTCTTTGTCGAACCAGAGACAGATCGTGTTCTTTGGCTTCATGTTCGGGTGCTCCGTAATGCTCGATCAGGGCAAGCGCCGCCGGTCTTCGGGCCTGGTTCGTATCGGTGGCCCACTAGTTCAGCTGCTGAGCTGCCGCGACGCGACGCCGGTCGTCCTGCCTTTCTGGATCATATCGCTGGCATGGATCGACTGCGAGATCCGAAGCGATGGCAGGGTAATTCACGAATGATCCCGATTCAGGTTCTCCTCGGAACAGTGGAGCGCCGGGTTCCTCGCCAGAGCAAAATCCGCACATCTTCGCGGCTCTTCTGCGAGTTCCGGTTCAGATTCCGCTGGTATTCTTGTGCTGTTTCCTGGCGTAAGCGCCGCGGTCTTCACCGTGCGTGAACGGCGCGCACATATCAGCAAATGAACAAGCTGGTCTCGAACCCGGACGAAGCGATCGCCGACATTCCCGATGGAGCCCGTCTGATGCTGGGAGGCTTCGGGCTGTGCGGAGTGCCGGAGAACCTCATCCGCGCCCTTGTGCGGAAGGGCGTTGGTGGCCTCCATACGATCTCGAACAATATGGGCGTGGACGGCTTCGGGATGGGGCTGATGCTCGAAGCAGGAATGATCTCATCCCACATCGGCAGCTACGTGGGGGAAAACAAACTGCTGGAGAAACTGCTGACTGAGGGCGCCATCGACCTGACGCTGACGCCGCAGGGAACTCTCGCGGAGCGAATTCGCGCGGGCGGCGCGGGAATCCCGGCGTTTTACACTCCGGCCGGGGTCGGGACAGTGGCCGCCGATGGTAAAGAGGTCCGCGAATTCGATGGACGCTTTTATGTGCTGGAACGCGGGCTGAAGGCGGATTTCGCGCTGATCAAAGCCTGGAAGGGAGACCGCATGGGAAATCTGATCTACCGCAAGACAGCGCGCAATTTCAATCCGGTAATGGCCGCGGCGGCCCGCATTACGATTGCCGAAGTGGAAGAAGTAGTTGAGCCGGGAGCAATCGATCCGGATCATGTGGAGACGCCGGGGATCTATGTGCAGCGTGTCGTGGCGGGCGCTCGTTATGAAAAGCGCATCGAACGCAGGACAGTGCGTTCGGGGAGGCCATGAGTAATGCGAGCGCGGCGCGCGAACGAATCGCCCGCCGCGTGGCGCTCGAACTGCGTGACGGATTCTACGTGAATCTGGGGATCGGGATTCCGACGCTCGTTTCAAACTACGTGCCCGATGGGATCGAAGTCGTCTTGCAATCGGAGAACGGAATGCTGGGCGTGGGCCCCTATCCGGGCGAGGACGAGGTTGATGCCGATCTGATCAATGCCGGCAAGGAGACAATAACGGAACTTCCGGGGAGCTCTTATTTTTCAAGCGCGGAGTCCTTCGCGATGATTCGCGGCGGGCACATCGATCTGAGCATTCTCGGCGCGATGGAGGTGGATGCTTTTGGGAACCTTGCCAACTGGACGGTGCCGGGGAAGCTCGTCAAGGGAATGGGCGGCGCGATGGATCTGGTGGCCGGAGCGCGGCGCGTGATCGTCGCGATGGAGCATACGACGAAGGCAGGGGCTGCGAAGATTCTGGAGAAGTGCACACTGCCGCTGACGGGGTTGGGAGTGGTGAATATGATTGTTACGGAGCTGGCGGTCATAGAGGTCACGAAGGACGGGCTTGTTCTCGCGGAAGTCGCGCAGGGGATTTCGGTCGAGGATGTGCAGAGAGTTACGGCACCGCAGTTGAGAGTGGATTTGGGGCGGAGGGAAATCGCGGTCTGAATTCGCGCCGCGTGCAGCGCGATCTTTCTTAGTAGAATGGCCGCCAGAGGTTGCCATGTTCCGAATCGCAACATTCTTTTTTGTGGCGGCGCTGCTTGCGGGCGCCGACACTTCGTGGACGAGAGTCAAAGATCTGAAGACCCGCAGTGAACTGCGGGTATACAAGAAGGGCGCGCGCGAACCGATCAGCGCGACGCTTGATGAAGCGAACGACGACCGAATCGTCGTGGTTACGAAGAATCAGCAGATCGCCATTCCGAAAGAAGATATCGACGGCATCGATGCGCGGCCAATAGCGGCACCCCGGAAGGTGAACGTGGAATCGACGTCAAAAGAGACGCCGCCCGATCCCTTGCCGCAGCGCCATGGCGAGCCGGCTGTTCCGGGCTCATCATCGTCATCGAACATCAGCGTGGGCGGGAACAAGCCCAATTTCGAGACAGTTTACCAGCGTTCCGACAGGCCTCAAAAGAACTGAGGGATGGCAGGCCCTACTTCTTCTTCGCCCCTGCTTCCTTCATGGCTTTGAGGTGCGGAAGATCGTGGTCTTCCTCATGGCAAGCCGCTTCAAGGAGCTCGAACTTCTCGCGGCGGAGCGGGAACGTGATGGTCCACGGACGCGTGTAGACCACGGGGTCGATGATGGTCGCAGTGTACGTGAATGCGTCGGGGCCGGTGGGCGTGATGCGCTCGATGGTGTGCTCGGTGTAGCTGACGATCTCGCCGACTTCGTTCAGCCAGGTCTTGCCATTGAAGTTGGCCGTATCGATCACCAGCGTGTCGCCTTCCCAATGGCCGATGGAATCGCCCTGCCACAGGCGCATCGACTCGGGCAGGTGGCGGGTGCGGTTGAGCGCCACGATGCGCCAGGCGACGCGCTCGTGCAGAAAGACGATGTAGTCCGGGGTCTGGATGATTTCGATCCCGGCCGGCACGTAGATCGATCGGGGGACGCCCGCGGGGAAGCAGTGCGCGGTGGGGTCGTCGTAGCCGCGTTCATCCCTGTTACGGTCGGTGTGCTCGGCGACAGCCCAGGGCTGCATGGGGAGCTTGCCATCGGGCGGGTCCACGATGACGCCGCGGCCGCCGGGGACGAGTCCATTGTTTGTATGCTTTTCGAGGCCATAGTTGGCGCCCCCGGCATTCGCCTGAAAGAAGCCCTGCAGGTCGGGCTTGCCCTGCGGTGTGCGGCGAAGGTTCGGGACGGGTGCGACGGCAGGGGCCACGTAAGTCGATGCGTCGAGCCTGGCCGGCGGCGTGGCGGGACTGCCCGGATACCAGGTCCGCTCTTCGCGCGTGAAGTCGCCGTTGGCTTCTTCGCGTTCCGCTTCGCAAACGTATTCGAAAAGGCGGTCGCGATCGGCACGGCGGTGCAACGCCAGGTTGATGGTCCAGGGTTTGGTAAAGACTTTGGCATCCTCGAGTGTGGCTTCGTACTGGATTGTGTCATGGCCCGTCATCCGATAGCGCTCGACGACGTGGAGATCGCCGCTGTGGAAGTCGCCGGATGCATCGAGCCACGTCTTGTCGTTGATGTTGCGAACATCGACCACCAGCGTGTCGCCCTCCCAGCGCCCGCGCGAATCGCCCATCCATGAATCGTTCTCAGCCGAAGGGTGCTGGGTCCCATTGGTGTAGATGAGCCGGTAGTCGAGTTCCCATTCGAAGGCCATGGTGACGACGGTGGGCGACTGGAAAATCTGGAAGGGGAAGTCGAGATACATGACGCGGGGCACGCCGGGGATGTAGCACTTCGAGAGGGGATCGGCGGTGGCGCGGTTAGCGAAGTTTTCGGCGCGCTGTTTGGCGGCCGCGGGCTGGTAGGGAATGGCCCCTCCTCCGGCGAGGACCGAACGACCGGCGAGGACGTTCAGGCTCGCGACGTGGTCCTGCAGATCATCGGCGGCTGTGGTGGTGGCTTGCCAGATGCCCTGGAGGTCGGGCTTGCCGTCGGAGGTGCGGGGGATGGGCTTTTGGGCGAAGGCGGGAGCCGCGAGGAGGGCGGTCGTGGCCAGCAGGATGATTCGCAGGTGGGAGGCCTGGGAACGCGAGTTGCGAATATTGACGCGGAGCAGCATTTTCGTAAGCAGTTTATCAATGAGCGCCGATTGGTTCTGAGGGCTTGGGATTGCTGGTTTGCCGGACCGGCGGAATGTCAGGTTTGTCCCCTCGGTGACGTCTGACGGCAGTGCGACCCGGTTGCGCCCCATCAATTCCGGCCGAAGTGAAAAAAACCAACGAATTGACCTTTTCCGGCGTCAAAATGGACTGGAGGTCCCGCCCAATGACCAGGATCGTGTTCTTCAGCCTGTTCGTTCTGTCATCCGCGGTCGCCCAGCAGCCACAGTTTGAAATCGCGAACGTCCATGTAAGCCCGCGCAGCGAGTGGGTAAAAACCGCCGCGAACCAGATGCAGGGCGGCTTTCTCAACGCCGGCCGGTATGAGTTGCGGCGCGCCACCATGCTCGACATGATCAGGACCGCCTGGGCCGTCGACGCCGACAAAGTGTGTGGAGGACCGAACTGGCTCGATTACGATCGCTTTGAAGTCGTCGCCAAAGCGCCGCCCACAACAAGGCCGGAAGCCCTGAGGCTGATGCTGCAGTCGCTGTTGGCGGATCGCTTCGGGCTGGCAGTCAGGAAGGACACGAAGCCGGTGCCCGCCTGGGTGCTCAGGGCGGGAAAAGGGCGGGCGAACCTGAAGGCGGCGGCAGGGTCAGACGCAGGCGGATGTCAAAGTCTGGCTCCGACGTTCGGAGACGCGCCCACGGGAAACGTCCAATGCCGTGGCGTGACGATGGAAGCGTTTGCGTCCGCGCTTCGCAGATTCTCTTCCGGCTACTTTGAGGGTCTACCGGTGGTGGATTCCACAGGTCTCGATGGCGCCTGGGATTTCGATCTTCACTATCCGCTGCGAGTGGTTTCTTTGTCGAGAACGGGCCCCGCCGATACCAGTTCAAATGGCGGCGGCGTCGAGAAGTTCACCGAGGCCGTCGAGAAACAACTCGGGCTGAAGCTGGAACGCAGAGAGGCGCCGCAGCCGGTCCTGGCGGTCGAGAGAGTGAATGAGGCGCCCTCCGGAAACCCGCCTGGCGTGGCTGCGGCTTTACCTCCTCTGCCTCCGCCCGAGTTTGAAGTGGCGTCGATCAAGCCATGCGATGGCAAAGGCCCCAATATGGCGCCACGATTTGAGTCCGGCGGGAGGGTAACGGCGCACTGCATGTACCTCAACAGCCTGATTCACCAGTATTGGGGCCTGGCTCTTTTCGAGGAGCTACCGGGTGCGCCGAAATGGCTGTCTGACGGGAGCGCGCCCAGTTTCAGCATCGAAGCGAAAGCGCCCAGAGGTACCTATGTAGACGCGCAGGGAGTGCAGGACCGGGATGCGCTCAACGCAATGATGCGAGCGCTTCTGGTGGACCGCTTCAGGATGAAGTTCCACTATGAGGACCGGCTCGTGGATGCGCAAACGCTGATCGCGGTAAAGCCCAGGCTGACCAAAGCGGACCCGGCTGACTCATCTGCGCGAACCGCATGTACGCGACAGAATCCGCCGGGAGGGCAGGGCTCGGCGCTCCGGCTCGTCTGCAAAAACATCACGATGGATCAATTCAGCGAACAGCTTCAGGCCTACGATACCCGGATCTCTTATCCGGTGCTGAACCGTACCGGCATCGAGGGAGCGTGGGATTTCACGGTCGACTATGACATCCGCGCGAATCTTCCGCCGCTGCCGCTGCTTCGGGGCGCCCAGGCGGCTCCAGCCGGAGAGGCCTCGGACCCATCAGGCGCCATCTCGCTCATCGAAGTGATTGAAAAACAGATCGGCTTAAGGCTGGAGAAGAGCAAGAGGATGGTTCGGGTTATGGTCCTTGACCATATAGAAGAGAGGGCGACAGACAACTGACGATCGCAGGGGCTACAGGATAAAAAAATCTGGCCGGAATCGGCATTTCCGCCGTGGAAATGGGTTGGAGATTCCGCCGAATGAGGAAAATCGCTTTACTCAGTCTGTTCGTTCTATCATCCGCGGTCGCCCGGCAACCGAAATTCGAGCTCGGTTTGGACAGAACAATGGCGGGTCGATGCGCGACGGCCGCTGCATCAATCGCGAGGCCGACCATGCTCAGTCTGATCGAGACGGCCTACAGCGTCACTGAAGACGCTGTTGCCGGCGGACCCAGTTGGCTGGTCGCAGGTGAACCAACTCCGGGCGCCGCCGGCGAATGGGGCCAGGCCGGGGCTGCGCGCGACCCCGCGGAGCCGGTCGGGCTCTCATCGTATGAGGCCGTGGACCGGCAGCTCGGGGTGAAGCTGGTAAAGCAGAAGCGCTCCGTGCCGGCGGTTGTGGTGGATCACGTCGACGAGAAGCCGTTGGAACAGGGGGCGGGCTGTTCCCGCGATGTCGAGATCGCTCCGAGCCGGGCGGCAAACACTGTGGGGCTTTTTGTCGTCTGACGACGACTTGGCAGGCACAAAAGTCGATGGCCTGCCCCATAGGGTTCTCTGCTCTGGTGAACTAACTTCGTTAGCGGCCGTAGAGGCGTAGTTCCTTACCGTCAGGCAGTACGACGCGCTCGAGCTTGATGATCTTCTGCCCGTCGGCAAACTGATAGCCGATTCCCGTGATTATGTCGCCGGGCTTGACGCTCGTTTTGGTCCA
>DASZLO010000074.1:0-3086 GCA_035552315.1 Bryobacteraceae bacterium
TTCTCCGGTGGCGACTTTCGGGAGGACAAATGACTCGTAGGCGCAGTCGCCATTGCAGCATCGGTGCCTGAGCACCACACCCCAGCCGTACCAGTCGCCAACGATCGCCCGACTGTTCGGACCGATGCCTCGCGCCTCGTCTGACGGGTACGGAATTACGATCTCCTCGTTTTTTGGATGCTCGCACTCCGAGACGCCATTGAAAACAATGCAATCGTCGGTGATCTCCGGCTCGTCGCATCCGGAAGGTCCCGCCAGCGGCGCACCGATATCGGCGAGGGGGAGGATGAGGCGTTCGAAATCCCGTTTGATCTTCCGGAAGATTTCGTCTCGAATGACCGGCGGACGGTACCAATGGTGCGAGTAACCCATTTCAGACCAGCCGGATGGAGCCCGTCACCGAGGCGCGTGCCGGAAGTGACAGAGTCGCGACCCGGCATCCGGGCGCGCCGGACGCATGCGAATCGCCATCGCTGAGCCAGCGGCCGATCACTGCCGTTCAGCCTCGACGTAATCCAGTCCATCACGGATTTCGGAAGTTTCAATAAGAGCCTGTAGTCCCATCCGACCGCGACAGAATTCTTCGAAGGAAACGAGCGGCGCGCGGCCGCTTTT
This sequence comes from Bryobacteraceae bacterium, assembly GCA_035552315.1. Lineage (GTDB taxonomy): Bacteria > Acidobacteriota > Terriglobia > Bryobacterales > Bryobacteraceae > BOG-234. The sequence continues at coordinate 616 of DASZLO010000074.1, forward strand.
TTCCAGCTCAGCCCGGACCTTGCCGTGCGTGAGATCGTCGATTTGCGCCTCCGTCATGAATTTGAACTCACGGCGAGTCCGCAGCCGGCATTGACCAAAGAGCTGATCGTATTCGCCGGAAGGAAGTTTTTCGGCAATGAAACGGCTGACCGCCTCTGAACGGTACTCGTCGTAGCGGATCTGCAATATAGCCCTGCTCGCGCGTTCCGCGTCGCGGACCTGAGTGGCCTCGTCCTGAAGCCGCTCTTTGCGGCTCGTCAGAAAGCCGGCCGGTGGCGCGACATTATCGCGGATACACGATACCAGCAGGCCCGGCGGGTTGTCGAACCTGCCCCGGCGATCTCTGCTGATCAGGAAATCCACGTACGCGATTTGATCCATGAGCTGCTGGCCTGGTTTGAGATTTGCGAGAAGGTCGCGCGCTGTCTTTTCCGCGATATCGCGGGTCATGAGTTCGGCAAGGAGTATCGGATCCGTCGAAACGGGAGCCGGGTCGAGCGGCAGGGAGGCCCGCTGCCCTCCCCCCTTACGCTGCCCGCCCGTTGTCACACGTGAAGGCCGAAGCGTCGTGAATGCTTCATGTTCGGCGAACGCCCGCGACCCAGGCGTATAAAACATTTCCCAGTCGGCGGCGCCTGTCCTGGCGCCTGTGTTATCGACCGTCCTGCGAAATTCAATGCCGGCTATATAACCCGATCGCCGGTGCGGCAGGTGAACCTTGTACATCTGCTTCTTTACATGGTCGAAATCGCCGTAGCGGTTCTGGGGCGCGTATCTGCAATAGTCGGAATACAGCATTTTCGCGCGCGGTCTGCCCGCCGCGATTGCGCCATAGATCTGGAAGCTGACGAGTTCGTAAAACCGCTGGGCGCCAGGCGGCAACTGTTTCAGGTAATCGTAATCGAGCGGCCTGACCTCGACGTGATTCAGCAGCTCGCGATACGGAGTGTTGAGGATGATATAGACGGCATCAGCCTTGCCTCCATCCGGTAAGGTTTCACCTGTGAACACAACCGAGTACCGCGTGTATGCGATCTCGAAGAATGTCTCGTTTCCGTTTCTCGTCCTGCCGCGGATCTTCGCCCTGATGCCGGCAAAGGCATTCTGGAGAAACGCCCGCTTCACGTCGGCGATGTTTCCGCCATTCGTGTGGATTTCGAGGACGCGGCAGACGTCCGACAGAGAACCGATTCCAATCACTTCAGGCAGCGGTCTTCCCAGTTGATCGAGACGGCGGTTGACGACCAGCGTGTCCAACTTGTAGGCAAGCGGGCCTGGTTGTCCATATTTACTGTTGTATGTGACCTCCCACCGCACTCCGCCCTCGGTTTCGATGTTGATCACCATTGCGGTTTTCTTCGAAAGCCGATGGATCGGGTAGCGCGACAGAGCGGTTTCAACCCGAATGCGGTTGAGCGGAGCAAGGTTACGCCGGAGGTGGAATTGTAAGTCGGACTTCATGGCGTTTTCTGTGTTACTGACACATACATAACAACATTTACAGTGCTGTTGTATAAGTGTTCTAACATGTTCGTCTTTATCTGTCCAGCATCGCAAGTCGTTTCGTAACTTATTACGACGACTTCTTTTGGACGTACTCTATAAACGTTTTCGTCTCCTCAAACAGCGTGGCGCGTCTCCTCAAACAGCGTGGGTCGTCTCCTCAAACAGCGTGACTGCGTCTCCTCAAACAGCGTGCCCTGGGCCCTGGATGGCGCGACAGCGGCCGCTTTGCGAATGATCGCGGGAACGCCATCACCGCCGTGGCGGCGCAAATGAGGGCTCATCACGCTCTTTGGGGAGACGCTTGCCGGAATAATGCCGCAAATGGCGCACCGGCAGGCTGGTCGCGCTCTTTGGGGAGACGATTCATGCGAGCCGGGCCGTCAAGGCGCGCCGGACAAGTCCCGCCGTCGCGCCCGCATCATTGCCATGTCAGGCGACCGGCGGAACAGTCCAGCTTATCGAGGTGGTGGAGCGCCGGGCGGCCCGCTTGTTCGGGAATGGATGGAATCCGACGACGTGGTTGCGCACGTGGAAACCGATAACCGCGCTGCATGGCCCGACGTGCATTGAAGGAGCGCTTTCGACTGACGCGCTCCCGGCGGCGCTGCGAAAGACACAAATGCCTGCGCTCTCGCCGTCTGCGAACCCGTGCGGAGTCATCGCTGGATGACCATCGGCGGTTTCTCGTTTATTGCCTTCAGCGTTTCGCCACGCGCTGCGCGTTATTGGCTGCTCCCGCTGCATTGCCAGGCGCTTGCTGGACTTCTGACAGTCCGCTGCGACGCGCTGCGTTCGAAGCTCTGGCAAGTCACGGCAACTCGAACAGCAAGTGCTTCCACGCTGCGCCCGGAAGCAGGAAAAGACGTCTACCGAAGGCGCGAACCGTCATTCTCTCTTCTTCTCCGTCTTCCAGACAAACACGGTGAGCAGGCGATTACACATCCCCAGGATGCCTGCGACTGGTT
>DASZLO010000075.1:0-28408 GCA_035552315.1 Bryobacteraceae bacterium
GATGGAAGCCGCGGCTATCTGGAGCATCGCGGCGGTCACCATTGCGCTCATACTGATTCGCCCCGCCAAACTGCCGGAAGCGGTCTGGGCTTGCGGAGGGGCTCTTTTTCTGATTGCCCTCCGCCTCATTCCGCTTTCCGAAGCCGGCGCAGCAGCCCGCAAAGGAACCGAGGTCTACCTCTTCCTGGCCGGAATGATGCTGCTGGCCGAACTGGCGCGCAGCGAAGGGGTATTCGACTGGATCGCCTCCCGCGCCGTCGCAGCTTCCCACGGCTCCCGCCTTCGCTTGTTCGCACTGGTATACGCGGCCGGAACTCTGGTCACAATCTTTCTCTCAAACGACGCCACGGCAGTGGTTCTCACTCCGGCCGTATATGCCGCCATCCGCCGAGCACGGGTCACTCCGGAACCTTACCTCTTCGCCTGCGCCTTCATAGCCAATGCAGCCAGTTTCGTCCTGCCGGTTTCAAACCCGGCGAACCTGGTGATCTATGGATCGAAAATGCCGGCTCTGTGGCCGTGGTTCCAGGCCTTCCTGCTTCCCTCGATAGTTTCGATCGCCGTAACCTGGTCCGCGCTCTGGTCGATATCCCGCGAAGCCTTAACCGGACCGATCGACGGCCCCCCGGGCACTCACCCGCTGACGCCAACCGGAAGGCGAGCCGTCTGGGGCCTTTCGTTCGCGGCAGCAGCTCTGGTAACCGCGTCATACTTCGGTTGGGACCTCGGCATCGTCACTTGCCTCGCCGCCATAATCGCAATCGTTTTCTCCACCGGAGGAAAGAAATTCGCCGCGCTCGCAAAAGGCGCCTCCTGGAGCGTGTTGCCTCTGGTGGCCGGCTTGTTCATTCTGGTGGAAGCGGTGAACCGGGCGGGCGCGCGGGAAATGGCGGCGAGCGCTCTGCGGGATCTCGCCACGCTCTCAACCGTCGCCGGATCGCTGGCGGCATCCTTCGGCGTCGCGTTGCTGTCCAACATTGCCAACAACCTTCCGTCAGGCCTGCTGACAGCCGGGGCACTCCAGGGATCGGATACGCCGGAACATATCCGCAGAGCGCTTCTGATTGGGGTGGATCTTGGTCCGAATCTCAGCGTGACCGGATCGCTGGCTACGATTCTGTGGTTGTCGGCCTTGCGCCGGGAAGGCCAGCACGTCTCCGCGCTGACATTCCTGAAAGCCGGGGCTGTCGTAATGACGCCGGCACTAGCCCTGGCCGCGCTAACTAGCCTGCTTTAGAGAACGTCTTCGGACCAGTTCTCCAGCACCGATTTGGCTTTCGCCGTAAACTGATCGCCCAGCGCGCCGTCGATCAGCCGATGATCGAACGTCAGCGCAAGATAGCACTGCGACCGGATCGCGATGGCGTCATCGATGACCACGGGAACCTTTTCCACTGTGCCGACACCCATGATCGCTACCTGCGGTTGATTGATAACCGGCGTCGCAAAGACGCTGCCGAAGCTCCCGAAGTTGGTGATGGAGAACGTGCCGCCCTGAATTTCTTCGGGCTTCAACTGACGGGCACGGGCTCTGGATGCAAGGTCCACGATGGACTTCTGCAGTCCGACTACATTCTTCTCGTCGGCGTTGCGGATGACCGGTACGATGAGGCCGTTTTCAAGGGCCACAGCGATCCCGAGGTTGATCTCATTGTGATAGATGATATTGGTCCCGTCGATGGAAGCGTTCACGATCGGGAACGCCCGCAAGGCCTCGACCGTCGCCCGCGCCACGAACGGCAGGAACGTCAGGGACATCCCGTAGCGCGCCGCGAAATCGTCCTTGTGCTTCGCACGCATCTTCGCCACGCGGGTCATGTCGACACGATGCACGGTGGTGACATGCGCGGAGACCCGCTTGCTCATCACCATGTGCTCGGCGATCTTGATTCGCATGTTGCTCATCGGCTCGACCCGATTTTTCGCGGTCGGCTGAGCCTGGCCGACCGGGGCAGATGGCGGGGCCTGTGCGGGCGCCGGAGCCGCGGGTGCAGCAGAGGCGGCAGCGGCGGGCTTGCTCACATAAGCTTCGACATCTTCTTTGGTAATGCGCCCGCCCGCGCCGGTTCCAGTCACCTTCGACAGGTCGATGTTGTTCTCGCGCGCGATTCTGCGCACCAGCGGCGAAAGCGGACCAGCCGGTTCTTTAGGAGCTTCAGCAACAGGGGCAGGAGGAGGGGGTGGTGCTTGAACAGGAGGAGGAGGTGCAGAAGCGACTGCCGCCGGAGCCGGTGCCGCAGGTGCTGCAGGCGGTGCTGCTGCCACGGCCGGTGCTGCGGGTACTGCTGCCCCGCCGCTGCCATCGTCAATCCTCGCGACAATCGCATTCACCTGAACGGTCTGGCCTTCCTGAACAAGCAAATCACCCAGCGTTCCGGCGGCAGGCGACGGGATTTCCGTATCTACCTTGTCCGTGGAGATTTCGAATAAAGGTTCGTCGCGCTCGACTTTATCGCCAGGCTTCTTCAGCCACTTGGTCAACGTGCCCTCGACGATGCTCTCGCCCATCTGGGGCATTACGATGTCTATCATTTGAAATCTCCTGAAAATCAAAAATCCGCGCGAAGTGCTTTTCCATCGCGTCCTTGACGCTTTCGGCATCCGCATTGACGCCCAACGCCGCCATTGAGGTAACCGGCTTCCGGATGCCGCACGGCACGATGTACTGGAAATAATTGAGGTCGGTGGTCACGTTCAGCGCCACCCCATGCGTCGAAACCCAGCGGCTCAGATGAATCCCGATCGCCGCGACTTTCGCGTCGCCCACCCAAACACCGGTGCATTTCGGAATCCGCCGGCTCTCGATCCCGAAGTCCGCCAGCGTATCCATCAAAACCTGTTCAATCGCGCGCACGAATGCGCCCACATCGCGCTTCCATTCCCGCAAATCCATGATTGGATACATGACGACCTGCCCCGGCCCGTGATAGGTCACGTCGCCGCCGCGATCCGTTTCATACATCTCAATGCCCAGCCGCGTCAGCGCGTCCTGCGGGACCAGCACGTTTTCAGCATGCCCGTTGCGCCCCATCGTGACCACATGCGGATGTTCCACGAACAGCAGATGGTCGACCCCCTGGCCGGCCTTCCGCTCCAACGCGATCTGATGCTGGATCTGAAGCGCGTCGCTGTAACGCATGCGCCCCAGATCGCGAACTGATAAATCACGCATTAATCTGCAGACCGTATACCGCGTTGAACGCCTCGCCAACCGCCTCGTAAATGGTCGGATGGGCGTGAATCGTATGCATCATGGTTTCCACGGTGGCTTCCGCTTCCATAGCCGTAACGGCTTCGGATATCAGCTCGAAAGCCTGAGGACCGATGATGTGAACGCCGAGAATCTCACCGTACTTTTCGTCGGCCACCACTTTCACGAAACCATCGTGAGAGCCGAGGATGGTGGCTTTGCTGTTGGCAACGAAGGGAAACTTGCCCACCTTCACTTTGTATCCGGCGGCTTTGGCCTGGGCTTCCGTCAGACCGACGCTGCCGATGCCGGGCTCCGTGTAAGTCGCGCCCGGAATCCGGTTGCGATTGATCGGCGTGGCTGGCTTGCCGGCCATCTTCGCAACCGCCACCATGCCCTGCGCCGACGCCACATGCGCCAGTTGCGGGGTACCTGCAACCACGTCCCCGATGGCGTAAATCCCGGGTTCAGCGGTCTGCTGGTATTCGTTGACTTTGATAAAGCCCCGATCGACCGCGACCTTGGTATTCTCAAGCCCGATATTCGCCGTATTGGGGGAGCGGCCCACCGCCACCAGCAACTTCTCGGCGGAGACTTCTTCAACCTTGCCGCTCGCAAGAGTCACTTTCATCGTGACGCCGGCATCGGTCTTCCGAACGTCTTCGCATTTGGCGCCGGTCTCTACCCGAATCTTATTTTTCTTGAATACCCGTTCCAGTTCTTTCGAAACTTCCTCATCCTCAACCGGAACAATACGCGGCAGCATCTCGAACACGCTGACTTCCGATCCAAAACGCTTGAACATGGAAGCGAACTCCACTCCCACCGCGCCCGCCCCGATCACCATCAGCGACTTCGGCACCGTCGTCATGTTCAGAATTTCAATATTGGTGAGGATGAAATCGGCATCGGGCTTCAGTCCAGGAAGCATCCGCGCTTCCGACCCGGTGGCGATCAGGATGTTCTTCGTTTCCAGGGTCTTTGTGCCGGAGGCGCTCTTCACTTCCACCTTGCCCGGTCCCTTAATGGTGGCGAAGCCCGGAATCACTTCCACCTTGTTCTTCTTCATCAGGAACGACACGCCTTTGGAGTGCTTATCCACGATGCCATTCTTGCGCTCGATCACCTTCGGATAATTCAGCGCTGGCTTCTCGATGGTGATGCCCTGTTCGGCCGAATGGTTGGCAAAATCCCAGAGCTCGGCGGTATGCAGCAAAGCCTTCGTTGGAATGCATCCGACCAGCAGACAGGTGCCGCCAAGTTTCGCATCTTTTTCAACAATTGCGGTCTTAAGGCCATACTGCCCGGCACGCACCGCTGCCGAGTAGCCGCCCGGGCCGCTACCAATCACAATCAGGTCGTATGTCACGTAACTCCATTCTACATTGCGCTTTACGATGCCCTGAATTTCAGGGAAGCGCGCATTTATTTGTTTTTATTGCCGTTCCTGACGCCCCAACTTCATTCGATTGTCGGCGGGGCGAATCGGATTCCGTGGAACCCAGCCGCCCCTGGAACATTCCCTTCGTCGTGACCGCGTAACATGAAATCAATGGGTGCGCGCTGCGCGATTCCGCTGTTTCTGCTGGCCGGCGTGCTGGCTGCGCAGACTTCCGGCAAGCGGCTGTTTCCCGTGGAGTCCCTTGCCATCGAAGGCAACCGGACTTTGGGCACGGAAGCCATTCTGACCGTCTCCGGACTGAAGCGCGGCGAGCCGGCCAATTCGGACGTATTCGATGCGGCGCGCGATCGCCTGCTCGCCTCCGGCTATTTCGATACGGTCAGCTACCGGTACAAAGCCACCACTGCAACGAGTACTCCACCCGGCTATGACGTCACGTTCACAGTAAAAGAGATCGAAACCCTCTATCCCATAAGGATCGATGCGCTGGGCGTCAGCACGGACGAAATCGTGGCGTTTCTAAAAACTCACGACCCGCTCTTTACCGGCAAGCTGCCAGGCACCAGGCAGGTTCTCGATCGGACCGCCCGCGAGATCGAACAATTCCTCGCCGCCAGGCATCAATCCGCGCAGGTCGCCGGACGGGTAATCGCGATCATGCCGGGCCGGTTTGAAATCAACTTCACGCCGGCACGCGGACTGCCCGCCGTCTCCACCGTCTCATTCCAGGGCAACAAGGTGATCGGCGAGCGCGAACTGCACAACAAGATCGACGAGGTTGCCTTCGGCCAGCCCTATACCGAAGACGGCTTTCGCGTTTTTCTGGAAAACCAGATCCGCCCGTTGTACGAAGCGAAGGGCTACATGCACGTGACATTTCCAAACATCGCCAGCGCCCCCTCGAAAAATGTAGAAGGCGTGGACGTGAATGTAACGGTAAATGAAGGCGAACGATACACGCTGTCGAAGGTGGTCGTCGGCGGCAGCTTGGCTGAGGACAGCCGCGAGGACAGCGAGCGCCTTCTCAAGTCCGCCAAGCTCCCGCGCATGACCGTCGTGAATTTCGATCAGATAAAGGAAGGCGCCGACCGCGTGCGGGACTCCATCCGGCACGACGGTTTTCTCGACGCGAAGGTCAACATCGAAAATAAACGGGATGACGCAGCAAAGACAGTCGAATTCGTCATCGTCGTGGAGCCCGGTCCCGAGTACAAAATGGGCAAGCTCACCGTGCTGGGTTTGGGACTTGAGGGAGAGGCCGCGATCCGCCAGATGTGGGCGGTGAGAACCGGGGAAGCCTTTCCGCAGGGATATCCGGATCTTTTCGTCGCGAGGGTCAAGGAAGAAGGAATCTTCGACAACCTGGGCGACACCAAAGCGGACCCGAAAATCGACAGGACCTCACACGTAGTCGATGTGACGCTCAACTTCAAAGGCGCCGGCCCGGCTCCGCGGAAGGATAAACGGCGCGGGCCCGTTTTTTGATTTAGCGCGGTACCGGGGTAAGAGCGGGAGCTTTCGGATGCTGCTCGGCCCAGGCTTTTCCCATAGTCTGGAACTCAGCGGCGAGTTCTTTCACTTTCGCCTCCGCGATTTCCCGCGACTTCGCCGCAACGCCCTGCGATTTGGCTAAATACGCCTGACCCACGGGGCTCTTGAAGAAAGTGATCATCCCGTCGAGTTCTTCTTCCGAATAGGCAGTGCGGTAGGCATCCATCATGCCGGGCTTAAGCTTCGCCCAATTCATGGAATCTTTCATCGCCGCGATCATTTCGGCCTGCAGGTCCGCGGTGGCCGACCGCTGCTCCGCCACCGGAATGCCGGCATTCTGCGCCAGGCCCATAGCCGCCCTGTCAATCTGCCCTTCCAGCTGGTTATAGATCTGATCCTGCAAAGCGCTGGCTTTGATCAGCGTGAGAAATTCCTCAATCTTCGCGTCCTTGGATGCCGCATCCGCAAAAAGGGAGGAGGCTCCGGAAATCAGGACTAAAGCGACAACAAAAAAATTACGCATCTCTGTCCAGGAGTCTAACGGCTTTCGCCCGCTATGTCCACTTGCCCTTAAGTCGCTAAGTGTCTTTTGCAGCGCGCGATTCCTTCAAAAACTCAGCGCGCTTCTCCGGGAAATCTGTCCGGTAGTGTGCGCCCCGGCTCTCCTCCCGCCACAACGCCCGATCCGCGATCAGCGCAGCCACCTGATGCATGTTCCGCAACTCATAAGCGGCCAGCGAGGCGGCGGCTGCCGTCCATCTGGACCGGGCCAGCATCTCAACGGCGCATCGAAGTCCCTGCGCATCGCGCGAAATTCCGCAGTACTCCCAGCTCAATCCCCGCAATTCCTGCTCACTCATGTCGGGGACCAGCGGGATTTGCCGCTCCGCGCTCCCGCGCCACTCCGGAAGCGCATCTCCCCGCATCGACCGGCCAGCGCGCAGTCCGAACACCACCGCCTCCAGCAGCGAATTGCTGGCGAGGCGGTTGGCCCCGTGTACTCCCGTGCACGCCACCTCGCCGGCCGCGTAGAGCCCTTTCACCGTGCTTCGCCCGTGCAGATCCGACTCCACGCCTCCCATCGCATAATGGGCCGCCGGATGCACCGGCGCAGGCGTTTGCGCGATATCGACGCCATACGCCAGACACGTTTCATAGATCCGCGGAAAACGCTGCCGGATGAACGCCGCGTCCCGCGAGGTCAAATCCAGCCAGACGTGGGGCGAACCGGTACGCCGCATCTCCGCCACAATTGCACGCGACACCACATCGCGCGGCGCCAGATCGAGCAAAGGATGGTACCGGTGCATGAACGCTTCCCCGGCGTTGTTGCGCAATACCGCGCCCTCGCCCCGCAGTGCTTCCGAAAGCAGGAAGCGCGGCGCGCCTTCCACGTGCAAAGCCGTGGGATGAAACTGGACAAATTCGATGTTGGCGATCACGGCGCCCGCCCGCCAGGCCATCGCCACCCCGTCACCCGTCGCCACATCGGGATTGGTCGTTTCCTTGAACACGCGACCCAGTCCGCCGGTCGCCAGCAGCACTGCCCGCGAACGGACGTCGTGAAGTTTGCCGCCGTTCTCGTCGAATACAACCGCCCCCGCGGCGCGCCCGTCCGCGATCAGCAAATCGGTAATGGCCGAATAGCTTTGGAACGTGATCGCCGGAATCGAAGCCGCTTTGCGGTAAAGCGTCCGCGCAATCTCCCGGCCCGTCGAATCCCCGTGCGCATGCAGAATGCGATTGCGGCTGTGCGCTCCTTCGCGCGTAAACGCCAGTTCGCGGCCTTCGCGGTCGAACTCCGCGCCCCAGTCGATCAGGTCCTGAATCGCAGCCGGACCCTCCTCCACCAGCGTATGCACGGCGTCCCGGTTGCAAAGCCCGTCGCCCGCGTATAAAGTGTCCTGCTCATGCAGGGCAACTTCGTCGTCATCGCTGAGCGCCACCGCGATGCCGCCCTGCGCATACTCAGAGGACGATTCCCGCAGCGAATCCTTGGCGATCACCAGAACGCTGCCGGACCCCGACAGCTCGATCGCCGCACGCATACCGGCGACGCCGGCGCCAATGACAAGAAAGTCGCAGTCCATCGCCACTGCGATTCTAACAACCTGATATCGATTTCACCCGTGCGCGCGAAGCCGGGGAACAAACCCTCGAATTGCGTCTTTTCGACAGCAAAACCTTTGATTGATGACACAATTGGGTTCATGCCCCAGTATCGGGTTGCGACCGCGCAACAGTCTTATCCGGTAATCATCGAAAGAGGAGTCATCGCCCGTCTTGCCGAATTCATTCCGCAGGACCGTGGGCGGATCTTCCTGGTCACCACGCGGGACGTCTGGGGACCACACGGGGAACTGATTCGTCGTTCCCTCCGGGGCCGTCCGTTCGACCCGCTTTTCTTCGTCGGCGGCGAAGAGAACAAGCGGATCTCGCATGTTGAGGCCCTCGCCGAACAAATGATGGCCGGCGGCGCGGATCGCTCCAGCGTTGTCGTCGCCTTCGGCGGCGGAATCGTGACCGATATGGCCGGGTTTCTCGCCGCGATTTTCATGCGCGGCGTTCCGGTAATCCAGATCCCGACCACGCTGCTCGCCCAGGTGGATGCCGCCGTCGGCGGCAAGACCGGCGTGAACCTCGTTTCGGGCAAGAATCTGGTGGGGAGTTTCCACCAGCCGCTGGCTGTCCTCGTGGATCCGTCTGTAATCGCCACCCTGCCCGAACGCGAATATCGCGCCGGCCTGTACGAAATTCTCAAAGCCGGAGTCATCGCCTGCGAACCCTTGTTCCGCATCTTCCAGCACCAGCGAGACGAGGTGCTGCGGCAAACCCCTGAACTGGTCGATCACATTATTTCCGAAGCCGTGCGCATCAAAGCCGAAGTGGTCTCGGCCGACGAGAAGGAAAACGGCCTGCGCCGCATTCTGAATTTCGGTCACACTTTCGGGCACGCCCTCGAAGCCGAGACCAACTATACGCGCTTCCTGCACGGCGAAGCCGTGTCCTGGGGGATGCGGGCCGCCACCCATCTGGCGCTCGATCTGAACCTGCTTGGCAAAGACGATCACGACGTCATCCTGCAAACGCTCAGCAGCTACGGACCCATCCCGCCGCTCGACCGCCTCGCCGTCGGGCAGATCCAGGTCCGCCTCTTCAAGGACAAGAAGACCATTCAAAACCGCGTCCATTTCATTCTGCCGGTGAAGATCGGCGAAGTTTCGGTGGTTTCCGATGTTTCGTTCGCCGCCGTTCAGCACGCCATTACGAAAGCTCTGGACGAATGCCGGGCGTCATGAAGCCGGCCGGGGCTACTCCGGAGGGCGCCCGTTCCGAACAGGAAGCAGCGCGGCAGGTGCGCGCGATGTTCGGCCGCGTCGCTCCGCGCTACGATCTCGCCAATCACCTTCTCTCCGCCAACATCGACAAGTACTGGCGGAATCGCACGGTCTCGCGGGTAGCCGATATTCTCGCCAGACCGGATGCCCGCGTGGTCGATCTCGCCTGCGGCACCGGCGATCTGCTGATCGCGCTGGAGCGCAAGGCCGGCCGCGGACTGATCGGCAGCGACTTCTGCTACCCCATGCTGGCCGGTGCGCGCGGCAAACTAACCCGCGATCGCCTGCGCTCGACGCTGGTCGAATCCGACGCCCTGGCGCTGCCCTTCCCGGCCCGTAGCGTGGACCTGATTACCATCGCTTTCGGCTTCCGGAATCTGGCCAATTATCGCGATGGTCTCATCGAAATGCGTCGAGTATTGCGGCCCGGCGGAGCGCTCGCCATTCTCGAATTTTCACAGCCGCCGAATGCTCTTTTTGCCACAGTCTACAACTGGTATTCCCGCCGGATTCTGCCCATCATCGGGGGCGCGATTTCCGGGGTCAAGGATGCCTACGAATACCTTCCGGAGTCAGTCCGCAAGTTCCCTGACGCTCCCGAACTGGCCCGCATGATGGAAGAATCCGGCTTCGATAAAGTCGATTGGGAATATCTGACCTTCGGAATCGCCGCCCTTCACATCGGACGAATCAACCCCTGACAGCAGGCGTATCGATCTGAAACACGATCTGTTCAGGCCGCGCGTGTTTCGCGTGCCCGCTGATGCAAACCCCCAACATGCCGCATTCCTCGCAACGGCCCGAGGGCATCGATTCCGGGTTCAGACGCGGCTCGGCGCCCAGCCAGTAAAGGCCGTTGGCCATCACGCAAAAACCAGTGGCCGCAAACCACACCATTGCGCCCCCCACGAAGATCGTGAATGAAGCTACCCACAGACTGAAGAAAAGGATGAGCATCGACGCCAACGAGATATTGAATCCCACCGCCAGATAGATTCGCCTCTCCAGATACCACTTGTCTCTTTTCATGAAGTAAAGATTCCAGCGCGTCGGGCCGTCCGTTCCGAGCATCGGCTTGAAACCAAGGAACTGCAGCACGCTTCCCACCGGGCAAAAACCCGTCAGGGAAACATTAATGGATACGAGCCCCGTTGCGGTGACTCCCAGAATGAACAGCGGATTCACAAACAGCGCCAGCGCCGTGCTTGTCAGGAGGACGATTCCGGCTATCAGCCAAACAGTCCTTTCGATGTACCACCGGTTGGTCGGTACGATGTAGATACCAGAGCGCAATGTCATTGGTGTCGGGAAATATAGCACCCGGATCACGAGCAGCGCAACCCGCACAAACCCCGGCCAAAGCTTATATGTAGATATATACTGACCACAGAGGTTTTTCAGTGAAAAGACTCGTTACAATTCTGCTTCTTTCCGCCGTTGCTTCCATCTCTGCGATGGCCGCCGATTTCACCGGTTACGTCTCCGACACCAAATGCGCCGCCAGCAACGCCAAAGCGGGCGCGGCATCGGAATGGGTGAAGCCCGCCGCTTTCGAAGCCTGCGCGAAACAGTGTGTCAAGGAAGGCTCCGCGCCCGTGTTTGTAACCGCCGACAACAAAATCGTCAAAATCGGCCCTGACGCTATGGAAAAGGTGCTCCCCATGCTGGGCCACAAAGTCACGCTGACCGGGAAAATCGAAGGCGGCACGCTGGTCAAGGTAGACTCCATCAATTCCGTAAAAATGTAATGCGGCCTCTTCTTCTGCTTCTGTCATTTTCGGCGCTTCTGTTTGCAGCCGACCCGTGGACTACCGCCGATGTCATCCAGCCCGCGCAGGCGGCATCGCAGCTAAAAACCGGCACAACCGGACCCCTGGTGATTCACGTCGGCTTCCCCGTGCTTTACCGCGCCGCTCATATCGCCGGTTCGACCTTTGCGGGTCCTGGCTCCAAACCGGAAGGACTGGAAGATCTGAAGAAAGCCGTTGCCGGCCAGTCCCGCACCCGCGAGATCATTCTTTATTGCGGCTGCTGCCCCTGGGACAAATGTCCCAACATCCGCCCCGCCTTCGCTGCCCTGCATGATTTAGGATTCAAGAACGTCAAAGTAATGATGCTTCCCGAGAATCTGAAAACCGACTGGATCGACAAAGGGTATCCGACCGAAAAGCGAGCAGCCGAATAAATTGGCTCAGATTCTGGACGGCAATCGCGTTCGCGATCAAATCAAATCTGAGTGCCTGCCCCGCGTTGCGCGCGTCATAGCCCGCGCCGGACGCCCCCCAGGCCTTGCTGTAATCCTCGCCGGGGACGATCCCGCGTCCCAGATCTACGTGCGCGGTAAGACCAAAACCGCCGGCGACCTCGGCATCTACAACGAAACCATCCGGCCCACCGCCACTGCCACCACGGAAGAAATTCTGGGAATCGTGCACGACTTGAATGCCCGGCCCGAGATCGACGGCATTCTCGTCCAGCTCCCGCTGCCCGCCGGAGTCGATTCGCAGCGCGCGCTCCTCGCCGTGGCCCCTGAAAAGGACGTGGACGGTTTCCATCCCTGCAACGTCGGCCTGCTTTCGACCGGCAGGCCTGGTCCCAAATCCTGCACCCCGGCCGGGATCATTCAGTTGCTCAAACGCTACGATATTCCGATGGCGGGAAAGCGGGCCGTTGTTATAGGACGCAGCGATATCGTCGGCAAGCCCATGGCCATGCTCCTGCTGCAGGAGAATGCCACAGTCACAATCTGCCACTCCCGCACCAACGATCTTCCGGCCGTCTGCCGGGAAGCCGACATACTTGTCGCCGCTATCGGGCGTCCCGCCATGGTTACCGCCGAATACATTCAGCCCGGCGCGGTGGTGATCGACGTCGGCCAAAGCAGAATCGAATCCCGCGTCGAAGCCGAGCGTATATTCGGACCCGAGCGCCTTCCCGATTTCGACCGGCGCGGCAGTCTTCTGGTGGGCGATGTGGACCCGCGCGATATGGCGCGCCTGTCCTCCGCCTACACTCCCGTTCCCGGCGGCGTCGGGCCTCTCACGATCGCGATGCTGATGAACAACACCATCGAGTCCGCCGAACGACGCACCGGTCTATGCTGACCGTCGGCTTGACCGGCGGCATGGCCTGCGGCAAGACCCACGTAGCGCGCGAACTCCGCAGACTTGGCTGTTACATCCTCGAAGCCGACGAGATCGGACACGAAGTGATGATGCCCGGACACGCCGCGTACGAAGCCATCGTCGCCGCGTTCGGCGCCGGAATCCTGAATCAGGACGGATCGATCGATCGCGCCGCGCTTGCCGCCCGGGTATTCGGCAAACCGGCTGAACTGGAAACACTGAACGCCATCGTCCATCCCGCGGTTCACGAAGAGGAAATACGGCGGATAAAGGAAATTTCGTCCAGAGATCCGCACGCCATAATTATTCACGTTGCGGCCATTCTCATCGAATCCGGCGCTTATAAGAACGTCGATAAAATAATCGTCGTCACCTGCAGCCGGGAACAGCAGATCGAAAGGGCGTTGCATCGGGCGCGCACATCCGGCGCAAACGTGAACGAAGCCGCCATTGTCGCGCGTCTGGAAAACCAGATGCCGCTGGAGAAAAAGAAGGCCTTAGCCGACTATGTGATCGATGCCAGCGGCGTCGAAGCCGAGACGCTGCGTCAGACCAAAATAGTATGGGAAGATCTAAAAAGACAGGTATGAGACCCCGCGCACTTGTTCTGACGCTGCTGCTCGTCGCCGCATTCTGGTTCGTCACTTCAACAGGCAACTGGAGTGTCCGCCAGATTATTCAGCCCCTGGAACATAATGGCCGCCTCTGGTCCGAACCGGTTACGGCGCACGGCTCCGGTTTCGGCGCCGACGAGCAAAACAACATCGATATTTACAAGACCAACCGCCTCGCCACGGTCAACATCACCAGCATTGTTTACCAGCGTGATTTCTTTTTTCAGGTATTCCCGCAGAAAGGTATCGGGTCCGGCTTCATCATCAATGCCGACGGCGATATCGTAACCAATAATCACGTGGTCTCCGGGTCTCGCAACGTCACCGTCACTCTCTGGGACAAGAAGCAGTACAAAGCCAACGTGGTCGGTCTCGACCGCCGCAGCGATCTGGCCATTTTGCACATCAAAGCCGACCGCAAACTGCCCTTCGTTCACCTGGGAAATTCCGATAATCTTGTGGTCGGCCAAAAGGTTCTTGCGATCGGCAATCCGTTCGGCCTCGAGGGCACGCTCACCACCGGCATTGTGAGCTCACTCGGCCGCAGCCTTGAAAATGAGGATGGCGATCCGCTGGAGGGATTGATTCAGACAGACGCCGCCATCAATCCCGGCAACAGCGGCGGGCCATTGCTGGATTCGCATGGCGACGTAATCGGCATCAACACCGCAATCTACAGCCCGCAAAACGGCACGCGCGGCGAAGCCGGCAGCATCGGAATCGGTTTCGCCATTCCGATCGACCGCGCCAAGGAAAAGCTGGAAGAATATCGCTCAACCGGACACATCTCCCATCCGGTGCTGGGAGTTTCCCAGGTCGTTCTGGTGCAGGGCGATTTGGCGGAAGCTTTGGAGATGCCCACATCGGGCGGCCTGCTGATCGAAGGAATCGACGACGGCTCCCCGGCTCAGGCTGCGGGTTTGCGTGGCCCCAGCCGCACGGTCATCGTAGGCATGTATCGTCTGGGAATCGGCGGCGATTTGATCACTGCGATTGACGGTAAACCGGTCGACGGGCAGGATGCGTTAAGAAAAGTCCTGGGCCAGAAGCGCCCCGGCGATTCCATGGCGTTCACGATTTTCCGCGGCGGCCAATCGATGAAAATCTCGGTGCAACTGGGCTCCGCGCCCGAAACCCTCTAATCGGGCCAAGCGACTAACTACGCCGAAGCTTCCAGACACTCGGCGATATCCGCCCGGCTGATCGCGCCTTCCTTAATCATCTTCCAGTCCGGTTCCGTGATATCGACCGTGCTGGCGCCCAGGCCCGCGCAAAGGCCCCCGTCGAGCACCAGATCGACGGTTCCGTCCAGCACTCCGAACACCTCAATGCCGCTGCGGCAAGTCGGATGCCCCGAGATATTCGCGCTGGTCGCGATCACCGGCTGGTTGAGCCGGGCCAGTAATTCGTCGGTAACCAGCGAAGCCGGCTGCCGAACCGCCAGCCGCCCGGTATTCCCCGTGGCCCGCAGCGGAACTTTCGCGGACGCATGCATAATGATGGTCAACAACCCCGGCCAGAAGCGCCGCGACAGCAGTTTGAATTCGGTGGAAATATCCCGCGCCAGTTCTTCCACCATGATGGAATCGCGCACCAGCAGCGGAAGCGCGCG
The DNA here is from genome assembly GCA_035552315.1 of Bryobacteraceae bacterium. Taxonomy (GTDB): domain Bacteria; phylum Acidobacteriota; class Terriglobia; order Bryobacterales; family Bryobacteraceae; genus BOG-234. The sequence goes on from DASZLO010000075.1 coordinate 14,773, forward strand.
GTTGATTTCCCGGCCCTTCGCTTTATAGACCTGACGCACGGCGCGAAGATTGAAAGGATCGGCCACCAGCACGTAAAGCGCATCGGTGGGAACAGCCACCACGCGACCGGAACGAATCGCCGCAGCGGCGCGGTCCAGCGCCTCCGATGAGGGTTCGAGAGGATCTATCTCGACGAGATCGGTGGCCACGTGGCTCAGAGTAACATAGCGTTCCCGGTTAAAGAGAACGCCGCGCAGCGTTAGCTGCTGACGGCAACTTCCAGCGCCGCTTCCTGATTCCGCGGCTCAAACGAATACCCGAATCCCCGCACGGAATGAATCAACCGTGGCGAAGCGGCATCCTTCTCGACCTTCTGCCGCAACCGCAGGATATAAACATCCACCGTGCGATCCGTAATGGCGCGGTCCTGGCCCCAAACCGCATTGAGCAGTTGCTCGCGGCTGAATACCACGCTCGGCCGGCTCATCAGAAATTCCAGCAGACGGAATTCGGTGGCGGTAAGCGACAGCGTTTCTCCGTCCAGTTTCACCTGGCAACTGCTGCGGTCCAGTTCCACCCCGCCGGCTTTGAGCAGACGCGACGGCGCGGCTTGGGTGCGGAACTGCAGCTTGATCCGCGCGATCACTTCGCGGATGAAAAACGGTTTGACGATGTAATCGTTGGCGCCCAGTTCGAGCCCCACGATCCGGTCCGTCTCCGACGCCCGCGCGGTCAGAAAAATGATAGGCGTTTGCGCCAGTTCCGGGTCTTTCCGAATGCCTTTGCAGATATCGAGGCCATCGGAGTCCGGCAGCATGATATCGAGCAAAATAAGGTCGGGACGCGTGCGGCGGCACAGGTCGACCGCGCCCAGTCCGGTTTGCGATCCCGTCATCTGAAAACCCTCTTTTTCGAGGTTGTATTTCAGCAGAGCGAACAGATCGGCGTCATCTTCAATCAGGACGATTCGTTTTGTCACGGCACTTCCAGCGTACCGGCAAATCTGTTACAGAACGGTTAAAAGAGGATAAACGATGAGTGAAGACTCATAGCGCTTCGAACCGGTATCCGAACCCCCGGACGGTTACCAAAAACGCCGGATCATCGGCCTTTTCTTCAATCTGCTCCCGCAAGCGCCGGATGTGGACGTCAACTGTACGCGGCGTCACAAAATGCTGTTCTCCCCAGACCTCCCGCAGCAGCTGTTCCCGTGACCAGGCAGTGCCCGTATGGGTCAAGAAAAATTCCAGCAGTTTGAACTCGGTGGAGGTAAGTTCGATTTCGTGCTCGTCATGGTCCTTCTTTTGGAATACCCGCCGCGCGGACCGGTCCAGCCGGAACGGCCCTGTAGCCAGCGCGGCCTGCGGCGCGGAGTCCGTATCCACCCGCCGCAGATGCGCCTTGATGCGCGCCACCAGTTCGCGCGGACTGAACGGCTTCGTAATGTAATCGTCGCCGCCGATCTCAAGTCCAAGCACGCGGTCAACCTCATCGGAACGCGCGGTCAGAAACACCACCGGCGTGCGCGCCAGTTTCGTCGTATGGCGAATCTGCCGGCAAATTTCAAACCCGTCCTGCCCCGGCAACATCACGTCCAGCACGATCAGATCGGGTTGAAACGCTTCCAGCGCCGGAACGGTTTCCGCTCCTCCGCCGAAGATCTGAACACGGAACCCGCCGCGCGTCAGATTGTATTCAATCAGAGAAGCGAGTTCGGCTTCATCCTCAACTACCGCAACTTTTTTGGACATGCTCTCTCAGGAAGCCTTGTTAGCGGCAGCTTCGCGCGCAGCCCTGCACGCCTCGCACGTACAAATGCTGCGCAGATGGTCGAACGAATAAATGCCGGTGGCATGCCCGTCGCTCCACGTGATCCGGATTGCATAATTCCCGATCGGCTCGATCCCCGTCATTTTATTCTTCGGCTTGTACATCTGGAAAGGACTCGATGCTGCCGGCGTGCCTGTCGTCTTCTCCCGGGGCTCTGTGCCATGCGCGCCCGTGCACTGCGCGCACGGACACCAGTCGCGCAGGTACTCAACGCCATAGGAACTATGGTGGCCGTCTTTCCAGTCGATCTCGATGCCTCGCGATTTCGAGATGGCTATATGTTCCGGGTCAGTCGTCAACTGTGTTGTCATTTTCTATCGGGTAGCTCTTCAAAACCGCGCTTTACTGGTGCAGGATCCGCTCCACGTCGCGAACACCCGAAATCCGGCGCATCGCCGAGCAAAGCTTTTCCAGCTGCTTTTTGTCCCGCACATCAATGGTCATTTCCACCAAAGCTTCGTCGGTATTCGGATTGGCCTCCGCCTTCGCTTCCAGACTGCGCACGTTCGTCTTCTCATCCGACAGGATACTGGTAAGCTGATGCAGCAAGCCGGGCCGGTCGTCCGTGTGGACCACCACCCGCACCGGGAACGTATCGCTTGCCTCGCGCGCCCAGTCCACCTGAATCTTGCGCTCGGCGTCGTACATCAGGTTCTGCACATTCGGACAAGTCCGCGAATGCACGGCAATACCTTTGCCGCGCGTTACGTAGCCAACGATTCCCTCTCCCTTGATCGGATTGCAGCATTTGGCGCGATAGACCATCACGTCGTCAATGCCGTGCACGTGGATGACGGCGTCGTCTTCCTTGCGGTTCGACGGCGAAATCTCCGGCGCGGGCGCAACGGCGGGTTCTTCCGCCACCTGACCGGGCGCCGCATTCTGCAGCACCTGGCGAGCGGAAAATTTGCCGTATCCCAGCGCGGCGTACAGATCCTCCGCCTTCATCAGTCCGTATTCTGAAGCCACCCGGTCCAGTTCCGTGGTCTGAATCCGCGCCAGCTGAACACCTAGGCGGCGTGCTTCCTTTTCCAGATACTTCCGGCCGATTTCAATGGCGCGCTCACGCTCGTTGGCATTGATGACGTGCTTGATCTTGTTCTTCGCTTTCGAAGTCTTGACGATCGAAAGCCAGTCTTTGCTCGGCTCATGCCCGGCCTGTGTCAGGATGTCGACCACGTCGCCGTTGCGCAGGACGTACCTCAGGGGCACGATGCGGCCGTTGATCTTCGCACCTACGCAGGTGCTGCCCACTTCCGAGTGAACCGCGTAGGCGAAGTCGATCGGACTCGATCCGGACGGCAGCACAATCACGCGGCCCTTGGGCGTGAAGCAATAAACCTCCTCCGGGTAGAGGTCCACCTTGAGCGTGGACATGAACTCGCCCGGATCGCGCATGTCCTGCTGCCATTCGACCAGTTGCCGCAGCCACGCCACGCGCTGGTCGTCCTGCACGCCGCGCCGGCCCTCTTTGTATTTCCAGTGCGCCGCGATGCCTTCCTCGGCCACGCGGTGCATTTCCTCCGTGCGGATCTGGATCTCGAAGTGCTTGCCTTCAGGACCCACCACCGAAGTGTGCAGCGACTGATACAGATTCGGACGCGGAATGGCGATGAAATCCTTGATCCGCCCCGGCACCGGACGCCACTCGTTATGGATCACGCCCAGCGCGCCGTAACAGTTCTTCACCGAATCGGTAATGATCCGGATGGCGAGAAGATCGTAAACCTGGTCCAGTGAAATTTTCTGTTTCTTGAGCTTTTGATAGACCGAATAGGCGCGCTTCACGCGGGCTTCGACGCGCGCCGGAATGCCTTCGCGGCGCAGTTCCGATTCCACCGTCCGGCGCATGCGCTCCAGATATTCTTCGTTGTCGGCGCGCTGCGTTTCGATGGTTTTGGAAATCTCGGCCCAGGCTTCCGGATCCAGATATTTGAAGGAAAGATCTTCCAGTTCGCCGCGAACCTTGCCCATCCCGAGGCGATGCGCGATCGGCGCATAAATTTCCAGCGTTTCGCGCGCAATGCGCTCCCTGCGTTCGGGACTCAGGAATTCAAGCGTCCGCATGTTGTGCAGCCGGTCGGCCAGTTTCACGATGATGACGCGGATGTCGTTCACCATCGCCAGCAGCATCTTGCGGTAGCTTTCCGCCTGCCGGTCTTCGGCGGAGAAGAAATCGATCTTGCTCAGCTTCGTCACGCCATCGACGCACTTCGCAACTTCGTCCCCGAAATTTTTCTGGATCTCCGGAAGCGTGACGGTGGTGTCTTCGACGATGTCGTGCAGCAGCCCGGTTTCAACGCTGACCACATCCATCCGCATGTTGGCCAGGATTCTGGCCACGGCCAGCGGATGGCTCATATACGGCTCGCCGGACGAGCGAGTCTGCCCCGCGTGGTACTGCGAAGCAAACTCCCAGGCCTTCTGGATCGGTGTGATGTCTTCCTTGGGACGCGCTTCTTTGACCGCTGCAATCAGTTCGTCAAAAGGGCTGACCGGAACAGGCGGGTCAGAGACGGGGGTCACAACACCATTCTAATGTGCCCGCGTTTTCAGGAAGATTTTGGACCGTCAAAGCACGGCGCAACGCACAGCGCAGGTAGCAATTTAGCGCCCGCCGCGATACGATTTACTTGCTCAATGAATTCATGCAATTGCCGCCGCCGCGACATCCTGAAAGCGGGCCTCGCCCTGGGCCTCGCGATGCCTTTGCTTGCGCAGGACGCCTCCAAACCCAAAGAAGGCGATTTCCTCGTGAAAACAACCGACTCAACCGCGACGCCCCTGACCCCCTCGGATATCAAGACCGGCGCCAGGCAAGTAATGGCATGGGCCATGGATCCCGCCGACAAGACCGTGCGCAAAGGGTCCCGCCTCAACCGCATTCTGCTGATCCATCTCGACCCTTCCAAACTGACCCCCGAAACGAAGTCGCGCGCAGCCGACGGCGTTGTCGCCTACAGCGCCATCTGCACCCACGCGGGATGCGAAGTCACCGAATGGGTGCCTGAAAAACAGTTGCTCTTCTGCCCCTGCCATGAATCGACTTTCGATCCGGCCGATGCCGCAAAGGTAATCGACGGCCCTGCCGTGAAAATGCTCCCCGCCCTTCCCGTGGGCGTTTCCTCCGACGGAAAACTAGTCATCCTCAAACCATTCGCCGCACCCATCACATTCGAGACCCAATGAAAAAATATCTTCTGGCCTGCGCCCTCACGCCCCTGTTCTCGCTCTCGGCCCAGCAGCGGACCAGCGCCGCCCCGCAACCCGCCGTCCAGATCCCGATCCCGGCCGTTCTGCAGAATTACAAGTCTGTATCCACGGACCGCCTCAAAAATCCGGACCCCTCCGACTGGCTGATGATCCGCCGGACGTGGGATGGCCAGGGCTACAGCCCTCTCGACAAAATCACGCCGGCCAACGTCGGCAAACTCCAGCCCGCATGGGTTTTTTCCACCGGCGTCAGCAGTGGCCACGAATCCGCTCCGCTGGTAAACAACGGCGTCATGTTCGTTTCGACTCCCGGCAACCAGGTACTGGCGATCGAAGCGAAAACCGGCATGCTCCTCTGGCGCTATCGCCGTCCGCTGCCCGATGACGTCGTCCTCATGCATCCGACCAGCCGCGGCGTCGCGCTCTACGGCGATAACGTTTACTTCTGCGCCGGCGACGCCACGCTCGTCGCCATCAACGCGAAGACCGGCAAGGAAGTGTGGGCTACCAAAACGGCCACCAACAAACAGGGCTACTATATGTCCCTCGCCCCACAGGTGGCCGACGGCAAAATCATCATCGGAACTTCGGGCGGCGAATGGGGCATCCGCGGATTCGTCGCCGCTTACGATCCCGAAACCGGCAAAGAACTATGGCGCACATTTACCGTTCCCGCGCCCGGCGAAGTAGGCAGCGAATCCTGGCCGAAGGGCGACCAGTGGAAGACGGGAGGCGGCTCCATTTGGGTAACTGGTAACTACGATCCCGACACCAATCTCGCCTATTGGGGCGTCGGCAACGGCGGACCCTGGATGGGCGATCAGCGCCCCGGCGACAACCTCTACACCTCATCCACCATCGCCATCGATGCCGCCACCGGCACCATTAAAGGCCATCACCAATACCACCCCAACGATTCATGGGACTGGGATGAAGTCTCTCCCCCCATCCTGGTCGATTACAAGCGCGGCGGCAAAACAATAAAAGGATTGATCGACGTCGCCCGCGACGGCTATCTCTGGTTCCTCGAACGCACCGACAACCAGATCAACTTCGTCGAAGGCAAACCGTACGTCAAGCAAAACGTATTCAAGAGTCTCGACCCGAAGACCGGCCGTCCCGATGTGGATCCCGAACACAAGCCCGGCACCGGCAAGACCGTTTCCTTCTGCCCCTCTCTCTGGGGAGGCAAGAACTGGCCGCCCGTTGCCTTCAGTCCGAAGACACGCCTTGTCTATATCCCGGCCAATGAAAACTTCTGCTCGACCTCCAGCGGACGCGAAACCGAATACGAAGCCGGCCAAGTCTACATGGGCGCGCAAACGGTCTTTAGCGTCGTCCCCGGCGCCGATCATTTCGGTGAAGTGCAGGCCTGGAACGTGGACACCGGCAAAAAAGTCTGGACCCACAACTACACCGACTCTCCGAACTGGGGACCCATGCTCGCCACGGCCGGCGGCCTCGTTTTCAGCGGTGGCACCAACGATCGCAAGTTCCACGCCTTCGACGCCTCAACCGGAAAGCTGTTGTGGGAATTCCCCACCAACTCCGGCATCCTCGGGCAGCCGACTTCCTTCATGGTCGACGGCAAGCAGTACATCGCAATCGAGTCCGGATGGGGCGTCGATTCGCGTTCCCTGCAGGCCAATCTGAACCGGATCTTTCCCGGAAAATATCCGGAGATTCCCGAAGGCGGAGCGATCTGGGTCTTTGAGCTAAAGTAATCCCCGCGAATGGACCGCCGCATACTGCGCCGCATCGTTCTGATCGCGGCGCTGCTCGCCCTTACCCTTTTCATCGGTACGCTGGGCTTCACCCTCATAGAAGGCTACGGGATCTTCGACGCCTTCTACATGACCCTGATCACGATCACCACGGTCGGTTATCAGGAGGTGCATCCGCTCAGCCAGGCGGGAAGGATTTTCAATTCCATGCTGATCCTGTTCGGCGTCAGCGCAATGTTCTTCTCGGTGGGCGCGGTGACGCAAACCGTTATTGAAATGCAATTGGAGGACAGATACGGTGAGCGCAGAAAGAAGCGGACAATTATGCAGATGAAAGATCACTTCATTGTTTGCGGGTTCGGACGCGTCGGCCGCAACGCCGCCCTCGAACTGCAGCGGACAGGCGCGTCGTTTGTGGTGATCGACCGCGATGAACAGCGTGTCCAGCGTGCCGGACTGGCCGGAATGCTGGCGATCCGCGCCGATGCCACGCGCGACGAAGGACTTCGGGAAGCCGGCGTGGAACACGCCCGCGGTTTCATCGCCGCGCTCGCCACCGATGCCGACAATGTCTTCGTAATTCTATCCGTGAAAACGCTGAACCCCCGTCTGACCGTCGTCACGCGCGCTTCGGAAGAGGACGCTGAACAAAAACTGCGCCGCGCAGGCGCCGACACCGTCTTCTCGCCCTACAGCATCACCGGGAATCGGCTCGCTCAGGCGCTGGTACGTCCGCATGTCGTGCAACTCCTCGACCTCGCCGGTCAGTCGGTCGGTCTGGACGTCACCATGGAGCAAATGCGTGTCGCGCCCGATTCGCGATTCGCCGCTCGCAAAATCGGTGAACTCCGGAATGCCGAGTCGCGCCTGATCTTCCTTTCCATCGGCCGGCCCGACGGCAAGATGATCTTCAATCCGCCGCCGGAAACCATCGTCTCCGCCGGCGATGTTTTAATCGTGATGGGCGAGCAGTCCAGTCTGCGCGCGCTGGAAAGCGTTCTTGGGTCGCGACTGTAGCCACTGGTGCAGCATGAATATCGCAATCAGAGGAAAGGGCAGCGCCAGATAACTCCAGTAGGCCGCCAGCTTCGGTTGTTCCGAAGCCACATGCACAACGCCGGATATCTCGGCATTGCCAACTGAAACCGCATACCTCCACTCCCCGGGCTCGTTGGGCTTCGCCGAAGCCACATACAGCAGCTTGTTCTGCGCTTGATCGTGCGTGGCGCGGATCGCAACCCGCGACTCCCCGTGCGTGAGGGTGACCCGGACATCGGCGTCCAGTACAGGCTCCAGGGTTTCACGGTTCTGCACAAGAACGCTGAGGTCGAGCGGGGCTTGCGTGGCGAAAACGGTAATCGCCAGAGGACCCTTCTCCGCACGCTGCAACACCATCCCGCCGTCGGCGAACAGCAGGGAGGAAAACACGCACGCCAGCAACACCCCGGCCCCTCGCATCACATCACCATCCCGCGCATCTGCATCGGCTGAAACAAAATCCATACCGATGCCGCGTAAATCCCAAAGACCAGCAAAGCCCAGGGAGCGGCGATCCGAAGCGCACCGGCCATAGCGGAATTCTGCGACCGGGCCAAACGCCAAGCGACATAAAGACTCAACAGCAAGCCACCGTCCAGCAACAGAATCTGTACCGAGGGCAACCACGCAGGAACAACTGAAACCGCACCCGCCGCCGCTCCCGAAAAATGCAGCAACCGTTCCAGCACCGGCACCACGGAGGCCCAGCCGGTAGTCAGGTGATAAGCAAAATGGGCGGTCCACATCCCGAATCCCAGCGGAACCAAAGCTCTCCCAAACACTCTCCCGCGTGCCCCCAGGCAAAACAACAACGGCAGCACCCCGATCCCCAATAAATAGAACCCTGACGTAACCGGCCACAAAGCGCGCAATCCCATTCCTTCTTGCAGAGAATGCATCCACCCCATCACCGGATCCACCATAGCCGCCGCATTCACCAGCGCCCCGAACACCAGAATCCAGACCAGCAGCGAAGTATCCATCCGCCATTTGCGCGCCGATATCAAGGCGCTCCCGGGCGCAGCCGCCAGAATGCCCACATTGTCTGATGGACAGGCATGCACGCAGTCCAGACAGAATGTGCAATCGAAATTCCCGGCCTTCTGCGGCTGGAACAAAAGCAGTTCACAACCCCTCTGCGTCTCGTTTCCGCGAATGCAGTCATGCGTCCGGCAGGAACCGCAAACCTCCGCCGATCGCACCTTAACCTCCAGCGGTGAACTCAGCGAATTGACGAAGTTAAACTGACCGATCGGGCAAACATACTTGCAAAAACTCGCGCCTTCGAAAATTCCGTCCACCACGAACGCCGTAACGAAATAGCCCGCAATAATCCACGCCGTCCACCAGGGACTACTCCACAGACTGAACACCTCGTAAGCCCACAAATAAACCACCAGCAGGCCCGCCGCCAGCCACTTCGAGCGCAGCGCCCGCGGCCACTGACGGCGTGCCGGCAGGAATCTCCGCCCCAGATCGCGCGAAAGCATGAACGGACAAACCATGCAGAAAAAATTCCCGCCCGCCAGCAAAGCCAGCACGGCAAATCCCCGCCAATACGTCCACGGCAAAACACCCGCCAGATTCAAAGGCGCGATCTGCGGCCCGAAAAAGCCGTCCAGCGCCACCAGCACCGCCAGCGCAAACATCACCGTCTGCGGAACCCGGCGGAAATGCCGGTATCGCAGGATCGCGCCCAGCACCGGCACGCGCAGCAAATCGAACGCCCGCCGCGGACTCCGGCTACCCGCGGGCCGGATCTGCACAAGCCGCGAAGCCCCTGCCCGTTCCCCGTTCAACGCCTGCATCGTCAGGACAAACGCCGGAATCAGAAAAGCAATCGACCCCGGGACCCACATGATCGCCCCTGCCGTAGTCTGATCGTCGAGCGCCGTCAAATCCCCCAGCCGCGGCGCCAGCGCGTACGTCCGGTAAACCACGTGTGTCGAAAACACGAGCCACGCCGAAAGCCCCGTGTTGACCATGTCGGCCAGCACCAGATAGGGGATCATCAGCCAGCGCGACCACTGCGGCCGCCCCGGCCACACGCCCACCACCGGCCACCAGAACAGGATTGCGGCATAGAAGAAACAAGCGTGCTCGGCGCCATGCCACACCGGCGAATTCAAAGCCAGTTCATACCAGCGCGGCATGTGCCAGAACACCACGGTCACAGCCATCGCCAGCCAGCACACCACCGGATGAACCAGAAAACGTCCCGCCCGCCGCAGTCCGCGCGACGAAAGAAAAGGACCCAGCCCGTCCTTTACCGCGCCCGCCGGCAGCGCACGCAGGAAAGGCAGCACCGGCTGCCCGATCAGAATCAACGGAGGCGCCACCACAATCAGCAGCAGATGCTGCACCATGTGCGCTTCCAGCAGCAGATTGCCAAACGCATCGAGAGGCGACGCCAGCGCGATAAACAGCGCTGCCAGCCCGCCGAGATACGCGGTCAGACGTTCGGGAGTGTAGCGTTGCGGCGACTGCCTGTGCATCTGCCGCCACCCGCGCCAGTACAGCCACGCGGCCAGACACAGGACGCAGATAAGCCGGGGGTCGAAGCGCCAGGAGCTGAGAACGGCTTCGGCCATGCGCCCGCTTTATTCCAGCGGCGGGAGCGTGCCGGGAGCTTCGAGGCCAGCGCGTAGTTCGAGCGGCCAGTCGCGCCGCGAATCGATTCCCTCCGTGCGCGCGATAACGAATCCGCCAGTCAGACCGAAGGCCAGCTGCGAAGCCACAAACCAGCGCCAGTCCACCCGCGCTGCCAGCGCCGGGTTGACGAAATCCAGCATCGTCGCAATCACGCCGGACCACAAAATGGGCGCGGAAACACCCGCCCACCAGAAGGCTTTGCGCGGAAACATCGGCAACATCACCGCGTAAAGGACTCCCACCAGAATTGACCCCAGCCCGTGAATAATGGCGCCGAGGATTAAGCCCAGCGCGCTGAATTCCCGCAGTTGCTCGACGCTCGCCGTGGCCAGACTCGGCACCGCGGCTGCGGCGAGCAAGTTAATCGGATACCAGATGCTGCCCTGGGAAATGAGACCGAAAATGATGGCGACCCCGGCCATCCCGACTCCGCCGACCACCCCGCCCTTGAAGCCCGCCGAGAAGGGTTGTATCTTCACGCCGACCCGAACCCGGTGTTTCTCGATGCCCGCCTGCAGGAACTCAACCGGAATCACGACCCGCGGCGTCGATATATCCGCCGGCTCAACCGCGACGGATTCGTGCTTCTCATGCGGCAGAACCTCGCGCCACCAGCCAACGGCCGCGATCAAGAGCAGAAGCCCTCCCGCCATGCTCACGTAAGCGCTGCTGAGCAGTCCGGCAAAGATGAGCGAGACGGCCAGCGCGAAGACCAGCGGCCATACCGTTGGAGCGGGGAGTTCAACTATTTCCTGCGATTTATTCATTTCAGCGTCCGATCACGTAAACCACGGTGAAGACCACCACCCACACCACATCCACGAAATGCCAATACCATCCGAGCAACTCGATCCGGTGCTCGAATTTTTGCAGCGACGGCACACGCAAACTCAGCAGGAATACCAGCAGCAGCAGCGTGAGCCCGATGATCACGTGGCTCGCATGCAGTCCCACCAGCGAATAGTAGGTGGTGCCAAAAACGTTCGTCGCGATAGTCAGGCCGTCTTTGTTAATGAGCTTGTTCCACTCGATTCCGGTCTGCCGCAGAAATTCCGCGCCCAGCAGCACCGTAACCCCCAGCCACAACTGGAACCGGCCCATCGCCCCTGCCTTCAATCCGCGCACCGCCAGTTCCACCGTCAGGCTGCTCGAAAGCAGACAGGCGGTCGCCCACACAGGCAGTGTCAAAACATCGGCGGGTTGCGGCCCGGTGGAACTTTTGCCGATGAAAAACAAATACGCCGTCACGAAAATGCTGAACAGCGCGGTCTCCGTCAGCAGCAGGCAGACCAGTCCAACCTTGCCCCGGTCGAGATTGCGCGCTTCGTTTTGTGTGCCGCTCAGGGGCAGCGTGGCTGCGGATGTTGACACTATTTCTTCTCCATGGATTTCGCGAAATCAATACTCCCGGCGGCGCGAACTCTCTGATCGCCGATCGGTTCTCTAGCCTGCCAGCTATTCGGCTGCGAAGCCGGCGCAGTAATCCCGGCCCGCGCCGCCAAGGGAACCGGCTCCCGCGTCTCCACGCCGCCCCACAATAAATCGTGAAAGCTCGCGGCCATCTCGCTACGCCTGTTCATATTTCCAGTCCGGATCTTCCGGATGCTTCAGATCCCACAGCGGACGGCTGCTGTGAACCACCGGCGTCACCGCGAAGTTATATTCGGGCGGCGGCGATGTGGTGGCCCATTCCAGCGTCCATGCATCCCACGGATCGTTGCCGGCCATCTTCCCTTTGAACAGCGAATAGAGCACGTTGATGACGAAAATCAAAATCCCCGCGGCCTGCACCGCCACTCCCCACGTCGCATACCAGTTGAAGCCGTCCCAGCCGCGCCCCGTGGGATAGGTGTAGATGCGTCTCGGCATCCCCAGGAGCCCCGCGAAGTGCAGCGGGTCGAACGTAATATGGAACCCGATAATCAGCAGCCAGAAGTGCCACTTGCCCAGCGTTTCGTCGAGCATTCTGCCTGTAGCCTTAGGGAACCAGTAATAGATCGCGGCAAAAAGCGTCATCAGCAAGCCGCCGATCAGCGTGTAATGGAAATGCGCCACCACGAAATAGGAATCGCCCAACTGCCAGTCGAACGGCGCCACACCCAGCATGATTCCCGTCAGGCCCGCAATCAGAAACTGAAACAGAAAAGCAACGCAGAACAGCATGGGAGTGGTGAACCGGATCCTCCCGCCCCACATCGTCGCCATCCAGTTGAAAATCTTGATGCCCGTAGGCACGCCCACCAGCAAAGTCGCGATCGTGAAAAAGATATTTGCTTTGGAAGGCATCCCCACCGTAAACATGTGATGCGCCCAGACGCCCAGGCTGATCAGCCCGATCGAAACACTGGCGCCGATCATTGCCGCGCGCCCGAAAATCGGTTTCCGCGAAAACACCGGCACCATCTCCGTGACGCAGGCAAATCCCGGGATCATCAAAATATAAACTTCCGGATGCCCGAAGAGCCAGAAAAAGTGTTGCCACAGCACCGCATCGCCCGACGCCCGCGTATCGAAGAAGTGAGCGCCCAGGAAGCGATCGAGCAGCAGCATGATCTGTGCGGCCGTCAGCGGCGGCAGCGCCACCAGGATCTGAAACGAAACCACGCAGTACATCCAGACCAGCAGCGGCATTCTTGCCAGCGTCATCCCCGTCGTCCGCAGGCAAAGTGCGGTGCCAAGGATATTGATCGCCGTAATCGTACTGCCCGTGCTGCTCATGATGATGCTGAGAATCCAGAAGTCCGTGCTGGTCCCCGGCGAAAAGGCTTTCTCCGTCAGCGGCGCGTAAGCGAACCAGCCCACATCCGGCGCGGTTCCCGTCCCCGCCGCGCCCGACCAGGCCAGATAGCTGCTGTAAAGCAAGATTCCCCCGAACAGCGTCAGCCAGAACCCCAGCGCATTCAGCCGCGGAAAAGCCATGTCGCGCGCCCCCAACATCAGGGGAATCAGATAATTCGCAATTCCCGCTATGAACGGCATGCCCACGAAAAACACCATCGTTGTCCCGTGCATCGTGAACATCCGGTTGAACGATTGCGGCGATACGAAATGACTGTTGGGAACCATCAGCTGAATGCGAATCATCGCCGCCTGCAGCCCCGCGACCACGAAAAACAACAGCGCGATGATGATATACATCAGCCCCAGATGTTTATGATCGACAGTAATAATCCACTCGCGCACAAAGCGGGCCCAGGAG
>DASZLO010000076.1:0-9246 GCA_035552315.1 Bryobacteraceae bacterium
ATGCGAGTCGGCCCAGCACGTGCGCCACGCGAACCAGCATGGGCTTGCCCGGTTCGGTCCCCATCAGCCACGCCAAGCCCTTCAGCAGTGGGTGTAAGAGCTCCGGCGCTTCCGCTGCCGGCGTGATCGAAAGCTGTCCGACCGATTCTCCGACTAATTCACCTTCGCCATCGAACAGGGCCAGGGATACGGGTTCGAGACAGGGTTTCTCAGGGGGTCGAATGCCGAGAGTCAGTTCCACTTGCCAGTTTCCGCCGACGGCCGGCGCCTGGCACACGAAGTCGTTGGCGTGCGCCAGTTTTCCAGGACCCGTAAGCCACAGGTATTTATCCTGGAAGTCGCACTTGATTTGAAGCTTCGTTATCTCCGGTGGGATTGTGAGCCGGATAGAATAGGTGGTGTCCGGGTACAACAGACCTTTCGGCCAGGCAACAGTCACCTCGGGTCTGGCAGCCGCACGCCGCCGGCCCGTTTTCGATTTCGGAGACTTGATCGGGAGTTCCATCTATCGTCCCGGTTCTCAGAAGTATACACTAGCACTATCGACTAAGATATGAGTAACTTAGGATCAACCATGTATCTTTTTACACTTACTCGGCCCATGCTGATCCTAACCGTCGCTCTGGCCATGCAGGGAGCTGAGCTGCGCGTCGGAATTATAGGCACGGATACGTCACATGTCCCGGTGTTTACCCAGTCACTGAACGAGGCCGGCCTGCACGTTGTGGCGGCTTACAAGGGAGGCAGCCAGGATGTCGCAAGCAGCGCCTCTCGGGTCGAGACGTTTGCCCAACAGATAGCGACGAAATACGGCGTGGAGATTGTCCCGGATATTCCGACCCTGCTCTCGAAAGTCGACGTGGTGCTGCTGGAAAGCGTCGATGGGCGAGTCCACCTGGAACAGGCGAGGCCGGTGATTGCCGCGCACAAGCCGTTCTTTATCGATAAGCCGCTCGCCGCCACGTATGAGGATGCGCTGGAGATTGCCCGCCTGGCCAAGGCTGCCGGTGTACCGTGGTTCAGTTCCTCCAGCCTGCGATATGGCGAGATCGCCGCTGCTGGAAAATTCTCGGACACCACGGGTGTCACGGCATTCGGCCCGGGCGACCTGGAGCCGCATCACTACCTGGACCTTTCCTGGTACGCCATCCACACAGTCGAATTGCTGTACACGTTGATGGGTCCGGGCTGCGAAAGCGTGACCCGCACATCGACTGCGGACACCGACGTGATCGTCGGACGCTGGAAGGACGGCCGCATCGGCACCGTTCGCGCCATTCGGCCCCACAGCGACTACGGCGCCGTCGTCTTCCGCGGCAAGCAGATCGTCGAAATCAAGCCGCAAGGCGCGGGTAGCTACAAGCCCCTCGTGGAACAGATCATCAAATTCTTCCAGACCGGCCAGACGCCGGTGCCGAACGACGAGACTCTCGAAATCTTCGCCTTTATGGATGCCGCCCAGAAGAGTAAAGAACAATCGGGACGCCCAGTCGCGATTCAGCCCCGCCGGTAACGCCGGTGCACTTCTGGCTCGCAGTCGGGCGCCAGGATTATTTCATGGTCATGCACCCGGCCAAGCGATGGAGCGTATCCAACAGTTCGCGGACGCGCACCGGCTTCGAGATATAGTCGTCCATTCCGCTATCCAGGCAAAGATCCCGGTCACCTTTCATGGCATGCGCCGTCATGGCCACGATGGGAATGTGACGGCCGCTGTCCCGCTCGGCCCGGCGGATGGCCTTGGCAGCCTCCAGTCCGTTCATGACCGGCATCTGCACGTCCATCAAAATCAGGTCGAAATGGTCGAGAGTCATGGCCTTCAGCACTTCGCGGCCGTCCGGGGCCAGAACTGCGAAATGGCCGTACTTCTGCAAGATCCGCAGGATGATCTGTTGATTAATGGGGTGGTCTTCGGCCACCAGGATCCGCAGCGGATACTGTGCGGAATCCACGTCCGGGTCTTCGGGTTCTCGAAGCGCCGCCGTGCGATTTTCGCCGGAGGCTTGCACGTGGATCGTGAAGCGGAAACAACTGCCCTTTCCCGCTTCACTTTCCACCCGGATTCGACCGCCCATCATTTCCACCAGCCGCGTGGAAATGGTAAGACCGAGCCCCGTGCCGCCGAACCGGCGCGTCATGGAGCCATCCGCTTGCGCGAAGGGCTGGAAAATGGCCCCTTGTTTTTCCGGCGGGATCCCGATACCCGTATCGCTCACAGCCACTTCCAGTTCCAGTCCTTCGCGTG
Organism: Bryobacteraceae bacterium; assembly: GCA_035552315.1. Taxonomy (GTDB): domain Bacteria; phylum Acidobacteriota; class Terriglobia; order Bryobacterales; family Bryobacteraceae; genus BOG-234. Next base: position 2,246 of record DASZLO010000076.1, read on the forward strand.
ATTCCAGTTTCACGATGTCCACGCACACCCGCCCCACTGTGGTGAACTTAATGGCGTTGCCCGTCAGGTTCAACACAATCTGCTGGAACCGCAGAAGGTCACCCACGATGCACTCGGGAACATCGGGCGCCACGCTCCAGACCAGTTGCAGGTTCTTCTCCTTTGCCCGCGCGCTGACCAGACGCATGGTATCTCGCAGGCAGGCCCGAAGATCAAAGGCGTGAAGATCCAGCTCCAGCTTCCCCGCTTCTATTTTCGAGAAGTCCAGGATGTCGTTGATGATGGTAAGCAGGGCGTCCGCCGAACTCTTCACGATGCGCAGCGACTCGCGCTGATCCTCGGCCAGGTCGGTATCGAGCAGCAGTTCCGTCATGCCCAGGACTCCGTTCATCGGCGTGCGGATTTCGTGGCTCATGTTGGCGAGAAACTGGCTTTTCGCCCGGTTTGCCAGTTCCGCCTTTTCCTTGGCGTCGCCCAGTTCCTCATTCAGGCGTTGTAACTCAGCGGTCCGGGTCGAGACTTCTTCCTCCAGGCTGGCGCTGTGAAGCTGCAGTTGGCGGTCGCGGCACTGAATTTCCGACAGCATCTCATTGAAGCCCGAGATCAAGGTGCCGATTTCCCCGTTGGTCGTCTTCTTCGCGCGGATTCCGTAATTCCTCACCAGCGCCACGGCTTTCGCGGTCTGCGCCAGGTGGATGATCGGCGCGGAAATCACCCGCTGCAGCCGCGCCGCCAGCAGGTATGCCAGCAGTCCCGAAACCACGCACACCAGCAGGATTACCAGCAGCGAACGATGCAACTGCGAGTGTAGCCGTTCCAGATTGCTCACCAGATATACCGTTCCCACCATCTGACGGTTCCAAACGATGCGGTGATACAAAATCAGCCGGCCCCCCTCAAACCTGCTACCCGCCTGGCCGGGATGCGGCGGGAACTCATCGTAATTGTTCCGCTGATAGGTGGCGACGATCTCTCCGCCGGCAGAGTAGAGCGCCGCCGAAAGGATCCCTGAATGAGCAGCCAGTCCCTGCAAAAGCTGGCTGGCCGATTCCGGATCGTTGAAGCTGAGCGCCGCGACACTGTTCTGCCCGGTCAAGTCGGCCAGCGTCTGCAGTTGCTGGCGGACATCGGCACGGTTATTGACAATTTCGCTCACCAGGGTTGCGCTGCACACCAGAAGAAGCGCCGCTGCCACCGACGTCATGATCACCGCTTGCAGCTTGTGTTCGAGTGAGAGGTTGTTCAACCAGCGCATAGGTTTGTTCTTACTGGCCGGAGCCGCCCGTCAGTTTCGCGACGCTTAATAACTTGGAACTCAATTGGATATGCTCCCGCTGTGCCGACGCCAGGTTGACCTGCAAGCGGACCCGCTGGTTTTCGAGTTGAAACCCGATCACCCCGCCGGTTTCGCAGAACCCCGGCTCGTCGCCTACAGTCAGGACCGCCGCGGGCATTTTCTGAAGAATCGCCGCCATGTCCTTCTGTTCCGACGACGAGATGAATACGATCTGGCAGCCGCTCACATCCTGGCCGCTTCGGAATCGTTTGATCGTAAACGGCCGCCCATTCCTCGACTTTCCTTTCACCGCCTCATCCAGAAACTCGCCGAAAGGACTCTGCCCCAACACGCCGATGCAGAACGACCCGCCGGAGCCTTCATCCGGCCACTGCGCGAAACTGGCGAACTTGTACAGAAATGCCGCCTTAATTTCCCATTCGCCCGCGGATTGCGCCCTCAGCCTTCCGCCCGCGATGGTCACCGCCACCGCCAGCATCAGCAATCCGCGTCGTGTTTGCTTCAGAAAGTCCACGCAACCCTGCCGTAGATGCTGCGAAGAGACGGCGCGGCCACCAGTTCGTACAAATCGCCGAACTCCATCGTCCGGTTGCGCAACAGATTCTGACCCGTGACGCTGACTTCCACTCCTTCCCGGATCCGGCGCGAAAGCCGGAGATCCAGCCGCATATGGCCCGGCACGGTACCTCCCGGAAGCCGCGCCGTGTAGTAGACAGACTGGTCAAACTGCGTTTTTCCGTTCAGGTCAATCATCGAACGGACAGAGACAAGATTCTGCGGAAAGCCCGTCGCCACGGACGCGGTAGTCGCCCCTTGCGAAGCCGCTTCGCGCTCCACGGTGGCGTGTAAGTAGGAATAGGACGGACGTAAACGCCAGCGCGAATATGGATTCCAGCTCATGGACACTTCGCCGCCATAATCGGTGGCCCGGCCCAGATTGGCGAATTCAAAAGGACTCACGATGCGCACCGGCGACCCCACAACAACGCTGGCAGGATGAGGCTCCCAGGTCGACAGGTGATTGTAGAGGCTCCCGAAAGCCGCGATATCCAGAGACAACCCGCTGCTGATCGCAGTCCGGTAGCCCAGCTCATAATCGTTCACATGCTCATTCTCGATCTGGGGATTTCCGCTCAGCGCGACAACCGCCACGATACCGGGAGCTGGCTGGAAGCTTCTCATGTTCCACTGAATCGCAGTGTCCGCGCGTGATGGCTGGCGATCGGCATCCGCCGCCGCAGCCCAGAAGGTATGGCGGCCTTCTCCGGGAGCCCACGTGACACGCAAACTCGGCTCGTCCTGACCGTGCACGTGGCCGGAGTACTCGAGCCTCTCGCCTAACGTCAGCGAAAGGGAACGGGTCAGCCGGATCTCATCCTGGAAAAACATGCTGTACCACGCGTTGGTTTCGTAAGACGGTAAAAAGGAAATCGGGCCGCCGGGATCCGCGCCCGCCCGGCTGGAACGGTAACTCAGCCCCCACACGATATCCTGACGACTGCCCCACCTGGCGTGCTGTTGGAATTCCACATCGATATCGCGGGCCTTCTCCGGCATTCCAAACTCCGTGCGACGGTAGGAGTCATAGCTGGCCTGTAGCGAAATCCGGCTATCGCCCTTGGTTGTGTGAGTCCATCGCGCCATCAGGCTGCCACCCGAAGAATTCAGCCCCTGGTGAACCAGCGCGTTCGTCGACCCGCCCAGCCACGATGAATACTCCAGCGCATGCTCCCGATTCGAAAACACATCCCCTTCCACAGTCAGACTGTCCCGCTGCGATAGCCCCCAATCCGACCGGAAACCGCCGTGCGCGCCCGCCCAGCGATCGTCAGCGCCTCTACCCGAATTGGGCGTGTCGCTGAACCGCCCGTAGACCCGGTATGCCCCGTCGCTGCCCGCCGCGCCGCCATATTCGGCCACGCCCAGGCTTTGCGTCTGCGCTCCGCCGCCTGCCGAGATCAATCCCCCGTTTACGCCCTTGGCGGAGCGGGTGAAGATGTTGATTACCCCGTTGACCGCGTTCGCTCCCCAAAGAGTGGCGCCGGGCCCGCGAATCACCTCAATCCGATCGATCTCTTCCACCGGCAGTGTCTCGTGATCCCAATACACGCCGGAAAAAGTCGGCGAATACACCGACCGGCCGTCCACCGTCACCAGCACCTTATTGGAGAAGCGGGAATTGAAGCCGCGAATGCTGATGGCCCAGACACTCGCGTCCAGTTGCTGCACATCCACTCCCGGCGCCATGCGCAGCAAATCGGGAACACTGGTGGCCCCCGACCGCCGGATATCCTCGGACCGGATCACGAACACCGCAGCCGCAATCCGGTTGAGTTTCTCTTCCTTTTTCGAGGCGGACGTCACCTGTGTGTCAAGCAACTGTTCCAGGCTGGCGTCCGACAGGCTCTTCTGCCCAACCGCCGCGCCCGCGAACACCACCAAGAGCCACAAGCTGGCACGATAACTGCGCACGTTGTTCCTATCGGCTGTTTGGCGGAGAAGTTTAGGCCTGAGGGGTATATTGGTAGCGGATGCTGCGCGATCCCAGTCTGATTCCGCTTTCCCACCAGCACCACAATGCTCTGGCACTGTGCGTCCTCATCCGGCGCGCCCTGGCCGACCCTTCACCCGACCTGGCGGGCTGCGCCCGACGCGTGACCGATCGCTACGAACTGGAACTCGTCAATCACTTCGAAATCGAGGAGCAGGTGGTGTTTCCCCTGTGCGGAGCCTCGCCCCTGATCGCCGAGTTGCTGGCCGAACACCGCGCCATTGAAGCGCTCGTTGCCGAGATTGGTGCGACTCCCACCGCTCGCGCGCTGGAGCAGTTCTGCGGCCTGCTGACGGCCCACATCCGCCGGGAAGAGCGAGAACTCTTTGAATCCATACAGCGCGCGCTGCCCCGCGAAACGCTGGACCGCGCCGGGCTCGAAATCGATCGCCGCGCCGTCCGCATCTGCCTCTAGTACGCGAATCCGGTCCCTCCTAGCGCCTGACCGTAGTTAACTCTAAGGAGTCGCCGGTCTTGTGATCTGTAATCTGAAAACGAAGGAACTCGTGCAGCGCTTTCAAAGCCTCTGCGTTCGCCGTCACAATCTGGATCCGTCCACCCTTGGGCAGCTTCTCAAACCGGTACGACACCTCTCCTTTCAGCCGCTGCAGCACGACCGTTCCCGGAGGAACCCGATCGTGAACCAGCATGGGAGCCTGAAAGTCGCCCGCCGCGAACATCCCCGCGATATGGCCCAGGTGCATCTGGATCTGGTCGCGACTCTCCGTATCCGCCGCGTCGTTGGCCGTCACTTCAATCGAGCCTCCGTCGGCATACAGTCGGAAGTGATGGGTGGTCTTCTCGTGCGAGAAGCCCATCACATGGTCGGCGTGTTCGGTGGTCTGAGCCACGCCCCTGTCTGCCAGCGCCAACAGAGCCAGCGTCGTCCACAACATTGCGTTTCGGCGATTCATCGTTTGATCTCTTTCCGGGAAGGCAGTTGCAGTGAGCCCGGGAGCATTTCCAACAGACCGGCCGGCTGATCGGGCGGAGTCTGTTCCAGCCGGTGGTCCCACGTCGCCAATAGTTCCGCCAATTGCCGGCGCAGCGCCACCAACTCTTCCAGCCGCCGGTCGATCTGTTCCAGTTTCGACTGCGCCAATGCCCGCACCTGCCGGCACGGCGCACCCCCACCGTCGCGCACCCGCAGGACGCGCACCAGCTCTTTCAAACTGAAGCCCACCGCCAGCGACCGCCGGATCAGTTCCACCCGGCGCACCGCCGAGTCGGGATACACGCGGTAGCCCGACCCGGTCCGTCCCGGACGCGGCAGCGCGCCCAGCCGTTCGTAATGACGCAGAGTATCGGTGCTCACGCCGGTCAACCGCGCCAGTTCCCCAGAACGCATTCCGCTCCCACTCTCTTTCACCGTCCCAGCATAGTATGCAGTCCGGAACCGGTTCCAGGGTCAAGCGAAATCTCTCGCGTGAAATCTCTCGCGCCCAAGCCTGTGATAATGAAAGTGTGGCGTTGACGTTTACTGAAGCGCGCGAAGTAGTCCTCAGCCGGGTGCGCGAGCAGCGGCACACGGCCGCCGCCGAAGAACTCGATCTGCTGCAAGCCGCCGGCCGCGTGCTTTCCGAGGATGTCGCGGCGGATCGCGATTCGCCCGCGCTCGCCCGCTCCGTCCGCGATGGCTATGCCGTCCGCGCCGTCGATCTCCCAGGCACGCTCCAAGTCATTGGCGAAGTTCGAGCCGGCGACCGCTTCACCGGCGAAGTCGGTCCGGGCCAGGCCGTCGAGATCATGACCGGCGCGCCCATTCCAGCAGGCGCCGACGCCGTGGTCATGGTGGAACATACGCGCCGCGAGAATGGCCAGGTGCATACCGACCGCTCCGCCGAGCCGCATCAATTCATCAATCCGCAGGGCTGCGAGGCCTCCGCCGGCGAAATGGTCCTGCACCACGGCAAGCGGCTCGACTACACCGATATCGCGCTGCTCGCCGCTTTTGGTCGGTCCCGCGTGAAAGTCTTCCGTGCGCCCACCGTCGCCATCATTGCAACCGGCGATGAGATTGTCGAAATCCACGAGCAGCCCGAGCCGTTCCAGATTCGCAACTCCAACGCCTCTTCCCTGGCCGTGCAGGTGGCGCGCGCCGGCGGCATTCCGCAGATCCTCCCGATTGCGCGCGACACCGTGGAGCACACTCGCGACAGCATCGGCCGCGGACTTGAGGCCGATCTCCTCCTGCTCTCCGGCGGCGTCTCCGCCGGGAAGTATGACGTGGTGGAAGAGGTGCTCGCCAGTTTCGACGCCGAGTTCTATTTCGACCGCGTCCTCATTCAACCGGGCCAGCCGCTCGTCTTCGGACGCGCGAACAACAAGTTCTTTTTCGGACTTCCCGGCAACCCCTCGTCCACCATGGTGACGTTCGAAGTCTTCGCCCGCGCCGCTCTGGAACTCCTCGCCGGCCAGGACGAGGTCGACCTCCACATGTCCTTCGCGCGACTCACCAAAGATTTCCGCCACCGTCCGGGACTCACTCGCTTCCTGCCGGCCCGTCTCAGTTCCGACGGCGGCACAGTGACTCCCGTCGAGTGGCACGGCTCCGGCGACGTCCCGGCGCTCACTCGCGCCAACGCCTATCTGGTGACCGACCCCGACCGTGCCGAATACCCGCGCGGCGAACTGATCCGGGTACTCCTCAAATGAAGAAACTCTCCCACTACGATGCCGCCGGCAACGCCCGCATGGTCGACGTTTCGGCCAAGAGCGAGACGCGCCGCACCGCCAGCGCCCAGGCCTTCGTCCGCATGTCGCCTGCCGTCCTCAAGGAACTGCCGCGAAATCCCAAAGGCAATCCCCTGGAGATCGCCCGCATTGCCGGGATCGCCGCCGCCAAGCGGACCAGCGACCTTATCCCGCTCTGCCATCCGCTCATGCTCACGCATGCCGACGTCGAGGCCACCATGCAGAAGAAGGGCGTACTGCTGGTGGCCACCGCCACGACTACCGGACAGACCGGCGTCGAAATGGAAGCCCTCACCGCCGCCGCCGTGGCCGCGCTCACCGTTTATGACATGACCAAGGCCCTGGACAAATCCATCGAGATCCAGGACGTTTACCTGCTCACCAAATCGGGCGGGAAAAGCGGAGACTTCCGCCGCAAAGGGAAACATGCCTAACGCTGCAGTTTTGACCATTAGCGAT
>DASZLO010000077.1:0-37298 GCA_035552315.1 Bryobacteraceae bacterium
TGGTCAGCGAGACCCGGGATGTGGCCAGCGAGGGCAAGGTTAAAGAAACCCTCATTGACGCACAACTGTCGAACATTCTCGTCTATACGGTGGATATCTCGCAGGTGGCCGTGCGATTGACGGAAAAGCGGGAGGAACCGCGACCCAATCCGGTCGATTTCACAGGGCAGGTTCTCCCCATGGGTCAGGTAGCGACACCCACCCTGATGACGCAGAATTACAGCGCGGGAAGTCAGGCGCAGTTCGTTCCGCTGCTCAAGGAGATCTACACGGATGCCAAGCGCGTCTTCGTGCAGAACCCTTCTGAAGTGTTTTCGAAGGGGACCGGCGGCAACCAGTTTTCATTCATCAAGCAGCGCGGGCTGGAGGATGCGATTCAACGTGTCAGCCAGGAGATCCGGAGCCAGTACCTGATCAGCTACAAACCCAACAATGCCGGGGAGCCGGGTTTCCATGAGATCAGCGTGGTGGTGGAGCGCTCGCAGTACATTGCCAAGACGCGGCCAGGCTACTGGCTGGGCGGCGGCAGCGCCCAGTAATAGAGCACAATATAGTTATTGAAACTTCGAACTGGTTTGACGCGCGGCGAAGGCCGGACGCATCCAAGATCTATAACTATGAGCGGCCAGACTGCGGGATCTACTGCTGTTGCCTCGAAGCCCAAGAGGCCAGCCTCCGAACGGCTACAGGAACTTTGGCCTGACATCTGGGCGCTGGTTAAGCCGCGGCGGGGTCTGCTTTCCATTGGCCTTCTGCTGATTGTGATCAACCGGGCGTGCAGCCTGGTGCTTCCGCTGTCCACCAAGGTTCTGTTCGACCGGGTGATCCACAACCACGAGTCCGGCCTTCTGCTGCGATTGACTCTGGTGGTGGTGGCGGCGACGGCGGTGCAGGGCGTGACCTCGTTTTCGCTTACCCAGCTGCTGTCGATCGAGGGGCAAAAGCTGATCGCCGAGCTGCGGCGCAAGATTCAGGAACATATCGGCAGACTTCCGGTCACCTACTACGACGCGAACAAGACGGGCCAGATGGTTTCGCGCATCATGTCGGACGTGGAAGGAATGCGCAATATCATCGGCACCGGGATTGTGGAGTTCATCGGGGGGCTGCTGGGGGCGGTGGGCGCCATGTTCTTCCTGCTGAAGACCAGCACGCCGATCACGGTGGCTGCTTTGGGAGTGATGCTGGTATTCGGGGTGGCGCTGAGCCGGGCGTTCCGGACAATCCGTCCGATTTTCAGGGAGCGCGGCAAGATTAACGCCGAGGTCACGGGACGGTTGACCGAATCGCTGGGCGGCGTGCGGGTGATCAAGGGCTATCACGCCGAAGCGCGGGAGGCCAAGGTGTTTGGCGGCGGAGTCCAGAGGCTTCTCGACAACGTGATGAAGAGCCTCACGGCGATGTCGGTGATGTCGCTGTCGGCAACTGTGCTGATGGGGATTGTGGGCGCCCTGGTGATGTACATGGGGACGCGCGAGATTTATGCGGGCAAGCTGACGCAGGGCGGTCTGGTGAGCTTTACCGCGCTGCTGGCGATGATGACGGCGCCAGTGGTGGGGATCGTCAACATCGGGACGCAGATCAGCGAAGCTCTGGCGGGTCTGGAGCGCAGCCGCGAAGTGCTGCGGGAGCGGCCGGAAGATGAAGATCCGGAGCGCACGCGGGAGATCGGGCCGATCACCGGGGAAGTCCGGTTCGACAACGTGGAGTTCGCTTATAACCCTTCGCGCAATGTGCTGCACGGCATTTCGTTCAAAGCGCCGCCGGGAACGGTGACGGCGTTTGTGGGGCCGTCGGGTTCAGGCAAATCGACCACGATCGGTTTGATTTCGGCGTTCTACAAACCGACTGGCGGCCGGATCGATGTGGACGGCCAGGATCTGAGCAAAGTGAAGCTGGCCAGCTATCGGGAGCAGCTGGGAGTGGTGCTGCAGGAAACCTTTCTGTTCGACGGGACCATTCGGGAAAACGTGCTGTTTTCGAAACCCGATGCCACTGAGGCGCAGCTCATGGAAGCCTGCCGGATTGCGCGGGTGGACGAATTCGCCGAGACGCTGGAGCTTGGTTACGACACCGTGGTGGGCGAGCGGGGCGTGAAACTTTCGGGCGGACAGCGGCAGCGGCTTTCGATCGCGCGGGCGATTCTGGCGGATCCGCGGATTCTGATTCTGGATGAAGCCACTTCGAGCCTCGATTCGGAATCGGAAGCCATGATTCAGCAGGGTCTGTCGCATTTGATGAAAGGCCGGACCACGTTTGTGATTGCGCACCGGTTGTCGACGATTCGCCGGGCGGACCAGATTCTGGTGATCGAGGGCGGGAATATCGTGGAACGCGGGACGCATCCGGAATTGTTTGCCATGCACGGACGGTACTGGGATATGTATACGCGCCAGCATCAGCTGGATGAAAATCTGTTTTTGGCGCCCGGTGAAGGCGATGCGTTGCCGCTGGCTGAGGCGGCCGCGCCCGCGGTTACTGCTTAAAACGATCTCGGCCGCGCCGATTCACGCTGATAAGATTTTGCATGCGCGCTTTTTGGCTGGTTTGTATTTTTGGATTGATTTTGGCCGGCGCCGGTCAATCCTTTGCGGCTGAGAGCCGCGCGGTTCGTGACCTGAGAGACGGCGAGGTGGCTTCATTTGTGAGGGACTGGGCCGGCCGGGACGCGGATCGCATTGCCGCCCATTTTACGGACGACGGGAATTTGATGATCCCGAATTCGCCGACGATGGCAGGCCGGGCGTCGATCGCAAGGACGATGAAAAACGTTGTGACGGACCCTGCGTGGTCGCTCGCGCTGCATCCGTTGCAGGTGGAAGTTTCGCGCGGCGGCGATCTGGGTTACGCGCGCGGCACCTATATTCTGACTGCGGTCGATCCGGGGAGCAAGAAGACCGCTACGGAGAAGGGCCGGTTTGTGACGATATTCCGCAAGGGTGCGGACGGGAAGTGGAAGGTCGTCCAGCAGATCAGCAATCCTGAATCCGCGACGTTAAGCGAATGACCGAAGTGCCCTGCGGCAGATGCACGGAGTGCTGCAAGAGCAATCAGGGGCTATTTCTGCATCCGGAGAAAGGCGATGTGGTGGAGTCGTACCGGTTTCAAAGGACCGCCGACCGGGACGGGAATCCTGTATTTCTGCTGGCCACGACCCCGGAGGGAGCTTGCGTTTATCTGGGGCCGGCGGGATGCACGATTTATGAGAGGCGGCCGGTATTGTGCCGAAGCTTCGATTGCCGGAAGCATTACCTGATTTTGCCGCGGCAGGATCGCGATAATCTGGTCCGGCTGGGGTTGTCATCGCGGGCTGTTTTCAATGCGGGCCGGGCGCGGATCAAGACTCTGGACGCGGAGGAGCGGCAGGAGTGCGCGGCCACGAGGGAGGAATTCTTCGCATGAAGCGGGGCGGCCTTGTTTTGGTTTCCGTTGGCTTGGTGGTGGCCGCGACGGCATGGGGGCTTTCGGCGTCGGACGGGGTCTTCAGCGCCGCGCAGGCGGAGCGCGGGAAGAACTATTATGCGGGCGCATGCGCGTCATGCCATGGCCGGGAACTGGACGGCGGGCACATATACGGGAGCCGGACGCGCAGCGCGCCTGGGCTGCGTGGCGATGCCTTTCTCTCTAAATGGACCGGCCTCACGGCGGGGGAACTTTTCACGCGCATCAGCACGTCCATGCCGCTGGATCATCCGGGCAGTTTGAGCGATGAAGAGAATACGGATGTGGTGTCTTTCATCCTGCTGTCGAACGGTTTCCCCACGGGCGCGCGGGAGCTTCCGGCGGATGTCGCGGTGATGAATACGATTCAGATCGACGCAAAGAAAAAATAACCGGCGTCAGCGCTGGCCGCGGCCTGCTCCGGCGGGTCTGGGCGGCGGGGGCGGGGCCATTTCGGGCGTAATGAAGCCGGGGTTCGTTTTCTTCGAAAGCATGCTGAAGAAGAGGAACACCTTTTCCATGTGCTCGGCGCCGCGGCGGATCCAGAATTCGTGGTCCATGCCGGGGAATTCGAGATAGACGTGGGGCGCGCCGACTTCCTGCAGGGCGAGCACGGCGCGGCGGGAGGTCACGACCGGCACGATGGAATCCTTGTCGCCGTGCATGATCAGCATGGGGATGGCTTTGTAGCGCTCGGCGGCCGCGGCGTTGGCGATTCCGCCGGCTCCGGACAGGGGCGCAAGGCCGGCCCAGATGTCGTTGTACTTGCCTCCGATGTAATAGGTGCCTGCTCCGCCGAGGGAATGGCCCATCAAAAAGATGCGATCGCTGTTGATGTCGAGCTTTTCGCGAATGAGCTTGAGCACCGTCATGGCGTCGAGTTCGGAAAGCTCACCGGCGGTATAGTGTGCGTCGCCGCCCGGCTTGGTCTGGGCGGTTTCGACGGCTGCGCCGGGGCGGGTTCCCCAGCCCGCGGCCGGATTGAGTCCCATGGGCGCGAGCACGATGAAGTTGTATTTCTCGGCGAAGTCGGTGGTGCCGTCGAACAGGATTTGCTGGAGGGGCGTAATGTTGAGGCCGTGGAGATCGACGACCAGCGAGGCGGGTTTCGCGGGATCGTAGCTGGTGGGGATAAAGAGCGTGTACGGCATGTCGGCATTCGCTTCGGGGAAATGGTACGTGCATTCCCAGATGCGCTGCTGAGAAGCCGTGAGCAGGGGCTGGGCGGAACGCGGGATGCCGCCGAAGCCTTTCGAGATATCGGGCGCGGGAGTGCCTGCGATGGGCGTGCCATCATGATTGATGTTCGGTGCTCCGGCACTGGCGTTGGCGTTGGCCTGGGTGAGCTGAGTGCAACTCAGACCGGCGGGCGGCGCGGCCAGTGCGGTGGCGGCGGTGAACAGGCTTGTGAGGGCGATCGAAAGTATACGGGGTCGATTCATGATGTCCTTGGCGCGAAAGCATTTATTCTTCCAGCCGGGGGGACGGGTGTCAAGGAAGCTCTCTAGAGGCAGCCCGCACCATTGCCAACCAAACAACTGGCTATCGATGCAAGATGGAACGAAAACACAATCGGCAGACCCAGGAGTGACCACCTGCCAACGCGCGGATTCACAAAGACGCAGATTGGTACAGACAATAGCCAGAGCACGGCCGATGCCCCCCATGCCTCGTCACTGGCAAAGATCCGATCCTGTCCCGTTTTGCGGCTTGGTGGAAGACCGGGCAGGGCGTTTTCGGTCGGGGCAAAGCTGGTATAGGCACTCAACAGGGCTCGCGAGGGCCAAGGCTAATGAAATGGCCAGCACGATACGCCCCTCTTTCACTCGTTCCTCTCGCGAGAGCATAGACCTGCGATCAACCATATTACGCCGCTATTTAGCGGATTGCAGAGGTTCGGTGAGATTCCGGAGTACGGTCGGCCAGGCTTTGGAGCGCGGATCGATCAGGTCGAAGTGGTTTGCGTCCGCCAGCGGCACGAGTTTGGCGTTTTTGGATGCGCTGACGAAGCGCTGACTGAGTTCGAAGGGGACGATGTCGTCGGCGGTACCGTGCAGCACGCGCTGCGGGACTTTGATGGGCAACAGATCCATCGGTGACGCTTTGGCGTACTCGGCGCTGCATTGCGTGGGGGGGCAGCCCATCAACTGCCGGACTGCGCCGCCGCCGAGATTTAGATCGAAGCCTAGCCGGAGGTCGGTGACCGCGGCCAGCGCGGCGACCGAGCGGAGTTCGATGGTGCTCTGCGCGGCCAGCCAGAGGGCGAGCTGGCCTCCGGCCGAGTGTCCCGCCACGGCTATGCGCGAGAGGTCGAGATTCGGAATCCGGCTGAGGCGTTTTGCGCCCGCGCGGATGTCATCGAAGGTCCCGGGGTAGCCGGCGCCGGGCTGCCCGATGCGGCGATATTCGAGGCTCCAGACCGCATAACCCGCTTTGGCGACGGCCGCGCACAAATGGCTGGCGTGGTTGAGATCGTAAGCGGCAAACCAGTAACCGCCGTGGATGAAGACGAGGACCGGATGGGGGCCGGGTCCCGGCGGGAGGCGAAGTTCGCCAAACTGATTCGGATCGTCTCCGTAGGCGATGCGGGTACCGGGCGGAGGAGGCGGCAGCTCGAGAATGCTCTGCGGCCGCGCGGGCAAGGCCCCCGAGGCAAGCGCGGCAAGGGTTCGACGGGCGAAGGTTCTGCGGGTATCGGGCACGGTTTACTTTGATAAGATTAACGGCGCGATCCACGCATCGCAAGGAGATCTATGAAACGTCACACTCGCATTGTCGCGCCCGGCCTGATCACACTGTTCGCCGCGGCATCGATTACGATGACGTCGTGGGCGCAAGCGCCCCGCCGCGCTGCTTCCGCCGACCTCAAAGTGGCCAGCAAGGGGGGCCGCGATCTTGCACCGGCATCGGCTGAATCCGTCGGGATGTCAACGGAGCGGCTGCACCGCCTCGATGCGGCGATGAAGAAGCTGGTGGACGACAAGAAGGTCGCCGGGCTGGTCACGCTGGTGGAACGGCATGGCAAGATCGTGGATTACAACGCGGTGGGGCAGCTCGATGTACGCAAGTCCGATCCGCTGCAAAAGGATTCCATCTTCCGCATTTATTCGATGAGCAAGCCGATTACCGGCACCGCGATGATGATGCTGTACGAAGAAGGCAAGTGGCAGATCGACGATCCCGTCGCACGCTACATTCCGGAATTCGCGCATCTGAAAGTGATGGCGGGCAGGAACGAAGACGGCACGCCCAAACTGGAAGACGCCAAGCGCTCGATGACGATGCGGGAACTGATGACGCACACCGCTGGCCTCGGCTATGTGCTGAGCCCGAACAATCCGGTGGACAAGATGATCATCGACCGGAACGTGCTGAATGCGGGTGCGCCGTTGCAGTCCATGATTGACGGACTGGGGAAGATTCCGCTCCTCGCCCAGCCGGGTACGCGCTGGTCGTACAGCATTGCGGTGGATGTGCAGGGTTATCTGATCGAGAAGTTTTCGGGGATGTCTTTCGCCGATTTCGCACGGACGCGCATTTTCGAACCGCTGGGGATGAAGGATTCGGGATTCTATGTTCCGAAGGAAAAGATCGGACGGCTGGCGCAGGTGCACAACGGTTCCGGAGCGACGCTGGCGGTGGATACCAACCGTCCTGACGCGACGGTAGTGCCGCTGGGAGCTTCGGGCGGCGGCGGACTTTTTTCGACCGCGATGGATTATGCGCGGTTCTGCGAAATGATGCTGCAGGGCGGACAGCTGAACGGCGTGCGGATTCTCGCGCCGCGCACGGTGGAGATGATGCGGACCAACTTCGTGAATCCGGAACCGCTGAAGACGATGCCTCCGGGAACCGGCTGGGGCATGGATTTCCAGGTGGTGATGGATCCGGCGGCAGCGGGCGATTCGGTTTCGGCCGGGACGTTCAGCTGGTGGGGTATCGCGGGCACGTGGTTCTGGATCGATCCGGTGCAGGACCTGGCGTTTGTCGGGATGGTGCAGCACGCCGACACGCGGGCGACGCGTCCGATTCATGCTTTGTCGCGGAGCCTGGTGAATCAGGCGATCATGAACTAATGCAATCGTCAGAAACGGGGCGCAGGCGTTTTCTCGCATCCTTGACGGCGCCGGTTGCGGGAGGGCTCTTGATGAGCGCTCCCGCCCCGGCCGCCGAAACCCGGGGTGAGTACCTTTTCGCAGAGGGTCTCACCTACCTCAACACGGGAACCCTCGGTCCCTGCCGTCGCGCTACTGTCGATGAGACGCTCAAGCGCTGGGAACACCTGGAATTGAATCCCGTGAGCTTCTACGGGAAGCTGGGCTCCGAACCGCTCGCCGAGAGAACGCGCGCCGTGGCGGCAAAGTTCCTCGGATGCGACACCGGCGAAATCGTGATTACCAACAGCACGACTTCGGGGATGAATGCGGTTGCCCAGGGGTTCCGCCTGAAGCCTGGCGATCGCATACTGACGACGAATCACGAACACGGCGGCGGACTTCTGGGCTGGAAGTATTTCGAAAAGTATAACGGCGCGGTCGTCGATACCGTGTCCTTCGCGCCCGAGGAGCACGACACCGACGCGATCCTCGCGAAGATTCGCGCGGGCATTCGGAAAGAGACGAGGGTTATTACCGTCAGCCACGTGTTTTCTTCCACGGGGCTGCGCATGCCCATCGCTGAAATTTCGGCCATCGCCCGTGCTCAGGGGGTGTTATGCGTCGTGGACGGGGCTCAATCCGCCGGAGCCATCCGCGTCAACGTGCGGGAGTTGGGTTGTCATGCCTACGCGACCAGCGGCCATAAATGGCTGATGGGTCCGAAAGGCACGGGCTTGCTCTACATTGCCAAGGAAGCACAAAGCATCGTCCGTCCGATGCAGTTCGAAGAATCGTACAACACCTACAATGACGGGAACGGCGTGGTGAATCTCGCGGCGATTCTGGGTTTGGCGGAAGCCATTGAGCACCTCGACTCGCTTGGCATTGACAAGGTAGAGGAACATAATCTCGCGATCCGGAACCAGCTCTATGACCGTCTCGCCAAATCCAAACGGCTGAAGGTTGTCAGCCCTGCCGCCGGTCCCGTTGCCTCTCCGATGGTTGCCGCCATACTGCCGGAGGGCATCGACAAGCGGGTGTTCGTTCAAATGCTGCTGGATAAGCACCGGCTGAGCATTCGACCGACCCATGACG
The DNA here is from genome assembly GCA_035552315.1 of Bryobacteraceae bacterium. GTDB lineage: Bacteria > Acidobacteriota > Terriglobia > Bryobacterales > Bryobacteraceae > BOG-234. Next base: position 8,634 of record DASZLO010000077.1, read on the forward strand.
AGTTCGGCTTTAACGGCATCCGGTTCTCGATGCATATCTTTAATACGGCCAACGATGTGGACTTCGCGGCGTCCGTGGTGCAAAAAGAACTTTGAGTTATTGCACGGTTACTACGGGGCCGGTCTCTGTTTTGATTCCGTTTACGGTTGCTTGCAGGGGCTGGTCGCCGGTTCCGGTGCTCGCGGGCACTACCAGGTTGATCTGATAGAGGCCGGCTTCGCTTAGTCCCGCAAACAGAACTTTTGCGTTCACGCCGCCGATCGTCACGGTGACAGGGGTGGTGGTTGAGTCCGCGCCTACGAAGGCTTGTCCGGCGGCGAGTGCGGGAGTGGTTGGGCCGAAGCCAACTCCGAACAGGGTCAGCGTCTCGTTTGCCTTCACCGGGCGGGTGTTGTACGAAAAGGTGTTGGCGGGGCCTACCAGATCGTAGTTTCCGTACGCACCGCTGCCGTCCAGCGTCAGGATTTCGCCGGCCACGTGTTTGCCATCGCCCAGAAGGCTGAACGACGGGCCATACTGCGCCAGCGTGACTGTGGACGTCGCGGTGCCGGCGCCCGTGGTGACGGCCACGCTGACCAGACCGGTATTTGCGTCGTCGGGAACCTGCGCGTTAATCTGCGCCGGGCTGACGACCCACAGGTAGGCTGGCCGGTTATCGATCGCCACCATCGTGCCGCCTAGAGAGGTGGGGAAGTCGGCATTCCAAAGATAATTGCCATTGGCCAGATTGCTGCCGTAGATCGAAATCCAGGAACCCGGCTGGATGACGGAAACGGCACTGTCATTGGGAACGATTCCGCCTGGGGTGATGGCCGGAGGCGTACCGGGCTTGAGGAGCCGGATGCGGTTGTTGCCCGAATCGGCGACGTACACATTGCCTCCCGCGTCCACAGCGACACCCTGCGCGTTGGAGACAAGCGCAAGAGTGGAAGGGGTGTTGTCGCCGCCGAATCCAGGAGCGCCGTTTCCGGCGATGGTGTTTATTATGCCGCCGGCGACTTTACGGATGCGATTGTTGTCGGCGATGTACAGGGTGCCGGTCGAATCGACCGCGAGGCCCTGCGGACCGGCCAGTTGCGCGCTGGTGGCGGGACCGTTGTCGCCCGGAATCGCGCCGCCTCCCGCGATGGTGGAGATCGATCCGTTGGTGATCCGGCGAACGCGGTTGTTGCCGGTATCGGCGATGTAGAGATTTCCGGCGGAATCCAGAGCGACGCCCGATGGCGCGGAAAGCTGCGCGCTGGTTGCAGCCCCGCCATCGCCGCTGAATCCCGCCGTTCCGTTCCCAGCGATCGTGGTGATGACGCTGGCGGAAACCTTGCGGATGCGCGAATTCCCGGTATCGGCGATGTAGAGATTCCCGGACGAGTCGACTGCGACGGCGGCAGGCTGATTCAGGCTCGCGCTGGCGGCCGGTCCGTTATCGCCGCTGAATCCTTTCGCCTGGTTTCCCGCCACGGTCGTGATGACGCCGCCCGTGACTTTGCGGATACTGTTGTTGGCGGTGTCGGCGATATAGAAACTGCCGGACGAGTCCACTGCGACGCCTTCGGGGGTATTCAGCCTGGCACTGGAACCAGCGCCGTTATCGCCACTGAATCCGGCGACTCTGTTTCCTGCCACTGTATTGATGACGCCGCCGGAAACTTCACGAATGCTGTTGTTGGCAGTGTCGGCGATGAAGACATGGCCCGAGGAGTCAACGGCGATCCCTTGCGGTGAATTCAGGCGGGCACCGGTGGCGGGGCCGGTATCGCCGAGTTGCAGACCGCTGGAAGCGGCCGATCCCGCGAGGGTGGCGATCGCTCCGCTGGAGATTTTGCGGATGCTGTTGGCGTAGACGGTTTCCGCGATATAGATATTGCCGGCCGAGTCCACTGTTACATCGTTGGGATAGATTTGCGCGCTGGCGGCGGGGCCGTCGGCCTGAGAACTGCCGCCGCCGGCAGCGGTTGTAATTGTTCCGCTAGTGATTTTGCGAATCCGGTTGTTGAAGGTATCGGCGATGTAGAGGTTTCCGCTGGAATCCAGCGCAATCTTGCTGGCGCTAAAACCGGCATTGGCGGCCGGGCCGTTGTCGCCGCTGAGGTTGACGGTCCCGGTTCCCGCAACGGTCGTAATGATGCCCTTGGTGACCTTGCGGATGCGATAGTTTCCGGAGTCGGCGATATACAGGTTGCCGGATGAATCCGCCGCGACGCCGCCGGGTTTGTTCAACTGCGCGTTCACAGCGACGCCGTTGTCGCCGCCGAATCCGGCGATCCCGCCGCCACCGGCTATGAGGGTGATGACTCCGGCTGAAAATTCGAGGACGCGGTTGTTGAAGGTATCGGCGATGTACAGGTTGCCGGATGGATCGACCGCGACGCCGCCGGGATTGTACAGCTGCGAGCTGACGCCTCCGATGGCCAGATTTCCTGACACCGTGGTGATGACTCCGTTGGTGATCTTCCGGATGCGGCCGTTGTTGGTGTCGGCGATGTAGAGAGTGCCGGATGAATCGAGGGCGAGTCCGGAGGGGGCGTTCAACTGCGCGCCTGTGGCGAGGCCATTGTCACCGCTGAAACCCGCGGTGCCGCTGCCGGCTGTGAGGGTCAGCAGTTTGGTTGTGGCATCCAGGCGAAAGACCGAATTGCCATCGATGAAAAAGACGTTGCCCGACTTGTCGACCGCGACCGCCTGAGGACCGTTGAGACTGGCCGCCGTGCCGGCGACGTTCACGGGCAGCGCGCCGCCGGCGAATGTGGAGATCGTGTAGCTCTGGGCGAACAGAGTCAGAGAGCTTAAAGACGCAAGGGCGACACCACGAGTGAGCCGCATTCTAGTGAGAACCGGTCGAGGGCATTGAATTCAGGACTTCCGTTCTGTTTAACGCAGGGGTGGTGCGGATCGGTTTCACGTTTGCGCCGGAAACGGGCGAAAACTCACTTTGGATTATCCGCAGCCACCAGCCATATGGCAGCGGCGAGTTTGACGCCTGACGGCGAGGCGTAGGGCTCCAGCGCTTTGCGGATGGATTCGAGGGCGGCGGCTCGGATGTCGTCGGGATGATCGGCAAGGGCGCGCTTGGCAGGTCCCATGGCTGAGGCTTGGGTTACTGCGTCGTCGAGTGTTCCGCCGGCCGCGATGTCGATTTCGAGATCCAGGGGGGTGAATGAAGGGGCTGTGAAACCCGCGGACGTCAGGATTCGGGTGACGCGTTCCGTGTTTCCGAATGAGAAGGGGCCGGGCTCTTCCGGGTCCGGTTTGGGCAGGCGCGGCACATGTTCGTAGACGGCGTGCAGAGGGACGCGGAGCCAGGGATTTTCAGCAACCGGACGCCAGCAGGCGAAACGAAGGCGGCCACCGGTTATCAGGGCAGCGCGCAGATTCGTGAAGGCGGCGGCAGGATCACCGAAGAACATCACGCCGAAGCGGGAGACGATGAGATCGGCATTCAGACCGGAGAGCGGAAGATCGGCCGCATCGCCCAACTGGCAAGCGGCATGCGGGAATGGCCGCAGGCGCTCGGCGGCGAGGGCGAGCATGGGGGCGGAGATATCGATTCCCGTGACGCGGCCGGCCGGGGCGATGGCGCGCGCGATTTCCACCGTGGTTGCGCCACAGCCGCAACCTACGTCGATCACGGCAGATCCGGGGGCGGGCGCGGCAAACTCAAGCAGCGGCGGAAGGACGGGAGCGAGCGTGCGGTCCAAACGATCCTGATGGCTGGCCCAGTATTCGCCATCGAGGCCGTTCCAGCGCGTTCGCTGTTCTTCGTTGAAGGCTTGGGAGGGTGTCATGGCAGTTTCTTACAGGTCCAGATGTTAACGGTCCAGATATTTTCGGGGAACGAGCAGCGTGAGGGCATCCGGCAGGGTTCCGATGGTGGCGGGGAGAACTCCGGCGATTTCGCCGTCGGTCTGGATGTGGATGCGGGCGTCCGGCGTCTCGCCATGAGGGGGTGCGACGCAGACTTCGGTGGCGCGAGTTATGGCAACGCCGTCGGTGCGATCGAGGCGGTTCATCATCACGGCGCCCACGAAGCGGAGGAAATGGACCCATTCGTGTTTTTGAGAAATGACCACTTCGAAATCGGGATCGGTGAGCTTGATCTTTCGTGCGATTTCGAAGTCTCCGCCGTAGTTGCGGACGCGTGTGATGAGCGCGAAGCTGGCGGAATACTCCTTACCGTTCACGGTGGCGGTGAAGCGGGGCATACCGCGTCCGAACTGCCGGAAACCGCCATGCCAGTAGGCGAGCTTCCCTACCCTGGCTTTCAGATCCAGATCCAGTTCATAGACGATGCGGGCGTCCAGACCGATGCCGGCCATGAGGAGAAAGTAGCGGCGTTCGTAACCCTGGCGTTCAATGGAACCGAGCGAAATGCGCGCGGGGACCGCATCGAGGAGCTGGCGGGCGGCGTGATCGGGACGGGCGGCTAGTCCGATTTCGTTGGCGAGGACATTGGCGGTGCCGGACGGAAGAACACCGAAGGTGACGCGGGAGCCGACGAGTCCGTTGACGGCTTCGTTGATGGTGCCGTCGCCGCCCGCCGCCAGCACGAGATCGCAGCCTGTTTCGGCGGCCCGGCGCGCGAGTTCGCCGGCGCGGTTGGGGCCCGGAGTGGCGAACAGTTCAACGTCGCTGCCGGCGGTTTCGAGTACTTTCACGGCATCGTTCAGGCGCACGCTGTTGCGACCCTTCAATCCCCCGGCGAAGGGATTGTATACGATTCCGATACGATGGAACAGGTGAGGAATAGATTTGAGACCTGGGTGCGACCCGTGAGACGCCTCACGAGCCGCACACGATTATAGCGAAATGTCAGCGACAACCAGAGCCACAGGCGATCCCGAAAGCAGCGCGGAAGAGCTGCGGGAACAAATTCGCCATCACGAATATCAATATTACGTTTTAGACCAGCCGGAGATCAGCGACACCGAATACGATGCGTTGATGCGAACGTTGCAGAAGATCGAGGAGGAGCATCCCGAGCTGAGGACGCCCGATTCGCCCACGCAGCGGGTGGGGGGAAAGCCGCGGGAAGGCTTCCAGAAGGTCCCGCACAGTTCGCAGATGCTGAGCCTCGACAATGCGCTCGACGAGACCGAGCTGCGGGCGTTCGACACGCGCGTGCGCGATCTGCTGGGCGGCGCGCCTTTCCGCTATGTCGCGGAACTGAAGATGGACGGGCTGTCGATGGCGGTCCGTTATCGCGACGGGATCCTGACGCATGCCATTACGCGCGGGGACGGCTCGGTGGGCGAGGAGGTGACGCTCAATGCGCGCACCATTCGCTCATTGCCGCTGCGGGCGCGAAAAGCGGAACCCGCCAATTTTGAAGTGCGCGGCGAAGTGGTGATGAACCGGAAGGCGTTTGAGCGATTGAACGCAGAGCGCGAGGAAAACGATCTGACCCGTTTCGCCAATCCGCGAAATGCCGCGGCGGGATCGCTGCGGCTGCTGGAACCTTCCGTCACGGCGTCCCGGCGTCTCGACTTTTACGCCTATTCGCTGCTGAACGAAAACGGCAGAACGCTGCTCGACAGCCAGTGGGAATCTCTCGAATGGCTGGACCGCAACGGCTTCAAGGTGAATCTGAGGCGCCGTGTTTGTGCGGACATCGAGGAAGCGCTGGCTTTCTGCAGGCAGGCGGAGACGGAGCGGGAGACGCTTCCTTACGAGATCGACGGGGTGGTTCTCAAAGTGGACAGCGTGGCGCAGCGGGAAAAGCTGGGCTTCACGGCGAAAGCTCCGCGGTGGGCAATCGCCTTCAAGTATGCGGCCCGCCAGGTGGAAACGGAGCTGGTGGATATATCGGTGAGCGTGGGGCGGACAGGGGTATTAACGCCCGCGGCCCTGCTGGCGCCGGTGGTGGTGAGCGGCGTGACCGTTTCGCGGGCCACGCTGCACAACGAAGACGAGATCGCGCGGCTCGGTTTGCAGATCGGCGATACGGTGATCGTGGAACGCAGCGGCGATGTGATTCCGAAGGTGGTTCGCGTCAAGATGCAGGGAACGCACCGGAGGCCTTTCCGGATGCCGGCGGAGTGTCCGGTATGCGGCGGCCGCGTGATCCGCGAAGAGGGCGAGGCCGCCCGGCGCTGCGTGAATGTCAATTGTCCGGCGCGTTTGAAGGAATCGATCCGGCATTTTGCGTCGCGGGGCGTGATGAATATCGACGGGCTCGGGGATGTTCTGATCGACCAACTGGTGGACAGCGGACTGGTTGCAAGCGTGGCCGATTTGTACGATCTGACGGAGGATCAGATTGCGGAGCTGGATCGCATGGGGTCCAAATCGGCTGGAAACGTTATCCGGAATATCGATCGATCGCGCTATTTGCCTTTGCCGAGGGTGATCACGGCGCTGGGAATCCGGTTCGTGGGAGAGCGGACGGCGGAGCAACTGGCCGAATATTTCGGGAATCTGGAAAAGATCTCGGTCACGACGGTGGAAGAACTGCAGCAGGTGCCGGAGGTCGGGCCCAAAGTCGCGGAAAGTATTGTGGCTTTCTTTCGGGAAGAGCAGAACCGCGACCTTCTGGCGCGATTGAAAGCGGCGAATGTTTCGTTCGACTATACAGTCGAGCAGCGCGGGGATGGGGCCTTCGGCGGGATGATTTTTGTTCTCACGGGCACCTTGCCGACTTTGAGCCGCGAGGAAGCCAAGGCGCGGATCGAGGCTGCGGGCGGGAAGGTTGCGGCAGCGGTTAGCCGTAAGACCAGCTTTGTGGTCGCGGGAGAAGACGCGGGGTCGAAGCTGGAGAAGGCGAAGGCGCTCAAGATTGTGGTGATCGGCGAGCGGGAATTGCTGGCTATGCTCGAGGCCGACAATTAGAGAGCGCCCGGCCGTCCTGCTAGCCCAAGCCTATTCCTCTTAGCTCCTGTACCGTCAGGACGTCTTCGATGCGGAGGAGGATTTTCACCGTGCCTTTGTACTTGGCGATGCCGAGGACAAAGGGCGTCTCGTTGCCTTCGCCGAAGTTGGGGGCGTCTTCGATGTCGTCGGCCGCGAGGGTGAGAACTTCGGAAACGCCATCCACGATCAGCCCGATCAGAGCGTGATCTCCTTCCTGCACGGTTTGAACCACCACGATGCAGGTGGTTTCGGTGAAGGGTATCGCCGGGAAATTAAACTTCAGGCGAAGATCGACCACGGGGACGATCTTGCCCCGCAGATTAATTACACCTTTCAAGTGCGAAGGAGTTCCGGGTACGGCGGTTATGTCCTGGACGCCCATGATTTCGCGGACATGGCGCACCTGGATGCCGAACTCTTCCTTGCCGAGTCGAAAGGTGAGATATTTGCCGGCCCGCAGGTCAGCGGCCGGTGTTTCCTGTAGTTGTGCCGTCATTCTGTGGAGATGATCGGCGGATCGGGCGGAAGCTTTAGAGGGAAGTCCGAATTCGTTCGATCAGTTCACGGCTCTCGTAGGCCGGGGCAAGGGCCGGGAGGCGTGGCCTCGGTCGCAGCAGCGATTGCGGCACCTCGGGCCACGCGAGAGCCGAGGGCGAAGTGACCACCAGGGCGTGGGCACGGTCGAGAAAACGCAGGCTGCTGGGTTTGAAATCGGACACCGCTCCATCAAGAACCATGGCGCAGAAATCCGGCCTCAGGAAGCGTAGAATGCTGTTGGATTCGATGATGGTATTGCCTTGGGGGTCGATGATTTTGTGAAGCCTCGGAAGGGCTTCCTGCAGGCGTCCGGAGGGGGTGCGAACCCACCAGGCGCGGGCAGCCCCGGAGGCAAGAAAGCGCCCGGAATCGGTCTCGGGGGTATAGCCCTCTTCGGGAGAAATGGCCACCGGGTGAACGGGATCTTCGCAGGGACAGGGCTCGCCGTTGCGCGAGCAGACGCCATGGCCGAACTGGGTAATTTTGATGGCGGTCCAGTTCCACTCGGGGAGCGCGCGCAGGATGGCGCAGACCACGCCGGTTTTGCCGATGTTCCGGGAGTGTCCGCCGACCACGATGAGCATTTATTTTTCGCGTTTTTTTGCGAGGCGGGCGAGCGTGGCAAGCTGGGCGAGGTACTGGCGCAGGGGACGGGCCGGGGTGCCCCAGACCGGTTCGCCGGCGCGCACGATTTTCGAAGTGAGGATGCCGGCGCCCGATCCTACGATGGCTTTGGATTCGATGCGGGCTTTGTCGCCCACGCCAACCTGTCCGCCGATGATGGCATAATCGCCGACAACCACGCCGCCGGCAAAGCCGGTCTGGGCGGCGATCACCACGTGTTTTCCGATGCGGCAGTTGTGCGCGATGTGGACCATGTTGTCGAGCTTTGCGCCGTCTCCGATCAGGGTGACGCCTAGCGTGGCGCGGTCGATGCAGGTGTTCGCGCCGATTTCGACATGGTCGCCGATCTTCACCGTTCCCACCTGGGGAACCTTGCGGTATACGCCGCCGGCCATTTCGAAACCGAAGCCGTCCGCACCGATGACCGCGCCGGAATGGATGGTGCAGCGCGCGCCCATGGTGATGCGCTCGTAAAGGGTGACGCGCGGGTGGAGCAGGCAGGCTTCGCCGATGGTGACCGATGCGCCGATCTGACAGCCGTTGCCAATGCGGGTGTTGGGGCCGATGGTGACGCCGGGTCCGATGCAGACGAACGCACCGATTTCGGCGGAAGGGTCGACGTGCGCGGAGGGATCGACGATTGCGGTGGTGTGAATTCCGGGGTGGAGTTCCTTGTCCGGATAAAGGAGGGCGAGCGCCTGGGCGAAGTGCGCGCGGGGCTGGGGCGAGATGAGGACGGTTTGCGCGGGCGCGGCGGGATAATCGGCGAGCGCGATCAGACAACCGGCTTGCGAGGCAGTGCCGGCCGCGAAGAATTTGGGATTGCCGATGAAGGCGAGATCGCCGGGTCCGGCGTCTTCCAGCATGGCGGCGGCGCGGATGAGGCGGGTTTCATCGCCTTGTAACTGGAGTCCCAGTTGCCCGGCAAGCTCGCCCGCGCTGAGTCCAATCATTTCCGGCCGTGACACTAGCGTTCGCCCCATTTCAGTTTCTGGCGGAGGACGTCGAAGAAGGTTTTATCGGGGGAGCGGATCAGCAGTACATCGAAATTCGCGATTCCGCATTCGACGGTGTCGCCGGCTTCCAGAGGGCTGCCCACCTGGCCGTCGACGGTGAGATACGATCCTTCATCGTTGGAACGGCTCACGACACGGATGCCCATGTCAGAGGGAATGATGAGCGGCCGGTTGGTCAGAGTGTGGGGACAGATCGGGGTCAGGCAAATGGCGTTCACGGTGGGATAGACGATTGGGCCGCCGGCGGAGAGCGAATAGGCGGTGGAGCCTGTGGGCGTGGAAATAATCAGGCCGTCGGCTTTGTAGCCACACACGAAGCTGTCGCCTGCCCAGGTTTCGAGATCCACGATGCGGGCAATCGCTGACTTGGCGATCACGACGTCGTTGAGCGCCTGGTATTCCGCCACGGTGACGCCGTTGCGGACCACCGCGACGTGAAGCATTTTGCGGCGCGTGATGTGATGCGAACCGCTGAGAGCGCGTTCGAGTTCAGGAAAAAGCAGGTCCTGCGTAATCGCGGTGAGGAAACCCAGGCCGCCCAGATTCACGGCGAGCAGCGGGATAGCCCGGCTGCCTACGGCGCGCGCGGCCGAAAGGAGCGTGCCGTCGCCCCCCAGCACCACCGCAAGATCGCAACCTTCCGCGACGTGGGCACGGTCAAGCCCGACCAGCATGCCCGCGTAATGCGCGGTCTCGTTGTCGAGGCGGGTATCGATGCCCCGTGAATGCAGCCAGGCGAGAAGTTCGGGCACCACCTTCTGGGCGCGCCCCGAGTTCGGTTTCGAAAAGATCCCTACAGCCTTAACGGTGCCCATAGAGGAGAAATTCCTTGTTCCCTTCCGCGCCTGTGATCGGACTTTCCATGATCTCCGTCTTGAACCCCAGTTCTTCGGCAGCGGTGCGCAGTTTTTCGCAGACCGCCTGATGCTGCGCAGCATCGCGCACGATGCCGCCCTTCCCCACCTGGCCTTTGCCGACTTCGAATTGCGGCTTGACTAACACTACTATGATTCCACTGGCGGGCTTGAGAACCCGCACGATGGCGGGCAGGATCAGGGTCGCCGAAATAAAGCTGACGTCGCAGACCGCGAGATCGACAGTTTCGCCGATGTCGGATAGTTCGGCGTATCGGGCATTCAGGCCCTCATGCACAACGACGCGGGGATCGTTGCGGAGCTTCCAGTCGATTTGCCCGACGCCGACATCGATGGCATGCACGCGGGCGGCGCCGGCTTGCAGGAGGCAATCGGTGAAGCCGCCGGTGGAGGAGCCGAAGTCGGCACAGGCCATGCCGGTGACGTCGATATGGAAGTTCGTGAGGGCGCCTTCGAGCTTGAGGCCGCCGCGTCCCACGTAGCGCATTTTCGCGGTGACTTCGACATGGGCGTCGGCGGGCACGGTCTGACCGGCTTTCATGGCCTTCTGACCATTCACCAGAACCTCGCCGGCCATAATGAGAGCCTGGGCTTTCTCGCGTGTTTCGGCAAGTCCGAAGTCAACCAGCCAGCGGTCGAGGCGCGATTTCACGATTTCCGGTAGACGATGAGATCGGCGATCTCGTGCAGCCTCTGGGCGCGGGTTCCGAAGAGCTGGAGGGCGTCGTGCGAGCGGGCGCATTCATCCTGCGCCATCCTGCGCGAATTGTCGAGACCGTAGACAGCGGGGAACGTGATCTTGCCCTGGGCGGCATCTTTGCCCGCGGTTTTGCCCAGCGATTCGGAGGATTCTTCCACATCCAGAATGTCGTCGACGATCTGGAAGGCGAGGCCGACATGCTCGCCGTAGCTGGAGAGGGCGGCCGCTTCGTCGGGATTCGCGCCGGCGCAGATTCCGCCCATACGGACGCTGGCGCGCAGCAGGGCTCCGGTCTTGGCGCGGTGAATCAGCTCGAGCAGTTCCGGAGTGGGAGTTTGAGTCTCGCCTTCGATGTCGGTGACCTGGCCGCCGATCATGCCATCGACGGTACCGGCGGAGAAGGACAGTTCTTTCACCAGGGCGACCATGCGGGCGGCGTCGAGGCCGTCGATCGAAACCAGGGTCTGCATGGCGAGCGTGAAGAGCGCGTCGCCAGCCAGAATCGCCATGGCCTCGCCGAAGACTTTGTGGCAGGTGGGCTTGCCGCGGCGGAAATCGTCGTTGTCGAGCGCAGGGAGATCGTCGTGGATGAGCGAGTAGGTGTGGATCATCTCCAGCGCGCAACCCGCTTCCAGAGCTCCCGCGGCAGCGTCTGACACGGCGGCGGCGCTCTGCAGGCAGAGAATGGGACGAATGCGCTTGCCGCCTGCGAACAGGCTGTAGCGCACGGCGCGATGGATTGTTTCCGGATGGGCGTCGGCGGGCGGCGTCAGACGATCGAGCACGGCGTCGATGCGGGCCTGTTCGGCGACGAGAAATTCCGCCAGAGGGATGGACTCGATCACTTCTCGGGACGGAACGGTTCGGGCTGGTATGTTCCCTCCCTGCGGACGAGCATTTCAACGCGCGTCTCTGCTACTTCCAGTTGTTTGCGGCAGGTGTCGCTCAGCTGCATGCCACGGGCGAACAGTTCAAGGGACCGGTCGAGCGGCAGATCTCCGGCTTCAAGATCTTTGACCACTTTTTCCAGTTCGGCGAGCGAGGATTCGAAGCTCGGCAGCGGCTCGGCGCCTTGCGGACTTTCGGGCATCGGACCATTTTAACCGGTCGTTAACACTGGGCCAACACACTGGGCCAAGATGGGCCCGGAATTACCTCTCGTATGCGGGACGGATTCCGCTGCCTCCAGCGCTCCAGAGTTCATTGCCCTGGGGGTCGCGGAGCACGATGCGCATTGGCCTAATGGTTTCGGTGGTTTGGTTGGGGAGGCCGCGGTTGTGAATGATGACCCGACCGCCCATGCCTGGGACCGGCTCGGCCGTAAAGGTTCCGGCGGTCTGATCGTTGGGGCTCACCAGGGTGAAGCTCTGGGCGCGGACTTCTTTGGTTACGGCAGGCGGAGTTTGGGCCAAGGCTACGGGCGGGGCGATATAGCGGGTCAGTATTCCGCCAAGCAGGCCGGCCAGGAGCGGAAGAATGAACTGGAGTTTTTTGGGCATTTGGGGATTCTCCTCGGTATTAATGATAGGTGGTTTTGGGGGGAGATGGAGCTTGGTATTTCGACAGGCCTTTTTAAACCTTAAATGCGTCATCGGCGATCGGGCCGCGAGCATCGAGATTCGTTTTCATCGCTCAAACATTGGACCAACCCGTGCGACTGATACTCCGCGAGGCTAGAGGGCCCATTGTCATTAGCGAAGGGGTACCAGAGCGGAAACGACTCATCCTCAATGAACCATGTATCTGCGCGAATGGATATGTCGATCTCAACCGCCCCGAGACGTGCTTGGTAGCTCGCATAATCTCCAATGCCTGCGAATCGGTAGGAAGTGAGTCCACTCGCAAGTCTGCGATGACGAAGATCGGGTTCTTACCGTCAGGCCAAATTGACCGAGGGCGGCGGTGAAACGACACCGTTAATATCTCTGCTTCGTGCCCGCCTGCATGGATGATCGTCGGATCTTTGCCCCTCATGACTATTCTTGACAAGCGACCGCGATCCGCAATTCTCACGACGGCGTCCTGGCCGGTCGTGATGATCTCCATTGCTCTTAGGGATTCATGTCCGTGGCGCGCATAGTACATCCGATCCCAGTCACTGTAGGTGACATCCGTATGAGCCTTACCATCTAGAAGGCTTCCGTCTTCCGCAGTCGGATACACCAAAACCTTCAGCAACCGGCTGGCACCGTCGGCATACTTCACAAGAAGTTTCTTCGCAACATCTATTCCGAAATACTCCTCCCCGACCAGCGAAACGGATCGGAAGCCGCCGTCCTGGAAGTCCCAGACAACACCCGCCTTGATCGGATCGGGGCTGGCCAACGAGGCGCCCGCGAACAACACCCCGAATGCGATGCTAATTCTTGCAATCATTGGAAAAATATCCAATACAGCAACCACTTACACTTCAGCACGAATATCGACGACTATTTTACCTTCGGCGGCCCCGCTCCCACCGCTTATTCCTGCTATGAAGTAAACCTACTGGTGCAGGTGGCTACAACGCGCTCTCCCATAAACACTGCGTTCAGGCGGTGCACTTGTAAAGAGAAAAGGATTGAGTGAACATCGCCATTGAGGTTTCGGACGACCGCCATTCGCGCTGAAAGAGTATTCAGCCGCCGATTTCCGCCAGGAGGAACGGGTCGCCGGCCCGGGTTTCCCCCAGATCATAAGACCCGCATCGTTTCGATGCGATAACCTGTATTTGTGCCGCATTTGGAGCGTATCGTCGTGGATTCAAAAGTCCTGGCCGGAAAACCGGTGATACGCGGGACTCGTTTGGCCGTTGAATTCATCCTTGAACTTCTGGCGGCCGGCCAGTCCGAGAACGAACTCCTGAGGAACTATCCCGGTCTGACAAAAGACGACATTCTCGCCTGCTTGTCCTACGCCAGCTATCTGGCCCACGAATACAAAGCTTACCCGATTCCAGCCTGATTACTGGCTGTAATCATGCGCCTCCTCGCCGACGAAAATTTTCCGAGACCCCTTGTTGAGTCAATCCGAGCCTCTGGTCACGACGTCCTGTGGGCCCGGACAGACTGCGCTGGATGGCCGGACGTCCTTCTTCTGACACATGCTGAATCCGAAGCGCGCATCGTGCTTACGCTTGATAAGGATTTCTGGCAGATCGCCCTTCAGCGCCGGCCGCCTCTTGAACAATCGGGTGTCGTATTGTTCCGAGTTCATCCCGCAACACCGGAAAAACTCGACCCGCTCGTGCGGACTTTTCCTAGGATGAATGCGCCTTGGGCGGCCCACGTCAGTATTATTTCCACGGAGGGAATTCAAATGCTGTCAGTTCGAAAGAACTGAAGCCCAGCTCTCCGCAACCATTCGTTATCATCGGTGTCACGCGTGTTAGCTCGCTTCGTATTCGCCTGCGTTATTGGCATCGTCGCGACGTCCTGCGCGCATCCCAGCCATATTTCCAGTCGCGATCTCGCGCGGCTGAGTAAGAACAATCAGAAGTTCGTCCTGGTCTTCGGATCGGTATCTACGTCTCCGGGAACCATTTCGCACCCCACGATTCGATTCGTCCATCAGGCCGAACCATCCGTCCCTGAGTCATTGCTTTGGTCGCTGGTCATCGCGAGCGGCGACCGTTTTTTCGCGGTCCTGCAAACGCCGCCGGAGATGTCCTATATCGACACGTTTTACGCGGAGGTCGGCAGCCCGGATGTGGGTTTCGACAGGATCAGATGGGTCCGGCTTCGTCAAGAAGACGCTCCGCTGGCGATGTACCTCGGGGAGATTCAGCTAAGCCCTGCACGTGACCGGGCCTTGCCGGGTCAAAAGGTCGTGGTCGAGGTTCGGGACGACTTCCAGAATGCCGAGCGGGAACTGAGACGGCGGTATCCCTTCTTTTCGGGAGGAATCGCCCGGGCGGGATCTTCCCCCAACGCCGTGCCGGGGCCAGTAGCGCCTGAACGTGACAGATAGATCCTGAGGAAGGGGTCGCTGTCCCGGGTTTGTGCGCGAGCAACCTGTTCGCTGGAGATTCTCGCTATAAAATTAAAGAGTGCAGCGGCTTTGCCTGGTCGCGATCGGTTGCGGGATGCTCCTGAGCGGATGCGCCCGCGGCCACATCGCGGTTGGGGCAGCCATTGGTGCTCCCGTTTGTCCTTATGGATATTACGAGACATCGCCTTATGGCTGCGCTCCGGATGGTTACTACGGACCGGAGTGGTTCCCGGGAGGAGTGTTCATTGGAGCGGGGCCGTGGTATCACGGGCGTGACCACTTCTACGGGCACGTCGATCACGATCTCGACTTTCGCAGGGGATATCGTGGGCCATTCCCCGCGCGAGGCGAGGGACTTGCCGGAAACCGTGTGCCGTTTCGCGGCCAGGCGATGCACGATGCCCGCGGCCGTGAAGCTCCCCGCGCGCGCAGATAGAATTAACTCCCAGTTTTAAGAGTACTGGTACTTCTGTATCCAAATTGAGAGGAAAATGGGCTACCATTAGTCCTCAATCAGATCTGGCTTTGGAGGAACATTTTGACCAGGCTTTTCGCAAACGCGTTCATATTGACCCTTTCAGGAATGGCGGCAACGGTCGCAGCTCAGGCAGCAAGCTTCACTTTTACCGGGGCGGTAGTCGAATTCACCGTTACTGAGACGGGTCTATACGACATAACGGCCGCTGGTGCGCAGGGCGGTGCGGGCCGCACTACTACGGGCGGTTTAGGCGCTTATGTGGACGGCGACGTGCTTCTCACGGCAGGCACGGAACTGGACATCGCCGTAGGCGGCATGGGTTTGACCGGGAACTTCGGTAGTGGCTTTGGAGCCGGCGGTGGCGGCGGTAGTTTCGTCTACGTGCTGGGCGCGTCCACTCCCCTGGTGGTCGCAGGCGGCGGCGGGGGCGGGGCATGGGGCGGATCCTTGCCCGGCCGGAACGGAGGCAGCGGCCAATCGGGGACATCCGGCTCCAATGGATTCGGCACTGACGGGGGGCTCGGCGGTACACTCGGCGCGGGCGGAGGGGGTGGCGGCAATCTCTTTGGCGATGGTGGGGGCGGCGCCGGATGGTTCAGTAACGGCACTGACGGCGGTGGAGCCGCCAGTAACACCGAAGGCAGCGGCGGCACGGGAGCATACACTTTCGCGGGCGGCATCTTCGGGTGCACTGGCAGCGGCTCTCCATGCACCAGTGGCGGCTTCGGAGGAGGCGGCGGCGGTGGCCTCAATAATGGTGGTGGCGGCGGCGGCTATTCGGGGGGCGGCGGTGGCGATGGCAATGGCAATGGTGGTGGCGGAGGCGGATCCTACGTCGATAGTTTGGTTACGCTCAATTCGGCTGTGGCTGGCGAGAATTCCAGCGACGGCTTTGTGACCATCCAGGAATTGGCTCCGAGCGCCCCGGAACCCGGCACCCTGGCG
Organism: Bryobacteraceae bacterium; assembly: GCA_035552315.1. Taxonomy (GTDB): domain Bacteria; phylum Acidobacteriota; class Terriglobia; order Bryobacterales; family Bryobacteraceae; genus BOG-234. Next base: position 24,621 of record DASZLO010000077.1, read on the forward strand.
CTTTTCGGTTTGGGTCTCGCTGCAGTTGCAATGGCCCGGCACCGATTCAGCGCCTGATCTTCGAGGATTCAGTCGCCTGCCTGTTTTTTGCGATTGAACAGGGCGGTTATGCGGGCTTTGGCGCGGTCGAGTAAACCTTTCGGCGCGGGTGGGGGCGGGGCTTCCACGGCGGGCAAATTTTGCGGTGCGACCTCCTGATCGGCCGTTTTGCGGCAGGGCGCTTCACCCGATGAGCGCACCGCGTTTCCGGTCATCACAAACGTCTTCCTTAGCAGGCCCGCGGGTTTTTCGAGGCACAGGGAAAACTCGCCGGTCTTCGCAAGCACAGGGAAGAATCCACGCTCCCGCCGCTGAATATATGCCGTTTCATAACGGTGGCGACGTGTGCTCCAGGTGAAGATGCGAAAGCTGTCGAAATCGTAATCTTCGCCGAGCTTCTCGGAGGTTGTCCACAACCAGATATCTTTTTCGTTCCCGGCGTCCGCCACTTTGCCGATGGAAAAGTAAGACGTGATGCGATGCCCTTCGGCATACTGGGCCACCTCATCGGGCACCAGCAGATAAATGGCGCTCGTCAGCACCCATCCGCTTTGTCCCGTGCCGGTGCGGATCAGGGTCCAGTCATCGGTGGGTACGGGCGCTGACTCGGCTGCGGGCGTTGGGGCAGGCGGGGGTGCCGGGACGGGCGCGGGTGGCGGAAGCAGAACGGCCTCGACCTTTTTCTTCCCGTTCTTCTTATCGTTCTTCTTATCGTTCTTCTTGTCGGCCGCTTTTTCTTTGCCCGTCTTTTTGGGTATTTTGGGCGGCTCGGGAATCAGTTCCCTTTTCGGCAGGGCGGTGCGCGGGGCGACCCGGTGGGCGATGGTATCGAACTTTTCGTGCTCATTTAGCTGCACGAAACTGGTGGATAGCCGGTTCGGTTCGCTGTGGACATTCACCGGCCCGAAGGTCGTCCCCTGTCCCTGCGACGGCATCCCCGCGGTTTCGGCTGCGAGAGCGCGCAGCCGCTCCATTTGCGCGGTGTCGAGCAGTTCCCGGTTGCTGGTCCAGCCTTCGATACCTTTGGCGGTCCGCACGCGATACCAGGATCGCCGGCGCTGGCCGATGATTTCGAGCTTGTCGCCATGGTGGACGATGGCCACGACGGCGGATTTCGGATCGATTTCCTGATGGACGCTGAGCGTCACGGGCCCGGCGAAAGCGACGCCGAGAGCGGGCGCCCGGTCCGGCTCCCGATTGGCGCAGGCGGAAAGGACGGCGGCGGCAGATATGACACAGAGCGTTCGAAAGAGCGGCATCGAGGGAACAGCTTTTAGCCCTGCTGCCAGCTTAGCTCATGAAGAAAACAGATTGAAGAAACCGGCGGAACTCAAGCGCCGGCTGTGGCGCAGCCACCGGCTATGACGAGTCTCACCTTACGCTCCAGCTGTTCCATGGTGAAAGGTTTGACGAGGAGCGAGTAGCCCTTTTCGATCACGTATCGCTGGACCACCTGCGTGCTGTCGTAACCGGACATGAACAAAACTTTGATATCGGGTTTGAGGGCCGAAATATGGTCCGCGATCATGGGACCGCTCATACCCGGCGCCACTACATCGGTTAACAGCAAGTCGATTCCAGGATGATTGTGGAAGATGCGGACGGCGTTTTCGCCTGTATCAGCGCTCACAACCTTGTAGCCATTCCGGGACAGCATGGCGGAAACCAGCTTGCGAATTTCCGGCTGGTCGTCGACGACGAGGATAGTTTCAGGGCTTACTGAATCAGGCATAGCATCATGACTTGCAATCTACAGATGGTACTGGAGATCTTTGACAAATGTAACCTATTATCCCCCCCATTCTGTATGATTTGTCACGATTCTTGCGAGGTCATTTTCCAGATGCGATTTCCCGAGCCTATGTTAAGCTCAAAGGGCTTTCAGTAGCACGCAGGCGTTGTATTGGGAAGCTGGTGAAAATCCAGCACGGCCCCGCCACTGTAAGCGCCGAGGATTTCGTTCTTGTCAGGTAATCTGACGCCACTGTCCGCTAACGGATGGGAAGGCGAGCGACTTCCGATGACGCGCAAGTCAGGAGACCGGCCCGCGTGATTCCGGCATAACGCCGGAACCAATGCCGTGGAGCGGAAAGGACGGCAGCTCAGGGCTGCCCGATATGAAACACAATAAAAAAGACGTGAGTCGAATTGCGCCGGTGCTCGCATGCGTGGCGTTCGTTTTGACAGGTTCGGGGCTGCTCCGTGCGGCCGAAGTGAAAGGGATTGTGCTCGATCCCTCGGGCGCGCCGGTCTCGGGCGCTCAGGTGGCCGCAATCAATCAGGTGGGCGTCATCGTCCAGCAAATCACCGACGACAGCGGGGGCTACGATTTCAATGTCTCGCCGTTGTTTGAGGGCGTACAACTGCGCGTGACGGCATCCGGTTTTCAGACGGTCACCGTGCCGGAGGGAGCTTCGATGATCCGGCTGGCGCTGGAACCGCAGTCCGATTCCATTCGCGTGACCGGCTCGGCGATCGATGTTCCGGCCAGCCAGCAGGGAACCAGTGTCAGTGTGATCACCAGCAAGGAAATCCGCGAGCGCAACGAAGCGCAGGCCGTGGATTTGATGCGGGAGCTTCCCGGGATGGTGTTTGCACAGAGCGGGGCGCGGGGATCGGTGGCCGACCTTTTCGTGCGGGGTGGCGATTCGAAGTACAACCTCGTGATGCTCAATGGCATTCCGATCAACAGCTTTTATTACGGGGGCCTTTTCGACTTTTCGCAGATTCCGTCGGATTTCATCGAGGAGATCGACGTGGCGCGAGGGCCGCAATCGGCCATTTACGGCTCCTATGCCAATGGAAGCGTGGTGAACTTCGTGACGCGGTCGCCGGAAAACGGACCGTCGCTGGATGTGGTGGCGGAAGGCGGCACGCACGATGAGAATCGTTTTTCGCTCAGCGGCTCGGATCTTTACAAGGGTTGGGGGGTGACGGGTTCCTTCTCAAGCCTGCTGGCAAACGGGCCTGTGCGGAACAGCGATTATCGCAACGATAACGGGTTCCTCGCGCTGGAACACCGCTGGTATACGCAAAGCGTTTTTGCGTTTGGCGATTTCAATTCAAACGATGTGGGGGAACCGGGGCCCTACGGATCGAATCCGGCGGGTTTATTCCCGGGGCTCGATCTGGTGAGCCGCAGCAAGAACAACACGTCCACTTACGGGATTCATTATCAGAATGACTTTTCCGCGCGCGCGAGGCTGGACGTTACGACAGGTTTTTCCCTCAACAACAATTTCTATGTCAGCCCGTATGGGGACAGTTTCAACAAAGACATTCGGGCCTATGGAGACGGGCGCGGCACTTTTCAGGTGCTTTCGTTCTGGACACTCGCGGGCGGGTTCGCCTTCACCCGGGAGGAAATGAAAAACACCTATGTGGCCACCACGAATGGCTACTCCTTTCCACTGCGGCGCGACAACGAAGGAATTTATCTCGATAACCAGTTCGCTTTCGGCGGCAAGCTTTTCATCAATGCCGGGGTGCGCGAAGAAATTTATCAGACGGCGTTTGTGCCGGGCGACGCCTTTGGATTTCCTGCGCGTCCGGACTTCCCTGCCCGCACCGATTCGCGGTTGAATCCGAAGATCTCGGGGGCATACATGGTGCTGCCTGCGGTACGAATCCATGCATCGTTCGGCACCGGAATCCGGCCGCCGGGCGGAGCGGATCTGGCGTTTACCGATAATCCCGCGCTGAAACCCGAGCGTACGGAAGGCTATGACATCGGGGTTCAGGAGCGTTTTCTGGCGGGCAAGATGTCGCTCGATGCCACCTGGTTCCGCAACCGCTATCGCGATCTGATTGTGTCACTGGGCGGATCGCTCGCGACGCTTTCCGCGTTTCAGACGGACAACATTGCCAATGCGCTGGCGAAGGGCGCGGAGTTCAGCGCGAAGTACCGTCCGAACACCTGGTTTTCGGCCACCGCGAACTACATGTGGCTCGAGACTGAAGTGCTGTCGCTCAACGGAGGCGCGGGGCTTGTCGAGAAATATTTTTACCTGGGACAGCCTCTGCTGCGCAGGCCCAAGCAGTCCGGTTCCGCGGTCGCGACGTTCCACTACGGCAAAGTGGACGCCAATCTTATTGCCTATGTGCGGGGACACGATCTGGATGTTGAGCCGAATTATGGCGCGTCGGCGGGTCTGTACCGGGATGCAGGATACGTCAATGCGGGAATCAATCTGAATTACCGGGTGCGCGGAAATCTGACCGCTTATTTCAACCTTCGCAACGCGCTCGACCGGCGCTATGAGGAGATCTACGGTTTTCCGGCGCCGCTGTTGAATTTTGTGGCCGGGATGAAGTGGAGTCTGGCGCGTGCCCGATAATGAGACAAGCCGGATGAGCGAAGCTTTCGATAAACCGCGGCTGGCGATCAATCGCGTCTATACGCGCGCCGGCGATACGGGGCTCACCAGTCTGGCGGGCGGGCAGCGGCTGGCGAAGAACGATCCGCGCATTGAAGCGTACGGAACGGTGGACGAACTGAACAGCTTCATCGGTCTGGCGCGGGAATCGGCGCGAGAATCAGGGCGGGAACTGCCGGAGCTGTCGCGTATCCTGCTGCGCGTGCAGCATGAGCTGTTCAATCTGGGGTCGATTCTGGCGACCCTGCCGGCCGACGTGCATCCTCATCAGGCGCGGATTACGGCGGCGGACAGCGAGCAACTGGAGCGGGAGATCGACCGGATGAATGAAGAACTGCCTCCTTTGCGGTCCTTCGTTTTGCCGGGCGGTTGCCGGCTGAACGCGGAGCTTCACATCTGCCGCACGATCTGCCGGCGCGCCGAGAGGGTCTGCGTTACTCTGGCAGAAACCGAGACGGTGGATGCGGTGAATATCCGCTACCTCAACCGGCTGAGCGACGCGCTGTTTGTGTGGAGCCGCTGGGCCAGTCACCGTCTGGGGGCGCCGGAAACGCTTTGGGAACCGAATCAGGCGGCCTCGCAAAAATCGTCGTAAGCGCCGGTAATCGATAGAGCTAACATAGGAGTGATCATATGCAGAATCAGAATCAGCCAGCTCAGCAACAAGCCAGGCAAGAACGGCCGCTCGCGATCGGCCTGACCGTACTCAGCGCACTGGGACGCCTTGTCCCGCACGCTCCCAACGTGACTCCGCTGGGAGGCTCCTGTCTGTTCGCCGGTTCGCGGCTTGGCGGAGCGATGGCCTATTTGCTTCCGCTGGCCGTGATGCTGGTTACCGACCCGTTTGCTTACTGGGGTCACGGCTACACGATGGCTTCGCCTGTGATCTATGCGAGTTTTCTGATCAATGTCTGGATCGGGCGGCAGCTGCTGGGCAAGTCAGACCGCATCACTCCGATTCGCGTGGGCGGTTCGGCTTTCCTCTGCAGCCTGCAGTTCTTTGTGCTCACCAATCTGGCGCTGTGGGTTGGCGGCGTGGCGCAGCATAATCCGATGTACTCGGCGGATTTCGCCGGCTTCGTTCGGTGCTATACGATGGCGCTGCCTTTCTGGGGCCGCACACTGGCGGGAGACCTGCTGTTCTCCGGCGCGCTGTTCGGACTTTATGAGCTGCTGATCCGCCGAACTGCTCATACCGCCGCAACCGTTAACGCTTGAGAAAAGCGATCGTATCCTGGTCGGGCGGCAAGGATGCCGCGTGGTCACTGCACCGGATTCGCGCGGAATACGAAGTTGCGGCGTTGTTCTGCACGGTGGCAGAAGCGGATTGCGTGGTTCCTGTGCATAATGTTCCGCAGCGGGCGATTGCGTCGCAGTCCGCAGCGCTGGGCCTTCCGCTGTGGACGATAGCGCTGCCTCAGCCCTGTTCCAACATCCAATATGCAGAGCGCGTGCAGCCGGTTTGGGAGCGCGCGCGGGGGGAAAAAATCGACACGGTGGTATTCGGCGATCTTTTCCTGCAGGATATTCGCGCATGGCGGGAACAACTATTGCGCGGCACGGGGATGACCGCCGTATTTCCACTGTGGATGGAACCCACTGGCGGGCTGGCGCGGGAGATGATTCGGGAGGGTTTGGATGCGGCGGTGTGTTCGGTCGATCCCGCGAAACTGCCGGAGAGTTTCGTCGGCCGAAGGTTCGATGAAGCGTTCCTTGCCGAGTTGCCGGCCGGGATCGATCCCTGCGGGGAAAACGGCGAGTTCCACACCTTCGTAAAAAACATGCCGGGGTTTGCGCGATGCGCCGAATCGTATCTCTGATTTCCAGCGCCACCGAAATGGTGGTTGCGCTGGGAGCCGAAGGCCTGCTGGTGGGGCGGTCGCATGAGTGCGATTATCCGGCTTCCATTCGCGCGCTGCCGGCATGCACGAAGCCGCTGATCGATGTGGGTGCCGACAGCCGGGCGATCGATGCGCAGGTGAAGAACTCGGCGCGCAATGCGCTGTCGATTTATGAACTGTTTGACGACGTTCTGGAACGGCTGCAACCCACGCATATCCTGACGCAGGTGCAGTGCGATGTCTGTGCGGTTAGTTTGAGGGATGTGGAGCGGTCGGTTGCGGCACGTCTGGCGAGCGCGCCGGAGATTGTGGCGCTGAATCCGGCTTCGCTGGAGGATGTCTGGGAGGATTTCCGGAAGGTGGGGAGCGCTGTCGGGGTTTCCGCCGATCCGGTGATTGCTTCGTTGCAGAAGGGCATGCAGAAGTGCATGAAAGCCGCGGGCGCGCCGGGCGATTTGCGGGTGGCGTGCATTGAATGGATTGAGCCGCTCATGGCGGCGGGGAATTGGACTCCGGAGCTGATCGCGCTGGCCGGCGGCGTGGATGTATTCGGCAAGCCGGGAGTTCATTCGCCGTGGATCAGGTGGGAAGATCTGGTGGAGCAAAATCCTGACGTGATCATCATTGCGCCGTGCGGATTCGATATCGGGCGCACGCGGGCGGAGCTGCACTGGCTAACGGACCGTGGGGATTTTGCGCGGCTCACCGGGCGCAAATATGTGGCCGATGGAAATCAGTTTTTCAACCGGCCTGGGCCGCGGGTGGTGGAGACGACGCAGATCATCGCCGAGATGCTGCACGGAGAGACCGCGGAGTTTCGCGGGTTGGGCTGGGAAGAGCTGTAGCGGCAGTCGGGTTCCATTCCACTATTTTGCAAATGATTTGCAAAAAGTAATTGACACCATCCGGGCATTCCAGCTACGCTGGGGCTTATATCGGACCAAATTGATCCTCTATATGCGACGGTTTCGCAACTAGACAGAATGGGCACTCGAATCATTCTTTCTAAATGCGACTATGTCGCAATACATAATGGAAATCGCTTCTCAAAAACGACGGTCGCTGGTGGAGGAATTCACAACCAAAGGACTACGCCTGACCGGCCAGCGCCGGGCGCTGCTGGAAATCATCGAATCGGCGAATGAACATTTAGACGCCGCATCGATCCTGCGGTTGGCGGAGGAGCGACATGCCGGCATCAACCGGGCCACCGTCTACCGGACGCTCGAACTGCTGAAGAAACTCGGCTTGATCGATGAGCTCGATCTCATGCACCTGAGCGGCGAAAAACATTACTACGAAGCAAAGGGTGAACGCGATCATATCCATCTTGCCTGCTTCCACTGCGGACGGATCGAAGAGTTCGGAAGCGCTCTATTTGAGCGGCTGAAACGGCAACTCGAAAAGGAGCGCGGATTCCGGATCAGCGTGGTCCGGATGGAGGCGGGAGGCCGGTGCAGTAATTGTTCACAAAGCAGGGCGCCGGACGAACAAGCATAACGATGGATCCCCTCGGAACACTTTGGCGAGCAACCGAGGGGATCCGGCAGTCAACATACCCGGAGGCAGGCGACTTCCTACATTGTAGACAACGCCGCACCGGTCGTTTTATCAAGGAGAAAACGTATCATGTGCAGGCGAGAATCGAAGCAGAATGCAAAGTGCTGGCCAGTGTCCTACCGCTGGCTTGCCATGGGCACCGTAATTATCTACACGGCGATCGGCAGCCGAACCGTCAACATGGCCGTGGCGCAGCAACCTTTGCCGGCCCAATCGAATCCCTCTCCCAATCAGACTCTTCGGTTCAATATCTCTCCCGGGATGCTCGATGAAGTACTCCCGGCATTCGAGAATGCAACCGAGTTGCATATAGTGATACCCGACCGCAACATGGCGAATCTGGCGTCCCCGGGGGTATCGGGGGTGTACAAGCCCGAGCGTGCGCTGGCACAGTTGCTGGAGGGGACCGGGCTACGCTATCGCTTCACGGCCGAGAAGATCGTAACGCTGGAACTCAAACCTGTCGCGACGTCACTCGATGTAACGGCGGACGCCGATTCGGTCAATACGCCGGTAACCGCTTCCCTGCCGAAGTATACCGAGCCATTGCGGGACACGCCGCAGAGCGTCAGCGTGGTCCCTCAACAGGTGATGGAGGAACAGAACGCCACAACGCTGCGGGATACGCTGCGGAATGTGGCGGGTATCAGTCTGGCGGCCGGCGAAGGCGGTTCGCAGGGCGACAGCCTCACCATTCGGGGCTTCACTGCCCGCACGGATCTCTTTATCGATGGCATGAGGGACTACGGAAATTATTACCGCGATCCTTTCGACACGCAGGAAGTGGAGGTGCTGCAGGGTCCGTCATCACTGACGTTCGGACGCGGTTCGACCGGAGGCGTCGTCAATCAGGAAACAAAGACTCCTCAGTCCGGGAAGTCGTTCTCCGGCAGCTTCGATATGGGAACCGACCTCACGCGGCGGGCCACGGCGGACGTGAATATGCCTCTTCCCCTGCTCGGTTCCCATGCGGCCTTTCGACTCAATGTCATGGGCGACGAGGGAAATGTCGCCGGCCGTAACGTGGCAGAGAACCGGCGTTTCGGCATTGCGCCCTCACTGGCGCTGGGGATTGGCACGCCGACCCGGGTTACGCTCAGTTATTTTCATCAGAACGCGGACGACATTCCGGATTATGGCGTCCCCTGGCTTTACAACGGACCGGCTCCGGTGAATCGCGACAACTTTTATGGCTTCGCGAAAGGAAACTTTCTCAGAACCTACGATGACATCGGCACCATCAAAGCTGAACACGATTTCAACGGCCATATCACTCTGCGCGATCAGTTGCGGTATGCGAATTACATCCGGGATGTGCAGATCACCGAGCCGCAGCTTGGTACCGCACTGGTGTCCGGGACGACGCTCCTACCTTATCCGGCCGGAACGCCGCTCAGCGCGATGACGGTTACCCGCAACCAACTGGCGGCAAACAGCACCGAGACGTATTTCACGGATCAGCTGGATTTGACGGCCAAGTTCGAAACCGGCTTTTTGCGCCACACGGTTGTTGCGGGCGTGGAGGCTGGACGGGAAACTTCCGACCCGATCCGGCCAAGGTTCACTAATGTTCCGACTACGAGCCTGCTGAATCCGGACCCCGGTCAGACGTTCGCCGGCACGGAGACCATCTCGTCGATCGTTCACACGTCCGCGAACACGGCGGCGGTATATGCGCTGGATACCGTTCAGTTCGCCCGGAAATGGCAGCTCATCGCCGGCATCCGATGGGACCGCTTCAATGCGCATTACACGCAGGCCGTGGCCCCCGCCTCGGCATTTAATCAGCTCAACGAAGTGCCCACGTGGCGAACGGGGCTTGTATTCAAACCCGTACAGGCGGGGAGTATTTACGCCTCCGCGGGAACGTCATTCAATCCTTCCGCCGAGATGTTGTCGCTCAGCGCCGCCAACGCCAGTCTTCCACCGGAGAAGAACCGCACAATCGAAACCGGCACGAAGTGGGACTTGCTGAACGAGAGATTGTCGGTGACGGCGGCGCTCTTCAGTACGGCCAAAACGAATGCGCGCGAGCCCGATCCGAACAACCCACTGTTGAATGTGCTGGCGGGCAACCAGCGCGTGAACGGAATGCAGGCGGGAATTCGCGGCCATCTTACGAGCCGCTGGGAAGTGCTCACAAGCTATGCGTATCTCGATGGCAAGGTGGTTTCGTCGAAGTATTATCCGGGGACCGTGGGGGCGCAACTGGCGAACGTTCCGCGGGACACCTTTAACATCTGGACCACGTATCGTCTGCCACGGCATTGGGGAGAGGTTGGCGGCGGAAGCAATTTCGTGTCGAGCCGAACCGCCAGCTCGACAGCGCCGCTCGATCCGACCACCGGGCTCGTTAAGCGGGTACCGGGTTATTGGGTGTTTAACGCCATGGCAGAGCACCGGTTGAGCGAGCATGTGCGGCTGCAGGCGAATGTCTACAACATCGCGAATCGTTACTACTACGACCAGCTTCATCCCGGTCATATTGTGCTCGGACCCGGGCGGTCAGCTTTAATCGGGCTGAAATTTAATTTTTAGGGACCAAACAAGAATGCTATTACCGATCCCCGATGTCTTGAGCACAGAGCAGGTTCGCATGGCCCGGCAGATTCTGGACCAGTCCGAATGGGTGGACGGACGCGTCACCGCCGGCCACCAGTCGGCGCGCGCAAAAGACAATATGCAGCTGCCGGAAGGATCTCCAGCTGCCCGCCAGCTGGGCGAGACGGTGCTGTCGGCGCTCAGCCAAAACGCGCTCTTTATTTCCGCGGCTCTGCCGCTGCGGGTCTTTCCGCCGCTGTTCAACCGCTATTCGGGCGGGCAGTCTTTCGGGACACATGTGGACAGCGCGATCCGGCAAACCGGCGGAGGCGGAAACAGCATCCGCACCGATCTTTCGGCGACGTTGTTCCTGGCCAGTCCGGACGAATACGACGGCGGAGAACTAACCGTGGAAGATACCTTCGGCGCACACAGCATCAAGCTGCCGGCGGGACATATGATCCTTTATCCGTCGACGAGTCTGCATCATGTGCGGCCGGTCACGCGCGGCGCCAGGGTTGCGTCGTTTTTCTGGATTCAAAGCATGGTCCGGGACGATGGCGAACGTACGCTGCTGTTCGACCTCGACACAGCGATTCAACGGCTGAACATCGATTATCCCGAGCATCCGTCGGCGGTGCAACTGACCGGGGTTTATCACAATATGCTGCGGCGTTGGGCCGACCTATAGGAACCGCGAAGGTCCCCTTCGGGAAGAGGTTTTTAGGGGTTGAATTCAATGCCCGTGGCTTCGCCGATAACGCCGCCTTTCGCGTCCTTCGGTTTGCGATAGGCGACGGTGACGCGAACAGGCTTTTGCGCACCGCAGCTCAGCTTGCCATCTCCACCCTGCACGACTAATTGCGTTGGATCGGAGATCAGGATGGCTTCCGTTTTGCCGTGGTCATCTTTCACTTCCAGACGCAGCTGCTTGCCGGTGCAATTCACGCGCACCAGCATGCCGGTGAGTTTGGCTTCGGAATCGGTGTCGTACCAATCCACTGTGGGACGAACCGGATCGGCCGAGAGCGGGCGGTTATTGGCGCGGGCTTCCAGAGCAGCCAGATCTTTCCGCGCTTTGGTTTTCAATTCCTCGATCTCGTTCGCTTTGACCGCGGCGTCTTCGCGCCGTTGCGCCTCTTCGGCATCGAGACGCTGCGATTCGATCTGGCTGCGCAGGCTCAGATAATGTTCACGCGTGGCGGCATCGGGCGCGGCCTGTGCGGCGGCCATCCAGGCGCGTCCGGCTTCGGCATATTGCTTTTCATCGAGGCACAATTGCGCGTACTTCGCGGCCCATTCGGAATTCCGCGGCGCCAGCGCGACGGCCTGCTTCCACTCAGCCATGCGGCGGTCGGCTTCTCTCACCTTCTCGCCGAACACCCAGTGGGCCAGCGCGTATTTCGGATCGATCGTCAGCGCTTCTTTCAGGATGTCGGTGGCTTCGGCAGAGTCTTTGTCGAGGCTCGCATACGCTGTCAGCGCCACGAAATTCTTCGTGCCCGCTTCCCGCGCCGCCCCGATATACGACGCGGCCTTCGAGGTGTCGCCGGCGCGCATGGCAAGCACTGCCAGTCCTTCGTTGTCTTCGGCGATGTGTTTGCCGGATTTCAGCAGAGAAAGATACAGCGCTTCGGAGGCTGGGGTCAGCAGGTCCGCGTGCATCAACTCGCCTTCGTCGGAAGTCAGGGCCGAGGTGCTGAAGTCGCGGTCCGGATTCAGCGCGCGGCTGGGGGCGACCGCCGTGTTGAAAACACCCGCTGCGTAATAGCGGTCGACCTCGGCTTCGAATTTCGGTCCGTCTTCGGCGAAGGCATTGCGGCTGGCGGCGCTCTTTTCCATGCCCGCCGCCAAATTGTGGAGGAAGATTTTGGCTTTCGCCGAGTAGTCCGGCTGGGTGATGATCAGATGCAACAACGCCCACTCACGTGTGCGTTCGGAGGCCGGCGGCGGCGCTCCCCACGTCACGTGCACGCCGTTCGACTGCACGGTGCTGAAAAAGGTCCGCAGGCCATTTTCAATTTCGCCGGACATCGCCGGGAAGTTATTCTCCAGCAGGGTATGGGTGAGTTCCTTGAGCAGGCCCGCGGGGAGTTGACCTTCCGCGGTGGTGCAAGCCATCAGGCGGTCACGACCGGTGCGCAGGCCGGCGGACGATGCCGGTCCGCCACACTGGGCTTGCAATTCCTGCTGGTTTTTGAAAACGATAATGCGGAGGGGCGGGTCGAGCCGCAGATCCGGTTTCCCGAGCAGCGTTCCCAGTGCGTTACTGAACTGTTCGAACTGGCCCAACGCCTGCGTAGCGGGTTTGCGTCCGTCAT
>DASZLO010000078.1:0-2646 GCA_035552315.1 Bryobacteraceae bacterium
TCTTTGTAGACCGCGATCGTGTCATCCACAGCCGCTGGAAACGGCGCCTCGGTCGCAAGCCGGTAGTAAACGGTCAGCACCGGCGTTTTCGTGAGGCTCGCAATCGGAATGCTCTCGACGAGCGAACCGGAGTCCACAACGAATCCGCCGCCATGCAGGTTGATCAGGATGCGGTTCTTCTTGTCTGGCGGAACGTTTTGCGGTGTGAAAAGCCGTGTCTTCACGCCGGCGATCGTCTTATCCTCTTCCCGGACCGGATATATCTTTCGAGCGAGTTCGATATGTTCTTTCGCCACCGGGTCGGACGGTCCCGGAGCCAGGTTCTGACCGGTCGCAAGCAACGCCTGCATTTCCGGTGATACTGTCTTCGGCACGGGAATCACGCGGGTGATGTGCGCGGTTCCGTCTTTATCGAAGGACGTCGTGTCCGGGTTGGAGTCCCGCGCCGGCACTGGAAGTACAGCGGCCAGTGCGGCTGTGATCGTAAGAATTGTAAATCGTCCGGCGCGATGAATCATTTGGGCTTTTTCTCTTACTGCTTTCGCAGATGGGCGCGGTCTTTCTCGTTCTGGTTGCAGTAGCTTTCGAAGATGTCGGCGTCGGCCAGCAGATCGTGCGGAATTTTAACTGTAAACGGCTTCGTGAATACCTTAGGATCGTCGAAAGTCATTTCGAAATCCATGTGTCCGAAATCGCGGCGGCGGAAGCGTTCCGTGACGCGCAGAGCGTCGCTGTGGAAGTGCCCCATCGCATCGAGAGGGGTCTGGTCGTTGAAGCCGGCGGTCTCGACTATGAGCGTGTCGCCCTCCCAACGGCCCACCGAGTAGCCGAGATATGCAGGGAAATCGAACTCTTTTGGCAGCGAGCGACCATCGGTATAGATCTGTCGATGCATGTCGCCTGCCTCATAGATGATGACCGTCAGCCGGGGCGATTGAACAATCTTGATGGGTTCTGAAAGCAGATCCGCCAACGGAAAGCCGGGTACCGCACCGCAAACATCGGCTGGGTCGAGCTTCGATGTGCGCCGCCGAAGTTCTTCCGCGGCTTCGGGACGGAGAGGGGATTCTCCAGGTTTGAAGTCCACCAGGATATTGATGCCATATTTGTGCTGCGTGCCGATCTCCATGCCGGGCACGTCCACAGCGATGGCGGCGTCGATTATGGCGCCGTAGATCCGCTTCATTTCCGCAGCGGTGGTGATCTCATGCATCCAGACGCCGGAGAGGTCGGGCTTGCCGTCGAGGGCGCGGGGCGCAGGGGCCGCGAGATTGGGTTTGCCGTCGGGCGTACGGGGCGTCCCGGGTGTGGGAAAGTTCAACCATTGCGCCGATGCTGTGGACAGCAACGCGAAAACTATGAAGAATCGCCGGTATGGCATCCGCAGGTCTCCAGGAATTCAATGCTAAGCGCGGGCCGGATACAAAGCAAGAAAGATTTTGCATCGGTTCGCATAGGCCCCGTGCCGGTGTCTGTAAGCTGGGTTCTCTGCCAATGGATTCCGGAACCAGACTCGGGCCGTACGAAATCGTTTTGCGCATCGGCGAAGGCGGCATGGGCGAGGTGTGGAAAGCCCGGGATACGCGGCTCGATCGCGTCGTCGCCATCAAGCGTCTGAAGGCCGAACACAGCAGCCGGTTCGAACGGGAGTCGCGCGCGATTGCCGCGCTGAATCATCCGCATATTTGCCAGATCCACGATGTGGGCCCGGACTATCTGGTGCTGGAGTACATAGAAGGCAAGCCCCTGCAGGGACCCATGCCGGTTTCGCAGGCCCTACACGCTGCGTTACAGATTGCCTCCGCGCTCGAAGCGGCGCACAACAGCGGAATCTTGCACCGCGATCTTAAACCGGCGAATATTCTGATGGCGAAGAGCGGGGCGAAGCTGCTTGATTTCGGACTGGCGAAGCTGAGTTCGGAAAGCGATGCCACAACGCTTGCGGTTGCAGGCACACCGCTTTACATGTCACCCGAACAAGCCGAAGGCAAAGCGCTCGACGAGCGCTCCGACATCTTCAGTTTTGGCGCTGTCTTATATGAGATGATCGCCGGACACCGCGCCTTCGAGAGTCTGGCCGCTGTGCTGCGCGACGACCCCGCGGCACTGGAAGCACCGCCCGAGATCTTGCGCGTCGTGGCACGCTGCCTTGCAAAGAATCCGGCCGCGAGGTTCCAGAGCGTTGCGGAACTTAGAGAGACGCTGCAGCAATGCGCGAAGCAACCGGCCGATCTAAAACCCTCGATTGCCGTTCTGCCGTTCGCAAACATGAGCTCGGACAAGGAAAACGAGTACTTCAGCGACGGCCTGACAGAGGAAATTCTGAACCTTCTCGCTAAAATACCCGGGCTGAAAGTCATTGCGCGCACTTCCTCGTTCGCGTTTCGCGGCAAGGAGCAGGATATCCGCCGTGTCGCCGAAGCGTTGGCGGTGGGTACGGTGCTGGAGGGGAGCGTGCGGAAGGCGGGAAGCCGTATTCGCATTACCGCACAGCTCATCAACGCACAGGATGGAGCACATCTCTGGTCGGAGCGTTACGATCGCGAGTTAACCGACGTCTTCGAAGTTCAGGACGAAATCGCGGCGGCTATCGCGGGCGCGCTGAAAGTGAAACTTGGGGTTGCATGCACGGTCCCCCGTCACACA
>DASZLO010000079.1:0-3067 GCA_035552315.1 Bryobacteraceae bacterium
CGTGCCATTGCAGGTCCAGGACTTGAGCCCAGAAATCCATAGCCGCCCGAAATTCCTCCGCCAGAACCAGATTTGCTGTAAGCACTCGCACTCCCAGATTCATGGGGCCGAGTTTCTGAAGCTCGGAATGTTGTTTGCAGGGAGGGAAGTTGGCGCGCCAATTACCGAGGGTTTCCGCCGTCGCCAAGCCGGCGAAGAGCAGACCGAGGCAAACGAAACGTCTCACTCGACGCCCGGGAATTACCACAAGTTTCTACCCTAATGTGCCGGCGAAAAAATTACAAGATTTATTTGGCAGGTTTTATTTTGCTGCGGGAGGTGGCCGTTGCGCGGATCACAGCACCTCTGCGCGCTCGGCGCACCGCTTACAGGCCGAAGGTCAGCGCAACGCCATAATAGTGTTGCCCCGGCTGAATCTGCGGAGCGATCGTGGGCATTGCCATGGAGTGCCGGTGGATCGCGCGGTCCAGGTGCGTACGGTACACGAAGCGGCCGATGAACCAGCCCATGGCGCCTCCTGCGACGATATCGGAGGCATAGTGTCGCTCGGCGGCGTAACGCGCCATGCTTACCGTGGCCGCCAATCCATAAACCACAATCGGAACCAGTTTTGATCCATGTCCGTACTCGTGAGCGACCACCGACGCGAGTGCCCAGGTTTCAATGGCGTGGCCGGAAGGAAAAGAATCTCCGCCCTCGAAAAAATGGCCAGGTTCACTCGTGGCGTCCGGCCGGTTCCTTCGGACGGCAGTCTTCAACACCTCCACCACGATCAAACTGTCGAGCAAAGCCTCGCCGCCTAAGACTCCCACTTCACGGGGCTTCGGGTCGTTCCGCAGAACTCCGTAGCCGTAGAACCCGGCCACCACCGGCAACAGAGTATAGGCGGCACCGATCTTCGAAATGTTATTTCCCCAGGTGATTTGCCCTTGGCTGTTCTCAAATACTGTCGAGGTGCGATGATCCGTGGCGATGAGTGCTGCGGTGATCGCCGCGCCGCCGATCCACCATTTGGCATCCCGCTTATGCATGTGAAAAGGCGAAGTCCAGATCTCTTTTTGATCCAATAAAGTGTTTCCCAGCAATTTGGCGGCAAGCGGCTTCCAGCGTTCGGTGTCGTCGGGATAAAAAACTTTGTCTCTTCGATTCTGTCCGGGCGTGGGCTGTTCGGACGGCTGAGCAGGCGACCCGGGCGGCTGCGCGGACACTGTAGTCGTGTCGCCGGCGCTCACGTCCGCCGCGAGTTGCGCCAATATCGGCGTGCCGGTTAGCAGGATCAGGGCCGGTACTACCATTCGGAGACGGCTGAACAATTCTGGATCCCCTCTTAACATTAGATTCCGGGCAACGATCAGTGTTACCGGGGATCTCACAAAGTAGCGTTCTGTTGCCTATGTCTCTGAGTCGGACAAAATCTCTGCACCCCCTCGAAAATCCTTCGGCCCAAAAGTGTTACCTATGTCTTAGGTACATTCTGTTACCTATGTCTCTGGGCCGGACAATAGAAGAAGTGGCGGAGAGAGAGGGATTCGAACCCTCGTTAGAGTTTCCCCTAAACACGCTTTCCAAGCGTGCGCCTTCAACCACTCGGCCATCTCTCCGTTCGGGGGCGAATAACAAGTCTAGCGCGGCGGCCCGTCGCGCCGCACCTTTTTGAAAGATCGCGTTTGAAAGATCGCGCCTAGCGCGGCCGCAACAACAGACCGCGCAGATGCAGGTAGAATTCGGGATCGGCAGGAGCGGACGCGCTGCATCCTCCCATGGCTTGCTTCAGCTCTTCGCGCAAGGCGGGGGAGCCCGCGCGCGCTAGCGCCACATCCTGACGGGCATTGCGGAAGCGGAACTCGGCGCCAAGCGGTATCGCGCCGCTTAGCAGACGCGGTTCGCCACCGCATAAAAACGCGCGCATGAGATCCCACGGCTCGGCGATCGCTTGCCCGGCGGGCGCTGCTTCCATTACCGGCGATGCTTCCGTGACCCGCACTTCCATCGGATACCTCAACCACTCGCCGCCAATCCCAACTTGCGGCTCGATTTTCACGCGGCGCACCGGAGCGGTGGCGTCCAACCACAGATCCATCCACAAGACCTCTGACGATATGCCTTCGTAGGGCACGACAACCGGCACGAGTTTGCCGCTGTCGCGGCGGTAGACGGAGACCTTCGCCGCGTTGTCGGGGTTCTGGCCGATGTAGATCAGAAATTTCACGCCGGGCGGAACCTGGATCGCAAGCTGAAAGGAGCTGAAGGCATTGCGCGCGACCGCGGGCGACAGAATCTCGCGAGGATTTTCGGGCGCCACCACCACGCCGGCGTCATTGAGCTGCGCGAACTCCGAATACACTTGCACCGACTGCGCGCAGACCAAGCCGCCCGCTAATCCCAGCCAGAGCGCCCATTTCATCGCGATCTTCATTGTATGCGGAAATCGGCGGCCGCGGACCGTTCCCAACTGCTACAGTAAACCTTAAATACTTCAGGAAACCCACATGGTTCTCTCCGACATCGACATCAAGAATTACATCGAACAGGCCAAGATCAAGATCTCGCCCGCGCTGCCGCCGGAACAGTTCGGAAGCTGTTCAGTGGACTTCCGCCTGGGCAGCGAATTCAGCGTGTTTGAACACAGCCGCCACGCCTTCATCGACCTGCGCGACAAGACCGCCATTCAGGACCTGATGCGCACCATAAAAGTTCCAGCGGGCGAGCCCTTCATCATGCAGCCGGGCGAGTTCGCGCTGGCCATCACCGAAGAAACTCTGGAACTCGATGACGATGTCCTGGGGCGCCTCGAAGGCCGCTCCAGTCTGGGACGCATCGGGATCATCGTGCACGGCACCGCGGGCCTGTTCGATCCCGGCTGGGCGGGCAAGGCGACGCTCGAGCTGAGCAATCTGGGACGAATGCCGGTGGCGCTTTATCCCGGCATGCGCATTTGCTCGTTCACCTTTGAACAGCTTTCCTCGCGCGTGGCCGTGCCCTACCGCAAGAAGGTGGGCAACAAATACTCCGGCCAGGAACGCCCGCTGGCAAGTAAATTAGCCAGTGAGACCGGCGGCGAATAGCT
>DASZLO010000080.1:0-4159 GCA_035552315.1 Bryobacteraceae bacterium
GCCAACGTCGGCCCCTACGGATCAGCCATCAATCAAGAGTTGATCCCCGCCATCGAGAAGCAATACCGCGGCATCGGCCAGGGATGGGCGCGCGCCACCTTCGGCGGTTCAACCGGAGGCTGGGAAGCCTTCGCCACCCAGGTCTTCTACCCCGATATGTACAACGGAGCCTACATCGCCTGCCCCGACCCCATTGACTTCCACGCCTACCAGAACATTGATCTCTACAGCGACGCCAACGCCTTTGTCCGCACCGCCGACTTTGGAACCATCCCTATCCCCGCCGACCGCAAGCCCGACGGCTCCATCATCGCCAACACTGGCCCAGAGTTCGCCTACGAATACGTCCTCGGAACCCACGGCCGCTCCACCGAGCAGTGGGACATCTGGCAGGCCGTCTTCTCGCCCGCCGGCCCCGACGGCTACCCCGCCGAAGTCATCAACCCGCTCACCGGATCCATCGACAAATCCGTCGTCGCCTGGTGGCACGATCACTACGACCTCGCCGCCATCCTCAAGCGCGACTGGCCCACGCTCGGCCCCAAACTCGAAGGCAAGCTCCACTTCGCCGCCGGCGACGGAGACACTTACTTCCTCAACAACGCCGTCCACCTGCTCCAAAACCAGCTCGACCAGACGCGCAATCCTCACTCCGACGCAACCTTCCAGTACGGCCCCGGCATGCCGCACTGCTACACCGGAGGTCCCTCCGAATACACCATGCAGCAGAACAACGCCGACTGGATCCAGCGCGTCCTTCCCAAAATGACCGATCACATGCTCGCCACCGCCCCGCCCGGCGCCGACACCACCTCGTGGAGATACTGATCGAATTTGAACCGCCACGTTCCAACCGGGCCCTGCCGCGCGCTCGGGCTATAATTCGTGCCTATGGCGCTCGCTGCCGGAATGAAGCTCGGACCGTACGAAATCGAATCGCACGTCGGCTCGGGTGGAATGGGCGTGGTGTACAAGGCTCGAGACACCCGCCTGGATCGATTTGTGGCGCTCAAGCTGCTGCCGGATGACCTGGCGCGTGACCCGCAGGCACTAAGCCGCTTCCGCCGGGAAGCGAAATCGGCGTCGGCGCTGAATCACCCGAATATCTGCACCATTTACGACATTGGCGAAGAGGATGGCCACGCGTTTATCGCGATGGAGTATCTGGACGGGACGACGCTGCGGCAATTGATCACTGGCAAGCCGCTCGATCTTGAAACCGCGCTGTCGCTGGCAATCGAGATTGCAGATGCCCTGGATGCGGCGCATTCAGCCGGCATTCTGCACCGGGACATCAAGCCGGCAAATATTTTTGTTACGAGCCGCCATCATGCGAAGGTTCTGGATTTCGGGCTGGCGAAAGTTGTCACCGTGGCCGGACGTAATGGCCATGGCGAGACCGAGGCAGCGCCTACGATCGATGAGGAGCAGCTGACGAGTCCGGGCGCAGCGATGGGCACGGTAGCCTACATGTCTCCGGAACAGGTGATGGGCAAAGAGGTGGATTCCCGCAGCGATCTGTTCTCGTTTGGCGTGGTGCTTTACGAGATGGTGACGGGCACGCCTCCCTTTCGCGGGCAAAGCACAGGGCTGATCTTCGATGGCATCCTGAATCGCGCGCCCGTTTCACCGGTTCGAATCAACCCCGATCTTCCAACCGGGCTGGAAGAGATCATCAACAAAGCGCTGGAGAAAGATCGCGACCTGCGCTATCAGCACGCTTCGGAGATGCGAGCCGACCTGAAGCGGCTGAAACGGGATACGGATTCCGGCCACTCCAGGGCGGTGGTTGCGGCGGCAGGCCAGACTACGGCTGCGGAATCGTTGCCTGTGCGAGCGGCAAGCTGGAGGCTTCCGAAAAAGGCGCGCCCGTTGGCCTGGGTGATTGCGGCGGCGGCAGTGCTTGCCCTGATTTATTTTCTGCGGCCGGCGATGCCTCCTCCTATCGTGACCGGCACTTCTCAGTTGACTCGCGATGGCGCGCCGAAGCTGTTTGGAGCAGGAGACCCGCCTCCTCCCCTGCTGGGAGACGGATCGAGTATTTATTTTACAGAGGCGGCCGGCTTTCTGAGCCGATTGATGCAGGTTTCAATGGAGGGCGGCGAAACGATCCCGATCCAGGTGCCCATCCCATTTGGCGGGATCGCCGATATCGAACCTGCCAGATCGGAGTTGCTGATGGCAGGTCCCCCGCTCAATCCTGGAAGCAATGTGCAGGGGCTGTGGAGGCTGCCGGTACCGGGCGGCCAGCCGCGCCGGGTGGGAGACATTATGGCCTCGGATGCGACCTGGACGCCGGACGGGAAAACGATTTATTACAGCCGGGAACGGGAGCTGTTCGCGGCGAAGAGCGATGGAAGCCAGCCGCGGAAGATTCTGACGGCGAGCGGCCTCATATCCTGGCCTCGATTCTCGCCCGATGGAAGCGTGCTCCGGTTCAGCGTTGAGGCACAGTCGCGCACGCGCACGATATGGGAGGTGCAGCCGGACGGGAGCCATCTGAGGCAACTGCTTGCAGGCTGGAACAGCCCGCCGAACGAGTGCTGCGGGAACTGGACGAGCGACGGGAAGTATTACATTTTCCAATCGACTCGCGACGGGGTCGCCAATTTGTGGGCCATGCGCGAGAAGGGCGACCTTTGGCGGAAGACGAGCCGCGCGCCGGTGCAACTGACTTTGGGGCAGATGAGCGCGGAGGCTCCCTTACCGAACAGGGACGGGACAAAGGCTTTCTTTATCGGGTCCACACTGCGGAGCGAGCTGGTGCGATACGACCAGAAGACCCACGCGTTCACTCCGTACCTGCCGGGGCTTTCGGCGGAGAACGTGACGCTTTCGCCGGACGGGAAGCGAGTGTCGTACACCTCGTATCCGGATGGGATTTTGTGGGAGAGCGACGTAGACGGGAGCAACCGGCACGAGTTGAGCTTTCCCCCGGCCGAGGCGAGCCTGGCACGTTGGTCGCCCGACGGCACGAAGATTGCGTTTTCGAGCCACGAGCCAAACAAGGCCTGGCAAATTTTCGTTGTGCCGGCCGAGGGCGGAGCCCCGGAACAGGTTACATCCGGTGATTCCGACAATCTCGACCCTTCGTGGTCACCCGACGGAAATTCGATGGCGTTCAGCGGGAATCCATTTGCGCTGAGGGTATCGAAGGAGAACGGGATTCACATTTTGAATCTGAAGGCATTGCAGGTGACGGATGTGCCGGACTCGGTGGGGCTGTTTTCACCGCGCTGGTCTCCAGATGGGCGCTACCTGCTGGCGATGACGGTTGATTTCGAGAAGCTGGTGTTGTACGACTTCGCGCAGCGGAAATGGGAAGACCTGATCAAAATTTCGGTTGCTTATCCCAATTGGTCGCGCGACGGGAAATGCGTCTATTTCAATGCCGAATTCGAAAAGGGTCTGCCGATGGAGCGGATATGCCTGAGCGACCGCAAGCTGGAACATATCGCTAATTTGTCGGATGCGGGAGAGCCGGTGCAGGGGCGCTTTGGGTGGTGGTCGGGGCTGGGTCCGGACGACTCGATCCTGAGCACGCGCGACATCAGCATTGAAGAAATCTATGCGCTGGATACAAAGTTTCCCTAGAGAAACATATTGCCGTTGCCGGCACCTCAGGCCGCCCCGCACCATAAACAAAAAAGCCCGGAGACGTGGTCTCCGGGCTTAGCTCCTGACCGGCTACTTGATCGCAAGCAGTACCTGGCTGGAATCATTGTGCAATCTCGCTTCCTCCAGACGAACCTTCTTCTCTGTCTTCGTAGTGGGAAGGCTCACGTTCATCGCAACGGATTCGCACAGAACCTCATGCAGGAAATACTGGCCGTTATATTTGTTGAAGACCAGCTCGCCGCCCTTCTGCGACCGCTTGCTGTCCGAGGACGCCTGAGTCAACACTGCAGAATGGGTTTGTCCGTTCCGAATCGCAATCGTCGAGTCCGATACCGGCATTATCGAATAGGTTCCCGCGGGAAGCAGTTTGTCGCCAACCGTAAAGTCGAAAGGCACCGCCACCCGGACGTCCTTTTGCTGCGCCAAAGCGTTACCGGCGGTAAGAAAACCTGCGATGGTGAAGAGCGCGAATACTGTAATCCGTTTCATGACCTGTCTCCTTTTAATGTGTGTGCGTCGGTGTTCCTGGCTCTGCTCCACC
>DASZLO010000081.1:0-4061 GCA_035552315.1 Bryobacteraceae bacterium
GCAGCAGTTGACGCTGTTTGCGGTTGCCATTCTCACCTCCAAAGGAGCCAGTGGAGTGGCGGGCGCCGGGTTTATCGCACTCGTGGGCACGCTGATCGTCGTTCCGACCATTCCGGTTGCGGGCATGGCTTTGATTCTCGGAATCGATCGCTTCCTCAGCACGTTCCGGGCTCTGGTGAACATGATCGGGAATGGCGTCGGCACCATTGTGATTGCGTCCTCGGAGAAAGAGATCGATGGCGCGGCCTTGAGAGAGGTTCTTGCGTCGCGTGAGAGCTGGGTACATGAGCGGCAGATGCGATGCGAGATCCTTTCATCGGGGCAGGACGGACAAGAAACTAGCGCCCGCAGGAGAAGGAAAGATGGGTGACGACGGAGAGAAGGAAGCACCGATCAGGAATGTCCATGCTACGTTGACGCGGCGCGGATTATTCGAGTTCGCGAGCGTGGCCATTGCAACGGCGGCGCTTCCGCCGTTCGTAGCGTTCGCCAGGGCTTCTGCCAGCCAGGATGGCCCGTCACTGGACAGTCCGGCACCGGATAGCCCAGCACCGGATAGTCCGGCGCAGGGTATCAGCGCGGTGATGGAAAAGCTCAGCACGTATATGAGCGAAGCGGCTGAACGGGCGCTGCCGGACGAAGTTGTGGAGAAGTCGAAACAACATATTCTGGACACGTTGGCGGCGATGATTTCCGGTTCAGGACTGCTGCCAGGCCGCGCCGCACTTGGATTTATTCGCTCCTATGGCGGTAAGGAGGTGGCAACAGTGGCTGCCTCGAATATCGTCTGCGGTCCTATTGAGGCAGCACTGACGAACGGGGTGCTGGCTCATTCCGACGAGACAGACGATTCGCACGCCCCTTCGCGCTCGCATCCCGGTGTCTCCATCGTTCCGGCTGCGTTGGCGGCTGGCGAGCAGTTTGGAATCACCGGAACACAATTCCTGCGCGCTGTCACTCTCGGCTACGATGTCGGGACTCGAGTAACCATGAGCATGGGCGGTCCGGCCTATGAGGCGCTCACCCATAGGAGCACGCACGGCACCGTGGCTGTCTTCGGCGCCGGTGCGGCCGCCGGTTGCGCCGCGAGCCTCAACGCGCAGCAGTGCCGTTTTCTGCTGGACTATAGCGCACAGCAGGTATCGGGGTTCGGCGCATGGAAGCGTGACGATGTGCACATGGAGAAGGCTTTTCTCTTCGGGGGCAAGCCAGCGGCCGGCGCAGTCACCGCCGCAATGCTGGTTCGCTCGGGGTTTACCGGGGTGGAAGATATCTTCTCCGGCCCGGACAATTTTTTTGAAGCCTTTGCTCCCAAGGAAAAGGGAGTGATGCAAGCTGACCCGTCACAACTGGTCGACAAGCTCGGTGAGCGATATGAGATAACCCGGACGAATATCAAGAAATGGACTGCCGGATCGCCAATCCAGGCTCCGCTGGACGCGCTTGCCGGTTTTTTCAAGCAGCGCACGTTTACCGCCGATGATGTGAAGCGGGTAACGGTGCGGCTCGCCACCGACGAAGTGAACACGGTGAGCGATCGCGAGATGCCGGACATATGCCTGCAGTACCTGGTCGCGATCATGCTGCTGGACAAGACGGTCACCTTCGCCTCCGTCCATAACAAAGCGCGCATGCAGGACCCAGACGTGCTGCGCCAGCGCGCCAAGGTGGAGCTTGTCTCCGATCCGCGGATCGATGCCCGGCGCCCGCGGCGTGAGGCGATCGTCGAGCTGACCTTTACCGACGGCACACAATTGAGCGATTGGGTCCGTGACGTCCGCGGCACGGCCGAGAACCCCATGACGCACGACGAAGTGGTAGCGAAGGCGCGTGGGCTTATCGCGCCGATCCTCGGCGAGACAAGCTGCTCGACTCTGATCGACAAGGTGTTCGCTCTGGAAAGCATGAAAGATATTCGCGAGCTTCGGCCCGCACTGCAGCGGACTTGAGAAGTCATGAAAACGCGGGAAGATGCTGTGTCCAGGATTCAAAGACGCGGCACGAAACTCAATAACTAAAGCGAGGATCAGGATGAACCGGTTCTTATTGTTTCAGACACTCATTTACTTCGTACTATCTGGGACGGTGGCTCTGGCCAGTCCGGCTGGGCCGGGTTATCACCTGATGAAGAGAATTCCTTTGGGTGCAGCACCCGGCGGCGGCGAATACTTCGATTACGTTACGGTAGATCCCGTGGGGCGGCGCGTCTATCTCACGCATGGCACCGAGGTTAAAGTGCTTGACGCCGATAACTTCTCTGTCGTGGGAACCATTTCCGGCTTGAAGCGCTGCCATGGCGTCCTCGTCCTTCCAAAGCTGGGGAAGGGATTTATCACCGATGGCCATGCGGCCCAGGTGGCGGTCTTCGATCTGAAGACGCTGAAGATTACGGGCCGAATCAAAAATTTTCCGGACACCGATTCCATCGTTTACGATCCCGCGTCTGGGCTTGTCTTCACCTTCAATGGCGACAGCAAGAACGCTACTGCGATCGATCCGAACAAGGAAACGGTAGTGAAAGTCGTCGACCTGGGAGGCGGTCCGGAATATCCTGCCGCCGATGGCAAGGGCGCCATTTACGACGACATTGAAGAAAACAACGAAGTGGCCGTCATCAATACGCGCACGCTCACCGTCAAAGCTCGCTGGCCGGTAGCACCGGCCGGAGCGCCGGTGGGCATGGGGATGGACCGTGAGCACCGGCGGCTATTTTCCGCTGGCCGCAATCCGCAAATCCTCGACATGATGGATGCGGACAACGGCAAAATTCTCCAATCCCTGCCCATCAGCGCCGGCGTGGATGCCGTCGTCTTCGAGCCCGCAACAGGGCTGTTGTTTATCTCCACCCGCGAGGGAAAGATTCACATCCTGCATGAGGATTCCCCGGACAAACTCTCGGATGTCGAAACCGTGAAAACCCAGTATGGCGCCAAGACGATGAATATCGATCCCAAGACGCACTACCTGTTTCTGACCACCGCGGATTTTGGCCCTGTTCCTGCGCCAACGCGGGAAAAGCCGAAGCCCCAGCGGTCACCGATTCCCGGAACGTTTCGCGTGCTGATTTACGGGCGCTGAGAACCGGAGTTGTCCTAACGCTGATCCGGTATTTCCTGGCGGTGCGGTGCGCGAAAGCGAGGCAACGAATGAAGATCGTCGATGTTCGGGAGACCGTCGTTCCCATCAAGTCGAATATTCGCAATGCCTACATCGACTTCAGCCAGATGACGGTAAGCGCGCTGGCAGTTATCACAGACGTAGTGCGCGATGGCAAACGTGTTGTCGGTTACGGGTTCAATTCCAATGGCCGATATGCGCCGAGCGGTCTCTTGCGGGACCGCTTCATCCCGCGGCTGATCGCTGCCTCTTCCGAGAGTCTCATCGACGGTTCGGGCGATAACTTCGATCCATTCAAGGTTTGGGACGTCGTCATGCGGAACGAGAAACCGGGGGGACACGGCGAGAGGTCGGTGGCAGTCGGTGTCCTCGACATGGCGATTTGGGATGCCGTGGCGAAGATTGCCGGCATGCCGCTGTATCGTCTTCTTGCCGACCGTTTCCGGGGTGGAGTCGCCGACAAAAAGGTTTTCGTCTATGCCGCAGGCGGATACTACTACCCCGAGAAGGGTCCATCGGCTCTACAGGAGGAGATGCAGGGCTACCTCGACCGGGGTTATTCCGTAGTGAAGATGAAGATTGGCGGAGCGTCGTTGGCGGAAGATCTCAAGCGCATCGAATCGGTCCTAAGCATATTGAAAGGCGGAGACCAATTGGCGGTCGACGCCAACGGACGGTTCGACCTCGAGACAGCGATCGCTTATGCCCGTGCTCTGGAACCATACCACCTGCGGTGGTACGAGGAGGCCGGCGACCCGCTCGATTATCAATTGCAAGCGGAGCTGGCTCTTCACTATCAGGAACCCATGGCGACGGGGGAGAACCTCTTTTCAGTTCAGGACGCGCGCAATCTGATCCGGTACGCAGCGATGCGGCCCGATCGGGACATCCTGCAGTTCGATTGTGCGCTCAGCTATGGCCTGGTCGAATACATGCGGACATTG
>DASZLO010000082.1:0-29644 GCA_035552315.1 Bryobacteraceae bacterium
GCGCGGTTCTGATGGCGATCCTGTCGGCCCACTCTCCGAAAGTGACGGCGGCGGGAAAACGGCTTCTCTATGCGGTGGCCGGATTCGGCGCGGCGACGATTGTTTTCGGCATCTCGCGATCGTTCTGGCTTTCTTTCGCGATGCTTTTGCTGACCGGCGCCTTCGACAACGTCAGCG
This sequence comes from Bryobacteraceae bacterium, assembly GCA_035552315.1. Classification (GTDB taxonomy): domain Bacteria; phylum Acidobacteriota; class Terriglobia; order Bryobacterales; family Bryobacteraceae; genus BOG-234. Next base: position 178 of record DASZLO010000082.1, read on the forward strand.
TCGTCCTGCGTCATTCACTGGTGCAAACGCAAACACCCGACCGTTTGCGCGGCCGTGTGCTGGCAGTCAACAGTATTTTTATCAGTTCTTCGAATCAGTTCGGCGCCGTGGAGTCCGGCTGGACCGCCGCCTGGTTCGGTCCGGTTTTTAGTGTAGTCGGCGGCGGGATCGCCACTATTGCTGTCGTGGCGATCTGCGCCGCTGTTTCTGTTCCGTTACGCCGCTGGAAGCAATAACCGTCTGGTTCCAGTACCGCGTTTCAGTGCAGATTTCGAGTTAAGCGCCTGGATTAAACCCCGGCTTCGACGACCGTCGTATCGACCGAAACCGGGTCGCAACCGAGGGAAACCGGGGCGGCGGTGTAACCGGCGCCGTCGTCGGAACGGCCGATCTGCCCGCTGATAACGCGCTTGCTGCCATCTTCGAGAGTGGCGACAACGGTATAGCGATAAGAGGCTGTGTTGGTCTTGGTGGCTTTGATCAACAGGACAAAGGGTTCGCTGCCAGGCATGTATGCGGCGCAGGCCTGTGTGGTTTCACAGGTCTGATCGGCATTGGGGAGCATCAGGATATTGGAAGTCTGTGCGGAAGCAGCGGTGGAAAGAACGAGTGCGAAAGAAACAACGGTAAGAATTTTTGCGGCCAGGGTATTAAGTGATTCGGTCATGTTGCTTAACCTCATGTGGACAGTTTGCACCGATTCCTCCGTACTGAACAGGGGAGACGTAATAGTACCGCCCGTGGGGCTGAACATCCGGAAGGCCTTGGGAAAAATCCGTTAACGGACCGGACCCGAAATTCCGCCTGTCTTTATACGGGAACCCGCCTTTGTTTAGACGGGGAGTGGAGAGGTGCGAGCGAGTTCGCGCTGCAGCCATGCCTGACCCAGGCGTAAATCGCGCCGGATCGTTTCGACGGAAACCTGCAGAACCTCCGCGGATTCTTCAGCGGTGAGGCCGCCGAAAAAGCGCATCTCGATGACACGGGCCTTCCTGGGATCCCGCTCCTCGAGTTTGCGCAGGGCAAGGTCAAGATCGAGGAAGGATTCGGGACGGGTCTGGCTGGCTTCGGCGACCGACTCGAGGGGGATCTTCGCCTCTCCGCCGCCGCGTTTTCCCGCGTTGCGGGTGCGCGCATGATCCACCAGGATCTGCCGCATCAGCTGCGCTGCGACGCCGAAGAAGTGGGAACGGCTGCGATAATCTGGCTGGTCCTGATCCACCAGACGCAAATAGGCTTCATGGATAAGAGCTGTGGGTTGAAGGGTATGGTCGGAACGCTCGCGCCGCAGGTAACTGTCGGCCAGACGCCGGAGCTCGGCATAAGCGATGGGAACCAGGGAATCGAGCGCGTCTTTATCGCCCTCTTTTACCTGCCGGAGCAGTACGGTAAGCGATTCGCCTTCCACTTTGGTGTCAATTTTAACAGAATGAAGCTGAGAGAACATTTTTATGCCTGACAATCCCTCTTATGCCTGACAACCGGTGGCGGCAGGTGGAAGAACTGTTTTTCGCGGCGGTCGAGCTTCCAGAGCCGGCCCGCGCCGAATTCCTCGATCGCGCCTGCCGTGGGGATCAGGAACTGCGGCGCGAGACCGAGTCCCTGCTGGCCACCGATCTGATGGAAAGCGACAGCATCGCCACCCTGATCGAAAGCGCGGCGACTTCGCTTTTCGATGACGATTCCATGGAAGGTGCGCGCCTGGGGCCGTGGAGGATCGATCGCGAGATCGGCCGCGGGGGCATGGGCGCCGTGTATCTGGCAGCCCGCGCCGACCAGCAGTTCGTCAAACGGGTGGCGATCAAGCTGGTGAAGCGCGGCATCGACACCGACGCCGTATTGAAACGGTTTCGCCAGGAGCGGCAGATTCTGGCCGGTCTCGATCACCCCAACATCGCCCGGCTGATTGATGCGGGGACCTCCATCGACGGCCGCCCGTACTTCGTCATGGAATACGTCGAGGGCACCCCGATCCACATTTTCTGCCAGCAAAAGAAGCTGTCGCTGGTGGCCCGCTGCGAACTTTTCCGGCAGGTGTGCGCGCCGGTTTCCTACGCGCACCGGCATCTGGTGATTCACCGCGATCTGAAACCGGCCAACATTCTGGTTACGGCGGACGGCTCTCCAAAACTGCTCGATTTCGGAATCGCCAGACTCCTGAATATTGAAGCGGGCGAAAACACCGTCGACCTCACCGGCGCGCGATCGACAATCGCGCTCACGCCGGCTTATGCCAGCCCGGAACAGAGTCGCGGCGAGGCCATCAATACGGCCACCGACGTCTATTCCCTGGGCGCTATTCTTCTGCAGATTCTCACCGGCGAGACGCCCCGCAGGCGTGCGGACGGCGAGCTCGACCGCAAACCTCTGTCCGGCGACCTGGACAGGATTGTGCTGATGGCGACCCATACCGACCCGGCACGTCGCTATCAGTCGGTGGATCAGCTCAGCGAAGACCTGCGGCGTTATATCGCCGGGCTTCCGGTGCTGGCGCAGGAAGACACCTGGACGTACCGGGTGCGCAAGTTCGCGCTCCGCAATAGAGTGGGCGTGCTGGCGGGCGGCCTGATCGCCTGCATCCTGATCGGTGGCATCGTAGCCGTGCTTTGGGAAGCGCGCCAGACCCGGATCCAGCGACAGCGTGCGGAACAGCGGCTGGGTGACCTGGTGGAGATGGCGAACCGGACATTATTCCGCGTGGACGGATCCATCGAGCGCCTTCCGGGCGCGACCCAAGCCCGCCGGGACATGGTCCGCAGTACGCTCGATTATCTCGATCGCCTGAACACGGAAAACGGCAACGATGCCCGCGTGCTTTCCGCCATGGCATTCGCCTACACGCGTCTGGCGCGGATCGAGGGCGACCCTCTGCAACCGAATCTGGGCGATCTTCCGGGCGCCGAAGCCAGTTATCGCAAGGCCGAAAAGATCCTGGAGGGGCTGATTGCGGCTAGTCCCGCAAATCTGAATGCGCGCCTTCAACTCGCCGAATGCAGCAAGGGACTGGCGGAAGTTCTGGGCGCTTCGGGTCAAAAAGAATCGAATATCGCGGAAGCGCGCAAAGGGCTTGTGCAGACGGCCTGGATCCTGAACAACGACCCGCACAATCTCGCGGCCAGGAAGAGCGCCGCCCTGCTGCACCTTACGGCGGTAGCCGCCGACACCACCATGAATCACCTGGCTGAAGCGAGGCAGGAGATTCTGCAGGAACTGCCCAGGACCATGCAGATGGTGGCCGAATACCCTCACGACGAGGACTGTATTCTTATTCTGGCTTCCACCTGGAGCCAGTTCGGCACCATAGCCTCGCGCGAGGGCGACATTCAACAGAGCCTGTCGGATTATCAGAAGAGCGTCGCGCTCCGCGAACAGTTGTTCGCGCTTCACCCCAACGATGTCGCCGTGCAGCGGGATCTAATGATCGCCTACGGGCATGTGGGGGACGCGATGGGCAGTCCGTTCCTGATGAGCGCGGGCGATCCCCATGGCGCTCTGGTGTGGTACCGGAAAGCCGCGCAGATTGCCGAGACGATGGTCGCTTCCGATCCATCGGATACGCAGGCCCGCATCGATCTTGCGGTGGTGCTGATGCGAACCGGCACCGTTTTGCAGGGGCCGGGCGAAGTGGAGGAATCGCTGGCGGTCCTCGACCGCTCGGCTTCGATTTTCGATTCGCTGTCCGCCGCCGATCCGAAGAACGTTTCGCTGGCGGCCCAGTGGACGCTGGTTTACGAATACCAGGCCCAGCGGCTGCTTGCCTTGCACAAACCGGAAGAGGCCAGGCGCAGTTATCAGAGGTCGCTCGATATCTGCGCGGCTGTGCTGAAGCGCTCCAGTCTGCCATCCTGTGCTCGTCAGATCGCCATTGACGAGGCCGGAATCGCGGCGACGGATGCGCGCCTCGGGGAAAGAGCGGAAGCGATCCGTCTGGCAGCCAGTGCGCTCGGGCGGGCTCAGGCAATCTCTTCGGCCGGAGCGGGGCTGACCAAAATCTATTTTCCGCGCGCCCTCGGCTGGAACGGAGAGATCTTCCTGCTCCTTGCCGGACAGCCGGGAACGCCGAAAGACCAGCAAATCGCCGACTGGCGCGAGGCAGCCGGTTTCTACCGGAAAGCGCTCGCCGAATGGGGGAAGCTCAGCCCTTCGCTGGCCACTTCTTATACGGCCGAAGCAGCCCGCATGCGCCAGCGGCTGGCGGAATGCGAGAGTCATCTCCAACCGGCCAGGCCTGAATAGATGCTGCATGCGGGTGTCCTGGTACCCGATGTGTTTTATTTAGCCCATCCGGGAATGCTATCGTTTGGATAGCTTGGTATCACTTCGCTCCTACCTGATTCTGGGTTTCTCCGCACTGCTGCTTTCGGGTCCGATCTGCGCCCAGTCGCTCTTTCCCAAGCCGGTAAAGGTGCTTGGCGACCCCAATTTCCTCGGCACGGCCTCGAGTCCTCTGAACCTCGACACGCAGGCGCCCAACGTCGTGGAAGGCCGCGAACTGAGGACCCCGGAAGGCATTGCCCTCGATAATTCAGTCTCGCCGCCGATTATCTACATTGCCGATACCGCCAACAACCGCGTGCTGGCGTATCAGTACAACACGCAGCTTACCGCGGGCGCTTATGCCGATATCATCCTCGGACAACTGGATCGTTTCAGCACCATCGGCGCCAGTCTCGGAGTCACCACGGCGCTGAAAGCTCCCACGGGTCTGGTAGTTGACGGCGCGGGGAATCTTTACGTGGCCGATACAGGCAACAACCGGGTGGTTCGCTATCCGAAGCCGTTTGCGCAAACCGGATATCAGATCCCGGACCTTGTGATCGGCCAGACTTCTTTCAGCGGGACCGGCGCGAATACGGGCGGAATAAAAGCCACCACGCTTTCTCTTTTTCCCGGCGGTTCCTTCGTCGGGCGCGCGGGGCTGGCGATCGATGCCACCGGAAATCTCTGGGTCGCTGACATCGGCAATAACCGCGTCCTGCGGTTTCCGGCTTCGGTCCTCGCGCCACATACGCCCTCCCCGGCCGCCGATCTGGCGGTAGGACAAAAGGATCTGCTTTCCAATACCGCCGCCACAGTCCGCACCGGCACGTCGGGACTGGTCGCCCCGACCGGCATTGCCTTCGATCAGCCGGGAAACCTTCTGATCGCGGACGGCCTTGCGCGGGTGGTGGTTTATCCGGCGGGCATCGGTCTGAATGCATCGGCCAGCCGGATTCTGGGAATCGACACATCTCAAAACACCAATGCCGCGAGCGCCATTTCCGTGGGCGGCACCTCAGGCACTGTCGAAGGTGTTTCGGTAGTGGGCGCCAATATTCTGGTCGCCGATAACAACAACAATCGCGTGCTCGCCTTCGGTCCGGTGGTAAGCTGGCCGGTCCAGAGCGTGCAGTTCTCGCCCTCGGCGAACCAGGTAATCGGGCAGGCCACCTTTACCGCCGCCACCTCCAACGGCGGCGTTGCCGGCGCCGGGCCGGCCGTACTTAGTTCACCGACGGACATGGCGGGAAGCAGCACCGAAGTCTTCGTTGCCGATACCTCGAACCATCGCATTATTGTGTTTCCGATCTCGGGCGGCACAATTTCGCAAACGGCCTCCCGGGTCATCGGACAGCTCGACTTCCCCTACAATGCGCCGAACCTGGTGGAAGGCAAAGAGTTTTCCACGGTCTCCGGCAGCGCGTTCGGCGGATCGGCTGTACTCGATCTAAGCGCCACGCCTCCGCACCTGTATGTGGCCGACACTACGAATAACCGGATTCTCGGATTTGCGAATTTTACCGCCGCGCAGAGCGGCCAGCGCGCCGATATCGTTATCGGGCAGCCGGATTTTCTGCATGTCATGGTGAATTATCCGGCCGGGCTGGCATCTCAACCCACCGCCAAGAGTCTGAATACCCCGTTTGGCCTCGCCGTCGATTCGGCCGGCAATCTCTATGTGGCTGACACCGGCAATGCGCGTATCCTGCGCTTCCCCGCCCCGTTTGCTTCGGGAGTGACGGCGAACGAAAGTGCCGATCTGGTGCTCGGACAGTCGAGTTTCACACTATCGGTGACGGATGCCACGGCAGGAACGATGGCGTCGCCTATATCGGTGGCGTTCACCAGCGCGGGCATGAACGCATCGGGCACCGGCGGCTATCTGGTCGCATCGGACGTACAGCAGAACCGTGTGCTGTTGTTTCAGAAGCCTTTTACCAATGGAATGTCGGCGAGCATCGTCCTGGGGCAGTCCAATTTCGTGTCGGCGACAGCGGGGACGACTTCCTCGACGCTGACTTCGCCGAGCGGGATAGCCGTGGATCCTCAGGACAGGATTCTGGTGGCGGACGCAGGTAATGCCCGTATACAGGTGTTTGCGCCCGTTGGCTCTCTTGCCACATCGGGAACCCCGGCATCGTTCGCGATAACCGCCGGTCTCAGTCAGCCCGTATCGATCGGGATGTCGCCCAAGGGCGACTTCTGGGTTGCCGATTCCGCGTCCAGCCGGCTGGCGCATTTTGCGTCGATCGACAATTTGCCCCTGGCGAATCCGCCTTTTTCGCTGGATGCGAGTCAGCCGGCGGTTTCTCCGCGGTCCGCCTTTGTCGACAGCTACGGCAATCTGCTGGTGACCGATGGGGTGGATCGGATTGTTTATTTTGTACCGCAAGCCAACGCCCTGAATGCCGCCAATTCGATTGTCGGCAGAGCGCTGGCAGCGGGAACTATCGTTTCACTGTATGCGGCGCAGTCACAAAACGTGATCTCCAGCGATACCGCGATAGCCACGACTTTACCGCTTCCGGCTACCCTGTCCGATACCCAGGTGCTGGTGAATGGCGTCGCGTCGGCCCTCTTTTACGTGTCGCCCGGACAGATAAATTTCCCGCTCTCGTACACCCTGCCGCAGTCCGGTGTGGCCAATGTACAGGTAATTCGCCCGTCCACCGGTCAGATTTACGCAGCCGCGGAGATTCCCCTCGCTTCGGCATCGCCTGGACTTTTCGTGGAAGGCGCGCAACAAAGCGGTCCCATTGCGGCTTTAAACGACGACAATACGGTGAATACGGCCACCAATCCGGCGGTTCGGAGCCACATCATTCAGATTTTCGGCACCGGACAGGGGCCTGTTGCCGGTTCGCCGCCCGATGGACAGGCAAGCACCGGACAAGTCCCGACGTCCGGGTTGCCGCAGATCGTCCTTGGCACGGCCGGTAACGGTTTTCAGGTTCCCGCCGCCAATATAACTTACTCGGGACTTGCACCTCAGAATGTCGGCCTGTGGCAGATTAATTTCACCATACCGGCCGGCGCTCCGACCGGGACAAGCGTACCGATTGTCGTGTATATGAACAGCATTTCCAGTTCAAATACTGCGATTCCGACCCAAGTCGTCACCACGATGTCAATTAGATAGCCGTGCTTGCAGATCGTTTATTCGAAGAAATCAGACATTGCTGGCAGCTCGGGGCGAGCGCTTCAGACCGCGCCACGCTGGCTCTCGATACGCTGCGGTCTCACTTTCTGGGATCGACTGAAAAGCCAGCTCCGGATCTGGGGCACCGCCGTATCCGTCTGCCGGAGTATCCCGAAACAGGAGTTGAGTTTTACTACCGGCGCGGTGCGGCGGACCTCAGGGATTTCCATGACGCCATCATTGATCACCATTACTGGATCCCGCCAATCTTGACGAATGTAGTAAAGTGCGTGGTGGATCTCGGCGCAAAGACCGGAGCCTCCACACTTGCATTTGCCGCGCAGTTTCCACAAGCGTCTTTCGTTTGCGTGGAAGAGGATCCGTCGAGGGTTGAAGTGCTCAGAAAAAACCTGGCATGGCTGGGGAAGCGGGCTCATGTGGCGCAACTGGATGAGCGCGAACCGGATGGCGGTCTGGGTGAAATTCTCGATGCCTCGGGCTTCGCCCAGGTGGACATCCTGAAAGTGGATCTCGGCGGGGCCGAACGCACCCTGTTCGCATCCCGCGGCGCATGGTGGTCGAGAATCCGCCTGGTCGCCGCGAAACTACATGAGCCTTATGGCTTTGTGGATTTTGAAAGGGATATGGAAGCTTTGAATTTCCGCGCAGTGGCAGGGGGATTAGGCTTTGGGAACGTCCTGCCGGTCGGAATTCGCCCCTAAGGTCAGCAGCCGTGATCGGCCGTGTGCGCTTCCAGCGCCATACGGCAGTTTTCCACCAGTTCCCTGGTATTTTCCACAAACGTACGGAGTTTTTCGTATTCTTCGCGCGACATGACGCCGGAGCGCTCCTGCAGCAGCATTACCGCCCGGTTATAGTCGGAAACAGAGAACGAATAAGCCCGCAGAAACCGTGCTTTTTCCTCGCAACCTGCGTCGGCAACGGCCATATCCACGACCCCTTTTCTTTTCCAACCATAGCCCAAAGGGTATCGATAATACCACCCGCGAAAAGGTGCAATGGTTATAACCATCACATGAGATTTATAAGTTGTTTATGGTAGCTACTTCGCCTCCAGCCGGGTTGAAAGCTTGCTTTCAACGCACCCGCTGCGGGATAATCGGGGGGTAGTCATTCGTACCGTTTCCGGAGTTAAATTTGGCCCCTGTAGCCTCTCGATGCTCTCTGGTTGGTGCTCTCCTCCGCAAAGCCCTCCCGGCTAACCGTCTCGTGGTTTTGCACTTTCTCCGTGGACTTTCCCGCGACGAACTCGACTGCCTCGCGGATTTTCAGGGAGCCTGCATTCTGGAAGCCGATGAGATCTCGTTCAATGCCTACCGGTTGATGGTAAATTTCTTCGATTCAGATTATTGCGACCGGTGGAACAATCCTGGCGACCGTGCGCACAAAATATTCATCGTCTTAACCTACCTCGACTTGCTGGATCAGCCGCCGGTGTCCATCCGGATAAAAACCGCTCACACAACCGCAGTCTGAATTTTTTGAGAAACCCGCGGGTCCCTGCGACTAAGGTCGTGTGCGTTTCCGCGAGCCGCTGCTTCTGCCGTTCTTCGCAATCTCCGCGGGCATCACGATCGGGCTGCTTTCAAAAGGACCTCTTCAGTTTTCCGTTCTGAATCTTCTCGCCGCCGCCGCCACACTGGGATCGCTGGCATTCATCGCATATGTTTTCAGCTTTCGCGCCGTGATGCTGGCCGCGGCGATGGCCAGTCTTCTCTTCGGCGGCATCGCTCTGGTGGCGTCCAGGCCCGCTCCCGAGCCTCCCGTTCTCTCAGTACCCGACAACCGGCTGGCAATCTTCACCGGTTGTGTAGTCGATCCCGCCCTGCTGGCGGTGGATCGCGAACGGTTCATCGTGGAACTGGCGCCCGGCGCGCGCGCCCAGGTTTCGCTCTTCGCCAGGGCCGATCAGGAATTCCCCAACCTGCCTTACGGGACGAATGTCGAGTTCCGCGGGAAGGTTCGCCGTTCGCATAACTACAACGACCCGGGTGCCTTCGATGCGGTCCATTTTCTGGCGCGTCAGCGCATCTATTGGACGGCATCGGCGGATGCGGCGACCCTCCGCACTCTGCCCGGGCGATGCGGCAATCGCTTCAGCGCAGTCATCTTCGGAATCCGGTCCGCTGCCCTCGACCGGCTTGACCGGCTTTACGCAAACGACGCCTATTCGAATGGCATGATGCAGGCCATTCTGATCGGCGCAACCGCGAAACTGGACCGCATGTGGACGGAAGACTATCGCTCCACCGGCACTTTTCACGCGCTGGTGATCTCGGGAACCCATGTGGCCGTGCTGGCCGCGGTGCTTCTTTTCTTCCTGCGTATCTGCGCCGTGCCCGCGCCGGTCGCGCTGTTTCTGACGATCGTCGCGGCATGGCTGTATGCCGGGGTCACCGGATGGCAGGCGCCGGTGCTGCGTTCGGCGGCGGGCATGACTCTCTATGGAATAGCCCGCTGTTTTTACCGGCAAGGACGCCTGCTCAATATTCTCGCGGCAGTGGCGTTGTTTTTCCTGGTGGCGGATCCCGAACAGCTTTTCGATGCCAGTTTCCAGCTTTCGTTCCTCGCCGTGGCAGTGATCGGAGCCTTCGTGGTGCCTGTTCTGGAAGCGACGTCCGCCCCTTTGGCGCGTGGCCTGTCGCAACTGGCCGACGACAAAAAAGACGTGCGGCTGCTGCCGGCGACCGCTCAGTTTCGGGTCGAGATGCGCCTGCTCGCACGGACCCTGGTGCTCGTATTTTCGCTGCCTGCGAGGGCCGCTCGCGTATTCGTGGTTGTCACGGCCCGTGTGACTCTCTACGTCTACGAAATCTTTATTACGTCGCTTTTCATTCAGATCGGACTAGCCTTGCCGATGGTCATCTATTTCCACCGGCTTTCGGCTTCGGGACTTTCGGCGAATGCGATCGTGGTGCCAGTGCTCGGCGCAATTGTCCCGCTGGGATTCCTCGCCATCGCAATGAACTCGCTGACTCTCGCGCATTTTTGCGCGTGGCTGCTGAACGTGGCCCGGCTTGCGGTGGCTTTGCACGCCCGTTGGGAACCCGAATGGCGAATCCCCGCGCCGCCGCTCTGGCTGGCGGCCGCTTTCGCGGTAGCACTTCTGATTGCGGCTCTGCGCGGACGGCGTCCCTGGTCAAGGCCGGTCGCCTGGATCGCCGGATGCGCGGCGCTGGCCGTCATCGTGATCCATCCGTTTGCCCCGGTAATCGAACGGGGCAAGTTCGAACTGGATGTCATCGATGTGGGTCAGGGAGACAGCCTGCTGACCGTTTTTCCGAATGGACAAACGATGCTGATCGATACGGGCGGCATTCCTTCGTTCGGCCGTGCCCGTAAGGCCGGGCTTGACATGGGCGAAGATGTCGTCTCGCCGTACCTTTGGTCCCGCTCTATGATGCATCTCGACGTTGTGGTCATGACGCACGCGCATGAGGACCACATGGGAGGCATGGGCGCTGTTCTCAGGAATTTCCATCCCCGTGAACTGTGGGTCGGCGCGACGCCGGACAGTCCCGAGTGGCGCAGCGTGCGCGACACCGCCGAACGCCTGCACATCCCCATCGTTCATCGCGAGCAGGGCGCGCCTTTTCAGTTTGGAAACTCTGTAATCGAAGTGCTCGCCCCGCTGCCCGATTACGAACCCGACGCTACCCCGAAGAACAACGATTCTCTGGTCATGCGAATCCGTTTTGGCGGAACGTCTTTCCTGTTGACAGGCGATATGGAGAAGAAAATCGAAGAACGGCTTTACGTCGACGGCCGCCTTCAGCACGACGACGTTCTCAAAGTGGGGCATCACGGCAGCCGCACTTCCAGTACCCCCGACCTGCTTGACGCGGAACGTCCGGCGTTCGGCATCGTTTCCGCCGGTTTCGATAACACCTATGGGCATCCGCACCCTGCCGTTCTGGCTGCACTTAAGGAGCGGAATGTCACATTGATGCGCACCGATGAGGATGGTCTGGTAACGGTGGTGAGCGACGGCCGCCGCCTGCGGATCACGAAGGCGATGCCATAAACGCCCCCGCACGTCTAATCTGAAGTGATGCGTCTTTCAATATCCGCGCTGCTTTTCGCAGTGACCTGCTTCGGCCAGTCGACGCCCGCCTGGGTGACACGAAGCAACGCCAATGCCCAGCTACTGATCGACATCGAGGCAAAGTATTCGCCAGAATCCGCCGCCGAAAGCGGTATGACCGGGCTCGACGAAAAAATCTCAGTCCCGGACGCAGACCGGGCGGAGCGGCGCCGCGCGGACCTTCGCGCCACCATCGCGGAATTCAGGAAGCGCCTCGCGGTTGAGAAGGACCCACTGGTCCGGCAGGATCTCGAAATTCTGATCAAGGCCGCCGATCTGGACGTACGGGATTCCGAGGCCGCCCGAAAGTACTTTCTGAATTACAGCAACGCCGGGGGCACGATTTTCTTTGGCGTCAAGAGTCTGCTCGATGACCAGATCGCGCCCGCGCGCCGCCTGGCGGCTCTGGTTCGCTTGCGCAAGTACACAGGAATGGAGCCGGGTTACAAGCCTTACACGACTCTGCTGGAAGATCGTTTCAGGGAGCGGGAAAGCAATCCGGCGCTGCTGGGACCTTCCAAAGAGCAGGTCGAGAAGGACCTTGGTAACACCAGCACTTACCTGAATGGCATCGGACTGCTCCTCGAGAAGTACAAGATCCCCGGTTACCAGCCGGCATTCACAAAACTGAAAGAGCAACTCGCGGACTACGATGCGTTTGTCCGCAAGGAAGTGCTTCCGAAGGTCCGTACCGATTTTCGTCTGCCGCCCGAGTACTACAGGATTCAGCTCGAAGCGTATGGGGTCGATTACACGCCTGAAGAACTGGTGCGGCTGGCGCACGCCGGCTTCGACGACATTCAGGCGCAGATGCAAACGCTGGCCGCGAAGATTGCAAAGCAGAGGGGCCTTCCCTCCTCCGACTACAGAGCCGTGATCGCGGCGCTGAAGAAGGAGCAGATCCCGGGCGACGAGATTCTTCCGCACTACCAAAAGCGCCTCGCTGAAATCGAAAACATCGTGCGCACAAATCATCTGGTCACGCTGCCCCAGCGGCCGGCCATCATCAAGATTGCCAGCGCCGCTGAGACAGCGCAGCAGCCCGCGCCGCACATGCAGCCTCCGCCGCTTCTGAATAACCATGGGGAGCGCGGGGCCTTCGTGCTTCCGCTGGAAACCACCGGCCAGAATGGCGACGCTCTCAAGTACGACGATTTCAGCTATGCGGCCGCCTCCTGGACTCTCACGTCTCACGAAGCTCGTCCCGGCCATGAGCTGCAGTTCGATGCGATGGTAGAGCACGGCGTCTCCCTCGCTCGCGCCATGTTCGCCTTCAACAGCACCAACGTGGAAGGCTGGGGCTTGTACTCGGAATGGTTCATGCTGCCTTACATGCCGGATGAGGGCAAGCTGGTATCGCTTGATTTCCGCCTTCTGCGAGCCGCCCGGGCGTTTCTCGATCCCGAACTGCAGCAGGGAAAGATAACGCCGGCCCAGGCCATGCACACGCTGGAAACCGACGTCGTGTGTTCCAAAGCCTTCGCCACCGAAGAAGTCGAGCGTTTCACTTTCCGCTCGCCCGGCCAGGCCGTTTCGTACTTCGACGGCATGACGCGTCTGGTGGAAATCCGCCAGGCGGCCGAGAAAGCGCTTGGACCCAAATTCAATGTGCAGAAATTCCACGACTTCATCCTTTCGCAGGGACTCTTGCCGCCCGTCCTGCTTCGCAAAGCTGTGATGGAAGGGTTCGTCCCGGCGCAGTAACGGATCGACGCCACGCTGCTATGTTTGGAGCAGTGTGTTCTTTGCCACAAAATTACGTGTCAGCGCGCTACGGTACGGAAGAAAACCATCTTTGGCCTTCCGTCTGCTAACGCATCGAAGCGTGCGTTGTGAGAGGAAAATTATGCAGAAGATTTCAGGCGCCGGAGTACTCCTTGCAGCAGTTCTCGCCGGGTTCAGTCCGGCGGCAAACGCCGCGCCACGTCTGGTGCTCAGCACCACGGCCATCACGGTAACGACTCCGATCAGCCCGGGTTCGAATGGAAATACGCAAACCGCGGAGGCCATGAACGCGGGCGATGGCTCGTTGAACCTCACTGCCACTTCGTCCGCCTCGTGGTTGTCGGCCACCGTCGGCGCCGCGGGTGCGTGCAAAGCCCTGACGGGCACCTGCAATCCGATCAGCATATCGCTGAGTACCGCTGGCCTGAGCGCCGGAACCCACACCGAATTCATCACTCTTTCCGACCCGTCAGCGGTGGACAGCCCGCAGCAAATCGCTGTTACGATTACAGTGGCCGGCGTACCGGATTCGGTTACGTTATACACCGGGCCCGCGGGCTCCGGGATATCGCAGAGTCTCTATTCCATTTATCCCGCCAGCGCAGTCACCGGCAGCGTCAGCACGAACAGCGGAGGCAACTGGCTGCAGTTCCTGCCCAAGGGCGGGTTCATATCGGATCTTCCCGACACGATCCAGGCGACCGCTCTGAACGGCCAGGCGCCCGGCACATACACCGGAACCGTCACGATCAGCGGATCGAGCCGGGCGGCGGACAACAAAACCATCGCGGTCACGTTCGTCATTACGAATGCTCCGGTGATCGATCTGTCCACCGTCACAACCGTACAGCTCCAGGGTTATCCGGGCGGCCCCAAGTCGGCAACCACCACGAAGCTGGGAATCGTGACTCCGAGCGGCAACCCGTTTTCCCCGCCGCCGACGGGAGGCACGGCGCTGGTGATTGCAAGCGCCGCGGCCACTTCTTCCCCGAGCTTCCTGACCGCCGCAGTTGTCAACGCGAATACGATTTCTATTAGCGCCGATCCGACGGGTTTAAGCGCCGGTATCTATCACGGCACGGTTACCGTTACCTCGAACGCGGCGAATAGTTCCGCCGTGCAAATCCCCGTGGAATTTACGGTCGGACAGGCCGGGGTGAGCGCGATCTCGGCGGGAGGGATTGCCAACTGCGCCACCTATATCGCGGAGGCATTTGCGCCGGGCGATCTGGTCTGCCTTTTCGGAACGCAACTTGCCGCGCAGGGTACTTCGGCGACCAATCCAGGAACACCCTGGTCCGCTACGCTGGGAACTTCGCAGGTTCTGGTGAACGGAGCCCCGGTTCCCCTGTATTACGTTTCGCCTTTACAGATCAACTTCCAGATCCCTTACAGCCTCACCGCCGGACAGATAGCGACCGTACAAGTGGTGAACAATGGCGTGCCGGGAAACATTCGCTCCATCACGATCGCAGCCAATACGCCGCGGATTCTTCTGTGGGGGCTGTTCGCCGGAAACTACGGAATCGCCGTGAACACGGATGGAAGCCTTGCCCTTCCTGCTTCGCTTACCGTCCCCGGCTTCGTTTCGCACCCGGCCAAACCGGGCGATACCCTGACGATCTATGGGCTCGGCTTCGGCCAGACATCTCCCGCCGCTGTGGAAGGCGCCGCCGCATCCACCACAACTTTGCAAAATGCGCCGGACGCGACAGTGCTCTTCGACGGGCAGTTTAACGGACAGCCGGTTACAACGAAAGCGTTCTTTGCCGGACTCTCGCCCGGGTCGGTCGGGCTCTATCAGGTCAATGTCACGATTCCCGCCGGGGTGCCGCTTTCCACTTCGATTCCGGTCACTGTAACCATCGGAGGCAACGCCTCGAATATGTTTAACGTCGCGATATCGGCCAGCGGCCAGTAAGTCCGCTGGCTGGGGCGCGGTTCTTCCGTGTCGCTCGTCCGCGCCGTCCTCTGGCGGAGGCTGATAAAATAACGGGAAGTCTTGAAGAGCATCATTTCTCTTGCCGCCCTTTCTCTGTTCAGCCTGACCCGGCTGCATGCCGCCGACTCCATTCAACTGGACGCCGACGAGAATCTGTTCGCGGTCTTTGCCGCGATCAATGCCGCTGGCTATGACGAAGGGATTGATTTGCCGGATAATTCCCCGCTGCGCAAGCAGTTGCGGGATTATCTCTCGAAGCAGGATATCCCGGTTCTTCCCGCGCTGAAGCAGTTCTACCGCCGGCACATGCAAAAGACGGGCGTGCAGGATCTGTCGCAATACATCTCCTACGCGCTTTCCGTTACGCCCGCGCCGGATTTCCACTGGCGGACGCGTGACGTCGAAGTGCCGCCCGATGCGATGGCGCTGGCCGACTTTTCCCCTTTGCTGACGCGCTTCTACCAGGAGGCCAACATCGCCGAACTCTGGAAACGTTCGCAGCCAGCTTTCCAGCAGGAAATGGTGAGATATCATTCGCCGGTGAGTTCCATGGTTACCGCCGTGGACGGGTATCTGCGCGTGCCCGCCGGGGGCTACCTGGGACGCCGGTTCAGGTTGTATGTCGATCTGCTGGGCGCTCCGGAGCAGGTCCAGACCCGCAACTATGGCGACGACGTTTTCGTGATCGTCACCCCGTCGGCGCAGCCGCGCATGTTCGACATCCGTCATGCTTACCTGTTCTTTGAAATCGACCCCATCGTTATCAAGTACGGGATGGACCTGCAGCGCTTTTCGACATTGCTTGACCAGATTCAGGACGCGCCGCTGGAAGAGAGTTTCAAGAACGATTTCGTGCTCCTGACCACCGCCAGCCTGATCAAAGCGGTTGAAGCGAGGCTCGACAAAAACCCTTCGGAAATCCAACAAGCGACAAAACAGGGTTATATTCTGGCCCCCTATTTCGCCGAACAACTTCCGTTGTTTGAGGGTCAGCCGCAGGGCATGCGCTATTACATAGAAGATATGACCGGCATGATCGACCTGAAGCGCGAATCGGCGCGCGCCAAATCGATTAAGTTCGATGCCGCGCCGCTAGCCCGCGCCGCTCGCCAGGTCGCCGTCCCGACGCCGGAACCGGTACTGTCGCCGTCCGCGCAAACTCTGGAGAAGGCGGAAAACCTCTATTCGGGCCGCGATCTGGAAGCGGCCAAAAAGCTCTACCTGAAGTCGCTCGAACAGAACGGCTCTCCCGAGGAACATGCGCAGGCCTGGTACGGTCTGGCGCGGATTTCCGTGCTGCAAAACCAGCCCGAGGCGGCCACGCAGCTTTTCTCGAAAACAGTCGACTCGTCCCCCGATCCGCAAACGAAGGCGTGGAGCCTCGTTTACCTTGCCCGGCTTGCCAAAGCCGGCGGAGATGCGGACGGCGCGGCGAAGTATTATCAGCAAGCTCTCGCGGTGAAAGGCGCGTCCGAAAAGGCGCTGCAGGCCGCCCAAACAGAATCCCGGGGGGCCGCCAAATGACCCTCCCGCGAAACCTACCCCGAAATCACAGGAGATTCCAATGATGAAACGTCTCGCCATAACAGGCCTCTGTCTGATCGCAGCCACCGCGGCCTTTGCTCAGCAACAGCAAATGAAGAAGAAAAGTCCCACGCAGTCCAAGGCCGAAGCGGCTGCCGTCAAGGCCATGCTGGAAGCCCAGACGCCGGACGATCAGATCAGAACGGCCGACGAGCTGATTACGAAGTTTTCGAATACGCTCTACAAATCATTCGCTCTGTTCACGGAAGCCGATGCCTACGAGGCGAAGAACGATCACACCAAGTCGATCGTATTCTGCGAACAGGCCCTGCAGGCGGACCCGAAGAATTTCGACGCCGAAACGCTGCTGGCCAACATCATCGCCTCCACCACCCGCGACACCGATCTGGACAAAGCCGAGAAACTGTCGCGCGCCGAGAAATCGGCTAAGGACGCGCTTGATGTGATCCCCAACGCTCCCAAGCCGGACCTGTTCCAATTGACCGACGACCAGTGGGCAAAGATGAAGAACCAGGCTTCGGCCCGCGCCTGGCAGGCGCTCGGGCTGGTGGCCAGCGTCCAGAAGAAGGCGGATGACTCCATCGCCGACTATGAGAAGGGCCTGGCGCTCGACCCCAATCCCATCCTGATGCTGCGTGTCGGACGCGCCTATGAAGCGCAGAAGAAGTACGATCAGGCGCTCGAATGGATGGACAAGTGCATCGCGGCGCCCGACGCCAGCGCGCAGATCAAGGACATTGCGACCAAGGACAAAGCTCGCGTCACGGCGGAAAAAGGCAAGGCTTAAGCCGCCACAGACGTTCAGTCTGTGATCCCCACTGTGCAAACAGGCCTCGAGGAACTGGAGTCGGCGCTCGGTTATCGCTTCCACGATCGTTCCCTTCTGGAGCGCGCGCTGACTCACAGTTCCAGGGTTAACGAAACTGCCCTGCCTGGCGAATCTTCCCAAGCCGGGGCGGACAACGAACGCCTCGAATTCCTCGGAGACGCGGTACTCGGCTACCTCGTCAGCGAATGGCTCTTCCGGCGTTTTCCGGGCTATACCGAGGGTCAGCTTTCCATTCTGAAAAACCATCTGGTGAGCGCGGCGCATCTGGTCGCGGCCGCCCAGAAGCTCGATCTGGGCCGTTTTCTCCAGTTGGGACGAGGCGAAGATTCGGCGGGCGGCCGCACCAAACAGCGCCTGCTGGCCAATGCCTTGGAAGCAGTCGTCGCGGCTCTTTATCTGGACGGAGGTGCGGAACCGGCCAGAGTTCTGCTCGAACGTCACACGCTGCCGGCCGACGATGAACTCGTTCTGCTGGCCGGCGCCGGTCCTCCGCACGACTTTCGGGCCGAACTGGAACGCCTGGCCAGGGACCGGAATCTGCCCCGCCCCCAATACATTCCCGCCGGTGAAAGCGGACCTGGTAACGCCCGCCGTTACATGATCGAGGTCCGAGCCGGGAAAGATTTCAGCGCCGTCGCGGAGGGTTCTTCCAAGAAGGCCGCGTCGCATAACGCGGCCCGCGAGCTGTGTCAGATTCTGCGTGCTGGATCGATGGGCTAAATTCATGCTAAAATAGGACTTAAACCCAAAAAACATGGCTGACCAGGGTATTCCTCCGCAGGGCCCTCCTGCACCACCACAAATGCCTCTTCCCGAGGGCGGCGACGGCGGCAATCGCAACAATATTCAGATCAATATCGAAGACGAGATGAAGCGCTCGTACCTCGACTACGCGATGAGCGTAATCGTGGGCCGCGCTCTCCCGGATATCCGCGATGGCCTCAAGCCGGTGCATCGCCGCATTCTTTACGGGATGAGCGAAATGGGACTGGCGGCCAATCGCCCCACCCGTAAGTGCGCCAAGATCGTCGGCGAAGTCCTCGGCAAGTTTCACCCGCACGGCGACGCGTCGGTATACGATTCGCTGGTCCGCATGGCCCAGCCGTTTGCGATGCGTTATCCGCTGGTCGACGGACAGGGGAACTTCGGTTCAGTGGACGGCGATCCGCCCGCGGCCATGCGGTATACCGAAGCCCGCTTGTCCCGCCTCGCGATGGCGCTGCTCCTCGATATCGACAAGGAAACGGTCGACTTCCGGCCCAATTACGACGAGAGCGAATTCGAGCCCGAAGTCCTGCCCACGCGCATTCCGAATCTGCTGGTCAATGGATCGTCCGGAATCGCCGTCGGCATGGCGACCAATATCCCGCCGCACAATCTCAACGAAATCATCGAAGCCACCATCCTGCTGATCCGGCATCCGGAGACGCCCCTCGAGAAAATCGAAGAGATCGTGCTGGGCCCGGACTTCCCCACCGGCGGCTTCATTCTCGGACGCCAGGGAATTCGCGATGCTTTTCGGACCGGCCGTGGCAGCCTGCGCATTCGCGCCAAGGCTGTAATCGAACCGATGCGGAAGGGTGACCGCGAGCACATCGTTGTCACCGAGATTCCCTATCAGGTCAATAAATCGCGCCTCATCGAGAACGCGGCTGCGCTGGTTAACGAGAAAAAGATCGAAGGCATTTCGGAAATCCGCGATGAGAGCGATCGCGACGGCATGCGCATCGTCTTCGAGCTGAAGCGCGGTGAACAGGCCGAGGTCATTCTCAACAATCTCTACAAGAACACCCAGCTGCAGACCAGTTTCGGCATCATCAACCTGTCGATCGTCAACGGACAGCCGCGCGAGTTGGGACTTCTTCAGACCATCCGGTACTTCATCGAGCACCGCGCCGATGTGGTCCGCCGCCGCACCGATTACGAACTGCGCAAGGCGCGGGAACGCGAGCACCTTCTGCTCGGCTTCCGCATCGCCCTCGATAATATCGACGAAGTCATCCGGTTAATCCGCGCGTCCGGTTCGCCCCGGGAAGCCCGCGAATCCCTGATCGCCGCTTCCACGCAGTTCAAGTTCAACGAAGTCTACTTGAAAGCCGCCGGATCGGCCGAGCCGCTGCGTCAGTTGAGCGAGAAACAAGCGCAGGCCATCATCGAACTGCAATTGCAGCGCCTGACTGGCATGGAGCGCGAAAAGATCGCCGCCGAACTGGCCGACATCCAGGTGCGCATTGGCGAATACCTCGAAATCCTTGGCTCCGAGAAGGTTCTGCGCGATCTCATCATCAAAGAGTTGAAGGAAGTCCAAAAGGATTTCGGCGATGAACGCCGCACCCAGATCATCGACGATCCCGGCGAGATCCGCCTCGAAGATCTCGTAGCCGTCGAAGATATGGCCGTCACCGTGACGCACGGCGGCTATTTAAAGCGGACCGCGGTCGACACGTACCGCAGGCAGGTGCGCGGCGGCAAAGGCCGCATCGGCATGGGAACCCGGAACGAGGATTTCGTCGAGTACTTCCTCGTCGCGTCGACCCACAATTACCTGCTCGTATTTACAAACAAGGGCCGGGTTTACTGGCTCAAGATTTACGAGATTCCCGACGCCACCACGGTCGGCAAGGGCAAACACATTTCGAATCTGATCAACCTGCAGCCGGACGAATCCGTCAAGGCTTTCCTGCCCGTGGACAAGTTCGTCGGGGATCAGTACATCGTCATGGTGACCAAGTACGGGGTCATCAAGAAATCGGAACTCACCGAGTTCGACAACCCCATGGCGCGCGGCATTATCGCCATCGGCATCGACGACGGGGACGAACTCATCGCCGCCCGTCTGACTTCCGGCAAGGATTACATTTTCCTGGGTTCGCATGACGGCCAGGCAATCCGGTTCTCCGAAGACAAGGTTCGTCCCATGGGCCGGCCCGCGCGCGGCGTGCGCGGCATGGATCTGGGGGCGGAAGACTTTATCGTCGGCGCCGAGGTGATCAGCGAAGAGGGTCTGATCCTTTCCATCTCGGAAAACGGCTACGGCAAGCGCACCAGGGTCACCGACTACCGCCTCACCAATCGCGGCGTCAAAGGCGTGATCAACATGAAGACCACCAAGAAGACCGGCAAAGTTGTCGGGATTCTCTCGGTCAAGGACGATTCCGATCTGATGATCGTCACCCGTGACGGCAAGATGATCCGGATCGACTCCGGCGAAATCCGACAGGCGGGGCGTTCCACACAGGGCGTGCGTCTGGTTCGTATGGAAGAGACCGATCAGGTGGCCGCGGCATGTCTGATTCCTGAGGCTGAAGAAAAGCTTCCCGACGACGATCAGCCCGCTTTGCCGCTACAGTAGAAGCATGAAGCAGCGGAAGCTGATCGACCTGCTGCGCGGGATGGGCCGCGTTATCGTGGCCTACTCGGGCGGCACGGATTCCGCTTATCTCGCGTGGGCGGCAACACAGGCGCTGGGCGCTAACGCCCTCGCAATCACCGCCGATTCCGCTTCCATTCCCGAATCGCACAAGCGGGATGCCGAGGCTTTTGTTCAGCAGTTCGGCATCCGGCACGAATATGTGGATACTCACGAATTCGATAACCCCGACTATGTAAAGAACGACGCCAACCGCTGCTTCCACTGCAAAGATGAGCTTTTCACCGTGCTGGAACGCGTGGCTTCCCAACGCGGCTTTCAGCACATCGTCTACGGCGTCAACAAAGACGATCTCGGCGACTATCGTCCCGGGCAGCGTGCCGCTTTGATCCATCGGGTGGAAGCTCCGCTCGTGGATGCCGGCCTGACCAAGGCCGAGATACGGGAGTTGTCGCGCCTCGCGGGTCTGCCCACCTGGGACCGTCCCGCGGCCGCCTGCCTGAGCTCACGCATTCCCTACGGGACACCGGTCACCATTCAGAATGTCAAGACCGTGGAAGCCGGCGAAGAAGAGATCAAGAAGCTTGGCTTCCGCCAGTTTCGTACGCGTTTTCACGGTGAGCTGGTGCGAATCGAAATTGCTCCCGACGAATTGCCGCGCGCCCTCGATCTGGAAATGACGCGCCGCCTCACAGCCATATTCAAACAGCTTGGCTACAAGTACGTGACACTCGATCTTGAAGGCTATCGCCAGGGATCGCTTAACGAGGTTCTGCCAATAGCCTCGCAAACCATTGCTTCCCGAGGCTGAAGTCGGCCGGCGTCAGATCGTGGGCCGCGTTCTGAATTGCGATGTCCACATACGCCCCGGCGCTGCTCAGCAGCAGGCCCAGATCTTCCGCGCCCTGCGGATCGTCATTGCCGCCTGAAATCAAAACGGGCGCTCCTTTAAGATCCGGCAGCGTCTCCGGCCTGATCACCACCATGGGACGCAGCAGCGCCGCCCCGGCGATCGCGCCCGGATGCAGCAGCATCATCGCCGCCGCGATGTTCGCGCCATTCGAATAGCCAAGCGCGTAAATCGGGCCGTCGAACTGCCCGACCCACTCGGCGAGTTCCCCGGCCCGCAGCGCCACCTCTTTGGGATCGAATACCCCGGGGGCGATGCGCGCGAAAAAACGCGGCGCGCCGTTCTCCATGACCTTGCCGCGAGGGCTGAGGATCGAGGCGCCCGGGGCCAGCGCGCGTCCAACGGGAACCAGATCGTTCTCATCGCCGCCCGTACCGTGCAGCACCAGCAAAGTCACCGGCAAGCGGCCAGGCAAAAACTTATGAACAAATTCAATCGGCATGGAATTTAACCCGCGTAGGTGGGCAGCCTCAGGGATGGCAACGTCGCTTCAATCACAGGACGCGAAGACTCAAGCCATGGCGGCAATTTCAGGTGAGTGCCCAGCTGGTTGGGCGCTTCGTCCGTCGTAAAACCCGGCGGGTCAGTGGCGATCTCGAATAACACCCCGCCCGGTTCGTTGAAGTAAATCGAATGAAAATACTGGCGGTCGAGAACGGGCGTCAGGTTGTAGCCAAGCCCCACCAAATCGCGCCGCCAGTCATTCTGGATCTCATCGCTCTCGGCGCGAAAAGCCACATGGTGAACGGTTCCCGCTCCCATCGCCCCGCGCCGCGCGTCAGGCTGGCACAGCAGATCGACGAAATTACCGGCGCTGGAAATATAGCGATAGCGGTTTCCCTCGCTTGCGGAAAGCGTATAGCCGAAAGTCTCCAGCAGCAGCTTCGCGGTCGATTCGTAACCGCGTTCCGAGAGGGTGACGCCGGCGAGGCCCGTGCCGCCCGAAGGAACCAGTTCAAGCTGCAAGCCGTCGGGGTCGGTGAACGACAGGACGTCGCCGCCGAATCGCTGGATCAACCGCCCCTCCGGAAGCCGCGCGCTCCAGCCATCCAGCGACGGGACAGCAAACGAGACGACCGTCGCCTGGCCGTTGCCATGGCGTCCGCGAGCCGCATGCGGCCACGGGAAAAATGTCAGAATGCTGCCCGGCGTTCCCGTCTCGTCGCCGAGGTAGAAGTGATACGTTCCCGGATCGTCGAAGTTTACAGTCAGCTTCACGAGGCGCATTCCGAGGACGCTGGTATAAAAGGCGAGATTGCGCTGCGGGTCGCTCGCAATCGCTGTGATGTGGTGAATGCCAGGTATTTTCATCAGCGGTACAGGCCTTTGATGCTGTTCAACCGGACTTCCGCGAGTTCCGCGAAAGCGTGCAGCCCCGAGAACATTCCCACCTTGCTGCCCTCGGCGTGATTCCATCGTACCGGAACTTCGGCAATGCGCAAACCCAGTTGTTTGGCGATGAAAAGTACTTCGACATCGAATCCAAATCGCTCCAGCCGCTGGCGGGAGAAAACCTTTTTGACGATATCCCCCCGGAAGAGTTTGAAGCCGCATTGCGTGTCGGCGATATTCAGGCCCACGACAACCCGCATTACCGCGTTGAAAATCTTGCCGGCATTTTCACGCATCCCAGGCTGATGCACACCGATCAGTGAACGGTCGAGCGCCCGGGAGCCGATCGCAATTTCGGCCCCTTCGCTTTGCACGGCCGTCCACAGCTTTTCCAGTTCCTCGATGGGAGCGGAGAGATCCGCATCCGTGAAAAGACACCAGTCGCCGCGCGCTTCCAGCATTCCATGCCGCACCGAATAGCCTTTGCCGCGATTGCCCGGGTTCTTCAGCACCCGGACCGCGGGATTCCTTCTGCGAACTTCCCCGGCGACTTCGGCCGTCCCATCGCTCGACCCGTCGTCAACCACCAGGATTTCATGGAACGGCCAGTTGTGAATCTCCAGATATTCTTCAATTTTATTGAGGGTTTCGGGCAGCCGCGCCTGCTCGTTATAGGCGGGCACAATGATAGATATGGAGCGGTTCAAAAGTTTTGGCCTGGAGCGAACACTTATAATAACGAATTCCCCACAGGAGACCGATTTTGTCGCTGGAAGACGAACTGTTTGAGCAACGCGCCGCCCGTGTGCGCGAGATTGAAGCGCTGGGATTTCTGCCCTTCGGCAAGCGCTTCGATTTCACCTGCACGATCCCTGAGATCCTGCAGAAATATGCCAATGCCACCGCGGAGGAACTCGTTCCCGAGATCCGGATGAGCATCGCGGGGCGCGTGCAGACGGTGCGCCGCATGGGCAAGGCCGGGTTCATGCACATCCAGCAGGACGGCGCCCGGCTCCAGGTGTATGTCCGCAAGGACGCGGTCAGCGAGAAGGATTACCAGCTCTTCGGTCTGCTCGATATCGGCGACATCATCGGCGCGGAAGGCTACCTGTTCCGCACCCGCACCGGCGAACTCAGCCTGCATGTCGAACGGCTGGAATTTCTGGCGAAAACACTGCTTGCCATGCCCGAGAAATGGCACGGCCTCGAAGACGTCGAGACCCGCTACCGGCAGCGCTATCTGGATTTGATCGCCAACCCGGACGTGCGCGCCATCTTCGTCACGCGGGCGAAGATCGTGTCGTCCCTGCGCCGGCAACTGGAAGCGCGGAATTACATCGAAGTCGAAACCCCTATGCTGCAGCCGCTCTACGGCGGCGCGGCGGCGCGTCCGTTCGTCACGCATCACAATACGCTCGACATCGACCTCTACATGCGCATCGCCCCTGAGCTTTACCTCAAGCGGCTGGTGGTCGGGGGCCTCGAACGCGTGTACGAGATCAACCGGAACTTCCGCAATGAAGGTATCTCGACCCGGCACAATCCGGAGTTCACGATGCTGGAGTTTTATCAGGCCTATACCGACTATCAGGGGATGATGGAACTCAGCGAGCAACTGCTGCGTCAGGTTGCGATCGATGCGACGGGCTCGACGACGGTTCCCTTCGGCGATGCGCAGCTCGATTTCAGCGCCATCCGGCGGCTTACAATGCGGGAGGCCGTGGAGGAACACTATCCCGGCGCGCGTGTCCGCGATCCGGAGTGGCTGATGCAACAGACCGGCAAGCAGAATGCGGGTGAAGCCCTGGTTCTGCTCTTCGAAACGCACGCGGAAAAGAAATTGATTCAGCCGACGATCATCTATGATTTCCCGGTTGAGGTTTCGCCCCTTTCGAAGAACAAGCCCGATGAGCCGGCGTTCGTCGAGCGCTTCGAAATTTTCATAGCCGGCATGGAAATCGGCAATGCCTTTACCGAGCTCAACGATCCGGTGGAACAGTGCCGCCGCTTCGATGCGCAGCTGGCGATGCGGGCCGGCGGCGACGAAGAAGCCCATCAGATGGATGAGGACTACCTGCGGGCCATGGCCTACGGATTGCCGCCGACCGGAGGCGAAGGAATCGGGATCGATCGGCTGGTCATGCTGATGACGAATTCGCAGTCCATTCGCGATGTGATCCTGTTCCCCCTGCTTCGTCCGGAGGGAGAGATCGGCATCGCGGATAAGCTTCGGGGAATCCACTAGCCGCGGAAATCCTGGCACGGAGAGAAATGAGCGGGGCTTTCGAATTATTTGTTGCCGGGCGGTACCTGCGGGCGCGCCGCAAGGAGAAGGTCATTTCGGTCATCACCGTTATCTCTGTAATCGGGGTGGCGGCCGGAGTGATGGCACTCATTATTTCCCTCGCGGTGAACAATGGCTTCACCAACACCCTGCAGCGCAACATGCTGGCCGCTACTGCCCACGTGAATCTGCTGGAGAAGGAGAATCCCGGCCAGGGCATTTCCGACTGGCGCGCGTTGCTGGAAAAGTTTTCTCATCTTCCGCACGTTGTGGCGGTGGCGCCCGTACTCTACGATCCCGTGCTGGTGCGCGGACCCCGCGGCGACAAGCTCATCACGCTGAAGGGCATCGATCCGGCCGCCGAACTTCGCGCCAGCGATACGCTTCGCCATCTGAAGGAAGGCTCAGTCGCGGAATCGCAAATTCGGGGTGAGGGATTGCCGGCCATCATCCTCGGAGTGAAGCTCGCGCAGGATATTGGCGTTTCCCTCGGAAGCGTCGTCACAGTGATTGACCCACAGGGTACGATGACTCCCTATGGTCCGCAGCCGCACTCGCAGCGCTTCCGGATTACCGGCATTTTCGATACGGACTTCTACGATGTGGATGACACCTGGGCCTATTCGCCTATCGAAAATGTGCAAAAGCTTTTGTCGGTAAAGGGCATCGTGAACGCCATCGAGATCCGTCTGGACAATCCGGACCTCGCTCCCGCCGTAGCGCGCGAAATAGAGCGTATCGCCGGCCACGAATACAGCGCCCTCACCTGGGAAGAGCAGAACCAGTCGCTGTTCCACGCGTTGAAACTGGAAAGGGCCGTCACTGCCATCACAATCGGACTGATTGAACTGGTGGGCGCGCTGAACATTCTGATTACGCTCACGATGATCGTACTGACCAAGTACAAAGACATTGCCGTGCTGATGTCGATGGGGGCGCGCCGCAATCAGATCCGGCGTATCTTCATCATGCAGGGCGTCATGATTGGTGTGATCGGAACGGCCATTGGACTGGTGCTGGGATATTCGACCAGCTACTTTGCCGACAAGTATCACCTGATCAAGCTCGACGAGTCGGTATATGCCTTGAGCTTCGTTCCTTTCGATCCGCGCCCGCTGGACGGCGTGTGGATCGCCGCGGCCGCTCTCGCCGTGTGTCTGCTCGCCACCATCTATCCGGCGCGCAACGCCACCCGGATCACGCCGGTTGAAGTTTTACGATACGAATAAAGATTTGCCGCCCATGCCTGTCGCCAAACCCAAGACCAAAACCGCCCGCGCCGAGCGCATCGGCCGCATCCTGGAGAAGCTGAACGAGATGTATCCCAACGTGACCTGCGCGCTCTACCATCGCAATCCATGGGAGCTTCTGGTCGCCACCATTCTTTCCGCTCAATGCACCGATAAGCGGGTCAATGAAGTAACGCCGGGCTTGTTCAAGAAGTATCCATCGCCGAAGGATTTCGCGGCTGTCCGGCCCGAAGTTCTGGCCGACGATATCCGCTCGACCGGGTTCTTCAATAACAAAGCCAAGTCCGTAGTGGGCGCGGCGAAGATGATCGTCGGCCAGTTCGGCGGTAAGGTGCCCCGCACACTCGAAGAGCTGGTTACCGTGCCTGGGGCGGCGCGCAAAACAGCCAACGTCGTGCTGGGCTCGGGTTATGGAATCGCCAGCGGCGTCGTGGTGGATACTCACGTTCTGCGGGTTTCGAAACGGCTGGACCTGACGAAGCAGACCGATCCCGTGAAGGTGGAGCAGGACCTGATCAAAATCGTTCCGCAGGACCGCTGGATTCTGTTTTCACATCAGATCATCCATCACGGGCGGGCCCTCTGCATAGCGCGCAAACCCAAATGCGCGGAGTGCGGCTTGAATCCGCTCTGCTACGCGCCCGACAAGACTGCCTGAGTGATGCTACTCACCTTTCCTCAAACCGGCGAACTGGTGCTACGGCGTCCCGCCCGTGCTTTGACGAAAGAAGAAATCCTTTCTCCCGATGTTCAGAAACTGATTCATTCGATGTTCGAGACGATGCACGCCGCGCCCGGCGTGGGGCTGGCGGCTCCGCAGATCGGTCTGCCTTTGCAACTGGCTGTGATCGAGGACCGCGCCAGTTATATGGAGAAACTTCCCGCCGCCCATTTGATCGAACGGCGCCGCGCGCCCGTTCCTCCGCACGCGATAATCAATCCGCAACTGATCGTCACCGGCCCCGAAGAGGCCGAGTTTTTCGAAGGCTGCCTCAGCCTGCCCGGGTACACCGCTGTTGTGCGGCGGGCGCTGCGGGTGCGCGTCGAATGTCTGAATGAACGCGCTGAACCCGTGACCATCGAGGCCGAAGGCTGGTATGCGCGCATTCTGCAGCATGAAATCGATCATCTGCGCGGAACCCTTTACATCGACCGCATGCTGACCCGTTCCTTCATGACGCGCGAAAATTACGAGCGCCTGTGGAAGGATGTTCCGGTTCCCGAATTCCTGCGGGGCATCGGCGATGTCTGACGACGGTTTCCGCGAAGAGATTCGCGCGTACATCGCGCGCGAAGCCCGGCCCGCGGAAAAGTTCGGTCACCAGCCCCGGCTCTATGCGCTCACGCGGGAAATAGGCGCAGGGCTCGACTACGATGACGATGTCGTTTTCGCGGCCGCCTGGCTGCACGACCTCGGAGTCTTCACAGGACACCGTCCAGAGGATTCCGCGCAGCTTGCGGCTTGGGACAACGTAGCCTATGCGGTCGATCGAGCCCCGGCGATTTTGGAGGCGGTCCATTTCCCCGCCGGGAAAATCGGCGCGGTGGTCGAAGCGATTCGCACTCATCAGCCTGGGGCCGACCCGGTAAGCCTCGAAGGTATTATCCTGCGGGACGCCGATATTCTGGAGCAACTGGGCGCGATTGGCATTTTGCGCACGGTCTGCAAGATCGGGCGCGATACCCGGTTCGCAACATTTACACCGGCGGTGGAATCCCTCCGGCGCGCACTTAAAACGCTGCCGAACCAGATCCGTCTGGACACGGCACGACGGCTGGCGCAACCCAAAATCATCCTGCTGGATTCGTTTCTGCGTGACGTCGAAACCGAGGCGGCCGAACATCTGCATTAACCTCTCGCCGCCCGCCAGTTGTTATATGATCCATAGGCTATGAAAACTCTTCTGGCCTTTCTGCTTGCATCCTCCGCCGCCTTGCCGCAAACACTGGCCCCGGTGTGGACTGTGCCTCCGGCTCCTGCGCCGAAACCGCCGGCGGTGCTTGCAGTGCGCGCCGGGCGCTTGTTCGATTCGAAGTCCGGGACCATTCTGCGCAATCAGGTGATTGTGATTCGTGGCGACCGCATCACCGACGTCGGCCCTTCCGTAGCCATACCCGCGGGCGCGCAGGTGATCGATCTGAGCCAGGCGACCGTGCTCCCGGGCCTGATCGACACTCATCTCCATGTGATGGATGGCGGGACATCGCCAGGGATTTCGCAGCAATATCGCGAGTTGGTGGCGATGCGAAACGCGCAGCGCGATCTCGATGCCGGATTCACCACCATCGTCGACCTGATGTCCCATGGCGGTATGTACGGCACGGTGGATCTGCGCAACGCCATTAACAACGGGCTCGTAACCGGCCCGCGCATGCAGGTGGCTGGCCCCGGCATCGTCAATACGAATAAAGCCGGCGGAGCCTATGTGCCGGGCGGGCCGATCTCGTTCGTCGGGGCGCAAGTCGCCAATTCGCCGTGGGGAGTTCGCGAAGCGGTGCGCGAGCAGGCCCACTATGGAGTGGACTGGATCAAAATCTACAGCACCGAAGAATACACGCTGAAGTCCGACGGAACGATGGTAGCGACTCCCGGCTTTACCCTCGAAGAGACGCAGGCAATTGTCGATGAAGCGCATCGAAAAGGGCTGAAAGTAGCCTGCCACGCCTACGGCGGAGAAGGCTTGCACAACTGCATCTCGGCCGGCGTGGACGTTCCCACGCACGCCGTCGACCTCGATGACGAATCTCTCAAGATGCTCCTCGACAAGAAACTGCC
>DASZLO010000083.1:0-65766 GCA_035552315.1 Bryobacteraceae bacterium
TCCACTTCAAAGAACATGGCAATCTCGTTCGCCGTCTGAAAAATCTTGAACGGACGAAAGTGGAAATAACGATTCGGCAGCCCGTACGGCAGGCACTTGGTGGTCGGACTGTCCAACCGGTCCCGCTGCGCCGCGTTCTTCCGCGTCAATGCCGCAGCCTCCGGCGTAATCGGCTCTTCTCCCCGCTTGAAACCGGCGAAGATGTTTCCGAAATACGGCGACAGCTCCTCACCCTCGTCACCCACGACGCTGCCGACGCCGGGATTGGCGCGCCGGCGTTTGACCACCGCGGGGTCGACAGGCTCCATGTGCCAGACTCCTGACAGATCCGGCTTCCCGCTGGAAACACGCGGCGTCTTCCCCGTCAGATTCGGAGCGCCGCCAGGCGTCAACGGCGTACCCGGCTCCGGATAATTCAGCCACTGCGCGTTCAGAGGCGCGATGACAGCGGCCAGGATGATCCCCAATCCGATTAATTGACGGCTCACAGTTTCTCCCCTCGCTCCGCGTCAATCCGCGGCAAGAATATGGATCGACTCGGGCGTGATTATCTCACGATTTCCAGCCTGCGCGCGGATGGCCGGCTGTCCGTCGATGCGATCGCCGAGAGCTTGATTCGGTTGACCTGCGTTCCGGCTTAAAGCAAAACCGCAACAGCTGTAATCGCACGAAGCAACGCGTGCCATGCCAGTGAGGCGGCCGTGAAAGCGGCGTAGGGCGACTATAGGGAGTTATTCAGCGGGAGAACTCTGGCGCGCGGCGGCCCGGACCAATCAAGGCTCACAATCGCTCCCTTCTCCAGCTCCAGCGCGCATTCCTGCAGTGCCAGTAAGAGCGCGGGGCATCGATCTTCCGGTGTCAATGGTTCGCCCCTGAGGAGGACGACGCTGGGTCCAGCCTCCCTTGTGTGCGCAAGGATCTGCGGAAAATCAAGATCGTTCGTCAGAATGATGTATTCATGGGCGCGGGCAAAAGCACAGATTTCCGCGTCGGACGCTTTCGGATCGCCAGCCTCCGACCAGTGAAGTACCTCGTGATCCCCTTTGCGCAGCTCTTGAACCCACCTCGGAGTAAGGTTCATATCGACCAGCAGACGCATTAGCTGGCGAGAGGAAACTCCCGTCCCTGTGCGAGATTGGCCGCATAAGCAAGCGCCTCCCGAATGTCCTGATCTTCAAGATATGGAAAATCCCGAAGCAGGTCTTCGATTGATCTGCCGGCAGCAAGCGATTCGACGATCATGCCAACAGTTACACGCATGCCCCGGATACATGGCTTCCCGCCCATGACTTCGGGATTCGCAGATATTCTGGAGAACTGTTGCACCTGGTCAGAATATCATTGAATCGCGGTCCAGCGGAATGCCGATGGCCTGCGGTCCGGCCCACCTGAGCTAGGCGTAGACTCGGATCATGAAGTCGGCCCGGCGATTGACTGCAATTATCGAACGTGAGGACGACGGTTTTGTGGCGCTCTGCCCGGAACTCGATATTGCGAGCGAAGGTGAATCGATTGAAGAGGCCCGAGCCAACCTGGTCGAGGCTTTGACGCTGTTTTTCGAAACGGCTTCACCGTCGGAACTCGCGCGACGCCACCATAACGAAGTATTCGTAACCCAGGTTGAGGTACCGGTCGGGTAAATTCCGGGTTCTTTCCGGCTCGTAGATGATCGTTCCCGTTCCGCTTCACGATTCGCGCCGTCGCGGCACACTGGCTAGCATCGTTCGTCAGTCGGAGCTTCCGAAGTCCCTTTGAGACCGAAGAGTAAGTTATTCGCGAAATAACTGTCCGAGATGCCGGCAAACCGTCAAAGTACGCGCTGGCGGAAAGAATCGCGTTTATCTGGAAAACCCGCCCACGCTGCTCAGAACCGGACTTCCCGGCCCGCGTACAGGTAAACCGAGGCTCATATGAGTCGCGCCACAGCGACAAACCCGCGCGACTCTGGGATAATTAAATGACTAACGTCATGCCCGCGGACACACCTATCGACATCATCGCGTACAAGCGCGACGGAACAGTGGCTCTCCTGGCGGAAGCGAAGAGTCGGAGAGGGACCACTGAATCGTGGGCCGCAAAACTGCGCCGGAACATGCTTTCCCATGGCGTCCTTCCGCGATCGCAGTATTTCCTGATCGCCACTCCGGAACGGATGTACGGCTGGCGGCAGGCAGAGCTGACTCCGAGCGAAGCACTCCCGCAATTCACCATTGACGCCGGGAGAGCACTGGCGCCCTACTTCGCCCGGCTCGACCAGGACCCGGCGAATATCGGGCCGCGGGCGTTTGAGTTGCTTGTCCTCAACTGGCTCACGGACATCGCCAGATCACCCGACAGGCCCGAGGTCGATCCTTCTCTCCGGGAGCTGTCGGAGTCCGGGCTGCTTTCGTCGTTGCGGCAGGCCGAGGTCGAAATGAACACTGGCAGATGAATGTTTATGCCGAGTCCAACTTCGTCCTCGAGATCGCGCTGGAGCAGGACGAATGCGAAAGTTGCACCGAAATCATTCGCCTTGCATCTGCCGGTCGCCTGAGATTGATCATCCCGGCGTTCTCACTGGCTGAGCCTCATCAGGCGATTGCCGGCAAAGCGAAGGCTCGGTCGCGAATGCGCGATGATCTGCGAACACATCTCAATGAGCTCGCCCGATCCAGGCGGCACCGCGAAATTCCAGCGACGTTCGACGCCCTTGCCGCAGCCCTGGTCGCGAGCGCGGAGTTTGAAAAAGAGGGCTTAAGACGAGCTGTGTCGCAGTTGCTTCAGAACGCGCACATCGTTCCCCTGGACGCGGCCATCCTGGATTCCGCCGCATCGATAGAGATCGCCTACGGTCTCTCCGGCCAGGATGCAATCGTACTCGCATCGGTTTTTCGCCACCTCGAAGCCAATGCGCTTGAAGAAAGTTGTTTCCTGAACAAGAACCGCTGGGACTTCGACGATCCCGACATTCTCGAACGGCTCGACGCCCTCCGATGCAGGTTCTTCCCGAGGTTCACCCCGGCGCTCGCCTGGATTTCATCGCGGCCCGCATAGCAGGCCCTTATCGCGCACAGGCAGCCGCGCTGCGATGGTCCACGGCCTCCCGCGCTGGGACGGGGGAAGCTCTGTATAGATCGCAAAACGGCTTGTAGCGAGTCCGACCGATCGACCAGAAGTCGCAGACTTTCCACCGCGACCTGCTCGACGCTCTTCTTCTGAAACGCTGCAAAAGTAGCCAGCCCTCTGACGATGTCATCGGGGATTTGAATTGTCACGTTCTCGGCAGACACCATTGTCTCAACATTTGCCGATCCACGAATTTCCGCCCATCCTCTTTTCCCGGTGACAAAAATAAAAATCTCTATTTCCATTAAATGCAACACTGATCCGGATCATCACCTTGCTTTTCGCCATTCATCTGGTACTTCTTTACGCCGAGGATCAGAACATGTCATTCCCTTCCCAAGCCCGCATCGAAGCCAACCGGCGCAATGGAAAACAAGGCCGCGGCCCCAACACGGCTCACGGAAAACGCCGCTCCAGTCTGAATGCAATTCGTCACGGACTCACGGGGCGCATAGTCGTTCTTCCCACCGAAGACCTGGAGGTCTACACCGCCTTCTCAAAGGAGCTCGTTGACAGTCTCAATCCGGAAACGCCGCTCGAACGCCAGTACGCCCAAACGGTGGCCGATATCCAATGGCGTCTGAATCGCGCCCGCTCGATCGAAGACGGCATGCTCGCCATGGGTCACTACGAAGACGAAGGGGCCTTCGATGCGGCCAGTCCTGAAATCCATTCCGCTCTGACGGCCGCAAAAGTCTTCCGCGAACGATCGAAGGACTTCGTGAACCTGAGCCTCTACGAACAGCGTCTCGCCCGATCCCAGAAGGAAGCTCTCCGACAACTCCGCGAACTTCAGTCCGAACGCAAAGCAGCCGAACACAGCGCGTCGGAAGAAAGCCCGCGCATTGCCCAATCGGCAGGGTCCGGCCAAGGGCGGGAACCTCAGGCCATCCTATCCAGGTCAGCGCCCGGTCAAAGACGGATACCTGAGGTCATTGGGTTCGTTTATTCGAGCGCCAAATCCAGTCCCGTTGCACCCCAAACGCCAGTCACCATCCCATCCCCAACGACCCAAAAGACAGCCGCCTGAACCGTTTTTCCCCCTCGATGCTACAATCCGTTCGATGGCTCTGACCCGGATCAAATCCCAACTAATGAGCGCCTCGGAAATCGACCGCACCCTCGTTCGGCTCGCCCACGAAATTCTCGAAAAAACCAAAGATCTCGATCAGCTCGCCTTCATCGGTATCCGCCGCCGCGGCGTCCCCCTCGCCCAGCGCCTCGCCGCCCGCATCGAAGCCCTCGAAAAACGCGTCATCCCGGTCGGCATCCTCGACATCAATCTCTATCGCGACGACCTCAGCACCGTCGGCGCCAAGCCCGTCCACAACTCCACCGAAATCAACTTCTCCGTCCAGGGCAAGGAAATCATTCTTATGGATGATGTCCTCTACACCGGCCGCACCATCCGCGCCGCCCTCGACGCCCTCTTCGATCACGGCCGTCCCGCCCGCGTGCAGCTTCTCGTCCTCATCGACCGCGGCCACCGCGAACTCCCCATCGAAGCCCGCTACGTCGGACGCACCGTCCAGACCAGCGACGACGAAATCATCGAAGTGAAATTTCAGGAAATCGACGACATGGAAAAAGTTCTTCTCGTGGAGCGAACGGCTGCCGGCGCAGTCTGAAATGCCTCTCAAACGCGCTGGCCTGCTCGATATCGAAAGCCTCGACCGGACCGAAATCGAATCGATCCTCACGCGAGCCCGTTTTTTTCAGCCCCTCAAAAACGAAACCTATCGCCGCCTCGAAACTCTGCGCGGCAAAATGATCGTCAACCTTTTCTTCGAAGCTTCCACACGCACCCGCGTCAGCTTCGAAATCGCCGCGCGCCGCCTCGGAGCGGACACCGTTTCCATCGCCGCCTCAACCTCCAGCACTTCGAAAGGCGAATCGCTGGTGGACACACTGAATACCCTGGTCGCCATGCGGCCCGATGCGGTCGTGATGCGCCACTCGGCGTCCGGCGCCCCGCACTTCCTCTCGCGCCATTTGCAGATTCCCATCGTCAATGCGGGCGACGGAACCCACGAACATCCCACCCAGGCCCTCCTCGACGCCCTGACGATTCTCGGCCGCGGCAAGTCCCTCGAAGGCCTACGCGTCGCCATCATCGGCGACATCGCCCACAGCCGCGTCGCCCGCTCCAACGTTCACTTGCTTTCCCGATTCGGCGCCGAAATCATCCTCTGCGGTCCGCCCTCGCTTCTCCCCCGCGAACTGGAAAAACTGGCCCCGGGCGTCCAGCTCGCGTACGACATGACCGAAGCCATCCGGAACGTCGACGTCATCATGATGCTTCGGGTACAACTCGAACGCGCCCACGAAGCGCCCATGGCCCCCGGCGAATACTTCAGCTTTTACGGCCTGCGCCTCGAACATCTCGCACTCGCCAAACCCGATGTCATCGTCATGCATCCCGGCCCCATCAACCGCGGCCGCGAACTTAGCTCCGAAGTGGCCGACAGCCAGCGCTCCGTGATTCTCAATCAGGTGGAAAACGGCGTGGCCGTCCGGATGGCCGTGCTGGAACGAATTCTCGCGGGTGACCCGAAGTGAACGACCTCTTAATCACAGGCGGACGCGTCATCGATCCGGCGTCCGGAGGCGACGGCCAAGCCGATGTCCTCATCCGCGACGGCCGCATCGAAGCCATAGGCACAGGCCTCGCTGATCAGCACGGTGCCAGCGGCATCACGGTCCTCCATGCCAACGGAGCCATCGTCGCCCCCGGCTTCATCGACATGCACGTGCATCTGCGGGAACCCGGATTCGAGCATGCCGAAACCATCGAATCGGGCGCGCGCGCCGCGGCTGCCGGCGGCTTCACCACCATTTGCTGCATGCCGAACACGTCGCCCGTGAACGACAGCGCCATGGTCACCAGCTACATCATCCAGCGCGCCAAACAGATCGCCAAAGTGAACGTGCGGCCCATCGGAGCCATCACCAAAGGCAGCCTCGGCGATGAACTGGCCGCCATCGGTTCCATGCACGAAGCCGGAATCGTGGCCATCTCCGACGACGGACGCCCCGTCATGAACGCTCGCGTCATTCGCCGCGCCATGGAACTTGCTCTCGCCCTCGACATTCCCGTCATCGAACACTGCGAGGATCTCAACCTCAGCGCGGGCGGCGACATGCACGAAGGCATCGAATCCGTCCGCCTGGGATTGCGCGGCATTCCGGCCTCCGCTGAAGACGTGATGGTCGCCCGCGACCTGCTTCTCGCCGAGCTCACGGGCGTCAGATATCACGTGGCGCACCTCTCCACGTCGCGCGCCATGGCGATGGTGGCCTTCGCCAAGACCAGAGGCATCCGGGTCACCTGCGAAGTCACTCCGCACCATTTCGCCCTCACCGATCGCGAACTCGAAAGCTACGACAGCAATTTCAAAATGAAGCCGCCGCTGCGCTGCCAGCACGACGTGGAAGCCGTAATTGACGGCATCGTCAGTGGTGTGGTGGATGCCATTGCCACCGACCACGCGCCGCACCCCGGCAGTGAAAAAATGCAGGAATTCGAGCGCTGCCCCTTCGGCATCACCGGGCTCGAAACCGCCATCGGACTCTCTCTGGCCGAACTCATCCACAAAGACAAAATCACGCTCACGCGTTTCGTGGAATTGTTCACCACCGGCCCCGCGAACGTTCTCAAACTCGATCGCGGAACGCTCGCGCCGGGCGCGCCCGCAGACGTCACCGTCTTCGACCTTCATACACAATGGACGTATGATGTACAGCAGTCGTACTCGAAGAGCCGCAATTCGCCTTTCCACGGCAGACGATTCAAAGGCGGTCCGCTCGCGACGATAGTCGGGGGCGAAATCGTATGGACGAGAGATTAATTAACGGCGGATCCGGTAGACGATCCCCGAACCGGCTCCAGTTCGGCCTTTTCGGTCTCGCCTTCCTCCTGCTGATCCTCTTCATCGGGATCCGCTGGGGCGCTTCGCTGCTGATCGATTATTCCTGGTGGAAAGAACTCGGCCAGGTCGATACGTGGCTCGATCTCTACGCCTACTCCACGCTGCCGGTCGCCGCCGGCACGATCGTTGCATGGATCGTCCTTCTCGTCGCCCACAGCCGCGCGGTGAAATTCGCCGGCGGGCGCGTCAGCGACTACCCTCTTTACTCCCGGCTCTCCAGTTTGATCTTGCTGTTTGTTTCCTTTCTGGTGGCAGACGCCAGCATCGATAACTGGACCGTCCTGCGCTTCGCCGGCAGCCGCACCGCCGACACCGCGGCCGGATTTCACGACCCCATCTTCGGCAAGCCCGTGACGTTTTATCTTTTCGATCTGCCCTTCTGGTCCGATCTCCGCGGCTACGTTTTCGCCGTGCTGATCCTCGCCATTCTGATTTACTGGCTCGTTGCCCGCGGCTGGCAGCTTCGCTTCACCCTGCCTGATCTGATGCGCGGAAGCTTCGATTTTTCTCTCCTCCGGTTATCCGGCGGCCTCGAGTCCGGCTTCCTTCGTATCGCGCTGGCGATTTTCCTCATCGCCTTCTCGCTCAAGTTCTACCTGGGCCGTTATGAAATGGTGTGGAACCAGCACCGCTTCATGGTGGGCATCGATTACACCGACGATCATTTCGTGCTGCCCCTCTATTGGGTGATGATCGGCGCGCTGCTCGCGGCCGCCGCGCTTATCCTCGTCAGGCGCTGGATCGTCGCCGGGGGACTGGTTGGCGTCGCGACCGTCCTGCTCTTCATCGTGCCCGGCATCGCCGGCTCGCTGTACGTGAAGCCGAATGAAATCTCGCTGGAACGTCCCTACATCCAGTCGCACATCGAAGCCACGCGCGCAGCGTACGGCCTGTCGGCGCACCTCAATGAAGTCGAGATGCATACCAATCCGGCCGCCACGATTGACGCATCCAAACACACCGCGCTTCTCGACAACGTCCGCCTCTGGGACTGGCGTCCGTTCCACGACACCGTAACCCAGATGCAGGCCCTGCGCCCCTATTACGCGTTTCAGGGGGCGGATGTCGATCGCTACATGATCGACGGCAATTACCGCCAGGTCCTGCTGTCGCCCCGTGAACTCGATATCACGCAGTTGCCGGGCACGCAATCCAGCTGGATCAACCCCCACTTCATTTACACCCACGGCTACGGTTTGGTGCTGGCCGAAGTCAGCAAGATCACGCCCGACGGGCAGCCGGTCTATCTGGTCCAGGACATGCCGCCTGAAGTGAAAACGCCCTCGCTGAAGATTACACGCCCCGAGCTTTACTATGGCGAACTGCAGCAGGAGCCCGTCTTCGTCGACACGGCGCAGGAGGAATTCGACTATCCCCGCGGCTCCGACAATGCCAAAACCCGCTACCAGGGCAAGGGCGGATTTCCGGTCTCATCCCTGCTGATGCGCGCCGCCGGCGCACTCCACTTCGGCGATTCCAACATCATCCTGACCGGCTATCTGACCGATCACAGCCGCATGATGATTCACCGCCGTGTGCGTGAGCGGCTGCAGTCGATCGCCCCGTATCTCACCTGGGACGTCGATCCTTATCTGGTGATTACCCCCGAAGGCCGGTTGGTCTGGATGGTGGACGGCTATTCCACTTCGGACGCGCATCCTTACTCGCGCGAAGTCGATGCGTACGGCGACATCAACTATATCCGCAATTCAGTGAAAGCCACCGTGGATGCCTACGATGGCGAGACGCACTTATACGTGTTCGATCCGTCCGATCCCGTGATCTCCGCTTATCGAACCCTGTTCCCCAAACTCTACGAGAATGTTGCGGCAATGCCGGAGGCCCTGCGCGCGCATGCCCGCTATGGCGAAGAACTCTTCAATGTGCAGGCGCAAATTTACCGCGTCTATCATATGCGGAATCCGCAGTCTTTCTATAACAACGAAGACGTCTGGGAACTGGCGAAGTATTCCGGCGGCCCGAACACCGAACCGAAAGTGGTAACGCCGTCCTACGTATTTGCCACTCTGCCGGGAGAAACCAAGCCGGAGTTTCTTCTGATGACGACTTTCACGCCGTTGTCGAAGGAAAACCTGATTGGCGTGATGCTGGCCCGCTGCGATGGCGACAAGCTCGGACAAGTGGTGGTGCTGCAGCTTTCCAAGCAGGAACTGATTCTGGGACCAATGCAGATCAATGCCCGCATTAATCAGGATCAGAATATTTCCAAGGATCTGACCCTCTGGAGCCAGCAGGGTTCGCAGGTGCTGGAAGGCCAGACGCTGGTGCTTCCAGTGGGCGACACGTTCCTCTACATCTCGCCTCTCTATCTGGCGGCAACGCAGGCGCGCATGCCGCAGCTGAAGAAAGTCGTCCTCGCGGTCGGCAACCGCTTGATATATGCCGATACCTATGAACAAGCCCGTGCGCAGCTAAACGGCGAGGAATCGCCGGAACCGGCTAAAGCGGCTGCGGTCATCACCGCGGCGTCCCCGCCCCCTACGATCAAAACCGGAGATCCGCGCATCGACAGCATCCGGCAGCACCTGCAGCGTTACCGCGATTTCGCCGGACAAGGCAAGTGGACCGAGGCCGGACGTGAGCTGGATGCCATTCAGAA
Organism: Bryobacteraceae bacterium; assembly: GCA_035552315.1. Taxonomy (GTDB): domain Bacteria; phylum Acidobacteriota; class Terriglobia; order Bryobacterales; family Bryobacteraceae; genus BOG-234. The sequence continues at coordinate 9,655 of DASZLO010000083.1, forward strand.
CGAGGTCCAGCATTGAAGTTTGTTCGCGGCCTCGCGGGAGTCGCAATCGGCTTCGCGCTTTTTGTCGCCGCGCTTCGCATGGTCTCCCCGTCCGACGGGCTCGCGCGCAACGCCACCGTCACGATCCTGGCGGCACTTGTCAGCGGCTTTATTACCGCCTTGATTGCCGGCTCGCACGAGTTCCCCTGGGCGGCCTCGGTGGGAATGCTGATGATCGGCGCTGGCTTCATCACGATGATGCAACAGGAAATGCCGCGTCCCGGCTGGTATGAGATGACCATCGCGGGCTGCGGCCCGGCAGCGGCGCTGCTCGGGGCGGCAATCAGGCTTCTGACGAAGCCGCGAACGAAAAGACCTCAGGCGTAGTCAGCCGCCGGTAGTCCGCGATTGGCATGACGATCGAATCGGTCAGCGATCCGGCGTTGAAGGCGATCCGGTCGTTTTCAAACACCGAGGGATCCACATACAAGGGGAAGGGCAGGATCGGCGCGCCGAAAGGCGGTACCGAACCGGGCACCAGTCCGGTCAGTTCCATCAGTTCCTCGGGGGTAGCGAAGCGGGTCTTCTTCGCGGAGAAATGCCGTTTGATGGCACCGGAATCCAGCTTCCGGTCGGCGCTCAGAATGAAAAGGCGGAAGACGTCGTCCACCTTAATCAGCAGCGCCTTGCCGCCCACGCGCATTTCCTCGCCGCGGGCGCGCGCCGACTCCTCCGAGGTTCGGGTCGGCTCATGATGGGCCTCCCGAAAATTGACGCCGTGCGATATGAGCCATGTCCGGATCTGGTCGAGAATCACTTGACTCAGGATATGCTAATATGAATGAGTAGTTTGCGCTCCTTCCTTCCACTGCCCGCTATCGTGCAAATCATCACAGGAGTGATTTTCGACTAAACATGGCAAATTTTAATCAGGGGGCTCAGGTCGAGCACCAGAAATTCGGTCTCGGCACTGTCCTCGCAAGTTCAGAAGAACGCATCATTATCAAGTTTGACGACCACGGCGAGAAGAAGTTCGTAACGACCATGGTCATTGCGTCGCTCAAGAAGAGCGATCGCCAACCTCCAGCCGAAAAACGCGCATCCCGCGCGCGCAAGCCCAAAGCTGTAACTGCGTAGGGCATTGATCAATAAAGGATCTGAAGTTTGAACGCCCGACAGAAACGTCTTTTCGAAGAATCCCTGAAGAAAAATCCTAACCTGAAGATGCCTTCGGTCGCGGCTAATGCCCGCGAATTGACCGACGAAGACATGGCTCTTCTCAAGCAGGGCGTGGGCGACAAAACAGGCCGTCCTCAGCACATTCCTGCCGCTGCGGGGGGAGAAAATGCCGAAGATTCGGCTCCCGAGCAGCAGACGGGTTCCGTCATGACCTACTTCGAGGAAAAGGGATTTGGGTTTTTGCGGCCGGATGGTGGCGGGAAGGATATTTTCTTCCACATTTCGCGGCTGCACCAGGGCCAGGCGACTGAACTGGTACCCGGAGCCAAGGTTTCTTTCGATCTCGGAATGGACCGGAACGGCAAGATCGCAGCCAGCAGCGTCAGGCTGCTCGGACCTCCCGGCGACGCATCACAGCAATCCGCTTAGTATTATTTGGAGCGTTCCGGGCGGGCCGTTTCGACCCGGTTTTTGACCCCCTTTTGTAAAGGGTGGGAATCAACCGGACGCCATAAGGGGCCATCCACCGGTTTTCACCGACAGGGACCAGCGCACAGACGCCACTTAGCCAACTCCCTCATTCTTGAGTGTTGGATCAAAAATGATAGGCCGTCGGACCCGCCGGAACACTCCAATCCGTGATTGTACCCTAGCCGTCAACCAATGCGGAGCCCCGAAGCAAAGCGGGCAGTTTTGCCAGCTTTCGACCCGCCGTGTGCAGGGTCTCATGGGTCTTGCAGAAGCAGAACCGGATCTGCGTATTTCCGTCCGTGCTGGTGTAGAAGCTTGAACCCGGCACGCCCGCCACACCAACCTCGTTGATCAGGAACCGCGCGAACGCGGTGTCGTCGGTCACACCGAGTCCGCTGGCGTCCGTCATGATGTAATACGCGCCGTCCGGAACGAAGCAGCGCAGCCCCGCGGCCGTCAGCATCTGAAGCGCGATCTGGCGGCGCGCGTCGTACTCGCCCGCAAGACCTTCGAAGTAGGAATCCGGAAGATCCAGCGCTTTGATGCCGGCGAACTGCAGCGGCGTCGGTGAATGCACGGTCAGAAAATCATGCACCTTGCGGATCGTGTTCGTCAGTTCCGGGGCCGCGATCACCCAACCGACACGCCAGCCGGTCACCGAAAACGTCTTGCTCATGCTGTTCACCAGGATGGACCGCTGGCGCATGCCGGGCAGCGTGATGATCGGGATGTGCTCTCTCCCGCCGTAAGTGATGTGTTCGTAAATCTCGTCGGTGATCGCCAGAGCATCGAATTCCTGGCAAAGGGAAGCAATCAGAGTGAGCTCCTCGCGCGTGAAGACTTTACCGGTCGGATTGTTCGGGGTATTGATGATGATGGCTTTCGTCTTGTGCGAAAAAGCCGCGCGGAGTTCGTCCGGATCGAGGCGCCAGTCCGGGGCGTGCAGCTTGACGATCTTCCGTTCCACGCCGCACAGCAGCGTGTCCGGATAGTAGTTTTCGTAGAAAGGTTCGAAAACGATCACTTCATCGCCCGGATCGGTGACCGCGAGCAGCGATGCGATCATGCCTTCGGTAGCGCCGCAGCAGACCGTGATTTCGCGCTCCGGATCGGCTTCGAACCCATAGGTCCGGACGTATTTTCGCGCGATGGCCTCGCGGAACGGCTTTGCTCCCCACGTGATTGAGTACTGGTTGTGGTCGGCGAGAATGGCTTCGATTGCGGCCTGTTTGAGTTCCGGGGGCGAGGGGAAATCCGGAAAGCCCTGCGCCAGATTGGTTGCGTTCGCGGCCACCGCCAGCCTGGTCATCTCGCGGATGACAGATTCTGTGAAATCGGCCGTGCGGGCGCTCTGGAAACTCTTCGCGGTTGAAGCGGTCATGCTTTCCCACTATATATGCTGGAGTGTGGTCGCCGATGTCAGGTCGATGCTCAAAATCGCTATCCCGCTGGCCCTTGCCGAGCTGGGCTGGATGGCTATGGGCGTGGTCGATACGATCATGGTCGGCCGCCTGCCGGACAGCGCGGTCGCCATCGGTGGAGCCAGCGTGGGCGGCTCTCTCTTTTACGGATTCGCGATCTTCGGTCTTGGACTTTTGGCAGGACTCGATCCGTTCGTCTCGCACGCCCATGGCGCAGGAGACCCAAATACTGCCCGGCGATGGCTCGGCGGCGGAGTTGTCTTAGGCCTGTGCTGTACGCCCTTGATCATGGGGCTGATTCTGCTGGCGGCCCCTCTTCTTCAGGTGATCGGAGTTCAGGAGGAGATCCGCGCCGGCGCGATTCCGTTCGTCAAAGTGCTGGTCTGGAGCGTTCCGCCGCTGATGCTCTATACCGTTTTCCGCCGCTATTTGCAGGGTCTCCATCGCGTTCGCCCGGTGACGTTCGCTCTGATCAGCGCCAATCTCATCAACCTGTTGGGAAACTGGGTGCTCATCTATGGGCATTGGGGAGTGCCGGCGATGGGGTTGCGCGGATCGGCTTTATCGACCGTCTTCGCGCGGATTTACATGGCCCTGTTTCTGTTCGGAGCGGTACTGATGGTCGATCGGGAGGCGTTTACGCAGTTCCGGGAACTGCGCGACGGGGCCTGGAAACTGCTGCGCATCGGCTTCCCGGCGGCGCTTACCATCGGCTTTGAGGTCGGCGTGTTCAATGCCGTTACCGCGGTGATCGGGAAGCTGGGCCCGGTAGCTCTGGCGGCGCACACGATTGCCCTCAATGCCGCGGCCCTGACTTACATGGTGCCGCTGGGAATCGGATCGGCGGCGGCTGTTTCGGTAGGCAAGGCCCTGGGCGCGGGCGACGGGCGGGAAGCCGGCCGGGCGGGCTGGACTGCCATTGGGATCGGTGCGGTCTATGAGATCGGCTCGGCGCTTTTGTTCGTGCTGTTTCCCCGACAAATCGCTTCGGTCTATACGACCGACGAACGGGTGATCTCGTTTTCGGTCACGCTGCTGGCGATCGCGGCTGTTTTCCAGCTCTTCGACGGGCTGCAAACGGTGGCCAGCGGAGCGCTGCGCGGGGCGGGGAATACCGTCGTTCCGATGGTCTGGAATCTGGTGGCCTACTGGGTGATCGGCTTTCCGGGCGGCCTGTGGCTTTGCTTCCGCTGGCACTGGGGCGCGGTGGGACTTTGGGACGGGCTCTGCTTCTCTTTGATTCTGATCGGAATCGGGCTGGTGGCTACGTGGGCTAAGACCGCGAGTAATATCGCTTCATTATCATCTCGATTACCCAGTACGGTTTTGCGCGCTTAAGCAGGACCATGATCCGTTGGGACAGCGGTCCGGCGGTATAGCGCAGCCGCGGATTCGGGTTCTGGACAATCTTGCCGATCAGGCGCGCGATTCCCGCCGGATCGGGTCCATTTTGCTCGTCTTTTTCCATCCGGCTTACGGCGGCTTCAAAGCGTTCCCGATAGGGCTCTGAAGCGGCCTGTTTCCGGCGATTCTGGGTGAAGGCGGTCCGGTGATCGCCCGGTTCCACCAGAACCACCTTGATTCCGAACTCCCTTGTTTCCATGCGCAAGCCCTCGCTCAAGCCTTCCAGCGCGAACTTCGAAGCGCTATAGAGCGCCTGATAGGGAACCGCCACCAAACCCGCTATGGAGCCGATGTTGATGATGTAGCCGGAGCGCTGCGCGCGCATGGCCGGCAGTACAGCCCCGCACATCCGAAGGGCTCCGAAAAAGTTGACCTCGAATTGCTCTTTAGCGGCTTCGAGGGAGGTATCTTCCACGGCTCCCGCGATTCCGATTCCCGCGTTGTTGATCAGGATATCGATTCGTCCTTCGCGCTCTAAAATCTCTGAAACAACGGCACTTACCGATTCATCACTGCGCACATCCGGTTTCCGGCCGCCTCCGTATACCCGGTCCCCGCGGGCGCGGAAAAAGTCGGCGCAGGCTTTCCCGATTCCTGTCGAAGTGCCTGTAATCAGGACAATTGCCACGGCAACAACATTATCATTTCGGCGATTGACAGATATACACTCATATTTTATTATCTACTAAGGATCATGTTACGTGAATCCAAAACATTAGAAAGGAATCCAAACAGTATGAGTACAGCTCTCAGCAACGACCCCATCCATGGACTTCGCTTCTTTGAAGACGCCGTTACGCGTCTGTTGAGCGAGCCGCGCACCGGACGGCCATGGTCGCCGGCGGTGGATATTTTCGAAACCGAAGACGCGCTCACGCTCCGCGCCGACCTGCCGGACGTGAAGCTGGAAGATATTGACGTTCGCGTCGAGAACCAGACTCTGAGCATCAGCGGGCAGCGCAAGTTCGAACGCGACGAAAAGGTGAAGGGTTATCACCGCATCGAGCGCAGCTATGGCGAGTTCGTGCGCAGCTTCGCCGTGCCATCTTCAGTAGAAACCGACAAGGTTGCTGCCGATTATAAGAATGGTGTGCTCACGATTACGCTGCCGAAGAAAGAAGCCGCCAAGCCGCGTCAGGTCAAAGTCGCGGTACAGGGCGTGCAGTAAAAAAGCGGCGACAGCCGCATGTACAGAATCTAAGAATCAGTAATACGGACGGGGCGCTTTTGGCGTCCCGTTTTTTTCCATTGGAAGGATAATAAATCATGGCATTCCGATTTGAGAAGCTTACGCAGAAAGCTCAGGAAGCCGTTCAGGCTGCGCAGGAAATAGCCAGTGAGAACGGACATCAGGCGGTTCACCCGCTGCATTTACTGATCTCCCTGGTGCGTGAGCGTGAAGGAATTGTGCGGCCAGTGCTGGAAGGGTGCGGTGTGCAACCGGACCCGCTCATCAATGAAGCCGTCCGGCAACTGGCGACGCTGCCGAAAATTTCGGGGCAGCCGCCGGGCGTCTATGTCGCGCAGTCCGCCAATCAGGTTCTGGAAGGCGCCTTCAAGGAAGCCGAGCGGTTCAAAGACGAGTACGTTTCCACCGAACATCTGCTGCTGGCGATGTCCGATCAGAAATACGATCCGGCGGGCAGTCTGCTCAACCGGGCCGGCGCCACGCATGACGCGATTCTAAAGGCGCTGGTGGCGGTGCGCGGCACGCAGCGCGTCACCGATCAGAATCCCGAAACGAAGTATCAGGCGCTGGAGCGCTATGCGGTCGATCTGACGGAACAGTCGCGGCGCGGCAAGCTCGATCCGGTGATCGGGCGCGATGAAGAAATCCGGCGCATCATGCAGGTACTGAGCCGGCGCACGAAGAACAATCCGGTACTGATTGGCGAGCCCGGCGTGGGCAAGACGGCCATTGTGGAAGGTCTCGCCCAGAGGATCGTCAAGGGCGACGTGCCCGATCAGTTGCGGAACAAGAAAGTGGTTGCCATTGACTTAGGCTCGATGGTGGCGGGGACCAAATTCCGCGGCGAATTTGAAGACCGTTTGAAGGCGGTGCTCAAGGAAATCACGGAATCGAACGGCGAGATCATTTGCTTTATCGACGAGCTGCATACGCTGGTGGGCGCGGGCGGGGCGGAGGGCGCAATCGACGCGGCCAACATGCTGAAGCCGGCGCTGGCGCGCGGTGAACTGCGCTGCATCGGCGCGACCACGCTGACCGAATACCGCAAATATGTGGAGAAGGATGCGGCGCTGGCGCGGCGTTTCCAAACAGTGCTGGTGGGCGAACCGACCGTTGACGATACGATCGCGATTCTGCGCGGGCTCAAAGAGAAGTTCGAGATCCATCACAGCGTGCGCATTAAGGATTCGGCGATTGTCGCGGCGGCGGTGCTATCGCACCGCTACATCACCGACCGTTTTCTGCCGGACAAAGCCATCGATCTGGTGGACGAAGCCGGGGCGGCGTTGAAGATTCAGATTGGCAGCATGCCGATTGAGATCGATAACATCGAGCGGCGTATTTCGCATCTGGAGATCGAACGGCAGGCGCTGAATCGCGAGCCCGATCAGGCTTCGAAAGATCGTCTGCGCTATGCGGAGAATGAGCTGGAGAGGCTGCGCGGTGAAGCGGCTGTTTTGAAGGAACGCTGGACGCGCGAGAAGAACGCGATCAACCGCGTGCAGCAATTGAAAGAAGAGCAGGAGCAGGCGCGCGCCGAGGAAGAACGCGCCACGCGCGAAGGCAACTGGGAAGCGGCGGCGAAGTTGAAGTACGGCAGGCTGGCCGAGATCGAAACCCAGTTGACGGCGGCGAACCACGATCTGGAAGCCATTAAATCCGGCGCGGCTTTGCTGAAAGAAGAGATCGACGAAGAAGACATCGCCAAGATTGTGGCCAAGTGGACGGGCATTCCAGTGGCGCGCATGCTTGAGGGCGAGGTGCAGAAGCTGGTCCACATGGAAGAGCGGCTGCGCGACCGGATTGTGGGGCAGGACGAAGCGGTGGGGCTGGTGTCGAATGCGATCCGGCGCAATCGGGCGGGCTTGAGCGATCCGAACCGGCCGATCGGGAGTTTCATTTTCCTCGGGCCCACGGGCGTGGGCAAGACGGAGCTGGCGAAGGCGCTGGCGGGGTTCATGTTCGATGACGAGAAGGCGATGTTCCGCGTGGACATGTCGGAGTACATGGAGAAGCATGCGACGTCGCGGCTGATTGGCGCGCCTCCGGGCTATGTGGGTTATGACGAAGGCGGGCAGTTGACGGAGCATGTGCGGCGGCGGCCTTACTCGGTGGTGCTGTTCGATGAGATCGAGAAGGCGCATCCGGAAGTGTTCAACACGATGCTGCAGATTCTGGATGACGGGCGGCTGACGGACGGGCAGGGGAGAACGGTGGATTTCAAGAACACCGTGATCATCATGACGTCGAATGTGGGGAGCGCGATCATTCACGAGTCGAAGGCGATCGGGTTCAGCGTGAACCAGAAGGGGCGGGCGCAGGGGCAGGAGGAAGTGCGCAAGCGGCTGCTGGCTTCGCTGAAGGAGACGTTCCGGCCGGAGTTTCTGAACCGGGTGGACGACATTATCGTTTTCAATTCGCTGACGAAGGAGCATTTGACGGTGATTATCGATCTGCAACTGCAGCGGCTGGAGAAGCAGCTGGCCGAGCGCGGGTTAAAGCTGGAAGTAACGCCGGCGGCGAAGGAAGTGGTGATGACGGACGGCTACGATCCGGCCTACGGGGCGCGGCCAATGCGGCGATCGATTCAGAGGCTGATTCAGGACCCGCTGGCTTTGAGGTTGCTGGCCGGGGAGTTTCTGGCCGGTGAAACGATTGTGGTGGACCGGGACGGGGATGGTGGGAAGTTGAAGTTTGAGAAGGTGGTGGAGGCTGTTCCGGTTGAGGTGGGTTGAGGAACGCAAAGCGCGGGACGGCAATACCCGCTATGATCGGAGAAGTATGACGGTCCGGATCACAGAAGCTGAGCTTGAGCGCGATGTGCGCGCGGTGCTGGCGAAAGTTGAACAGGGCAGCGAAGTGGTCATCGAACGTGAAGATCACAGGCTTGTCGCCATCATCAGCGCGCCGCGCCGGTCCGGGCGGCCGATCACTGAAATCCTGCGTGAAGCGAGACAGCATCGGTCGACCGTTACGCTGGATGAGAATTTCGGTAAGGACATCGAAGAAATCATGGCCACTCAGCAGCCATGGAATCCGCCCTCCTGGGATTAGTGCTGGATTCCAGCGCCGTCATCGCGGCGGAGCGTCGGAAGCAATCGGTTCTGGACTTTATCGAAAGCATCTTTGGCACGCATGGTGCTATTGATTTGTCCCTCTCCCCGGTAACGGTTTCCGAACTTGTGCATGGGATTTTCCGTGCACAGATGCCAGCGGTGATGCAAAGGCGACGTCTGTTCATCGAAGAGCTTATGGGTCTGATTCCCGTTCATCCGGTTACCAGACATACCGGATGGCTGGTGGGCGAGATCGGCGGGCGGAAGCAGCCAAGGGCAATGTGTTGCCGTTCAATGATCTGATGATTGCGGCTGCCGCGATCGAACAGGGCTATGCGGTGCTTACGGGCAACGAGCGTCACTTCCAGAAAATCCCGGGTCTTACGGTCCTCAGGGCCTGAGACGCAGACCATGCAACGGGCCGGACTTTGGCTCGGTTGCAAAATCTATTGAAACTGGAGGCTGACGCTGTTGGCCGCAACCCCGTCCGCTGTTATCGACAGGGTCTGGGTCCCGCTTAACGGAGCAGGGTTTTTCAAGTGAAGATTTATCTGGTCAAGGCCTGGATATTGCGCGACAGCACCCACATACACGACATCCGCGGGCAGGGGTCCGAGTTGAGCCATTGCGCCTTTCAGATTGCGCAAGCCCGTTCCGTAGAGCACCAGGTACAGGTCAGTAAGATTGTCCGGAATAGTGATGGGCGTCGCGTGGCAGGCACTATCGCATTGGTAAGGCGCAAACTCGGTGGACGAACCGTCTGCCAGGACCTCGTAGATTTGAGAAAGCGGAACTCCGGTTCCATTTCCCGCCAGTGTAAAAAAACCTGGAGACACATTCGTCACGTTTATTTCGGTCGACGCAGTGCCAGCCTTTAGCAAATATCGCCCCGGCACAATATCGGAAGGAATGATGAAATTGATTTGAGAAGGGGAGGCGTACGTCAGCGCGCAAAGCTCTCCGGCCACCGACACGGTAATATTGGCCAGAGAAGTCGGGTAGGGGATCGCCGTCGCGTTCGCCGTTTCAGTCGTAAGGTTCGTACCGAAAACGGACACGAAGGAACCGGGAGCCACCGAGATTTTGGAGTAACCCGCGGCATTTACCACTCCCAGGGCTGCAATTGTGCTGGCGGTGCAGTCAGCGGGAAGAATCGACACCATCGCACTTCCAAGCACGGACGAGCCTGCGGAGGTTACCTGGGACTGGACAAGGTAGATCAGTGTTCCATCGGGAACTTGAGGTAGAAGCGTTGAGCCGGCCGGCCCGAACTGGCCGACAAGAGTGCCGGTTGGGGAGTTCAGATGAATTTCAGCCCCCGGGGATTGAGTAACCCATGAGGCCCCGAATTGTGTCTGTTGGTTTCCGCAGGGTGTAGCAACTGAAGGTGACAATGCGAACGATGCCGAGCTTGCATCCTGCAGTACAAGGTGTTGGTTGCCGTTGTTCAAGACGAGGCCCCCTTGTCGCAAGGCGGCGCCCCCATTCGCATCGGCGGAGAATGTGACGCTTCCGTCTCCCGCACCCGCTGGATTCGACGTGATGTGTAGCCAGGGCGCTGAGGTGCTGACACTCCATGTGCATACCGGCGCGGTGCCAAGAATGGCGATCGACCTCACCGTTTGAACAAAACCTATCTGGGTAGAACTCTTCGCGAATCCCGGACTGCAGACAAGGCCGGCCTGACTTACGGTCAACACTTGAGCGTTGAGCCCAGGGTTGCAGGAGTTGCTCGTGAGGATAATGTTGCCGCTGCGTGGACCTCCATAGTTATCGCTCACCGAATAGACAAACGAGCCGCCAGCGAAGAAAGAGTTTGACCCGGCTATCGAGAGCCATGGGCTGTCAGATTCCACGCTGGCCGAACAGCCAGCTGTTCCGGGTACTTGAACGGACGTTGTACTCGAGTAGAAGGGTATGCTGTCGGAATTTCTGGGAAGCCCGATGGAAGCCGCCGCGGGTGTGTAATGAAAGTTGCTGATGATGATCTCAGTGCCGACCTGCGACGCAGGACTGGTGCCCGCGCCTATATACAGATTAAGGTGAAGATGGACATCACCGGGAGTCGGAATGCTTGAGAAAGCATTGGCCACATAATTCCAGCTGGCGATGGGCAGGTTCGACGCCGATGAGCTGAAATTCATTTGACTTGCGCTCCATTGGACTACGTGGGTCGAGTTGGCAGCCGGACTCATAAGGAATCGGGTCAGGTTATTCGGGCCGTTATACGGTTGCACAACGTACTGGGCATTCGACGTGTTCGTGAGGTTACCCCATCGCGCAAATTCGATATCCCACTCTCTGTTATTTTGATCGCCCGCCTGGCCGTCCCAGGTAAAGAGCCCAAGGGTAAGATTCGGATCGAGATTATTCAATTGGGAGGCGATTGAAAAGCTATAGCTGCCATAGCCAACTGTCTGTTTTGTGAAGATCTCAGCCGCGCACCAGGATCCGGAGCATTTTTCCACTTTTAAATGCAGTTGCCCTTGTTGATCTACAAATGCCGTGTCATTGGTGAAGTATTGGTTATAGGGCGATACTTCTACTGGCGCTGATTTTATGAACCAGTCCAAGCCGCCGAAGCTCAGTGTGGAGTACGCCGGAATTCGAGGATAGCTGACAAAACTAAGAGCGTTGTGGGCAATGACGAAAGGAATCGACGCGGCCCCGCCGACGCAAGGAATGGTGCCCGTAAGAGAAGAGGGAACCAGATAGGCGCTTATGCGGGTTGCGTTTCGATTGAGCAATTCCGGCGTGGCATTCACCGAAAATTGCCCCGTGCTTTGGACGCTCGTCGTTCCACAGCCGGAAATACTTCCCCAACCTACATCAGGAATAAACTCGAAGAGATAGAGGGCAACTTTATCGGAAGGTAATCCATAGATATATCCGGTGATTTGCCCGTCCTGACCCCATGCAGGTATCGACGTCAGCACCACGGTAGCGCCGGTGGATTGGGATCCAAGTTGAAGTGCGCAGGCGCATACAGCCGCGCAGTAAGTCAGATAGCGGATTCCGGCGCGATTCAGGATTTTCATCAAGTTTAGTTGGCTGGCGACGATCATTATATATGTAATGCGACGTACAGCGCGGGCCTTGGGCCTTTTTTGCAAGGCGGGATTTTGCAAAAAAACCGGTCGTTGCATCGAGCAATAAAGCCATAGCTCCCATTATTCAGAAAATTCCTGAGAGTGGGTTGCATGTTTAAGAAGATATAGTAGAATTGGGGCGCCTCTTGACACAACTCTGCTTCCGAACTGCGCCCATCCGATTCTTCTATTTCTCATCGACTAATATGTAAAAGGAAAGGAGCGCGAGATGACAAACGACGAAGCGATTCCGAAGATCACCCGCCGTCTGATCGAATACTTCCATCCGCAGCGAATCTATCTGTTTGGGTCGGTCGCGCGGGGCGATAGCGGTCCGGACAGCGATCTCGATTTCGGCGTTGTGCTGCCGGACGATGCTCCGGAGTCGCTCTACAAACCCGGAGTTCATCGCGCGCTGATTGGAATCGATACCGCGGCCGATATCGTCCGCTGGCCAGCTGCGGACTTCGATGCCCGGGCTGCGCATGTCGCGGCTTCATTGCCTGCCACTATCGTGCGGGAAGGCAAGCTGATCTATGACGCCAGACGAACTGCGGCGTGACGAAGCGCGGCGGTGGTTGAAAGTCGCTGTCCACGATCTGAATGCGGCCGCAATCCTCAGGGAACCGGAACCCTCCGGGTCCGTGTTTCATAGTCAGCAGGCGGCTGAGAAATCCGCGAAGGCGCTGCTGGCATTCTATGACGTCCCGTTTCGCCGGACCCACGATCTAAGGGAACTTGGGGCGCAGTGCATCCAAATCGATGCTTCGCTGGAGCCTATTGTTAATGAGGCGGCGGATTTGACGGGGTATGCGGTCACTTTTCGCTATCTCGATGCGCCGGGGGAACCAGACAGTGAGGAAGCGGCTGCGGCTCTCGCTATCGCAAGACGGGTGTACGAAGAGATATCTTCCCGGATTGAAGCAGGCTCCTAGCAAGTTTTGCAGGAGTGAGCGTGACATCGCACTGAGACCGCAGCCCGTTCATATGGCAATATCAAAACTCAGCACCTGAAAATTCCTCCATGAATCGGCGCATCAATTTAATCCTTCTCTTCCTCTCAATCCTGACCGCCATCCCCGCACACGCCCAGAGCCCGCCCGGCTACGGATGGAGCAGCTTCGGCGTCCTCCCTTTCCCCGGCTACGACTACGTCATCGTAAAAGCCCCCACCCGCTACATCCTCTATTACACGCGCCACAGCACCACCACCCTCGCCGAAACCGGGACCGATTCCAAAGGCCGCGCCTTCTCAACCGACCTGAAGAACTGGACCGTCGACACCGGCGACATATGCGCCACCAGCGGCGATTTCTGCATCGGTCAGCGCACCGGCGTCCTCGTACTTCCCGACGGGCGCATGCGCATGTTCTTCAATCCGGATGGCAAGAGCCTCATCAGTTCCATCTCCACCGACGGCGTCACATGGACCCGCGAAGCCGGCACCCGCTACACCGTCGATCCAAACTCGATCTTTGAGCGCGGCCCGTTTTCCCTGGAACTAACCACGTTCGTGAACCTGCCCGATGGCTCGGTCCGCATGTACTACGAAGGCGGCATCACACCGCATTCCACAGGCACACCCGCCTATTACAACGACGACATCTCCTTCAACGGCGTACTCCTCACGCCCAACGGAGCCATCCTCAGCGCCACCTCGAAAGACAATGGACTCACCTGGACACGAGAGCCCGGCGTCCGCATCAATCCCCTCGTTCAGGGCCCGGTCAATGTCCTCACCCTGCTGGACGGAACTGTCCACACGCAAATTGACGCCACCGACTTAACAGCGGTCGCGATACCGGAGCTTGGCCACATAATGTACCGCATCTATGCGCCGTCGTGGGCAGACGGCACAGTCAGCTATGTCAGCAACGACGGATTGAATTTCGTCCTCGAGGGTCAGATCCCGGCCGATCGCGGCGACGCCAAAGCCGTCGTCATGGCGGATGGACGCGTCTGGCTGGTGACCAATCAATACCCTGACGCGATCAACGACACCATCGTCTATGGACCGCAGTCGTTATTCCTCAGCAGCGCGCGGGCGTCCGTAACTCTTCCTCCGTTCAGCGATCCCAGCCCGTTTAAAACCGACCACTTCAAGTCCGTCGCGATGGGCATTACGGGAACCTCCACCGGTCCCGTGACTCTCGAAGCCACCGCCGTGATTAACGCGTCGCAATGCGCGGACGTTTGCGGATCGAATACCAGTTATTATTCGTTCTCGCCTGCCAGCGGCACTCCCCCGTTTACAACGGTCCTCAGTTTTACAGGTCCGTCAAACTATGTTGGCGAACAAGTGCTGGTTCATGCGAAATCCGCCGGCGCCACCGCGGTGGGCATTTCTTATTGCATGAATCAATCGATGGACCGGTCCGATACCAGCGTGTTCTGCAAATCATCCGCCGCTGCTTTGCCGATGAACCAGATGAAATTCGCCTTCTCGCCAGGCGGTGCGGCGTCGTCGCAGGTTTCCAGCATCCTCTCTCTTGGAGGGCCGGGCTATCCGTTCACCGTTTCATCCTCCGTTCCGTGGGCGACCGTTTCGCCATCGAGCGGCGTAGCCCCCATGCCCATCACGGTCAAAGTGGATCCGGCAGGGTTGGCAGCGGGAACCTATAACGGGATTGTCACGATTACGGCCGAAGGAACCACTGAACTGATCGCTGTAACCGCCACCGTATCCGCCGCGCCTGTGATTACCGCCATCGTGAATACGGGCAGTGGAGCGCCGTCAACCACTCCGAACAGCTTCCTGACCATCTACGGCAATGGCTTTACGCCGTCCGCGGTGACCTGGGATCCGGTCACCACTCTGCCCACGACGCTGGGAGGAGTCAGCGTGCAGGTGAATGGTAAGCCCGCCTTCATCAGCTATGCCGGACCTTCGCAGTTGAATATCCTGCTTCCGGCCGACACCGCGTCCGGGACGGTGCCCGTAGCCATCAACACCGGCAGCGGGCCTGCTTCCTCGACAATTTCTCTTGCTCCCTCTGCGCCTTCGTGGTTTACCTACAACGTCACGGGACCCACATGGATCGCGGCGCTGATCGCCAACACTAAGATCTATGTGGCGCCCGCGGGCAGTTTGGGCGCGCAGGCGAGCCAATCGGCGAAGGCGGGCGATTATCTCCAGCTCTACGCGAACGGGCTCGGCAATACCGTGCTGCCGCCTCCTTCGGGCACGGTCCTCACTTCGGCTTACACGATAGATGATTTATCCCGGCTGCGATTGACGATCGGAGGGGTGGAAGTGCCTGTCCTCTATGCGGGCCTGACGGAAGCCGGGCTTTACCAGATCAACGTGCAAGTGCCATCCGGGCTGGGTGCGGGCGAATTTCCCGTGGTCCTTTTTGTGGATGGCCTGCCGACGCAGGGCGCGACACTCAACTTCCAGTAGCGGCTATGAAATAGTTCGGAGATACGTTCCGGTATGGGCATCGATCAGAACCGATAAGCTGCTGGTGGCGGCGCTCGGATTGTGGCTGCCTCCGCGTCGTTGAGCGCTGAAGGATGAATAGAAACGCCATCTTCCGTCAACGGCGCAGTTTTGATCGAAGAGCTTTGCGCGCCTCATCCCAGGGAATTAAAGCTACGGTCTGGGAATCAATCTGTTCCAGGCGGCGACGAATTTCCTCGCGCCAGCGTTCCTCTGCATCCGCGTCTACTTTTATGCCGCCGAGCAATGTGTCGGTAGGGGCTGAATGCGGCTTTCTCATCTCTCTTACCTATGAAATAGTCCGGAGGTACGTCCCCGTATGCGCATCTATCAGCACAGATAAGCTGCTGGTGGCGGCGCTCAGGCCCCACATGACTCGCCAGATTGTGCCACCCGCCTGACGGTCGTATTCGAGAATGTAAGTCACGGGCATATCGGCATGCTCGCTGGCATATTTCTTTGCATGCTCCAGCGCGAGTTGCCAGGCTTTGTCGGAATCCGCCGTTACTTCTCCAAGCTCGAATGGATGAACATCCTTCGCCAACGCCACAGGCGAATCGCCGAAGATGCCCTGGCGCACTGTCACGCTCTCGTCGTAAACCGAAAATGTATAGGTTCGCGCTTTGCCCAGGGTTTCCGACGCGAACTGAACCTGCCAGGCGGCGGCTTTGCCCGCGTCCGCTTTGACCTCCGGGACGTTGATACTGGTCAGGTGAATCACCTTTAAATCCTGCGCCCAGGGGCGTGCAAACGTGTACATCTGATAGAGGGCATGCAGACCAGTAACCGGTTCCGGTGCTTTCTCTACCTTTTTCGGCGCGGCGCTGGAACAATTCAAGAGGAGCAGCCCAGGACCGATCGCAAGCAACTCGCGTCTTGTCATCTATTTTCATAGTAGGCGGTGCAAATCTGTGGCCACTCATTCCAGAAATGCCCTTGCATCCCGCGCATTAGACGCCGCATCGAACAGCCACCATGCCAAACGCAAAGATCGTGCGCTTCCATCAACTCGGAGGGCCTGAGGTCCTTCAACTGGATGAACTTCCACTTCCGGAGCCGGGTCCGGGCGAGGTGCGGCTTCGCGTTGAGGCCATCGGTCTGAACCGTGCGGAGGTCCTGTTCCGCATGGGTCGGTATTTTGTCCAGCCCAAGCTTCCTTCGAAGCTGGGATACGAGGCGTCCGGGATTGTGGAAGCGGTCGGCGCGGGCGTCGATGCGAGTCTCGTTGGCAAGACCGTCAGCACTGTGCCTGCGTTTGCGGTGGATGTTTACGGCGTCTATGGCGAAGTGGCGATTGTGCCCGCGCATGCGATTGCTTTCTATCCGGAGAACCTTACCTACCAAGAGGGCACCAGTATCTGGATGCAGTACCTGACGGCTTACGGCGCGCTCATTCAGCAGGGCAAGCTCGGCAAGGGCGATTTCGTTATCATCACCGCGGCCAGCAGCAGCGTGGGGATTGCCGCTATTGAGATCGCCAGGGCCGAAGGCGCTGTCAGCATTGCCACCACGCGTACGTCGAAGAAGAAAGCGGAACTGTCGGCGCTGGGTGCGGATTATGTGATCGCTACCGAAGAGGAGGATCTGGCGGCGCGTGTCAATGAGATCACCGGCGGCAAAGGCGCGCGGGTTGTGTTCGATGCGGTGGCTGGCAAGGGACTGGAAACGCTGGCGGCGGCTGCCGCGGTGAACGGAATCATCTTTGAGTATGGCGGGCTTTCAGGCGAGCCCACGCCGCTTCCCATGTTTGCTCTTTTGGGGAAACACCTGATGATTAAGGGATACACGCTGTTCGAAGTGGTCAGCGATCCGGCTGGCTTTGTTAAGGCGAAGCAATATGTGTTCGACCGGCTGGCTTCGGGTGCTTTTAAGCCGAAGATCGACCGGACTTTCCGGCTGAGCGAAATTGTCGAGGCGCACCGGTATATGGAATCGAACGCGCAGATCGGGAAGATCGTGCTGACGGTTTAGGCCGCCTGTTTCTTCGATTTCCGGCGGGCTTTCGGAATTTTTCCGATTCGCGGGTCGCGCTGGATGATGAGTTCGCAGGCGCGCAGGGCGGACTCTTCGAAGTCGGGCGCTTCGACGGGCAGTACCTGCCACCCCGTTAGTTCTTTGCCAAGCACGCGTATGGAGCGCATGGCCGGGAATTCGCGCCGCAGACTTTCGTGGTGCTCTACGGTGGTGGCGAGCCACACGCCGTTGTCGGCTTTCGCATCGCCCTTGTCGCGCAGAATCAGGACGATTTTGACGCCCACATAGACGGCGAGACATCCGAACATCGGATTGGTGCGCGGAGAAAGTTCCGACAGCGCTTCCAGTACGAATTCATGCGGGATTTTCCTGCGGGGTTTCAGATCGAAAGCGGCCATCGGACACAGCATAACCCGGTATACTTTCGGCATGCGAAACATTGCCTTTATCCTCATGCTGGCGGCGGCTCTGCTGGGGCAATCTTCGGAGTACCGCATCACCCACACTTACCTGCTCGGCGGCGACGGGGGCTGGGACTATGTGGTGCCCGATCCGCCCGAGCATCGCGTGTTTCTGGCGCGGCAGAATCGCGTCATGGTGGTCGATGAGAACGACGGAAAGCTGCTGGGTGAAGTCACGGGCATCAACGGCGCGCATGGAACAGCGATTGTCCATTCGGCGGGAACGGGATTTGCGACTTCCGGCAACGACCAGTCGGTGGTCGAGTTCGATCTGAAGACCTTCAAGGTCATTCGGCACTACCCCGCTGCCGAAGACGCCGATGCCATTCTCTTCGATCCCGCCTCGGGCTATGTCTTTACGCTGAATGGCGACGCGCATTCGTCCACCGTCATCGACCCCAGACACCAGAACGTCGTGACGAATATCCCACTGGGCGGCAAACCGGAATACGGGGCATCGGCGGGCGACGGCATGGTGTACGCGAACCTGACGGACATCGGCGAAGTGGTCGAGATCGATGCGGACCGGACGAAGGTGGCGCGCCACTGGTCTACCGGAGCGTGCAAGCAGCCGGTCTCGATGGCGATCGACCCCGCGCATCACCGGCTTTTCAGCGGATGCCGCAGCGGGGTGATGGCGATCTCCGATTATCAGGCGGGGAAGGTGGTGGCAACAGTTCCCATCGGCACTGGCGTTGACGGCGCTGGGTACGATGCGGCTTCAGGCAACGCATTCGCTTCGAATGCGGACGGCACCCTGACGGTGATTCACCAGGACACGCCGGATCAGTACCACGTGATTCAAACGGTGCAGACGCCGCAGGGTTCGCGGAATATGGGGCTCGATCCCACCAACCACCGGATATTTATGTCGTCGGCGAAGTTCGGAACGAGTTCGGGACGCGGACGGCCGCCGGTCTTGCCGGGAACGTATTCGCTGCTGGTGATCGAGCGCTAACAGTTAAAGCGGCGACACCCGTCCGGTGGTTTCCATGGCGACCATCTGGGCGCGCAAACTCTTCAGAGCGCCGCGTGCCCAAGTCTTTACCGTACCGATGGGCCGCTGGATCCGGACGGCGATTTCGCTCTGTGAGAGGCCTTCCAGATAAGCCATTTCGAGGACGCGCCGGTGATTGTCGGCCAGGCCGCTGACGGCTCTTGTCAGGACCGGTGAGTGCAGGGATTCGTCCTCTCCCGCGAGGTCCCGCGAAAGATGGCGATCGACCCGGTTTAATTCGCAGAGGGACTGCATCATGCGCCATTCCAGAGACCGGAGGTAATCGAGCACACGGTTCCGCGTGACCGCCGCGACCCACGAACCCAGCGCTCCTCTACCTTCGTCGAAGAGGTGGATGCCGTTCCAGATCCTTATAAAGGTTTCTTGTACCAGGTCTTCCGCTATGCCCGGGTCGCGGACCATGCGGAGCGCAATGGCATAAATAGCCCCGCCGAAGCGGTCGTACAACTCGGACATCGCCCGGGTATCGCCGCTTTTCAGACGGCGGGCCAGATCGACATCGGAAAGATTTTCACCAAAAAGTCCTCCTGGACGCTCCATCACGTGCCTCAAAGCACGCGGAGGACCATGGTAATGCCGGACGCGCCAGTGGTCCGAAGCGGATTTTATTTTCCCCACCTTGTTGCGGCGATATGCTGTGGTCATATACGCTTATAGGCTTCGGGCCTTTGCGCGCAATACGGCCAGGCCGGACCGATCCTGGAGGATTTTCAACTTTGAAATCGATTTTGTTCCGCAGGCGCAGTCTGTTTCTACTGCCCGTCCTATTTGCGGTGGTCCTGTTACTTATGGTCCCCGCGCACAGCTTCGCGCAGGCCCCGGCTCAGCCGGCTGGCGGCGAAGCGAACCTGATTCTGCCGGATCTCGGCCAGGCCACATTCCTGGGCGTCAACGGCCGCACGCTGCTGATGGCCGGACTTGGCGTGTGCGCGCTCGGTCTTCTGTTCGGCCTGATGACTTACAAACAGCTGCGCGATCTGCCGGTCCACAAAAGCATGCTGGAAGTATCGGAACTGATCTGGGAGACCTGTAAGACGTATCTCTTCACGCAGGGCAAATTCCTGCTGATTCTGGAGATATTCGTCGGCGTAATTATCGTCTTCTACTTCGGCTTGTTCCAGCACTTCGATACGGTCAAAGTGATCGTGATTCTGCTGTTCAGCATGCTCGGCATCGCCGGGAGCTACAGCGTGGCGTGGTACGGAATCCGCATCAACACTTTTGCGAACTCGCGGACCGCGTTTGCCAGTCTGCGCGGCTTTCCATTCCCCTGCTATCAGATTCCGCTGCAGGCCGGCATGAGCATCGGGATGGTGCTGATCAGCGTGGAATTGCTGATCATGCTCTGCATTCTGCTGTTCATTCCGAGCGACTATGCGGGCCCCTGTTTCATCGGATTCGCGATCGGCGAATCGCTGGGCGCCGCGGCGCTTCGCGTGGCGGGCGGCATCTTCACCAAAATCGCCGACATCGGGTCGGATCTGATGAAGATCGCTTTCAAGATTAAAGAAGATGACGCGCGCAACCCGGGCGTCATCGCCGATTGCACCGGCGACAACGCGGGCGATTCGGTCGGACCCAGCGCGGACGGTTTTGAAACCTACGGCGTCACCGGCGTGGCGCTGATTTCGTTTATCCTTCTGGCGGTGCGCGATCCGCTGGTACAGGTGCAGTTGCTGGTGTGGATCTTCGTGATGCGCGTCATGATGGTGATCGCATCGGGCCTCTCCTATTACATCAACGAAGCCATCGCCAAGGGCCGCTATTCGACGATGCCGAAGTTCAACTACGAAGCGCCGCTCACCTTCCTGGTGTGGCTCACTTCGATCATCTCGATTGCCGCTACCTATATCGTTTCGTATTACGTGATTCCGGATCTGGCCGGCGACACCAGTCTCTGGTGGAAGCTTTCGAGCGTCATCACCTGCGGAACTTTGGCAGGCGCGGTGATCCCCGAACTGGTGAAAGTGTTCACGTCGACTGAATCGACCCACGTGCGTGAGGTTGTGACCTCATCGCGCGAGGGCGGCGCATCACTCAACATTCTGTCCGGCTTGGTGGCAGGAAACTTCAGTGCGTTCTGGCTGGGGCTGGCGATTCTGCTCCTGATGGGCGTCGGCTACGCGCTGAGCACGATGGGTCTCGGCGCTCTGATGGTGGCTCCGGCGGTGTTCGCGTTCGGTCTGGTGGCTTTCGGATTCCTCGGTATGGGTCCGGTGACCATCGCGGTCGACTCGTACGGGCCGGTTACCGACAACGCTCAGTCGGTTTATGAGCTGTCGCTGATCGAGAATATCCCGAACATAAAGAACGAAATTCAGTCGAAGTATGGCTTCACGCCGGACTTCGAACGCGCGAAGGAAAACCTCGAAGAGAACGACGGCGCGGGCAATACGTTCAAGGCGACGGCGAAACCGGTGCTGATCGGTACCGCCGTGGTCGGCGCGACGACGATGACGTTTTCGATCATTGTGGCGCTCACCAACCACCTGACCACGAACCTTGAGAAGCTTTCAATTCTCTATCCGCCGTTTCTGCTCGGGCTGCTGGCGGGCGGTGCGGTGATTTACTGGTTCACCGGCGCCTCGATGCAGGCGGTTACCACCGGTGCTTACAGCGCGGTGGAATTCATCAAGAAGAACATCCGGCTGGAAGGCGTCACCAAAGCCTCGGTCACGGACAGCAAAGCGGTGGTGGAGATTTGTACGAAGTATGCGCAGAAGGGTATGTTCAATATCTTTCTGGCGGTGTTCTTCGCAACCCTCGCCTTCGCGTTCTCCGAGCCGTTCCTGTTCATCGGTTATCTGATTTCGATTGCATTCTTCGGACTTTACCAGGCGATCTTTATGGCCAATGCCGGCGGCGCATGGGATAACGCGAAGAAGATCGTGGAAACCGAACTGAAGCAGAAGGGCACGGAACTGCATGACGCCACGGTGGTCGGCGACACGGTGGGCGATCCGTTCAAGGACACGTCATCGGTGGCGCTCAATCCGATCATCAAGTTCACCACCCTGTTCGGATTGCTGGCCGTGGAACTGGCGGTCTCGCTGGCCGAACAGCAGGGCGTGATGTTGACCCGCGTACTGGCGGTAATCTTCCTGCTGGTTGCGCTCTTCTTTATCTATCGCTCGTTCTACATGATGCGGATCACTTCCGGAGAACCGGAAAAGGCCCACAAAGCCCACCACTAGTCAGAAGTTGAAGGACTCGCCCAGGTATACCCGTTTCACTTCGGGGTCCTGGGCGAGTACCGCCGGACTCCCCGCCCGCAGTATTTTCCCCTCATTGATGATGTAAACCCGGTCCGTGACGCTGAAGGTCTGGGTTACGTTGTGATCGGTTACCAGAATCCCAAGACCGTCGCGTTTCAGATCCAGAATGATCTGCTGCAGTTCTTTCACCTGAATGGGATCGATGCCGGAAAAGGGCTCGTCGAGCAGCAGAAAATCGGGGTCGATAGCCAGAGACCGGGCGATTTCGACGCGCCGCCGCTCGCCGCCCGACAACTGGTAGCCTTTGCTGTGCCGCACGGTTTCGAGGCCCATCTGCTCGATGAGCCGGTTCATTTTCTCGCGGCGTTCGCGGTCCGAGAGACTGCGCGTCTGCAGGATGGCCATCAGGTTCTCCTGGACCGTCATTTTGCGGAACACGGAGGGCTCCTGAGGCAGGTAACTGACCCCGTGCCGGGCTCGCTTGAACATCGGCATGTTCGTCAGATCGACGCCGTCGGCGAGGACTTTGCCGGAGTCGGCGGTAATCAGACCGACCACGATATAAAACGACGTGGTTTTTCCCGCGCCATTGGGACCCAGCAGGCCCACAATTTCGCCCCGGCTGACGTTAACGGAGACGTTGTTGACCACACGGCGGCCGCGGTAGGATTTTGAAATCTCAACGGTTTCGAGGATGTTCATTCAGAGTTTTTTGCGGTAATGGCTTTGGACCTGGCGCTCGGGAACGCCGTCGACTAACAGGCGTTCGTCGTCCGTAAAATAGGTCAACTTGTCGCCACGTGTATTACCCCGAATAGTATCAGCCAGTTGCGGAGATCCGCCCGTCAGGATCACTTTATTATCGTCCGTATAGTATTCGGCGTGCTCGCCTTTGCCGATGCGCTGCCGGATGGGGGAGACTTCCACGATCTGAACGGCCCCATCGCCGAGCGCGCGATTCACCCGGGAATCCTTGCCTGAATCCTTCTCGTTGAGGTAGGCCTTTAGGGAGGCGCTCTTTACGGTGAGGTTGGGACGGACGAAATCGACGCCGCCGGAATACAGCGCGAGATGGTCGGTATCGGTATAGACCATATGGGGCGCCCGAACTACGGTAAAAATCGGCTGGGCCGGGGCAGGTTTCGGGTCCTTTGCGGCAGCGGCTTTTTTGGTGTCGTCCTGAAGTTCGGTGACGACTCTGCCGTCCGCCACGACTGATTTCTTTTCACGGTCGATGTCGATGCGATCGGCCTGTATCCGGTTCGAAGTCTGCCAGACCACAGCATTGCCGGTGTAGTGGATCAGGCGGTTGCGTTCGCCCGAGGTAATCCGGTCGGCTGTACCCTGGGTAGGTTGATCGTCGTCCAGCATGGCCGAGCCGGCTTTCTTCTTGGGATCGTTGCCTTTCGGATCGGGCAGGCGCGTGGTGTAGGCGTGGCCTTTGGCGTCGAAATCGCCGGTATTCTGGTTGATCTGGATGTTATCGGCGGTGGTGGATCCGGTGTCATCCGCGATGCGCGCGCCGGTTTCGAGGGTCATCACGTTGCGGTCGTTTTCAAGGACAGCGTTTTTCGACTGGGCTTTGCGGGCGCCGCCGGTGTAATGAAAATCATCCTGCTGTTTCATCAGTTTCAACTGGCCGTGGCCGTCGAAACTGGCATCGATGATCTTGCTGCTGGTGAACGCCATCGCGGCGTTGGCGGTCTTCTTTTTGACTTCTTCGTCCGTCGGCCATGTCTGGGTCGCGCCGTTGGTGGCGTGGAAGGACTCGATTTCATTCTTGTCGGCGTAGGCGATCGCCATGCGGTCGGCTTTCAGGAGCCGGCGGTGGCGGGTGGGCTGATTGGGGAGGAATTCGAGCGTTCCGGGGGCCTGTGTGTTGATGTGGTCGATTTCTTTGCCGCCAGGGCGCATGTGGAGATCGAGCGTGTCGGCCGTCAGGACCTTCGTATCGGCGGTATCGCCCTTCGGGTCGGGAACGGGTTTGGATTCGACCAGCCCCTTGCCGGTGGCCACGACGGTGGAAAGGACGCTCTCGCCGTTCTCCTGGTTGAAAGCCATATCGACGCGGTTGCCGGAAACCGTGGTGGCTGAGCCGGGCGCGTGCGAGGTCAGTTTGGCGTTGCCGGTGCCGCTCATTTTGTCCATTTCGCCGTCGTCGTTGTAATCGACGTGAATCATGTCGGCGGAGTACTGAATGTCGCGGCCGGGCCGTTTGTCGGTGCCATGGCCGTTCGGGGCGTCGATTGAGTTCAGCAGCTTGTCCTTCATATGGATCGTGCTGGCGCCGGCCTCGATCACCGTTTCGGCGCGCGTGAGTTTCGACCAGGGAGAAAGCTGGAGAACGGAACTGGTTTCATCCCACTTCAGCTGTTCCGATTCGACTTTCATGGGCAGGCTGGCGGGGCCTTTCCCGTGCAAGTTAAGAATGACGTTCCTGTTGAGCGTGAGGGCGTGAGTGGCCGGGTCGTAGGAGGCGCCGGTGCAGGTTCCCTCGCCATTGGCAAAGGTGAAGGAGACATGCTGGTCGGAAAAAGCCTGCCCGGTTTTGCTGTCAAAGTTTATGGCCCAGGTGCGGATGGAGGTGAGGGGATGAGAGGGTTCGCCGGTGGTGGGGATGTCCAGCGTGATTTCGGCTTCCTCAGGCGAATAGAGCTTGTTGTCGGAAGTGCTGAACTGCGCGCCGGGGCTCTTGATGCGGTCGTAATGTTCGCCGTCTTTCTGATAAATGCGAAGCTCGATGTCTTTCAGTTCAGCCTTGTCGCCGTCCTTGGACTGCGTCATGCTTTTGGCGGTGATGTGGACCTTCTGTCCGCCGCCCTGTTCCCACTCCCACTCCTGCGCTTCGGTTTTGGTATTCAGTCCGATGGCAGGCGGAGCCGCGCGGCGGCTGGACCTTTGTTGTCTGCGCTGTGAATTATAGGTCCCCAGAACGGCGGCAGCGACGAGAACCAGCGCCGCCAGCAGGAGCCATCGGAGACTTCGCATGGGCGTGAAACTATTAGTTTACCGTTGAGAGGACGCCGGTTGGCCTCCTCTGGTTCCACTTCCGGGTTTGAATCCGGGTCGCGGCCGATCCGGCGCCGTTGTACCTCATCGGGAAAATAAAAAGCGGCCGGAGATTTCTCTCCGGCCGCGGGGTGTTGCGTCACAATTTCCGTGACTGCTGGCTTGAATTAAGGCAGTGAGGCCACCGTGACGCTTATCGTGTTGGCCGCTCCCGATGTTGCGCCGGTGAAGACGGTGGTATCGGTTGCGGTGACCACTACGGTGATCGATGTGGTTCCAGGAGCGGAATTATCCACCGAGAGCACGTTGCCGGTAAGGTGAACGTAGCTCGGGGTAGCGCCCGGGATCGAGTAAGTAAAGGACGAACCGACAGCGCCCGTTGCAGTGATGGTGCTGATGGTCTGGCCAGTGGAAGCCGTGTAGGTGGCCGGCGTGTTGTAGACCTGGGCCAGGGCGGGTTTTACGACCAGAGTGAACGAGATGCTGCCCGTCCCGATCAGGAGGTTGCCGCTGGCGTCAGTTGCCTGAACGGTGACGTTGTAGGTGCCGTCCGGGGTGAACTGGTTGATGGAGAAGTTGCCGCTGGCGTCGATCGCCATCCCGACAGGAAGGCTATTGGCGGCCGGGGCAGTGATCACATAGGTGTACGGGTAGACTCCGCCCGTTGCCACGACTTGAGTTACAACCGCCAGGGCGCCGCCCGCTCCAAAGGCGCTGTTAAACGGAGGCGTGTTCGAGGAGGTCATGTAAAGACCGCCAGCGATGGTGATCGTGAAGGTGACGCTGCCGGTCAGCGGCGTACCTGGCGTCGTATCGGTAGCGGTTACGACGATGCCTGCATACGTTCCCGCGGTGTTGGCGGCCGGTGTTCCTTCGATGACGACGGTCTGACCGACCGCAACCAGCGAAAGGCCCGTCGGCAGCAGGCCGGAGGTAATGGCGTAGGTGTAGGTGCCGGATCCCTGGCTGGCGGAAATAACGGCGTTCGTCTGTATCCACGGGACACCGACTGTACCGGACAAACCGTTGCCGCTGGGGCCCGAGACCCCGAGCTGAGGCGCAACCCAGATGGTGACGCCGGGCTGACTGAACACGCCGCCCGATTTCACCGTGACTGGCAGATTGGTGGCCGTCGTGATGCCGAGCGCGGTGGGCGTCGGAATCAGCACGTTGACCTGGTAAAGTCCCGCGATGCTGTCGCTCACGAATCCCGCATAGGTGACGGGCAGATTGGCTGCCGGGCCGATGGTGACTGTGGGAAGGTTGGTGGTTTTGAGGCACGGCGCGAAGCGTCCCGTGTTTAGCAGCGCACCCTGGATGATGGTGCCGTCGAGAGTCCCGGTTGCCAACGGATAGGCGAGGTCCAGAGCTGCAAGGTAGCTGGTGCTCGCGGCAACGCCGGCAACGCAGTCGTCAGGGAAGACGTACCCGCCGTCTCCGCTGGCCGCGCGGTTGTCAGCGGTGCTGTCGGGCGCCCCGAGACCCGTCACATAGAGCTGTACGGTATCGGAAGGCACCGCGCCGGTGCTGCGGGATCCGGCCGGATTGCTTTGCGTGATTTGCGCATAGGTGCCGGCTGCGAGGATTGCGCCGCTGCCCTGTCCGTCCGCCCCGACCGTAAAGATACCCGGATGGGTGGTGGCGAGAGTAACGATAAACGGCGCGCTGTCATTCGGAACGCCCGTGGCGGCGAAACTGACCACGATGCCGAGTGTCGCAGTGGTGCTGGCGGAAACGCCGGCAGGCACCAGAGCATTGATTTGCCCGTTGGTGGCAATCAGAAGCGGAGCCACTCCCAGCATCACCGGAGTCGCGGCCGTCGAATAGAAGGTGACATAGATCTGCCGCGGTGTCGCTGCTGTGTCCTGCGTAAGGGCCAGAGGGTATTGAAGGCTACCGGCGCTCGGATATCCGTAAATGATCTGGTTGGTGGAGCAGTTGTTCACCCCCGAGTTGGGAACGTTCCAGCCCGTAGCGCTTGAGGAACAGAAGTTCGTTCCAAAGATGGTGATCATGTCGTACGGCGCCACAACCGGCAGAGACGGTGGCGTTACCTGAACATAAGATGAGGCGCTGGTGACGGCCTGGATGATCGGGCCGGACCCGATGGTCAGGACGGCAACGCCCGACGGCGTTGTGCATCCGACGGCGCCATTCGGGTTGCAGACACCGAGAGTAATGGTGCCTCCGGCGGCGAACTGAGTCAGGAGCGGATCCGACACCGGAACGTTTATCGTCAGCATGATGTTGGATGAATTCTGCACCGTGACCGCGATGGCGGTATCGGCGACCATGTTTGCTGTGCCAGCCGGAATAATGCCGACACGCGTCGCCTGGGTGGGATCGGTCCCGATGACAAATCCCGTACCGATCAGGTACACGGTAAACGGCGCGCCTCCGGGTGCGGCGGTCGGAAGGCTTGCGGGTGAAACTCCGCTCAGCGTTGCGCCCGGCGCCAGTACGGTCACATTGAAGGACACGACGATGGTTGAGGCCGGGCTGCCCCATGTGAGGGTTACGGTGCCGGTGAGAACTGTGCCCGGCTGCGCGGCCCCGAAGACCTGGGAACTGAAATTGACCCCGATCTGACTTCCAAAACTGTAAGCAAGCCCGGACTGCTGGGCGGCGCTGACGATCGGTCCGAGACTGCCGGCTGTCGTGACAGAGTAAGGAATCGGCGAATCGGTTGAAACCGCGGTGACGTAATAGGAGGGAATCGGACTCCCCGCTACCCAGGTGTAATTCCGCTGCACGCCTTCCTGCACAGACAGTACGGAGGCCTTATTGTTCAGCTGAAGGCCGATGGTTACCGGGAAAGGCGCCTGTCCCGCCACGGTGAGGTAAATCGTCGCCGAATAGGATCCGGGCGCCAGCGTGTCGCACACCGGTGTGGTCGTGAAGTGAACGCTGCGCGGGAACTGATAGGTGCCAACGTCGGAAGAGAGCCAGATCGGAAGCGAAGCCTGGTTCACTGAGAACTGCGGCGAGGGAACCGTCGTCGTGTGAAAAACGATATCGGTATAACCGGGCGTCCCGGAGCCTTTCACATAGGAGAGAGACTGAGAACCCGAGAAAATACTGGTGGTCGCCGCCGATACTATGGATAGAGTTACCGTGACCGTCCTTGGCGGAGCCGGGGCATTGGTCAAACTCAGGGTCGCCACTTGAGTACTGGTGAACCCGCCGCATCCCGCCGCGGCCTGTACGGTAAAGGTTATTGGAATTGCCGACGCGGTACCCCCGGCAAGAGAGCTGACGCTTAGCCACGCGGGACTCGACGGAACACTGGCAGGAAGAATTGTAAATGGCGTACCGCCGACAGCGGCCGACGTCACTGAGATTGTCGATGTGGTTCGGTTGGAGTAGACCCCGCCCGTCAACTGGCAGTAAACCGTGACAGGCGCGGCTGCCAGCGCAGAATTGGTTACTGTCACGGCGGTGGGCTGGCTAACAGTCAGATCGAGCGTCCCGCCCACGGAAAAGTGAATTGCTCCCGACAGCGTCAAAGCGGTGGCGTTGGCGCATCCGGGCAACAGGTTAACGGTGAATGTTACGGGGTTCTGGCTGGCAAACGTAAAGGACAGCCCCCCGGACGCGGGCGAGACCTGAAGATAAGACGACGCGGTGTATGTCACAACCTCCGCGGGCGACGTGGAAATCAGCGCAACGCGGGGCCGGACGGTGAAGGTGGCGACAGCCCCGAGTCCCGCGGCAGTGTTGCAGGTGACCGTCGAAGGCGCGGTTCCGCTGAGCACAGCCTGAGTCAGGGTGTCAGTGACCGAAGCGGTCGCATCGTTCGTGCCGCCGGCCGCGAACTGGATGGTCGTCGCTCCGGTTGCCGCGCCGACGCAGCCTGCGGTTGTGTTGACGGTATAGACAAGACCCGCGGCCTGATTAGCGGTAGACAATGTGGTGGTTGCGGGGGCTGTTACCGTAAGACCCGCGCCCGGCGGCACAAATGTGACCACAATACTGGCCGAGCCGATGAGTGCTGTAACGGGTTTCACAGTGATGCTCGCGGCAGAACCCGGGCCACTGATCTGGCTGCAGGTTACCGTGGCAGGGCTGGGGAGCGTAGTAATTACGAGTAAGTTAGCGGCTTGCATCGTACCAGCGCAACTTAGGAGCGCGGCAATCGCGACAATCGCGAACAGCGCTTTCGAGAGGTGGGTTTTTACAACCGATAAGTCCATAAAGGACCGTCCTTTTTGAGATTTCTCCGCAGGTCGCGGAAAAACGGCCCGTCATATGGCCGCTACAGGCTTTATCGGCAGGTGTGAATAATGCTTTAGGGCTAAAGTTGCAATAGAGTGCAGACGACTATGTCTGCGGCTGGTAAAGCGGCTAATAAAGCTAAAGATCAGCGATGCGCAGGTTGATGTCGGAGCCGTTCCACGCGCGGTCGAATTCTTTCTTCACTTCAAATGCGGCCTGGGTTTTCTGCTGGGCTTTGAGGCTCTCCAGCAGGCCGAACAGCATGCGTCCGTTATTGGGACTGCGGCGCAAGCCTTCATGAAAAACGGCTTCGGCCCCTGCCGCATCCTTCGCCAAGAATAATGCCGCTCCCAACGACTCGCGAACGGGATAATACCAGGCTGGCGGTTCGTCATAGATCAGCGCATCCTCAAGGGATACGGCGCGTTTCCATATTGGAATGGCCGCGGCGGGTGAATTTTGCACGCGGGCTTCGAGCACGGTGGACGCAAGGTTCATCACATCTCCGGTGAGATTCTGGCCCCAGGGCGTTTTCGGATCGAGGGCCTTGCGGGCAGTTTCGAACTCCTCGCGCGCGCGCCGTGCATCGTCCATGCGCCCTTTGCCTGCCATCGCCATAGCGCGGCAGTAGTACCACCACGCGGCGAGGAGGGGATCCTTCGCCTGCGGCTTGGGCAGGGCGAGCAGATCGTCCCATTGGTTCATGCGCAACTGGGTCATCTTGATGGTGGCGTCGAAGACCCCGGCCATCTCGGGCATCATCTTTGCCATGGGGGCCGCCGCGGCCGACATTTGCAGTTCGGCCGCCTTCGAAGCGGCCAGACGTCCCTGCATCGAGCGCGCATACAGAATGAAGGAAATATTGTGCAGGTAATACGGGTAGTAGCTCCCCATCACGCCCGAATCGGCGAAATATTTCTGATCGGCCAGCACGGCGCGTTCGTTGACGGAGGCGGCGTTTTCGTAGTCGCCCATCACCAGCCAGATGTGGCCCGGCATGTGAACCATGTGGCCCTCCGAGGGCACGATGCCCATCAAGCGCTGTGAGCTGGGGATAGCCCGCTCCGGATTTGGGGACGATTCGACCACGTGAATATACAGGTGATTGGCCCCGGCATGGTTGGGGGACCTGCGCATCACCGCTTCGAGGACATGTTCGGCTTCGAGAACTCCGGCAGCCGGTTTGCCGTCATTCGAATACCAGCGCCAGCGCACGGCGGTCATCAGCGCGTCGGCGTATAAAGTCTGGGCGTCGAGATCGTCGGGATATTTCGCGGCGAGATCGTGCATGGCGCGAATGTAGCGAGCGGGATCGGCGAAGTCTGGGCAGCGCGTGTTCGCGGCGTCGAGCCACTCGCGTTCGGTGGCGTTGATATTCTTCAGCGCCAGCCCCTGCCTGACGGCCGCGCAGGATTCCTTGATGTTGTAGCTGGCGTCGCCATCCATATTGACGTAGGGTCCGAGCGCCAGAGCAATGCCCCAGTAGGCCATCGGCGCCTGCGGATCGAGCTGCGCGGCTTTGCGGAAGGAGCGCAGACTTTCCTCGCGATTGAATCCGTAGGAGAGGGCGAGGCCCTGGTCGAAATACTTCTGGGCTTCAATGGTGCGGGCGGCGATGGGATGGGTCCAGTTGCCGAGGCCGGAGTAGAGGGGAACAGGTTTCTCGCTGCTCTGCGAGAAAAGAGCGATGGAGCAGCACAGAGTTAAAAGGATGGTTTTCTTCACGCAGCTCTTCACACAGATCCCCCGATCACAAAAAAGTCTAAGACATTCTATCTTGAAACCATTCCGGCCGCGGCGGGTACACTAAATAGGTGTATACCCGGAATTTACTTCTGACCTCCCTGGCACTGACGGCCATCGCATTCAGCGCCGACGCCCAGACCGTTCCTCAGTTACTCTCCACCATTTCGGGCACTACGCTCTATCGCGACGCCGTGGTATCGCCGGATGGTCACTACGTCGCATGGACCGTCAACCTGCGCAACCGGGATAATACGGCTTCGAAAAATTCCGAGATCTGGCTGCTGGATTTGACCGCGCCGGGCGCGACGGCTCAGAAAGTCAGCGTTGGCAAGACCGTTTGCGCCGAACACAGCATCGCGTGGTCGCCGGACAGCAAGCGGTTTGCGTTTTTATCCGATACGGCCGATGCCGGGCAACTCCAGCTCTACGTCGATTCCCCGGGCGGCCAACCGCACAAGGTCACCAGCCTGAAGGGATTTCTGGCGACGCCCGACTGGTCGCCGGACGGGTCCACCATCGCCCTCCTTTTTACCGAAAATGCTCCCCGTGCTTCGGGACCGCTGGAGCCTTCCACAAAACCTTCCGGGCTGGTGGAGGAGAAAATTTACGAACAGCGGCTGACGCTGGTGGACGCCCATTCCGAAAAGGTGCGCTCGATTTCGCCGGAAAACACCTACGTCTACGAGTACGACTGGGCGCCCGACAGCCAGCACCTTGCCTACACCGCCGCCAAGGGGAATGGCGATAACAACTGGTGGGTCGCGCAGCTGTTTACGATTTCGGCTTCCTCAGGAGAAGTACATCAGGTTTATAAGCCTCCCGTGCAGATTGCGAACCCCCGCTGGTCGCCGGACGGCAAGCAGATCGCCTTCATCAGCGGCCTGATGAGCGATGAGGGTTCCACCGGCGGAGATATTTACGCAGTGCCCGCGCCGGGGGGCGCCGAGCCGCACGATCTTACGCCGGCGCGCCATAGCTCCCCCAGCGCCATCCGCTGGCTGCCCTCGGGCAAGATTCTGTTTACGGAAACCATCAACGGAGGGACGGCGCTGGCCTTGCTCGATCCTCCCGCGCGCACGGTTGAAACGCTCTGGACGGGCGACGAAAGCCTGAAGAACGGCGACCAGACCTTCTCCGCCTCAAACGATGGCAAGACCATCGCGGCCATACGCAGTTCCTGGACGATGGCACCCGAGGTTTGGGCGGGCGCGACGGGCGACTGGAAGAAACGAACTGCCGCCAACGATGCCTTGAAGCCGCTTTGGGGCAGGACAGAAAATCTGCGGTGGCGCAGCGACGATTTCGAGGTGCAGGGCTGGCTGATGTATCCGGTCAACTACGATCCGTCGAAGAAGTATCCGATGGTGGTTTCGGTACACGGCGGGCCGGCGTCGGCCAAGAAGCCCAGCTGGCCGACAGCGTTCGATATGACTTCGCTGTCGAGCCAGGGATATTTTGTTTTCTTCCCCAATCCGCGCGGCAGCTATGGCACGGGCGAAGCTTTTACGCGCGCCAATGTGAAGGACTTCGGACAGGGCGACCTGCGCGACATCCTGCTGGGGATGGATCAGGAAATCAAGGCGCTGCCCATCGATCCGGCGCGCATCGGTATCGCGGGATGGAGTTACGGCGGCTACATGACCATGTGGGCCGTCACGCAGACGCGCCGCTTCCATGCCGCGGTGGCCGGGGCGGGGATTGCGAACTGGCAGAGTTACTACGGTGAGAACCTGATCGATCAGTGGATGATTCCTTATTTCGGGGCGTCGGTGTACGACAATCCGGCGGTGTATGCGAGGAGTTCGCCGATCACTTACATCAAGAATGTCAGGACGCCCACGATGATTGCGGTCGGCGACAGCGATGCTGAATGTCCCGCGCCGCAGTCCTTTGAGTTCTGGCATGCGCTGAAGACGCTGGGAATCAAAACGGAGTTGGTTGTTTATCCAGGCGAGGGACACGCGGTGCGCCAGCCGGAGCACGTGCAGGATCTGCTGGAGCGCACGATTTCGTGGTTCAACGATAATCTGAAGCCGGCGAGCCAGAGCCCGAAGCCATAAGCCGGGGAAGCTTCAGAGGAGCGCCGCTGAAACGGACACGCAGGCGGTCGAGAGAGAGATAAATTACCGGCGTGGTGAACAGGGTCAGCATCTGGCTGACCACCAGGCCGCCCACAATGGCAATGCCGAGGGGCCGCCGGAGTTCCGAGCCGATGCCTCTGCCGAGAGCGAGCGGCATTCCGCCCAGCAGCGCGCACGCCGTCGTCATCATGATCGGGCGGAAGCGCAGCAGACAGGCCTTGAAGATGGCATCGCGCGGTGAGAGTCCGTCGCGTTCCGCGGCCAGCGCGAAATCGACCATCATGATGGCGTTCTTCTTCACGATTCCTATGAGCAGGATGATGCCGATAAGGGCGATGATGCTCAGCTCGGTATGGAAAAGGACGAGAGCCATCAGCGCGCCGACCCCGGCGGAGGGAAGCGTCGAGATGATGGTCAGGGGATGTACCAGGCTCTCATAGAGGATTCCCAGCACGATGTAGACGGCGAGCAACGCGGTGCCGATGAGGATTGGCTGGCTGTCGAGTGAGTCCTGAAAGGCTTTGGCGGTCCCGGCGAAGCTGCCGGTTATTGAGGCCGGAAGCCCCATATCCAGTTCGGCTTTGTTGATGGCGAGAATCGCATTGTCCAGAGAGACCCCGTCAGTCAAATTGAACGAGATGGTGCTGGCGGGGAATTGTCCCTGATGGGGCAGCGAGAGTGGCGTGATTCCCTGGCTGAAATGAGCGAAGGTCGAAAGAGGAACACTGACGCCGCGCGGTGTCTGGACGTAAATCTTTTCCAGAAAATCAGGGCTTTGCCACCACTGCTGTTCGAGGGCCAGCACGACATGGTACTGGTTGATCGATTCGTACATGGTCGACACCTGCCGCTGGCCGAACGCATCGTAAAGAGCGCTGTCGACAGCTCGGGCGGTGAGACCCAGGCGCGCGGCCGTATCGCGGTCAATCGTCACAAAGGAGGACAGGCCGGAGTTCTGCTGATCGGAAGTGACATCCTGCAGCTCGTGCACTTTGGATAGGCGTTCCAGAACGCGGGGCCCCCACAAAGCGAGCATGTCCAAGTCGGGACTCTGCAGCGTGTATTGATACTGCGCATTCCCCTGGCGTCCCCCGATACGGATGTCCTGGGAGTTCTGCAGGAATAACTGCGCACCGGGCATGCCGGATGTCTTGTCGCGGATCCGGTCAATTACCTGGTCGGTGGAAAGTCCGCGCTCGTTAAGCGGCTTGAGCTGGATGTTCATTTGCGCGCTGTTGCCGCCGGGACCGCCGCCGCTGGAACCCGCCGTCATGTCGACAATGTCGACAGCGGGATCGGCCCGCACCTGTTTCTCAAACCAGAGGGCCTTCTGGACCAGCGCCTGATAAGAGATGTGCTGCTGGCCGAGTATCGTGCCCTGCATGCGCCCCGTATCCTGCTGCGGAAAGAATCCCTTGGGAATCTGCACGTACAGGTAGACATTCACGCCGATGGTAATCAGCATGACGATCATCACCGGCACGGTATGGTTCAGGACTGTATCGAGGGCGGCCGAGTAAGTGGAAATGATCCAGTCAAGAACGCCTTCGCTCCAGTTATAGAAGCGCCCGTGGACAACGTTGCCTTTCAAGAGACGCGCGCACATCATGGGGGTCGCGGTCAGCGAAATCACCATCGATATCGCAATGGCGGTGGACAGGACGACAGCGAATTCCCGGAAGAGGCGTCCGACGATGCCGCCCATCATCAGAATCGGAATGAACACGGCGATGAGCGAGACGCTCATGGAAAGCACCGTAAACCCGATTTCGCGCGCGCCGAGCAGAGCCGCCGCCAGGGGCTGCATTCCGTCCTCGATATGGCGGGTGATGTTCTCAATGACGACAATCGCGTCGTCCACGACAAACCCGGTGGCGATGGCGAGCGCCATGAGCGAAAGATTGTCGAGGCTGTAGTTCATCAGGTACATAGCCCCGAAGGTCGCGATCAGCGATACCGGCACGGAGACGCTCGGGATGAAGGTTGCCCAGCCGTTGCGGAGGAAGACGAAAACCACGAAGATGACGAGCCCGATGGAGATCATCATGTTGCGTTCGGCGTCGCGCACCGAACCGCGAATGGTCAGGGTCCGGTCATTGTCGATCATCATGGTGACGGCCGGCGGAAGCGCGGCGCGGAACTGCGGGAGCAGGGCTTTGACGCGTTCCACGGTGTCGATGATATTGGCATTGGGCTGACGCCGGATATAGAGCTGCACGCCGGGATGCCCGTTGGTGACGCCCATGTTGCGGACATCTTCGGTGCCGTCGACAACGCGGCCCAGATCCGACAGGCGAACCGGCGCGCCGTTCCGGAACACAACCTCCAGGTCTTTATAGTCCTTCGCGTGAAAGAGCTGATCGGTGGTCAGGAGCGGCATGAACGCCTTGTCGTTTTCAAGCGCGCCCTTCGGTGCGTTGGCGTTCGCGCCGGCGAGGAAAGATCCGATCTGATCGAGTCCCACGTTGTATCGGGAGACCGGCTGGGGATTCAGCTCAACCCTCACGGCCGGCAGAGAACTTCCGCCGACATCCACCTCGCCGACGCCGTCGACTTGGGCGAGCCGCTGCGCGAAGATCGAAGACGCGGTGTTGTAAAGCTGCGGTCTGGGCACAACATCGGACTGCAGCGACATCACCAGAATCGGCGAATCGGCCGGATTGATTTTCCGGTACCTTGGATTGCTGGGCAGGTTCGCGGGCAGGTAGCCCGAGGCCGCATTGATGGCAGCCTGCACATCGCGCGCGGCCGAGTTGATGTCTTTGCTGAGATCGAACTGGAGGATGACCCGCGCGCTTCCCAAAGAGCTCGACGAAGTCATTTCCGTGACGCCCGCGATGTGGGTGAATTGTTTCTCGAGGGGTGTGGCGACCGACGCCGCCATCACCTCCGGACTGGCGCCCGGAAGACCGGCGAATACGGCGATGGTCGGATAGTCGATTTGCGGAAGCGGGGATACCGGAAGCTGAACGTAAGCGATGCCGCCCAGCATCGTGAGCGCAATAATCAGCAGGGTTGTAGCAACGGGCCGGTGTATGAACGGAGACGAAATACTCACGAAAAGTTTTTTGTTCCGGCGAACATCGCCAGGCTGAACAGACAGGGTTGGCGAATTTCAGGCCCGCGGCGATTCAGAAACTACAAAGCCACGAAGCCGGAACTTGTCGCAGGTATCGCCCGGCTATGTAGACGAAGTCCGCGGGTGTGTTGGTTACGTTTTCTTGACGTTGCGCTATTAAGATTAGTGCGGAAGCGCACAAACGAAATTAGCAGCGTCGTCAGTACTGCCGGTGCCTTTCCATTGTGCTTCGGTCGGATAGGGACAAAGCGGGCGCGTGCGATCCACCGCGCCGCTGGTCGAATGAGACGCGATTACTTTTTCGGGCGCGAAGCCTTTGTCCGCCCAGCGGTCCAGCGGTTCAATCATGTCGAAAGTGGACGGCCCGGGGCCGCCGTTGCAATGCTGCATGCCGGGCACCATGAACAGGCGATAAAAGTCGGTGGTCTTGCGCAGTCCGCGCGTTTCGCCGCCCTGCATTTTAGCGACGCTCTCGTAGTAGTTAATGCTGTTCAGCGGCGTGATGTCGGGATCGCTCCAGCCGTGGTACTGAATCAGCTTGCCGCCGCGCGCCTTGAACGGGCCAAGGTCGGGATTGACCGCGTTGAACAGGGCCCCGAGTTTGGAATCCATGTAATCGATGTCGCTGTCGAAACCGTCTTTGGCCTCGAAGCGGAAGGTATGGAAATCCCACTCGGGATCTTCGAACAACATGAATTTGTAAGCGGGCATTCCGAGATTGCCGTGGCCGCTCTTGCCGGCTTCGCGGCCCGTGATCCAGTTGGCCCAGCCTCCGGGGCCGTCTTCGCCACCGGGCATGAGACCGGGCCAGATCTGCTGGCCATCGGAAAGGCGCAGGCCCGTCCAGATCTTCTTGATCGCCGACACCTGCGGGGCGGTGTAGCATTCCGAAGTATCGGAGCCCTTGCACAACAGCGTGTCCGGATTGAAATGGCATTTCCGTGGATCGTTGAGCACGCCGTCTTTGACGCCGTCCAGCATGTCGCATGCGTTGTTAACGGCGTTGGCGAGGATGTGGACCTTCGAAGCCGGGATATAGCTGTCGCCATCGGTCACAACGGCCGTATAGAGGTGGCCGCCCTGATAGAGATGCGTCCAGTTATTCGCGGGATCGCCCGCGATGATGCCGTCGAAATCAGCCGGATAGCGCTGCGCTTCAATCAGCGCTTCATGACCGCCCAGCGAGCAGCCGCTGAAGTAGGAATGCACCGGCTGCGCTCCGTAGAATGCCTTCAGAATCACCTTGTCGGCTTCTGCCATCAGGTGTACGCCGCGGTCGGCGAGATTGACGATACGGTCGAAATGTCCCAGTGCCCAGCTGCCGTCGTTGGTGCTGCCCTGATGCCCGGTGTCGGTGCTACTCGTCGCGTAACCTTCCTGCAGGGGTTTCACCATGGGGGCATAGCTGATCGACCCGGCGAGTCCCCCGTTCCCGACGCCCAGCAGTTTATTGTTCCACTGCGCTGGCATCCAGATTTCAAACCTCAGTTCGACCCCGACGGTCGCGGCCACTCTGCAGAAAGCCGGGACCTGCGCCGGGCCGCCGCGGCCGCCGCCGGGAAGCGTGAACGGTCCGGCGGGAATCGATGTGGCAGAGGTGATCTTCAGGCCGGGCATCGACAGGGTGACCAGCTTCTCGCAGGCTTGTTGTGCGTACGACGGCGCGGCGATTCCAAGGGCGGCAATGGCCAGCAGGATTCTGGGATTCATCGGATGTATTCTCTCACTAAGTCAGGGCTTGATGGCGGCGAATCGCAGGCGAGTGTAATCGGCCGTCCAGCGGCCGCCCTCGCGATCGCGAAGCACAGGTTCGAGCGGAGCGGTGACCTGGTCGAGAAAGCTACCGTGATCGGATTCCGGGATCGCGGCGCAGAACGGATTGGCGAATGTTTCGAGCCAGCCGCGCATTCCCGCCGGCAGCGGCGTGGGCCGCGGGATCAGTTGTACGGACTGCGGTACGAATCCGGCGTTGCGCAACCGCGCCTCATATTCGGCGGCGGTCGGGAAGTACCACGGGATCCACCCGGCCGGGTTCTTTACGCCGCGCTTTTCGAGCGCTGCCAGCAAAGCAACGGTGATGGCTCCGACACACGCGTGGCCGCCCATTTCGCCGACAAAACGTCCGCCGGACTTGAGTGCGCTGAAGGCGCCAGCGATTGGCGCATCCGGGTCGTCCCTGATCCAGTGCAGCGCGGCATTGGTGAATACGGCGTCGAATTCGCCGGCGAAGGGCAGAGCCCGCGCATCCATTTCGCGCGCGTCGATTCCACGCGCCCGCGCTGCCGCGATCATGTCGGGTGAACTATCGATGCCGATTACCTGCGCTCCGGCGGCGATGAGTTTTTCCGTGAGCGTTCCGTCGCCGCAGCCCAGATCGAGGATTCGTTCGCAGGCCCGGGGCTCAAGCAACTCCAGCACCGGCTGCCCCAGAGCGGGGACGAAATGCGCGTTGGCCGCATAGCCTGCGGCACTCCAGTTCTGGGTGGCGCTCATTCGGATGTATTCTCTCATTAGTGCATTTGCGAATCCTGGCTCTATCGTTGTTGGCCGCGGCGGGCGTTTATGCCGATCCGCTGTCGTGCGATTTGGCTTCTTACAAGGCCGCGGCGGGGCTGACGGCTGCAGTTGCAGGAGATGCCCTGACCGTCACGTGGGACGGTGACCGCGGGCAGGAAGTGCGGCTGCGATTCGGCATCGACAACGGCGCGCCCGTCATCCGCCAGCTTGCCATGCGGTCCAAAGACGGCAACTGGAGAGAGCTTGCATCCGGCGTTGCGCCGGAGTTCACCATCGTTTCCGGCAAACGCCGCATGAGTCATCAGCAACTGGAACCGCTGGAAGGACTGGGCGTCAAGATCACTCCCGAGATTCTCGAGAAAGACAAGTGGGAAGCCTTCTGGGATGCGCCTCTCGACGTGCCGGGCATTACTCCAGGGCGGACTCCGGGTGGGAATCTTCCGCTCGATCTTCCGCGTTCGCCTTCCGAGATTCATCGCGGCAGCGCGGCTTTTCATGTGCGCGGATGCGCGGTAAAAACCGATGGCGCGCGGCTGGAGATTTCCTTTCCGGGCGTGGGCCTCGGCGTTTTCTCGGGGCTTCTGCAATACACGGTTTATCGAGGGACAAACCTGATTCGTCAGGAAGTGATTGCCAGCACGAAGGAGCAATCGGTGGCTTATAAGTACGATGCCGGATTGCGCGGCCTCGCCATTGCCGGTTCCACTCGGGTGGCATGGCGCGATACGGCAACAGACTGGCAGGAGTACCGCTTCGGCGGCGCGCGCAATGAGGGCGAAGTGCCGCTCAAGACCAGCAACCGCCTCCTGATTGCCGAGCAGGGTAAAGACGGCTCGATTGCCGTCTTTCCGCCGTCGCACACGTTTTTCTGGGCGCGCGAAATTGAAACCAATCTCGGCTACAACTGGTATCGCAAGGACAGCGATACTACGTTCTCGTTCGGCATCCGGCAGGCCGAGCACGAAGAGAGCCCGCAATATCAGGCAAACTTCGCGCTTTACAGTGCGCCTCCTGGATCGGTGCAGCGGATGCCGGTTTATTTTTACGTGAACGGCGGCGGCGCCTCCGCGACGCTGGATCCGGTGCTGGCATTCACGCACGGCGACAAATTCAAACCGGTTCCGGGTTATCAGGTGATGGCCCACCACTATCACATGGACCTGGGTGCGAGACTGCGAGCCTCAGGCAGCCTCGATACAAAGATTTCCGACCTCGATGCCATTCGCGCCATCGGGATCAATATCGTGAGCCAGATCGATTCGGTGTTCGTGGGACGGGGCGGTGCGGCTCGCAACGATCCGCTGAAAATTATTTCCGATTCGGTCGAAGGCGCGCACCGCAATTCCGACGCCGGCTTTCTGGTGATGCCCGATCAGGAGGTCTACGGGAGTCCGCTTGGGGGCCATACCGACCTGCTGTTTTCTCATCCGGTCTATTGGGAAGAGAAGAAACCCGGAGAGCCGCTCGTCACCACCGATCCGGGTTACGGGAAGGTTTACCATGTCAGCGGCGCGGACGATTTCATGGAAATGGCACGGCGTGAAGACATCCTCATCTCCATGCCCCATCCGCGCACGAAGGGCTCCACAGGCTATCCGGACGCCATCAAAGACAAAGACTATTTCAAAGACCCGCATTATCAGGGGATCGGTTTTCGCTGGGGCATGGGCCTCGATCTTTCCGACAAGCGCCTCTGCGATCATCGCTGTCTCGCGCTGCTGGACGACATGAGCAACTGGCAGGCCGACCTGCCCACGCCGCCCAAGTATCTGCTCGCCATCACCGAGACGCGCTACAAGGCGCCCGGCGACGAAGTTTACGCCGCCTCTCCGGTCAACTATGTAAGACTGGCTTCGGTGCCCTCATATAAGGACGTGAGTCCGGTGGTGAAAGCGCTGATGCGCGGCGATTATTTTGTGACCTCGGGCGAAGTGCTGATCGATTCATCCGCGCTCCGGGGCAACACCATGGTCGCGGATCTCGAATGGACGTTCCCGCTGGATTTTGTTGAAGTGGTCTACGGCGACGGAAAGAAGACGGATCGCAAGATCGTTTCCGCCACAGGTCTGCCGGCATTCGGACGGCATCATTTCGAAATTCCGTTCGACGCGGCGGGACAGAAGTGGGTGCGGTTTGCCGCGTGGGATTCGGCAGGCAACGGGGCCATGGCGCAGCCCATCAAGCTGTCGGCGGCGCGGCAATGACCAATAACAAAAAGTTCTGGCAGACGCTGCACTTCCAGGTATTCGCCGGAATCATCATCGGGATCGTGCTTGGGATTATTTATCCGAAGACCGCCGAAAGCATGAAGCCGCTGGGCGACGGGTTCATCAAGCTCATCCGCATGGTAATCGCGCCAATCATCTTCTGCACGGTGGTGGTCGGGATCGCCAATGTGGGCGACATGAAAAAGCTGGGCCGCATCGGCGTCAAGGCGCTGCTTTATTTCGAAGTGGTGTCGACTGTTTCACTGATGCTGGGGCTCATCGTGGTGACCGTAGTCCAGCCCGGCGGCGGAATCAATGCAACAGCCGCCACGCTCGA
Source organism: Bryobacteraceae bacterium (assembly GCA_035552315.1). Lineage (GTDB taxonomy): Bacteria > Acidobacteriota > Terriglobia > Bryobacterales > Bryobacteraceae > BOG-234. The sequence continues at coordinate 50,741 of DASZLO010000083.1, forward strand.
CGCCAAATCCGTGCAGGATTACGCCGGTCCGGGCAAGGCGCTGCACACCGTCGAATTTCTGCTCAACATTATTCCCGACACCGTGGTGAATGCTTTTGCCAAAGGCGACACCCTGCAGGTTCTGTTCATCGCGATTCTCTTCGGTCTGGCCCTGAGTAATTTGCCGGGCGGCCGCGCCATTGTGGACGCCTGCGATTCGATCGCCCACGCATTTTTCAAGCTGGTCGAAATCATCATGAAAGTGGCCCCTCTGGGAGCTTTCGGAGCGATGGCGTTCACCGTCGGCAGATTCGGATTGCACGCGCTCGTGCCTCTCGGGAAACTTTTGCTGTGCATGCTGGGAACCTGTCTGGTTTTCGTGTTCGTCGTGCTGGGGACGATCGCCCGCATGCATAATTTCAGCCTCTGGAAGATGATGAAGTATCTGGAAGACGAGTTCCTGATTGTGCTGGCCACCTCGTCTTCCGAACCGGCGCTGCCGGGATTGATACGAAAGCTGGAAGAACTGGGGTGCGCCAAGTCCGTCGTGGGGCTGGTAGTGCCGTCAGGCTATTCCTTCAATCTGGACGGCACGTCGATCTATTTGACGATCGCCGCGATCTTCGTCGCGCAGGCCACCAACACGCATTTGACCGCGCTCCAGATCGCCACGCTGCTGATTGTCCTGATGCTGACTTCGAAAGGCGCGGCAGCCGTGACCGGCGGAGGATTCATCACCCTCGCGGCCACGCTGACCTCGCTTGGCACCGTTCCCGTGGCGGGGATCGCGCTGCTGCTGGGGATCGACCGCTTCATGTCGCAAATGCGTTCGCTCACGAATCTGGCGGGCAACGGCGTGGCGACGATTGTGGTGGCGAAGTGGGAAAACGAATTCGATCCGGTGCAGGCGGATGCCGTACTCACTGCTTTGAAATAAAGCTTAGCCGAACGGCGATTTCTTTCACATCCGCTGCATTCGAAGGAGCGGGTAAACCCGTCTGGCCTTCGACAGTCTCGGCCCCTGCCCTTTTCAGATCGTTCAGAACGTCGTTAATCCGCGTTCCGAATATCGTTTGGAATTCGCGCAGCGTTTCGCGGTCGAACTCGTCCCGGCGCTGCCGGTAACGGTTCCACTCCGTCGCCGTCGCGTCAATATCGGGCGGGGAAGCCGGCTTTTGTTCCGCCCGCGCGGCGTCGAAAGCGAAAATATCGGCGGCCAGCGTCGCCGCTTCGTGCTTCGACTGCGGGACGGACGCGGGTGCCTGAACCCAGCTTGTCTGCATGGCAGCCGCGAGGACTGAGTTGTGCGGAGCCTCTCTCGGCTGATTCGCCAGGTACTGATCCTGCCAGGCAAGATAACTGACATCCACCCCGAAGCACAGCAGAAAAAGGGCCGCGCTTTGTTTGGCAGGGATGTGGTTGCGGAAAAGGCTCTGTACGAAAACCACCGCGAGGGCGACCACCGAACCGATCGCCGATCCTCCCAGCCAGTGCTGCCAGTGACCGAATACCGCAGCCAGCCATTGCTCCAGATTTGACACTGGAGCGAAACGTTGCAATCGGCGCGCCGCTGCTCGTTCGCTCACATTCCGCGCTCACATTTCGGCTGCCCGGCCTTATATATAAGGGCTTGCGGCTCCGGGTTTCAATGGGTCATCGCGTAAACAATGTAGTTGATGCCGATCCGGATGCTCAGCGCGGAAAACTTTTCGTCATAGCGCGCATCGTCGGCCCACTCCCACGAATCGCCCAGATCCGAGTTGTAGCTCATTGCCACCACTAATCGGCCCTGATCGTCGTAGATGCCGCGCCAGCGTGCCGGGCATCCCTGGCATTTCCATGTGACGCCCGTCGACATGTAGCGCGCGCCGGGCACCTGGTAGCGATCCCGCAAATCGTAAACGACGCGCATCACGGGATCGTCATCCGGAATATCGACGACGGGCCGGCCGGGCAGCACGCGCTGCATGCTGTAGAGGAAATTCTCCCACTGCGCTTCGCCCCAGAAGTCGTCGCACATGAAAAAACCGCCGCGCGCGAAGTATTCGCGAAACTTCTTCACCTGTTCATCGGTCAGGCGCCACTGGCCGACCTGCACCGCGTAAAGCCACGGGTAATTGAAAGCGTCGTCGCCGTCGTCCAGATTGACCGGCTGTTCCACGGAACGGATGTGGAGGCGCGTCAGACGCCTGACCGCCTCGGCGAAGTGCCGGTCGGCGCGGGGATAATCCTGCGTCCAGATGGAAGATCCTTCGCGCCAGTCGCCGTTGCCGCGGAACCCGTAACCGCCGCCGATGCCCCGGCGGGTGGGTGGATACATCAAGCGTGCGAAAACGAACTCGGCGGGTTCCCTGTAGTCCGCGGGGAGCGGGAAAATATCGTATTCGACTCCGGGATACTGCCGGAAGGGACGCTGGAACGCGAGGAGCGAGGTGAGGGTGACCGCCAGGCATAGAGGCCAGAAGACCGCGCGCATCACATTGCGAGACTATCATGAGGCGGCCAAATGGATCTGAAACCGGAAAAAGAATTTGATGCGATTGTGATCGGGACCGGTCAGTCGGGCCCTCCGCTCGTACGGCGTCTGGTGGCGGCGGGACAACGGGTGGCGATCATCGAACGGGGGCGCTTCGGCGGCACCTGCGTGAACACCGGCTGCATCCCGACCAAGACCATGGTGGCCAGCGCTTACGCCGCGCACATGGCCCGGCGCGCCGCTGAATACGGCGTTGTCATCGACGGCGAAGTGACTGTCGATATGAAGCGCGTGAAGGCGCGCAAAGACGGCGTGCTGGGAAAGTCCCGCGATGGACTGGAGCAGTCGCTCAAGACCCTGGAAAACTGTACGGTTTATCAGGAGCACGCGCGATTCGAATCGCCCCGCATCGTGAGGGCAGGGCAGGAAAGGCTCACCGCACCCCGGATCTTCATCGATGTGGGAGGGCGCGCGGCTATCCCCGCCATACGGGGCCTCGAAGAGACCGGCTATCTAACCAACAGCACGATGATGGATGTCGATTTCCTGCCGCGTCATCTGATCGCGGTGGGCGGCAGTTACATCGGCCTGGAATTCGCGCAGATGTTCCGCCGCTTCGGCAGCGAGATCACGATTCTGGAAAAAGGGCCGCGGCTGCTTCCGCGCGAAGACAAAGACACCTCAGCGGCGGTTCAGGAGTTTCTGGAAATCGAGGGCATTAACGTCCGGTTGAATGCCAGGAACATTGAGTTCTCGAAGACGCCGGAAGGAGTGATCGCCCGTGTTGACGGCGCGCCCGCGGCCTCCGGCTCACATGTGTTGCTTGCCGCAGGGCGTCGTCCCAACACGGACGATCTGGGGCTGGAAAAAGCCGGCGTTGAAGTGGACGAGCACGGCTACATCAAAGTGGACGAGCAGCTTCGCACCAGCGTCCCAGGCATCTGGGCGACCGGCGATTGCAACGGCCGGGGCGCTTTCACGCATACTTCGTACAACGATTTTGAGATTGTGGCGGCCAACCTTCTGGACAACGATCCGCGGAGGTTGAGCGACAGAATCACCGCCTATGCGGTCTATACCGATCCGCCGCTCGGCCGGGCCGGCTTGACGGAAGCCGAGGTGCGAAGGTCGGGCCGTCCGGCGCTCATTGGAAAGCGGCGGATGACGCGAGTCGCTCGCGCGATCGAGAAAGGCGAGCCTTACGGGTTCATGAAGATCCTGATCGACGCGGAAACGAAGGCTATCCTGGGCGCCGCGATTCTTGGGACGGGCGGCGATGAAGCGATTCATTCGATCCTCGATGTGATGTATGCGAGGGTGCCGTATACCGTGATTCAGCGCGCCGTCCATATTCACCCGACTGTATCCGAATTAATACCAACCATGCTGGAAGATTTGAAGCCGCTGAATTGAAGCTCGCGTGTCAGGCGTGGTCTTGCGGTTTGCGCGCCGGCGGCTCATAGGTCCCCGGAACGGAGCGCATGGCGATGGCGAGGCGATTCCAGCTGTTGATGGTGACTATGGCAAACGTCAGAACGATCGTCTCTTCTTCGCTGAATTCCTCCCGCACCCGCATGTAAATATCATCCGGCGCGTGTCCCTGGGAGATCAGCGTGATGGCTTCGGCCCATTCCAGCGCGGCGCGTTCGCGATCGCTGAAGAAGGGAGTCTCGCGCCAGGCATTCAACGCGTAGAGGCGCTGCTCGGTTTCACCGGCGGCTCGCGCGTCTTTCGAATGCATATCGAGGCAGTAGGCGCAGCCGTTGATTTGCGAGGCGCGCATTTTAATTAATTCGAGTAAAGAAAGTTCAATGCCCGATTTGCGCACGTAGCCTTCAAGGGCGTACATCGCCTTAACAGCATCGGCTGGAATGTTTTGGAAATCGATTCTTGGAGTCATGATGGAATCACCAAAACGTTCAGCATACTCTAATTTCAAGCCAGCCGCGCGTAAGACGTTTCGAATGAGTTGCCAGGATAAAATTGGTACCGGGATTGCATTGCATCCAGCGAGAGAAAGGAGCAACACTTGATGCTAGAAATTCTCTATGTTGAAGATAATCCCGCAGATGTTTTCCTTCTTTCCACCGCCATTAAGAGGATTAATTCGGCGCTGGTGATGACTTCCGTCGGAGACGGCGAAAAGGCCCTGGAATTTCTGCGGAACGCCAGCGGATGTCCCTGTGCGATCGTGCTGGACCTTGGACTCCCCAAGGTGGACGGCGTCGAAGTTCTTAAAGCGCTGAAATCCAACCCGGAGTTTCGCGATTGTCCGACGATTGTTTTTGCCGAGAGAGAGGGCCGGGCGCGTATTGAAAAGTCCGGCTACACTCCGGAACTTATCCTGCCCAAACCCATGGACCTTGACGGGTATGTCGAGGTTGCGAAACAGATTATTGAGTTGTGCAGTTCCTCAGCCGCATTGTCGAACTCCGCTGATTGAAATCCCGGTTTTCCTCTTTCCAGGCATATTGATTTTTCGGATCGCCCCTCAGCCAGCCGATACCGTCATATAAACTGAATCTCTTATGCCACAGATTGACGTTCCGCTCGTCCAGGGGCGCTTTGGGAGCACCTCGCGTCCCGACAACTGGTGGGTTCAGCCGCTGGCTGTTTTCCTTGGATTCACGGCCTTTATCGTGTACTCCACATGGGCCGCTCTGCAGGGAAACCACTTCCGCTTCGGACCTTATATCTCTCCGATGTATTCACCGGAGCTATATGGTTCGCCCACTGCCTGGTTCGGCGGCAATGGTGCGCCTTCCTGGTTCCCCACGTTTCTGCCTTTCTCGGCGGCGTTGCTGATCCTGTGGGCGCCCGGCGGGTTTCGCTTCACATGCTACTACTATCGCGGGGCATACTATAAAGCGTTCTGGGCGGATCCGCCCAATTGCACGGTCGGCGAGCCGCGCAAAAAGTATCTGGGCGAACGTTCGTTCCCGTTGATCATTCAGAACGTTCATCGCTACTTCCTTTACCTTGCGCTGATCTTCATCGTGCTGCTGGCCAAGGACGCTTACGACGGCTTTTTCTTCACGGACGGATTCCACGTCAACGTCGGCACGCTGGTGCTGCTGCTGAATGTGATCCTGCTGAGCAGTTACACGCTGGGCTGTCATTCGCTGCGGCATCTTGTGGGTGGATTCAGCGACCGCATTTCCAGTTCTTCGATTAAGAAAACAACTTACGACTGTGTGAGCTGCCTGAATGCGCGGCACATGCGGTTTGCGTGGTTCAGTCTCTTCTGGGTGGGCTTCTCCGATTTGTATGTTCGGATGTGCTCGATGGGCGTCTGGACAGATTTGAGGATCTTTTAGGTGGCTGAATATCAGAAGTACGACTACGACGTTCTCGTGATTGGCGCGGGCGGCGCCGGTTTGCGCGCGGCGATTGAAGCTTCAGGCGCGGGCGTCAAAGTGGGGCTCATTTGCAAATCGCTGCTCGGCAAGGCGCACACCGTTATGGCCGAGGGCGGTATGGCCGCGGCTATGGGGAACGTCGACGATCGCGACAACTGGCGCGTCCATTTTTCCGACACCATGCGCGGCGGCCAATACCTGAATAATCCGCGCATGGCGGAACTGCACGCCAAGCAGGCGCCCGACCGCGTGAAGGAACTGGAAGCCTGGGGCGCGGTTTTCGACCGCACCAAAGAAGGCAAGATTCTGCAGCGCAATTTCGGAGGCCATCGTTATCCGCGGCTGGCCCACGTGGGCGACCGCACCGGTCTCGAAATGATCCGCACCCTGCAGGACCACGGCATCCATCAGGGCATTGAAGTCCACATGGAGTGCACCATTCTCGATCTGCTTACCGACGGCGGCCGCATCGCCGGCGCGTTCGGTTACGATCGCGAAAAAGGGCGATTTAAGATCTACGCCGCCAAAGCCGTTGTCATGGCCACAGGCGGCATCGGACGTGCCTTCAAGATCACCAGCAACAGCTGGGAATATACAGGCGACGGCCAGTCGCTGGCATATCGCGCCGGCGCCGAATTGATGGACATGGAGTTCGTCCAGTTCCATCCCACCGGCATGGTGTGGCCTCCCAGCGTGCGCGGCATTCTGGTGACGGAAGGGGTTCGCGGCGAAGGCGGGGTCTTGCGCAACAGCGAAGGCAAGCGGTTTATGTTCGACGATATTCCGCCGCTCTACAAGAACCAGACCGCCGACAACGAAGAGGAAGGGTGGCGCTATGTGACGGGCGACAAGAACGCGCGCCGTCCGCCCGAGCTTTTGACCCGAGATCACGTGGCCCGCTGCATCAATCGCGAAGTGAAGGAAGGGCGCGGGAGCCCGCACGGCGGCGTGTATCTCGACATCGCGTGGATCAAGGAAAAGATTCCGAACGCCCCGGAACACATCAAGAAGAAGCTGCCCAGCATGTACCACCAGTTCAAGCAACTGGCGGATCTCGACATCACCACCACCCCGATGGAAATCGGACCCACCACGCATTACGTGATGGGCGGCGTGCGGGTGGATGGCGATACGCAGATGTCTTCCGTGCCCGGCTTGTTCGCCGCCGGTGAATGCGCGGCCGGATTGCACGGGGCCAATCGTCTGGGCGGAAACTCGTTGTCCGACCTGGTGGTATTCGGCAAACTCGCCGGCGAGTATGCCGCGAAGTTCGCCAAAGAGCATCCGGCGATCCCGGTGAATTCCGCGCAGGTGGACGAGATTGCCGCGGAGGCGCTGGCGCCGTTTGAGCGCACGAACGGCCTGCCTCCTTATGAAGTGCAGCATCAGCTTCAGGACATGATGCAGAGCCTGGTGGGCATTGTCCGGGTGGAGTCGGAAATGGAGCAGGCTTATGGAAAGCTCCAGGAAATGAAAACCCTGGCCGACCAGGTCGTGGTTCCGGGAAACCGCGAATACAATCCCGGCTGGCACACGGCGCTGGATCTGCGCAATCTGTTGACGGTTTCCGAAGCGATCACAATCTCGGCGCTGGCCCGCAAGGAAAGCCGCGGCGCGCATTTCCGCGACGATTATCCGGAGAAGAGCGCGGAGGCCTCGAAGTTCAATCACGTCATCCGGCGCGAGGCGGACGGATCGATGGCTCTGCGGCGCGAGCCTCTGCCGCCCATGACCGATGAGATGAAACAGATTATCGAGGAGATGAAGTAGATGAGCTCGACGGCGACATTTCAGATCTGGCGGGGCGATCGCGCGACGGGCGGCTTCAAGAGTTATACGACGCCTGTGTCGGAAGGCATGGTGGTGCTCGATGCCGTCCATCAGATCCAGGCCGAGCAGGCCAGCGATCTGGCGGTGCGGTGGAATTGCAAGGCGGGCAAGTGCGGGTCCTGCTCGGCTGAAATCAACGGCATGCCGCGCCTGATGTGCATGACGCGCCTGAATCAGATTCCGCTGGATAAGCCGGTCACGATCGAGCCGATGAAGGCCTTTCCCCTGATCCGCGATCTGGTCACGGATGTTTCGTGGAATTTCGAAGTCAAGAAAACCATCCGGAAATTCAAGCCGCGCAAGCCCGATGCTCCCGACGGGACCTGGCGCATGCAGCAGGCCGATGCCGACCGCGTGCAGGAGTTCCGCAAATGCATTGAGTGTTTCCTGTGCCAGGATGTCTGCCACGTGCTGCGCGATCACCATATGCACAGCGAATTCATCGGTCCGCGGTTTCTGGTTTATGCGGCGAATCTGGAGATGAACCCGATCGATACCGATGACCGCACCGGCGATCTGCGCCACAAACACGGCATCGGATTGTGCAACATCACCAAGTGCTGCACGAAGGTTTGTCCGGAAAGCATTACAATCACGGACAACGCGATCATTCCGTTGAAGGAGCGGGTGGTGGATAAGTTCTTCGATCCGTTGAGCGGGTTGTTCAAGATCTTCCGGGGAGAATAAATTTATGATGCGGAGCGCCGTTCTTCTCGCCATTTTCGCGAGTCTGGCTGCGGCTGCCGATCAGGCCGCCAGTACCGCAGCCAGCGCCGCCACCGGTGCCGCTTCCGGTCCCGCCGCCAGTGCCGCGAAGTACCGGGTTACCGCCAACAAACTGATCGACGCCGCGCTGGCTTCCAATACCGGGATGAACCGGCTGGAATACCTTTGCGACCGGATTGGCAGCCGGTTGAGCGGATCGCGGGCGCTCGATGAGGCCATCTCGTGGGCATTGCCCATGATGGAGAGTTCCAGCCTCGACAACGTTCGCAGCATCCCGGTGACGGTGCCGCATTGGGTGCGCGGCGTCGAATCGGCGGAACTGGTGGAGCCTCTGGAGAAACCACTTTTCATGCTGGGCCTCGGCGGCAGCATTGCCACCCCCAAGGGCGGAATCACGGCGGACGTCGTGGTGGTTTCGAACTTCGATGAACTGGAGAAACTGGGGCGCGGGCGTGTCGCGGGACACATTGTGGTGTTCGATGCTCCCTTTGTCAGCTACGACGAAACGGTGGCTTACAGAACCTCCGGCGCTTCGCGCGCGGCGCGTCTGGGCGCGGTTGCGGCGCTGGTTCGTTCCATTACCCCGCGGAGCTTGCGCGACCCGCACACCGGGTCACTGAACTACACTTCGACCGATGTGCAGATTCCGGCGGCCGCGATATCGGTCGAGGACGCGCTTTATCTGCACCGGTTGTATCAGACCGGGGGCCGGACGGTGGTCCATCTTTCCATGGAAGCGCATATGGAAGGCGACGCCGATTCCGCGGACGTCATGGGCGAGATTACCGGGCGCGAGTTGCCGAACGAAGTGGTCGTGCTGGGCGGGCATCTCGATTCCTGGGATGTAGGCCAGGGCGCGCATGACGATGGCGCTGGCGCGATGGCTGCGCTGGAGGCCCTCGCTCTGATGAAGAAGCTGGGATTGCAGCCGCGGCGAACCGTCCGCGTCGTTCTGTGGACGAACGAGGAGAACGGCGGCAGGGGCGGGGTGGCTTACCGCGATTGGGCGAACGCGCAAAAAGAAAAGCATGTGGCCGCGATCGAGATGGATGGCGGGGCGGAAAGTCCGATCGGGTTCGATTTGTCGGTGGGACCCCGCCCGCGCCGCGGAACTCCCGCAACGGCTTCAGCCGCTTCAGGCCCGATGTTCGCGCGGGCGGCTGCGATCGGTGAGTTGTTGAAGCGGATCAATGCCGGGAAGATTATTCCGGGCGAGGGCGAGTCGGACATCGCCCCGCTGATGAACGATGGCGTGCCGGGTTTCGGACTGCGGACCGTGATGACTCACTATTTCGATTACCACCATACGCAGGCCGATACGTTCGACAAGATCGTGCCCGCGGAATTCAAGCGCTGCGCGGCGGCGATGGCGGTGATGGGTTACGTGCTGGCCGACTGGCCGTAAGGGTCCGCGTCGGATAGGTGCGGCGGCTATTGCCGGGTGAACTCGACTTTGGCCTTCAGGTTGGCCACTCCGGCGGTGTAGCGGGAGTCGGTGACCGCGAAAGCCACCGCGTCCTCCATCCAGTCGTGCCAGACGCCGTCGGGATCGTGGGATGCGGCAGTGACCGTGTAGTGGCCCGGGCAAAGATCGCATTGGAAACGGTACGTGACACGCAACACGTCACCGGCTTCAACCGGGCCCATTTTCAATCCTTCCAGCTCGGTGTTGGTCCCGTAAACGTTGAGCCCCACGCGCGTCCGGATCAGAATGCCGATCACGGGATCGGCCACCGGCGTCACGAATCGAACCCGCACGGTGACCGTGGCAGGCTCTCCACTGGTAAAAACCAGCGAGCTCAACTTGACCGCTTCCAGCACAGCGCGCCCGTCGCCTTTGCGCATGCCGGGCGAGAGAGGCGGAAGACTCTCGTCGCCTGACGTTCCCGCTCCTGTCGCTCTCAGTATTTGTGATACGTGCCGGCGGTAGCGCTCGAGAACTTCGGACGGATCCCCGCGAGCCTCAAGCACGCCGTTCTCAATCCACCAGATCTCATCGGCGCAGCTTTCGAGCAGGATCTCGTCGTGCGAAACGATGACGATGGTCGCGCCCGCGCGGCGCAGGCGCAGCAGTCGGCCCACCTCGCGGGACTTTTCGACAGAGCCCAAAGTCGCCAGCGTGTGTCGCAGAATCAGGTTGGGTTCGGCGACCGCGGCGGAGCTCAGCGCCGAGGACCCGTTTTCAATCACCCCGACAATACAGCCGTCGGGCGCGGTCAAATTCAGGCCGGTGAATTCGATCATGCGGACAGGGGGATTAATTCGTCAGAGCGTCGCGGAAGGTGCGAAGGGCTTCTTCACCGAACAGCACCACCCGAACCTCTTCGACCGAACTGGGCTGCTGGAGAAAGCCGCGAATCTCGCGCACGGCGATGTCAGCCGCCTCATTCATCGGATAGCCATAAACACCGGTGCTGATGGCCGGGAAGGCAACCGATTTCAGATTTTTTTCCGCCGCCAGCTGCAGACATTCGCGATAGCAGGAAGCCAGCTCGTCCGCTTCACCCTCCTCTCCGCCACGGTAGACAGGGCCGACTGCGTGAAAGATGAACTGCGCGCGCAGGCGTCCGGCTTTGGTGACCACCGCCTCGCCTGGAGGGCACTTGCCCATCTTGGCCCGAATCCCGTCGAGCTCCGTCATCACGCTCGAACCGGCCGCGCGATGAATGGCGCCGTCCACGCCCGCGCCGCCCGAAAGCCTTGAGTTGGCCGCGTTGACGATAGCGTCGGCTTCAACTGTGGTGATATCGCCTTCTTCCAGGCGCATTACTTTTCCAATTTTAGATTTCCACTGGGTCAAACGGCATCCTTAGTTAATTAACCACGAGTTAATTAACCATGGTACCGCTTCAGGCAGGCTGGCCGTGCCACAATGGAAAACCGTCCCCATGCCGATCGACTGGTTTCCGCTTTGGCTGAGTCTCGGCGTCGCAGCTTTTGCCACGGCGATCTCGCTCATTCTGGGCATCTGGCTGGCCTGGCTCCTGGCCAACCGGCAGTTCGCCGGCAAGAACGTTCTGGATGCCCTGATTACCCTGCCGCTGGCGCTCCCGCCCACCGTACTCGGCTACTATCTGCTGGTGGCGATCGGGCGCAATAGCTGGCCGGGCCGCGTGTGGGAGGCGGCTACCGGCTCGCCTCTGGTCTTCACGTGGAAGGCCGCGGTGATCGCCTCCACCCTGCATGCTATTCCGCTGCTGGTGAAGTCCGCGCGCGCCGCGCTCGAGAATGTCGAGCCGGCCTACGAACGGGCCGCGCGCAGCCTGGGCGCGTCGGAATGGCGACTGTTCTGGCGGGTCAGCATTCCACTGGCGCGGCGACCGATCGCGGCGGCAACGGCGCTGGCATTTGCACGCTCCATGGGCGATTTCGGCGCCACCCTGATGGTCGCCGGCGACATTCCCGGCCGCACGCAGACGGCGGCCATCGCCATCTTCGATGCCGTCGAGTCGAATAATACCCGGATCGCGGCCACCCTGGCGATCGTGGTTTCCGTGATTACGGCGTCCATCGTTTATCTGGCGAACCGTCTGGAAGAACGGCGGCGCGCCACTTCGTGATCAAGGCCGCGATCGTCAAACGATATCCGGCGGGGCAGGATTCGGCGGGATTCTATCTGGACGTGGCCTTCGAAGCCACGTCGGGCGTGACCATCCTCTATGGCCCCAGCGGGTCGGGGAAAACTCTTACGCTCGATTCGATCGCCGGTTTCGTGCGGCCGGATGCGGGACGCATTCTGCTCGACGACCGCATTCTCTTCGACGGCGCTTCCGGGGTGAATCTGACGCCGCAAAGAAGATCGTGCGGGTACGTTTTCCAGAACCACGCGCTGTTCCCCAACATGACGCTGCGCGAGAATCTGGCCTTCGCGGGCGAAGGTTTGGCGCGCCTCGAACGCCACCGGCGCATCGCCGAACAACTGGAAAAGTTTAAGCTCACCGGAGTCGCCGGACGGTATCCGCGGGAACTTTCCGGCGGCCAGAAACAGCGAGGCTCCATCGCGCGCGCTCTCATGGCAGACCCGCGCATCGTGCTGCTCGACGAGCCGGCCACCGGCATGGATGCAGTTCTGCGGGCGGACCTCCACGAGCTCATCCGGGATCTGCGCAGTTCCCTGCAGGTACCCGTCATCGTGGTCACGCACGATCCGGAAGATACCTTCGCGCTCGCCGACCGCGTGCTGGTCTATGACGCCGGGAAGATCATCCACAGCGGAACGCCTGCGGACCTGTTGAGTAACCCCGGCACGGTCCGCGTGGCCCGGCTGCTGGGCGGATTCGATATTTTCGATGCGGACGTGATCGCGCTCGATCCGGGTCGCCAGACGAGCCGTCTGCGATTGCTGGGTCAGGAGATGGACGGCCCGCACCTGCGCGGCTGCTTCAAGGGGGACCGTATCGCCGTCTGCATCCGGCCGGAGGAACTGCGCCTGGCCGCCAAGCCGGGGGACAACCGGATTCGCGCGGAATTGCAGCGCACCGTGGAGCGCGCGCAATCGGTGCGGGCGGACTTCGGCGGCGAACTGCTGGTCGATGTTCCGCGCGACGTCTGGAGCGAGCTGGCGGAATCTACGCGCCAGAACGGCTGGTGGATCGAGATCCCGCCGGCCAGTTTGCGGCAGCTTGCCGGAGACGTATCGAAACGAGAGGCATCTAAATAAGCTTTAAGCCGCATAAAGAGTTGCTATCGGACTTCCGCGCCCGGGCGGCATCCGGTGGTTTAAACTCCCTTTATGCCAAGGTTCCTGGTCCCAATTCTTGCGGCGGCAACGTTTTGCCTTCCGGCGTTCGCGCAGAACAAGGTTTCTCCTGAAAAAGAAGCCTCCATCAAAGCCGATCTGAGCGGTCAGATCGATGCGATGAGAAAGCAGGCGCAGGTGATGGTCGACAGCGTCTTCAGTTTCGGCGAACTTGGCTTCCAGGAGTTCGAGACGTCGAAGTACCTGACCGGCATCCTCGAAAAGAACGGCTTCAAGATCGAAAGGGGCGTGGCCGGTATTCCGACCGCTTTCGTGGCTTCCTGGGGCGAAGGCAAGCCGGTAATCTCTCTGGGCTCCGATATCGACGATATTCCGCAAGCCTCGCAGAAGCCCGGCGTGGCCTATCACGATCCGATGATCGAGGGCGCGCCCGGCCACGGCGAAGGACACAACTCCGGCATGCCTCTGAATATCGTGGCGGCGCTGGCGGTTAAGCAGATCATGGAACGCGAGCACCTGAAGGGCACCATCCGGCTCTGGCCGGGGGTTGCCGAGGAAGATCTGGGCACCAAGGCATACTACGTCAGAGCCGGTTTGTTCAAGGATGTCGATGTGGTGCTGTTCTGCCATGTGGGCTCGAACCTTGCGGTCTCCGGCGGACCGAGCGGCAGCAACGGACTGGTCTCCATCGAGTATTCGTTCAAGGGGGAGAGCGCGCATGCGGCCAGTAATCCGTGGCGCGGCAGAAGTGCGCTGGACGCTGTGGAACTTATGGATGTGGGTTGGAATTTCCGGCGTGAACATTTGCGCCTGGCCACGCGCGTCCACTACGTGATCACCAATGGCGGCGATCAGCCGAACGTAGTGCCTCCCAATGCCACCGCCTGGTATTTTCTGCGCGAGGCCGACTACGACCACATCATGAACCTGTGGCGAATCGGCGACAACATGGCGCAGGCGGCGACGCTGATGACCGATACGACCTACACCTCGCGCGTGCTGGGCAGCGCATGGCCGGGACACTTCAACATGCCAATTGCCGAAGACATGTACGAGAACATCAAGAAGGTGGGCCTGCCCGTCTGGTCCGATGACGATCAGAAGCTGGCCAAAGGGATCCAGAAGGAACTCAAGCAGCCGGAACGCGGTATGCCGACGAAGATTGGCGATCTGCGCAGACCTCGTCCCGCGGCGGAAGGCGGGGGAGAAGAGGGTCCGGGTCCGACGGGCGGCGGATCGGACGATATCGGCGACGTGTCATGGGCTGTCCCCACGGTCACGCTGAATTATCCCTCCAACATTCCAGGGCTGCCGGGACACAACTGGGCGAACGGAATTTCCATGGCGACGCCGATCGCGCACAAGGGCGTCGTGGCCGGGGCTAAAGTGCAGGCCATGACCATGCTGGATATCCTGCTGCACCCGGAGCTCGTCCAGAAGGCGTGGGATTACTACAACAACGTGCAAACCAAAGACGTGAAATATAAGACCTTCCTCCGGCCCGACGACAAGCCGGCGATCTGGCTGAATCAGAAAACCATGGAGCAGTTCCGGCCCGCCATGAAGGCGATGTATTACGATCCGTCGAAATACGACAACTATCTGGAACAACTGGGGATTAAGTACCCCACTGTCCGGTAGTGAAGAGCGCAGGTTTCTTTGCGCCGCCCGGTAAACTGGTTACTTGATGCGCAGCCCCATCGCCGCGTTGTTGTCCTTCAGTCTGAGCTTTCTGGGGTTTGGCGGCAACACAGCTAATTTCGACAACGTGAAACTGGAAACGATGCCGCCCAACTGGACCGCGGCGTCGACGAATCCAGGGCCGGCTCCGCGCTGGGAGGTCACGCGCGACAAGAGTGCTCCCAGCCATCAAAGCGTTTTCGCGCAAGTCTCGAAGGCCGGCGGCGAAAATGAGTTCGCCCTGGCCGTTTTCGACAAAGTCAGGTGCCTCGACGGC
>DASZLO010000084.1:0-17451 GCA_035552315.1 Bryobacteraceae bacterium
GATCCTCTGACCTATACTCCGAAAGGCTTTCTCTGGACCGCGGCGGAAGCCAAGGGGCTTACCTCCAGGCTATACGGTGAATGGAGTAACTCAAAGGTTGCCACAAAGCCGGATGGCTCGAAGTACACCTGGAGCGATTTCTACCGTACCGCGCAGTGCAAGGAGGGCAAAGCGCCGAAAACCAGTTGCGTCGTTCCCGATAACGCGGTCAGCGTGATTTCCGAAATTCCCTCGGCGGCCAAAATCATGGACCCGCATTATCCGCCGTTCAATCTCCTGATTCCCGACCAGTATCGAATGGATTACTGGATACCCGAATTTCAGCGCCTCGATGCCGCCAATCAGGTTGCGAATCTGACGATTGTGTGGCTTCCTGACGACCATGCCGCCGGCACCACAAAAGGCCAACCCCTCCCGATCAACTATGAGGCCGACAACGATCTGGCGCTGGGCCGCATGGTGGAGGCGATCAGCCATAGCAAAGTATGGGCGCAATCGGCGATCTTTGTAGAGGAAGACGATTCACAGGGCGGCGTCGATCACGTAGACGGCCACCGTCAGCCCGTTTTTGTCATCAGCCCCTATACCGCGGCTCCGCAGGCTCCCGGCCAGGGCAAGACGATCCATACCACGTACACAGCGGAGAACATCAATCGCACCATCGAGAACATTCTGGGTATGCAGCCTCTGACGCAGTTCGATCTGGTGGCATCGGCCATGTTCGATGCGTTTCAAAACACGCCCGATCTGACCCCATACGATCACCTCGCGCCGGTTATCCCTCTCGACCAGGGGCCGAACCTGCCTGGCGACAACACCCTTGGGTACAGCCCCGTGCAGAAGGCCTGGCTGAAGGCCTCGGCGCAGGTGATGAAGGGCAAGTACGACAAAGCCGATGCAGTCGACCCGAACTTCCTGAATCACGTGACGTGGTACTCGGCGACGGATTGGAGGCGGCCGTATCCGGGGGAGGGTAAGGTCGAGATGCCCGGTCCATTCGTCAAAGCCGCCCGGAAATACCGCGACGACGACGATCGATAAAGATCATCACTTAATCCAGCTCTCGGAAAACGCGAGGAATGCGCTGCTGCTCTGCACCGGTCCGCGCTTTTGCGGGTACACGTTGCCCACAGCCTTTTTGCCGTTGATGATCACGTCCGCGGCCTTCGCCGGAATGAATAACGAGGTGACGCCGAATGGGTTCCGGCCCCCGCCGTTCGCCGCCGAGTCGATCTGAAAAGGTTCGTAGAAATCGCGCCAAATCAGTGCCACGTTGTACTTCGGCGCCTTGAAGGTCACCTTACGTTCTGTCATGGAATCCCCGGAAGCGTTGAACGTTCCTTGCCCGGAATCGACGAACTTCGCCTCGATGACGGTATAGGGCCGTGTCGTAAAAGTGGCGTCGGTCGTCATCGTGATTTCTTTGGTAAGAAAGTCGTACAGCTTCCGGTTGTCCACAAACGCAAGGCGCAGGTCACCGGCCGACTTTCCGTCACCCGTGGTGACAAAGGCGATGTGCCCGGGCCCGGCCGGGCTCCAGATCAGACGCCAATAGCTGACGGCCGTGAGAACCTTGCCGCCTTCTTTATCGAGCAAACGGATTCCCGGGTTCTCGCCGGTAACGTAGACCTTGCCAACTTTCACGCCTTGTTGAAGGGTTATGGTCTGCGCTGGTGCGATGCCGGGCAGCATTGAAATCGAAATCGCGATCAAGCCGGTCATCAAAATTGTTTTCATTTTTCCATCCTTCGTCGACGAACCTGTCGATTCGCGTCAACTTAAATTTGAGTTTGTTTCAAACGGTTCGGCCGACGATGCCGGAAGTTCGCTCAAGCAGTGCGGCATACAGGCTGTTCCAACGATGAGCAGCCGGACCACGCTCGGGCACTTAATGTGTCTTGCAGTCTAGCATTGGCGCATTGCAAATCAGGCCAGGCCAATTTCAGGAGAAGCGGATCTTCCGTCGTGGACTCCGCCTGTCAGCCTGTATGCTGGCGAGTGAAGAGATGAACCGCAAACTACACATCCTTCTGTTGCTCGGAGCGGCGCTGGTGCTCGCGCAGCAGCCCCCGGCAACGATCCGCGTGGAAGTCACGAGCGAATCGGGGCCGGTGACAGACGCTGAAGTCAGCGCAAACGGCAGTCAGGCCAGAACCGGCGCGGACGGAGTTGCGATTTTGGCAGCCTATGCCGGTCGCGTCGAGGTCGTCGTGAGTAAGGACGGGTTCTTTACGGTGCGGAAGGCACTCGACATTGATGTTGCCCGGGAATGGCAGCTCCAGGTCGAATTGGAGCCACAAACAATCCACGAGGAAGAAGTCAGGGTCTATGCAACCCGCAATGATGTGCGCGTGCAGGATTCGCCTCTTCACGTTGAAGTCATCTCGCAGGACGAGATCAACGAAGAAATGGCGATGAAGCCCGGTGACATCAGCATGCTGCTGAATGAAATGGGCGGCATGCACGTCCAGTCAACCTCGCCTGCCCTGGGAGCGGCCAGCGTTCGCGTCCAGGGGCTGCGCGGGCGATATACGGCATTCTTATCCGACGGCCTGCCGTTGTTCGGGCAAGAAGGCGCGGGCATCGGACTGCTGCAGATCCCGCCTATGGATTTGGCTCAGGTGGAAGTTATCAAAGGGAATGCCTCGGCACTGTACGGCACCGCCGCGATGGCCGGTGTTATCAATCTGATTTCGCGCCGTCCGGAAGCCGAACCCATCCACGAATTCATTTTCAATCGCTCGTCGTTGGGAGAAACAGACGCTTCGATGTTCCTCGCTTCCCAACTCAGCCGGAGTTGGGGTGCGTCGCTGCTGGCCGGCGGATATTGGCAGGAACGCGAGGACGTGAACGGCGACGGCTGGGCCGATGTCCCCGGATATTCCCGGGGCGTGGTGAGGCCACGCTTATATTGGGACAACAAAAGCGGCGGTACGGCGCTGCTCACCGGGGGTCTGACCTATGAGGATCGTAATGGCGGAACTGTTCCTGGCGCAGTGCTTCCAGCGACAGGACAATCCTATGCGGAAGCGTTGGACACCCGGCGGTATGACATCGGTGGCGATCTGCAACGGGTGCTCGCCGGCAAACTGGTTCTGGCAGGTCGATTCTCCGCCTCCGTACAGGACCACCGGCATCAGTTCGGAGACGTCACGGAACGAGACCGGCACGAGCTGCTCTTCGGTGAGCTATCGATCAGAGGTACTGCAGGAAGAAATACGTGGGTGGCGGGGTTTGCCGATCAAAGAGACGCCTTTCATCCCCGTGATGTTCCACGCTTCGCCTATACATTTGTGGTTCCCGGAGTATTCGCGCAGGACGATTTCAACGTAGCGTCCTGGCTCAGCCTGTCCGCGAGCGCCCGGGCCGACTTCCACAATATTTACGGTACATTTTTCAGTCCGCGTTTATCCGCGCTCCTTCGGAAAGGCGGGTGGACGAGCCGCGTTTCGGCGGGGCAAGGTTTTTTCGCCGCCACGCCGCTGACTGAAGAGACCGAAGCAGCGGGATTGGCAAGACTGGTGCAGCCGGTCGGTCTGAAGGCTGAACGGGGCCGCAGTGGGTCTTTTGATTTGACCAGGAGCCTCGGTCCACTTTCGGTAACGGCCACTCTCTTTGCCTCAAACATTGATGATCCGGTTTATGTGGACAGAGGCGCGGCGTATAGCATCACCAACCTGGCTGGGCCGACCAGGAACAGAGGCATTGAGTTTTTGTCGACGTGGCGCAAGGCACCCTTTTCGGCAACGGCAAGTTATACCTATGTCCGTTCCACCGAGGATGAGCCCTCCGGACGCGCAGAAGTCCCGCTGACCCCCCGGCACAATTTAGGCCTTGTTGGCATGTGGGAAAAGGAAGGCGTCTCGCGCATCGGACTCGAATGTTATTACACGGGTGAGCAGCGGCTCGAATACAATCCCTATCGTGATTTCTCCAGGCCGTACGTACTCGTCGGGGCGATGGCTGAGCGGAAGGTGGCCGCGCACGTAAAGCTCTTTCTGAATCTGGAGAACCTGACGAACGTGCGTCAGACGCGATGGGATCCGCTGCTCTTGCCGGCGCGCGCTTCAGACGGAAGATGGACCGTGGATGCGTGGGCGCCGCTCGACGGCAGGGTGATTAACGGGGGCGCCCGTTTTAGCTTTTAGGGACAGCACGATCCCGACAAGAAAATCAGTGCCGCCCTTGTACTAAGTTTTTGCCGCTATTTGTGCGGAGCAGCGCTCGATGGCGGCACTTCCGCCTTGAGCCGCATATACGGGGAGCCATATCCGTATTCTTCTTCCGAATGACCGAAATTGAATTCAAGAACACCCAGCCTGGTCAGGCCCCTGACAGGCGTCACCTGGCTCGCTGTCGCTGGCGTAAGCGCATCGAGCGCGGCGTCGCAGAGCTCGGACGATTTTTTCAATGCCGCGACGACGTCGGCTTTCTTAGTCAGGGATGCGACGCTCGGTGGCTTCGGGGTACCCATTCCGGCAGAACAAAGGGTGCCCTGGACATCGGCCACATGGGCCATAAGTTCTCCGAAAGAGCGCATTTCAGGAGTCGGCTTGAATCCGTAGTTCTCCTCCGGCATCTGTTCTGACATCTTCTGCAGGTTGTCCCTCACCGCTCCGTACAGCTTCTTAAGGTCCGCGTAAGGCGAACTTGCGGTTTGGGCGCACAGCAGGCCTCCCATGGATATAGCGGCGACCAAAGCCTTTGAGTAAGGATTCATGAGTATTTCCCCTTTCGTGTGTTACCTGTTGAGGTGTATCGTTCAATCTTAACCGGTTTATAGGGTACCCTGATACGATCGGAGCCTTAATGAAACAATCTGCCGTGTCTCTCCTGGTATCGGGTCTCGCCCTCGCCGCCTTCGCGGGCGCTCTGAACGCGCAGGACGCCACGCGCGGGAGCGCGCTGTATGACAGTCAATGCGCTACCTGCCACGGCGATCATCTTCAGGGACGGAGCGCTCCCCCGCTCGCCCGTCCCGATATCGCCTCGCGTTATCCCGGCGACAGTCTGGCTGCAAAGATTCACAACACCATGCCGCCTGACAAGCAGGGAACTCTGTCCGCCCCCCAGGCCGCCGATCTGGCCGCGTGGATCCGGCAGGCAAACCCGGCTTCGCCAGCATCGGCCGCCGGGACCAAGTCCGACTTCCCGCCCACCGCCAATCTCAACCAGCTCATGCGCGGCGTGATGTTCCCGAATTCCAACATTATTTTCACGGTGCAGACCCATGACCCCGCGGAAAAGAAGAAAGCCGGCAATGACGACACGGGCTTCAACTGGAGTCAGTGGGGCAACGACCTCTATACCGGCTGGGATATCGTCGATTACGCGGCGCTTGCGCTCGCTGAATCCGCGCCGCTCATGCTGACTCCGGGCCGCAGTTGCCAGAACGGCAAGCCTGTGCCGGTCAACGATCCGGAATGGATCCGTTTCACCAAAGAAATGGCAGAGGTCGGGCGGGCCGCCTACCGCGCCTCCCAGACGCGCAATCAGGAGAAGGTGAGCGATGTCAGTGGCGATGTCGCCGATGCCTGTCTCAATTGCCATTCGATGTACCGGGATCGTACGCTCCGCGGCAAGGGCCCGGGAGATCCTTCCAGCGCCGAACTCCGCTGCAGCAAGAAATAGGGTCCGTATCTTTGGACGGGCCGCGGACCGTGCGCACATTGGTCACGCGAATGCACAAGACCGGGTATGGAGACGATCCCTTTACCCGAATGCGATGAAGTTCCGCTCGATCTCGTGGCGCGCTATTCGGCAAGGGATGCCCGGCCACACCTGACAAACCCGCCGTACAAACATGCCTAAGAAAGAGCCTCCGCCACAGGTTGTCCCAGCGGCCGGTATCCGCGAAGTAGCGCGCGAGAGCCTCGGGTTCGAGGAATTGCGCCCGGGCCAAAAAGAAGCCGTGACTTCTGTCCTCGAGGGGCGCGATACGCTCGTGGTGCAGCCTACCGGGTCGGGCAAGTCCGCCATTTATCAGATCGCGGGCCTCATGGTGGAGGGCACAACCGTGATCGTCTCTCCGCTGATCGCGCTGCAAAAGGATCAGGTCGATTCCATTCAGGACCAGCACTCGGCCGGTGCGGTGGCAGTCAATTCCACGCAGCGCATTTCCGAAGTTCAGGAGCGCCTGGCGCGAGTGGAAAAAGGGCAGGTGGAGTACATCTTCATGGCCCCCGAGCAGTTCCGCAAGCAGGCTACGGTGGACGGATTATTGAAATCCGGGGTTTCGCTGTTTGTGGTGGATGAGGCGCACTGCGTCAGCGAGTGGGGACACGATTTCCGCCCCGATTATCTTCGCCTGGGCCATATCATCGAGACGCTCGGCCACCCGCGCGTGCTGGCACTTACCGCCACGGCTTCTGCGCGCGTCCGTGAAGAAATTATCCAGCGGCTGCACATGCGCCGGCCCCGCGTATTCGTGCAGGGGTTCGACCGTCCCAACATTTACCTGCGCGTGGACCGTTTCAAGACAGAGACGGAAAAACGCGATGCGCTGGTTCACCGGGTACGCTGGGCGAGCAAGCCGGGAATTGTTTACGTCGGGACGCGCAAAGCCGCGGAGGAGATCATGAGCGCGCTTGCCAAAGAGCAGGTGAACGCTCGTTTCTACCACGGCGGTCTGAAGCGCGCCGAGCGCGAGGAGATGCAGGAGAGCTTCATGGGCGGGGATGCGGAGGTCATCGTGGCGACCAACGCATTCGGCATGGGCGTGGACAAGCCGGATGTACGTTTCGTGTACCACTACGATGCGCCCGACTCACTGGACTCCTACTATCAGGAGATCGGGCGGGCGGGGCGGGACGGCGAAAGGTCCGATGCGATCCTGTTTTTCCGGCGTCAGGACATCGGGGCGCAGAGTTTCAAAACCGGCGAAGGCAGAATCGATCCGGAAACACTGGAGCAACTGGCGGCGCGAATCGCCGGGGAATCCGGGCCGCTCACGCCGGAAGAGATTGCCGAAGAGGCAGGCCTGTCAAAACGTAAGGTGGCAACCGCGCTCCAGCGCCTCGAAGACGCGGGCGTCATGGAGATGCTGCCCGACGGGAAAGTCCGGGCTGTCGAGGATGCCGATCCTGTTGAAGCGGTCCGCGCGGCCGTCGAAGAACAGGAGAGCAGACGGCTGATGAAAAAGGAACGCCTCGAAACAATGCGGGCCTACGCTAATGCCGCCGGGTGCCGCCGAGAATTCCTCCTCAGCTATTTGGGAGATGACTACACAGGTCCGTGCAATTTCTGCGACAACTGCGAAGCTGCCGCCGGGCCGCGCATGGATTCTGCCGAAGGCACCCGCCGCGAGGTGGTCTGAAGTCGCGCTTCTGTCTGTTTTCTTACATACAGCGGATCGGTATGCGGATTGCTGACCCGCAGGAACCGAGGATTTCATGAAGCTGTTAAATTCCGCGATTCGAAGTACGGCTAAGCTGGGCGCAGTGACGTTGGGCGTGGCCGCCGCCGGGGCGGCTGTAACTGCCGCCGTTTGGCCGCGACGGAAGAAGTTCAACCTGCACGGGAAAGTAGTTCTTATTACCGGCGGGTCGCGCGGACTGGGTCTGGCGCTTGCGCGCGGGTTCGCGGGCGAAGGGGCCCGCCTGGCGATCTGCGCGCGCAACGAAGCGGAGCTGGAGTCCGCGCGGGCCGATCTCAAACGACGGAGCGCCGATGTGCTGACCGTCGTGACCGATGTCAGCGATCCGGCCCAGGCGCAGGAGCTGGTGGACAAGGTCATCGCGCGATACGGCCGTATCGATGTGCTGATAAATAACGCGGGAATCATTCAGATCGGGCCCCTCGCGACGTTGACCCTGGCGGATTTCGAAACCGCGATGGAGACGATCTTCTGGGGAACCGTGTACATGACAACCGCCGCCCTGCCGCATCTGATGGAGCGCGACGAAGCCCGCATCGTGAATATTACCTCTATCGGGGGAAGAGTGAGTGTCCCGCACCTGTTGCCCTACAGCTGCGCAAAGTTTGCGACCGTGGCTTTTTCCGAAGGCCTGCGGGCGGAGCTTCGCGGCACGGGGATCAAGACGGTAACGATAGCTCCGGGCCTGATGCGCACGGGATCTTTCGTGAATGCCAGGTTCAAAGGAGATGACGAGCGTGAAGCTGCCTGGTTCAGTGTTTCCGCCAGTCTGCCGGGATTGGCGATGAGCGCGAAACGCGCGGCGCGGAAAATCATTCTCGCCACGGAGCGGGGAACAGCGCAGAAGATCCTGACGTTGCCGGCCAATCTGCTGGCGCTGTTACACGGCAATTTCCCGGGCGCGACGGCCGACCTTCTCGGGCTGGTCAATCAGCTCCTTCCGCACGGACAGGGAGACGCCAGCCGGGTTATACGGCCGCACTTGCATCAGAGCCAGGTGCTGGAAAGGCTCACATTCCTGGGACGGCAGGCCGCGCGGCGGAACCTGCAGGATGTCGGCGGAAACGCGTCGAAAGTTGACGGCGCCCCTTCCGGGGCCGCGCAGTTCGGATAGGTCTTCCTGGTGGAACATCGGATGCATGCGACGAGGTCATGCCAACCAACACCAAACACACTTCGCAGACAACCACCGATCACGAGGAAATTCGCAAGTGGGCAGAGGATCGCGGGGCCAAGCCGGCTTGTGTCCGCGGCACCGGGGGCGAAGGCGACGCCGGCATGCTGCGGCTCGACTTCCCTGGCTACAGCGGCGCGGATTCGCTGGAACACATCGACTGGGATGCATGGTTTGAAAAGTTCGACGAGCGGAAGCTTGCGCTCCTCTATCAGGAAGAAACGGCCGAGGGAGAGAAGAGTAATTTCAACAAGCTGGTCAGCCGTTAGAGCCTCCACATGCTTGTCCCGGCGAGACAGACCTTAACCCTGCGAGACAGACCTGCCTGGAATTCGGCGTTCCCTTTAGCACGCTGACACCTTTGGTGTCTTTCCGCAGGGTTTGGGCTATGCGACTCGAAAACTTGGGATTGATCGGAAACTGCCAGTTCTCGGCCCTCGTGCACAACAGCGGGGAAGTGGTGTGGTGCTGCCTGCCCCAATTTGACTCGGAACCGGTTTTTTCCACGCTGTTGGACCAGGAAGATGGCGGGCGATTCTTCATCGGACCCGCCGGCGGAGAAACCGGCACGAGCCGTTATTTGCCGCATACCAACATCCTCGAGACGAAGTTCGAAACTTCGACGGGTTCATTCCGGGTGATCGATTTCGCTCCGCGCTTCCGGCAATACGGCCGCGCATTCCGTCCCACCCAGCTCATCCGCATCATCGATCCTCTGGAAGGCACTCCGCGCATCTCGGTCGCGTGCGAGCCAAGACTGGGCTGGTCGAAAGAACGGCCGCGCATGGTGCAGGGCTCTCATCATATCCGCTATGACGGGTTTGACGCGCAGTTGCGCCTCACCACGGATATTCCGCTGTCGTACCTCGGCGGCAAGCCGTTTACAATCTCGGGACGTCAGTATTTGCTGTTGAGCTGGGGTGCACCGGTGGAGGAACCACTCACCGCGCTCTGCGAACGCTTCTGGAACGAAACCGAGCGCTACTGGCAACAGTGGGTCAAAGAGTGCGACATCCCGCCGTTTTATCAGCAGGAAGTGATCCGGTCGGCCCTGACCCTGAAGCTGCATTGCTTCGAGGACACCGGAGCGATTATCGCCGCGATGACAACATCGATTCCGGAATCGGCCGGCAGCGGGCGCACTTGGGACTACCGTTATTGCTGGCTGCGCGATTCCTACTATGTCCTGAATACCTTTGGGCTCTTGGGCCAGTTTGAAGAACGCGAACAGTTCGTCCAGTACCTGTTGAACGTGGCGGGCGGAGCGCCGGGACTCAATCTGGCGCCACTCTACAGGGTCAACGGGCAACAGAACCTCGAAGAATCCATCCTCGAAAACTGGCCTGGGTACAACAATGAAAAGCCGGTGCGCATCGGAAACGCCGCGGCGGTGCATTCGCAGCACGACATCTACGGCGAGATGGTGCTGGCGCTGACGCCGATCTTTCTCGATGACCGGATGCAGGCGGGACGCTCGCCCGCGGCACTGCAACTCATCGAAGGGCTGACACGGAGGGCGATCTCACTGGCAGGCGTGCCGGACGCGGGAATCTGGGAATACCGGACCGAATGGAAGCCGCAGACATTTTCCAGTCTCATGTGCTGGGCAGCGGCCGACCGCATGGCGGGGATTGCAGAAAGGCTCAAGGCGCCGAGCGCGGCCGAATTCCGCGCAGCGGCCGATCGGGTCCGGGGCGAAGTCATCGACAACGCCTGGGTCGAAAGCAGGAAAAGCTTCGCGGGCCATTACGGCGGGACAGATCTGGATGCTTCACTGCTGCAGATGGTCAGCCTGCGTTTCCTTCCCCGGGACGATGCGCGGCTCAACACCACGATCGACGCGATTTACGAAGATCTGGGAGGGAGCGGCTGGCTGCACCGGTACAGCCTGAATGACGGCTTCGGGAAGCCGACGGTCGCGTTCGTTATTTGTACGTTCTGGCTTATCGAAGCGCTGGCGATCCTGGGCAGGCGCACAGAGGCGCGGGATATGTTCGGCCGCATTCATGGCGCGCTTTCTCCGCTGGGACTGCTTTCGGAAGATTTCGACCCGGTTGCTTCCCGGATGTGGGGAAATTTTCCCCAAACCTACTCGCACGTGGGACTGATTCACGCCGCCTTCGCCGCCTCGCCGCCGTGGACGGATGTGTTGTAGATCGCGTTTTAGTTCAAATTTTAGTTCACTTGGGCGAGCGCCTGGAGCTTTGACAACAGGCTTTCTCCGGCTTGTCCCGCGTCGGCGGTATGGTAGTCGGACGGAAGCTGCAGAATCTCAAGATCGCCGCTGCTGCCGCGAAGCGCATCGAGGATCGCGGCGGCTGTGGGAACGGCCGTGACGCCCGGTCCGCAGATGAGTACTCTGGGGTTGGTCGCCCGGGTCAAGGTGGCCGCCTCACTGATATAGAGGGTGGTCAGGACCTCATAGCCTGCGCGGCTGAGCAGAGCGTTCAGGCCTGCCAGAAGATCCTTCGAAGTGTCCACACAGACGATGCGGATCTTCAATGGCTCAGGCCGCGTATCCTGATTTCGTGCGGCGCTGGAAAACGCATCGATCGCCTCGGCTTCCGATTTGTACGTGGGAAATAAACTTCCCAGATGTGTGATTTCAATCACCCGCAGCACCTTGTCGGATGCCTGGCAAAGTTTCAATTCGCCGCCCGCGGCATGGATCAGTTTAGACAGACGAACCAGAGCGCCTAGTCCGGAGCTGTCGATGAAATCGACTTCGCCGAGTTGCAGCAAGACGCGCTTGACGACATAAACGCTGGTGCCCTCGATCTTCGTTTGCCGCTCGACTTCCTTTTCCAGAGCTTCAGCTTCGGGACCGAAAGTAATTCTGCCCTTGCACCGGATCACGGCTACCTGATTTATGATTTGGCTTTCAAAGGTGAGTTGCATCATGAAAGGTTCACCGCAGTATAACCGCGGCGGCCTTAGCTGGGCAACCTTGCCTGGGCAACCTGCCTGGGCAACCCACCCGCGACGGGATTTGATAGGCTGGCTGATTCCATGTCATCATTTCTTTCTTCATGCGGGCGGATCGCCATTGCCCCGGTGGTTGTGGTTCTCTTCTGCTTCGGCCAGTCAGGCGGACAGGCCCCCAACTCGCAGCCGAACCCATACCAGGCCGTCAAGGATTGGGCGCAGCTCGGGCGGCCGTGGGGATCGACCTCCGCGGTCGATGTCGACAGGCAGGGCCACATCTGGGTGGCGGAGCGCTGCGGCGCGAACTCCTGCGCGGGGTCCGCTCTGAATCCGGTATTGGAGTTCGATAGTTCCGGCAAGCTGCTGCGGAGTTTCGGCGCGGGTTTGTTTCTGCAACCGCACGGCATCGCTGTGAGCCCGGATGGGAATATCTGGGTGACCGACGCGCAGGGGGCCGCGGGCAAGGGACATCAGGTCTTTGAATTCAGTCCGGAAGGCAAGGTGCTGATGACGCTGGGGAAGGCCGGAGTGGCCGGGGACGGTCCCGATACGTTCAATCAGCCTTCGGATGTGGCGATTGCGCGCAACGGAGACATCTTCGTCGCCGACGGACATGTGGAGGTGCGCACGAGGCCCAACGGGGATCTGTTTGTGCCGGATGGCGGCGGTCCGAACCGGAATGCGCGCATCGTGAAATTCTCGAAAGACGGAAAGTTTCTGAAGCAGTGGGGAACGAAGGGTGCGGGGCCCGGCGAACTGGACGGCGCGCATGGCCTCGCGATCGATTCGCGCGGACGTCTCTTTGTCGCGGACCGGACGAACAGCCGCATTGAAATTTTCGATCAGAACGGAAAATTTCTGGCGGAGTGGAAACAGTTCAGCAGGCCGAGCGGTATTTTCATCGATGCGAAAGACACACTCTACGCGACGGATTCAGAGTCCACCGACGAGCCGGGCTATGGACACAACCCGGGATGGAAGCGCGGGATCCGGATCGGGAGCGCGAAGGATGGCTCGGTGACGGCATTCATTCCCGATCCGCATCCGGTGGGACTTACGAGTGGGGCCGAGGGTGTCGCGGCGGACGCGCAAGGCAATATTTACGCGGCCGAGGTGGGTCCCAGGATGCTGAGAAAATATACGCGGAGCAGATAGCCGCGACGAAGTTTTCAGATACCCGCATACCAGGCGTAGCCGCCTTCGGGCGATGCGGAGCCGAGGCCCTTGCCGAACTTCTTCAAATCGTCCGTGAGCACGATGCGTGTGATGAACTTCACGCTTTTGTAGCCGAGCTGGCGGGGCACGCGCATCCGCAGCGGTCCACCGAAGCCAACCGGAATATCTTCGCCGTTCATCCCATAGGCGATCAGCGTTTGGGGATGGAGCGCATCGGCCATATCGACGCTTTCCCACCAGTTGCGATCGATCGAATAGTAGACGGCATAACGTGCCTGGGGAAGAACTCCGGCGGCGTTCAGCACTTTGCTCAGCGGCGTGCCGGACCATTCGGCAACGTAAGACCATCCCTCTTCGCAGGCGATTTGCGTGATCTGACTGCCGGCGGGAAAGCCTTTCAATTCCGCGATTGAAAACGATGCGGGCCGGGCGACCATGCCTTCCACCTTCAGCCGCCAGTCCGCAAAGCCTCCGGCGCGGAGACGGTTGTATTCGTCGCCGGGGAGCGCGATTTCGTTGGCGAAGGGTTTCGTCGAAATCTGATCGCGGGAAAACTCGCGGGCGCGCGAGTGGCTGGTCAGCACTCGCTGAGCGGCGTAGGTGAGGGTTTCGCCGGGACCGTAGATTCCTCCGTGATCGGGTGGAACCAGGCCATATCGCTGTGCAATTTTGGTAGCCGCGGCCACACTCGCGACGCCCGCCGTGGCGAGCCCGCCGGTCATAATGGCGCGGCGGGAGAGTTTAGTCATAGGCGGCCTCTTTTATAGGTTCCGGAACTTGCTCCGCGCGCCCTGTGGTCATTGCCCGCATGCGGCTTCCGAATCCGGCGAGAGCCACCATGGCGATGTGCACGGCGAGGAACGCCACCAGCGCTACGGAAACGAAGAAATGAATCGTGCGCGCGGACTGCGTGCCGCCGAAGACTGTAACCGCGAACGGCACCGCCGAAACAAAGCCGGGTGACATGGCGAGCCCGGTCCATATAACCAGGGGGAAGAGTCCGAAGATAACCAGCAGGTAGACGACGCGCTGTAGTACGTTGTAGGATCCGGCGTCGGAATCGTCGCGCGGGGCAAGATGCAAGTCTCTTGCGATGACATCGCGAACCGACCGCCACGTAAGAGTGGCGCGGGCAGGGAAGAGGTTCTGCCGGAAATGTCCGTTCCACAAACTCACGATCGCGTAAAGAAGGCCGGTCAGCACCGCGGCCCACGCGGACTGAAAGTGCAGATACCGGCTCCAGCCATTTTGATCCGGCAGCACGTAGCCGTAACCGGTCGGTACGGTTCCCCGGGAGGACGGGACGTGAAACGAGAACAGTGCCGGAGTGTTTACATTGCCTGTTTCGCCCCAGTAAAAGCGGGGATGAGAGAGGATAATTTCGACGCCGGTGACCAGCAGGGCCAGAAAGCAGAGCGCGGTGACCCAGTGCGTGACGCGGACGATCGCCGAGTGCCGCGGGGAATCGCGCATTTCGGGATCATAACACGCTGCGGGCCCAGCTATAATCGCAGCAATCACGATGAAATCTCTATTTTTGCTGCTGAGTGTGGCGGGCGCGCTCACCGCGCAAACGGCGACCGTCGCGCTGGTTATCGAGACTGAACTCGGCAATATTGAAGTCGATATTGACGCGGGGCATGCGCCCCGGACCGCGGCCAACTTTTTGCGATATGTGGATGCAGGTTCGTATAACGGCGGGGTCTTTCACCGTACAGTCAAGCCTGACAACCAGCCGGACAATAAGGTGAAGATCGAGGTAATTCAAGCGGGGCGCGCGCCGGGGACCGCGGAGTTGCCGCCGATAGCGCTGGAGCGCACTTCAATCACCGGCCTCTTGCATCGCGATGGCACGCTTTCGATGGCGCGCAGCGCTCCCGATTCGGCGGTCTCGGATTTTTTTATTTGCATCGGAGACCAGCCTTCACTCGATTTTGGCGGCGCGCGGAATCCGGACGGCCAGGGCTTCGCGGCGTTCGGGCGCGTTACCGGAGGAATGGATGTTGTGCGCAGGATACAGGCGCGGCCATCCGACAGCGGACAGCATTTAGCGCCCCCCGTTAAGATCGTCAGAATCGTACGCAAGTAAGGCGCCCGTGCGGTCACGCATGCTGATGCTATCTTGATGGGAATGTCTGAGCGCTTCTCCTGGTGCGTGTGGGTGTGAGTACCGGACGCGGGGTCCGGGTGGCGGTGATCGACAGCGGCGTACACGCTTCGCACCCCCATATCGGGCGCATTGCGGGCGGGGTGACGATCGGCGCGGAAGCGAACGATCCGGGCTTCACCGATGTGATCGGGCACGGCACGGCTGTAATGGCGGCAATCCAGGAGAAAGCGCCGGATGCCGAATACTTCGCCGTGCGGGTTTTCTACCGTTCCCTGCGCACGACGGTTGACCTGCTGCTGCGGGCGATCGAGTGGAGCATCGCCAACAAAATCGACGTCATCAACCTGAGTCTCGGGACGACCAATCCCGCGCACCGGGAGCGGTTCGCGCCGGTTGTGGAACGGGCCCGGAAGCAGGGTCTGATACTGGTGTCCGCGCGCGATGCGGAGGGCATACCCGCGCTTCCGGGCTCGCTGCCGGGGGTGATCGGAGTGGACCTTGACTGGGAATGTCCGCGGGATTCGTATCGCTGCAATAGCACCCCGGAAGGCCTTACCGTGGTGGCGTCGGGTTATCCGCGGTCACTGCCCGGCGTGCCGCCGGCCCGCAACCTGCACGGGATTAGTTTTGCGGTGGCTAATGCCAGCGGGTTTGTCGTGCAGTTGTGTGAAGGTATGGAGAGCCGGTCCTACGACACGATCTGCGCAGCCCTGGGGAGAAAAGACACCCCATGAGACGACATCAAGAATTTATTTCTTAGCCGATTCTTCCCACAGCCTGAAGCCTCCGACAAATGCATTTGAGTTTGCGCCGAGGCGAACGCCGTCCGGCAATTCTTTGAGGCTCTTGGCATTTCCGCCGCCGAGTACGACGTAATCGGCAACCAGAGCCTGGCGAAGCTGGTCGACGACGGCAAGAACGTGGGTGCGCCATTTGGCCTTGCCCAATCGCTCCAGACCCCGGATTCCGACATAATCCTCGAATGTACCGCCTTTTTTGTAGGGCAGGTGCGCCAGTTCCATCGGGGCAAGTACGCCATCGATGATCATGGCCGACCCGAGTCCGGTGCCGAGTCCGAGAAACAACATCCGCCCGCCTTCATAACTGCCCAAAGCCTGCATGGCGGCGTCGTTGACGATACGAACAGGACATCCGAAAGCCTTCTGGAAATCCATGGCGACCCAGCCGGGGCCGAGGTTGTGGGGTTCCGCAAGCGGCTTGCCCTGACGCACAGGGCCGGGGTAACCCATGGAAACGGCGGTATACTTCCAGTCTTTCGTCGCGTTCTGAATCTCGGCCACCATCCGCGGCGCTGACATCTCGGTTCCAGAGGGAATCTTCACGACCGTCGTGTGATTGGAGTCGAGAAACTTAAGATTCGTCCCTCCAATATCGATCACCAGGATGTTCTGTTTTCGTTTTGTCATCTTCGCCATGTTAGTACCTTCTGTGTCCGGATGCACGCATTTTTCTTCTAATTTCTATGCCGGCTGCCGCGCCTGCAGCATCGCGGTATAGCCTTCCCAGGCGGCGGTCGTGTTTTCAAACTGCATGCGGGCCTGCTGGGCGAGCTGCATCATGAAAGTGTCATCGTGCTCGGGGTCGTGATGGAACAGCATCAGATGCTGCGCCTGCACATCGCGGGCGAGCACGACGGCGTTTTGCCAGGTGCTGTGGCCCCATCCGCGATGCGACTCATATTCCTGCGGAGTATATTGCGCGTCGCAGATGAGAACGTCGGCGTTTTTGGAGTAGGTGCGAAGGAGCTCATCGTACTCGGGCACGCCGTGCTCATAGTCCGTCGCGTAGACAATTACGATCCCGTTCCCTTCGATCCGGTAACCTGAAGCCCCCTGGGGATGGTTGAGCGCAAACGGACTGACGGTCAGTCCGTTTACCTCGACGGACTCTCCGGCCGCCAGTTGATGAAAGTCCCTTTTCGCGGCAACCTGGCTGAAGTTGATCGGGAAGTAGGGCATCGTCATTTGCCCGTCCAGAGTCTCCCGCAAGGGCTGGCCGGTGGATCCGGAATAGAAGGAAATCTTGTTGGCGGGCCCGTAGAGCGGATTGAAAAAAGGCACTCCCTGAATGTGATCCCAGTGGAAATGGGTCAGAAATATTGAGGCATCGATCGGCTTGCCCGCGGCCTGTTGAGCAAGCAGTTTGCCCAGCGGGCGAATGCCGCTTCCCGCGTCGAAAATGACAGGTTCGCGTCCTTCGGCCCGAACCTCCACACACGCAGTATTGCCCCCGAATTTCAGGTTTTCCACCTGAGGAGTAGGCGTGGAACCCCGAACACCCCAGATCCTGATCCGAACTCCGCAATTATTCATTCATCCCCGTTTTTTGCGCTCGCCCGGCCGGAGTGACTTACCCGGCTTTCGCTGCGGCGGTTCCGTGTATGGAACGCAAATGTCATAATTCATCCATTCTAATGCAACCCTTACAGCGGGCGCACCGGGACCAGGCCCATTACCTGGTTAGTTATGGACCGGCAAAATCGTTGAATTACTGGCGGCGTCGCCCTGCGAAACGACCAAAGCCAGGTCCCCGTCCGGCGCATTGGCCGGGATCTGGAAGTTCATCTGGTACAAGCCGACATAGCCGGGGGTGAGTCCGGAGAAGTAGATCGGGATGCTCGCTCCGTTCAGCGTGAGAGTGGGGGCAACCAGCGGATTGAGCTGAGACAGA
>DASZLO010000085.1:0-3766 GCA_035552315.1 Bryobacteraceae bacterium
CTTTTCGGTCACGATGTAAGGCGGCAGGAACCGCAGCACCGTGTCGTGGGTGCAGTTCAGGAGCAGGCCTTCCTGCATGGCACGGTTGACGATTTCTTTGCCCGGCCGGTTCAGCTGGACGCCCACCATCAGGCCGTAGCCGCGGACTTCCGTGATCAAGGCGAACTGCTGCGCGAGGCGTGTCAGCTCCGAGCGAAAATATTCCCCGACCCGCGAGATCGAGGGCAACAGGTCTTCGAGGATATCGAAAAATTCCAGAGCGACGCGGGCGGCCAGAGCATTGCCGCCGAAGGTTGATCCGTGCATGCCGGGCCGGATCGATTTCGCGGCGCGCTCGTTGGCGACGATGATGCCCAGCGGGATTCCGCAGGCCACCGGTTTGGCTGCGATCATGATGTCGGGCATGACAAACGGATCGGCCAGCTGATAGCCGAAGTATTTTCCGGTTCGTCCGACGCCGCATTGAATTTCATCGAAGCAGAGCAGCGCATCGTGCCGATCCGCAAGCTCGCGGGCGCGATTCATGTATGCGGTGTCCATCGGGATCACGCCGCCCTCGCCCTGTATCCACTCCATGACGATGCCGGCGGTACGCGAGGTGACTGCCGCTTCGAGGGCTGCGACATCGTTGGCGGGCACAAACTTCACGCCGGGAATCAGCGGCTCGAAATCCTTGCGGTATCTCGGCTGACCGGTGATGGAAAGAGCGCCCAGGGAACGGCCGTGGAACGAATTCTCCAGCGAAACGATTTCAATTTTTTCGGGTGAGATGTCGTGGCCGTAGGCCTTGATCATCTTGAGCGCGCCTTCGGTGGATTCAGTGCCGCTGTTCGTAAAGAAAGTGCGGTTGAGCCCGCTGACTTCGGCGATGCGCTTTGCCAGGGGTCCCTGAAACTCGTTATAGAACAGGTTCGAAGTATGGATCAGCCTGGCGGCCTGTTCCTGAATGACTCTGACGATGCGCGGATGATTCTGCCCCAGCGCATTGACGCCGATGCCGGCGATGAAGTCGAGGTAACGCTTGCCATCCACATCCCACATATACGGACCGTCGCCGCGGTGCAGAACCAGCGGATGGCGGGCATAATTCTGGAGAAGATAATCCTTCTCAAGTTCGACGACGTCCAGGGCGGACGAGGGCTGAGGGATTGCTGCGGACATTTATTCGATGATACAAGTGCGCGTAGTGGCGGAAAAGCCGGGCCTAGCGGGCGGAGGCGCCCAGCAGAAGTCTGGACTCCAGTTTCTCGCGATGGTTCCGGGTCAGCGTGAGCTCCGTTCCGTCGCTCAGTACCACTTTGTAATCGCCGCGGAACCAGGGCTGCAGTTCCTTGATGCGGTCGAGGTTGACGATCGCGGAACGATGCACGCGGATGAACCGGGCCGGATCGAGCCGCGCTTCCAGTTCGCTCATGGTCTCGCGCAGAACATGAGTCTCGCGCCCGCTGTGCAGGCAGACGTAATTATCGGCAGCTTCGATCCAGTCGATGTCACTCAGCTTCAAGAAGATTACGCGGCCGTTCTGGCGGATGGCGATGCGGTCGGGCGGGGTGCGGACCGTAGACATATTTTCAAAGAGGGTGCGCAGATCCTCGCGCCCGCCCGCTTTCGTTTGCGTGAGCTGGGTGCGCGCGCGCTGAACGGCTTCCCGGAAGCGCCGGCGGTCGAACGGCTTCAGCAGGTAATCGAAAGCGTGGACGTCAAATGCCTTGAGCGCATACTCATCGTACGCGGACGTGAAAATGATCAGGGGATGCGAGCGGGCGATGGCATGCACGACCTCGAAGCCGTCCATCTCCGGCATTTGCACGTCGAGAAACAGAAGATCGATATTCTCGCGCTCCAGTGCCTGAACGGCCTCGCGGCCATTTTCACATTCGCCGGCCACGTCGCATTCCGGCTCGAGCGCCAGCAGCCGGCGGAGGCGCCGGCGCGAGATCGGTTCGTCGTCAACTATGAGTACTTTGAAGCGCTGCATGGTTTCCTTCCGAAGTTTCCTGGGTATTGAATGGCATGGTGATGCGGGCCTCGGCGCCGCCCGTTTGGATGTTCCGAAGCACGAGGGACTGATGGGGCCCGTAGAGCGATTCGAGCCTCCCGCGAGTAATGGAAAGTCCGAAGCCTGACTCGGGACGCGAGCCGGGCGCCTTGTTCAGGCCCTCGCCGTTGTCGGTGACGCGAAGCACCAGAGTCCCGCCGTATTTTTCGGCGGCCACGGAAATCCAGCCGGGACTGGATCGTTTCCCGACGCCGTGCCGGATGGCATTTTCGACCAGCGGCTGCAGCACGAGGTTCGGCACCATCGCGGCGCGCAGTTCCGCGGGCACGTCGATGTGCACGCTCAGGCGGTCTTCGAAACGCGTTCGTTCGATTTCGAGGTAGAGATCCAGAATCCGTAGTTCCTCGCTCAGAGGGACTTCGTGAATCATGCTGTTGGCGAGGAACAGGCGCAGAAGTTCGCTGAGCCGCACGATGGTGTGTTCGGCGCGTTCGGGATCCTCATGCACCAGTGCAGAGATCGTGTGCAGAGTGTTGAACAGAAAGTGCGGGTGCAGCTGCATCTTGAGGGCCTGCAATTGGGCGCGCGCCAGTTCGGTCTGCAGCCTGGCGGCATTCAGAAGGCCGTTCTGGTAGCGCTTGTAATACGCGAATGAATGCTCGATGAGGAGAATCATCGCGTAAAGGAGCACGCCGGTATCCGACGTCATTTCGATTGAGCGGAAGAGCTTCACCCAGGTGAAGTTGTGGAAGGCGGAATCGGGCGGAGCGGTAATGAGCTCGAAAACGGTCTTCGTGAGGACGACAAAAACGGTCATCGCCGCAACGTGAACCGCGATGTTCGCCAGCAGCGGACGCGAGCCGTGATTGCGTTCGATGCGAAAGTGGCTGGAAAGCCAGAGAATGAGCGGGCAGCATGCGCCCCAAAGCCACGCGTAGGTCACCTCAAAGCGGAGGGCATCCGCCCAGGACATGGGGTGCTGGCTGAAGGAATACCAGTAATGACTCTGCCATGCGGACAGCAGGCCATAAGCGGTCCAGATGGCAAACAACAGAGTCGCCCTGGCCATGTTTGCGCGTGAGATGGAGAGGCGCATGGCTTGTAGACTTATACGCGCAGGTGACGTGTTCGTTCCGTCTCCGGCGTCATTTATTTTCGTTATTTTTTCGAGGCTGCGGTTTTTGGAAACAAAGTAGCTGGCCGGATACCGCATTGCGTATTCGGCCGCTGGAATTCGGTGCTGTGGCGCCCCGTCCTGTAAGTTTTAGAACCGGACCAGACCTTTGATCTCGACGAAACGCGGCGAACTGCCCGCGCCCACGAATGAACCGAGAAGACTGGTAGGAGGGCCGACAGAAGCGATGCTGCGCCCGAACTGCGGGTCCGCAATGTCGCTGACCGGCTCATCGAAATTCGAGTGGTTGAAGAGGTTGTAAGCCTGCGCGCCGAATGAGAGGGCGACATGCTCGGTGAGCCGGACGTCCTTCATGAGCGCCATGTCGAGGTCGAAGAAGTGCGGGCCGGAGATCGAATTGCGCCCGATGGTTCCGAAGCCCGCGAGAGCGCCAGCGGGAGCGAATTGCGAGGTGTTGAGGCAGGGGGAATTCACCGCGCTGGTGCAGCTGTCAGGGAGCCTGCCGGCAGGAGAGGCAAGGATATAGCCGTTGTAATTCAGTCCGAGCAGCGGGGCGAGGCTGGCGTTGTCGATCACGGTAAACGGCAGGCCGGTGCGGAAGAAGGACTTACCGGAGAGGGTCCAGCCGCCGA
>DASZLO010000086.1:0-26980 GCA_035552315.1 Bryobacteraceae bacterium
GTCCGGATCGTTCCACGTGGTCTTGCCGTCGTTCTTGAAGACGTAGGTCTCGCTGACCTTCATCTCGCCCGACGGAGAAGGTTCCAGCAGGATCATGTGCTGATCGATTTTGGCATCGCCCTGCGTCTTCGAAGTCTCGAAGACGGGAATGCTGACACCAGTCATCGGGAAACCGGGCGGGATCACTTTGTTGTATTGCACGCCGCCGTAGACCGCCTGCAGAAGCAAAGGACCGCCGCCCTGGCCCGGCTTTACGTCTTTGTCGATGACGAACTTGCCGGTGGCATCGGTCTTGACGCTGCCGAGATCCTGCGGGCCCTGGTCGCTGGTCTGGAAGAGGGTGACGGTGGCGCCCGGCTGGGGTTTGCCTGTGGTTCCGTTGACAACCGTTCCGTCGATCGCCGCGCTGGCTGTCCCGGCAACGAGGAGAAAAAGAAGAAAAGGCAGTTTCACTTTGCACCGCCCATCGGTTTGCCGCACTCTCCGCAGAATTTGAGCGCCTTGTCGAAAGTGGCTCCGCATGCCGGGCAGGTAAACGCCGCTTTCTTCGCCTGCGCGGGAGGCGCTTTGGGAACCGATTTTGTCGTTACACCCAGTTCGGCTTTGATGCGATCCGTCTCGGCCATCACCTGTGCCAGTTCCTTCTGCAAATCGAGTTTGATGGATTGATAATCGGCGTCGGAAAGCTTGTCCAGGCGGTATTCAAACTGCAGATCGCGCAGATTTTCATAGATGGCTGCTTTGCGCTCATCGAGGTGCTGGAAAGGCGACAGCGGCGCGGGCGCGGGCAGATCCTTCAAGCGGATCAGCAGCAGGAACCCGATCATGGCTGCACCGAGCAGCGCTCCAAATATAAGACTAGCGTCCAATGTCGTGCCCGGCCTAGTCCAGTCTTTCCGTGTCTTTTTCGATGGCGGCCCGATAGCGCGTGAAGGCGTCGTCGGCTTCCGGCGAAGCTCCCGGAGAATGTCCGCCCGCGGCCGCGGGAATCATTTCATGATGCCGGGCGTGGCTGCGCATTTTCATCAGAACCAGCGCCACCAACAGCGCGCCCGCACCGAAGGAAAGATACGGAACGATCCAGAACATGGAAGTCGGATCGGGGCGATAAATCAAGTCCCCGAATTCCTTCTTAAACGACCCGATGATGCTGGCGTCATCCATGCCATCCTGCTGCATCTTGAAAATTTTGGCGCGATTGGGCTTGCAGAAATGGCACTGCCCGCCCGACATCATGCAGTTCAGATTATCCTTGCAACCGCACTGGCAGTTGATGTGGGATCCGACGCGTTTGACCTCATCGCTCTCGATCTGCGACTCGCTTTGCGCAAATGCCGCGCCCGCGAGAACGAGAAAGAGAAGACTACGGCCCGACCTGCGAATTAAACTTCGAAAATTCATTCAACTTCCTGGCGGGCTACAACCGGAGCCTTGCGCTCCTGCGCGACGCCCACGACTTCTGTACGCGCATACGACCTTGCAACCTTGCTCGGTACCAGACACACAAAAGTGCCCGCGATCAAAGTCACCACACCCACCCAGATCCATGTCACGAGCGGAAATACATAAGCCTGCAAGGTGGCCGTATCTCCCGTGCGGGTGGCGTAGTTAATATAGAGATCCTCATTGAGACCGGTGCGCAGAGCCACTTCAGCGGTCGCCTGCTGGGCCACTTTGTAGAAGCGGCGCGACGGTTCCACGGTGCCGATCGGCTTGCCGTTCTTCGCAACCTCGATGATCGCCGTGTCTTCCTGATAATCCGGCAGATCGGCGGTGGTGAGATCGGCAACCTTCAGCGTGTAGGC
Source organism: Bryobacteraceae bacterium (assembly GCA_035552315.1). Lineage (GTDB taxonomy): Bacteria > Acidobacteriota > Terriglobia > Bryobacterales > Bryobacteraceae > BOG-234. The sequence continues at coordinate 1,806 of DASZLO010000086.1, forward strand.
GCCCACGCGCATGGTGTCGCCCTTATTGACTTCGCCTATGGATGTCTGGTTGAACGGATGGCCGCTCCACCCGATGAACATCAGCACGATTCCCATATGCACCAGATAGCCGCCGTAGCGCCTGGTGTTGCGATGCGTCAGCTCGATCATCGCGGGGATGAACGCCATCTTGTTCTTATCGCTGATGGCGTGCGAGCCGCGGTAGAACTCAAGGACGATCGTCGCCGTCACGAAGAAGCAAAGGCCCAACGAAATGATCGAATACGGATAGCGCATGCCGCCGGCAATCAGCGCGCCGATCACAACCAGCATGCCGATGCCCGGCCACTGGAAGTTCTTCCGCAGGCTTTCCATCGACGTGCGCCGCCATGCAAACAGCGGACCCACCCCGGTAAGGAACAGCAGAAACAGACCGATGGGAACCATCAGACGGTTGAACCACACCGCATCGAGACTGATCTTTTCGCTGGAAAACTTCTCCGAAATCACCGGGAACATGGTGCCCCAAAGAACCGCGAAGCAGCTGGCGAGCAGAACCAGGTTATTGAACAGGAAGCTCGATTCGCGCGAAACCACCGATTCCAGTTCCGCTTCGCTTCGCAGATAATTCAGCCGGTCGAGAATCAGCCAGACCACCGCCGCGATTCCTGTCGCGAGGAAAATGACGAAGTACTTTCCAATGGGCGATTCGGCGAATGCGTGAACGGAACTGATGATGCCTGAGCGCGTCAGGAATGTTCCATAGATGCAAAGGAAGAAGGTCGCGCCGATGAGGACCATGTTCCAGACCTTCATCATGCCCTTCTTTTCCTGCATCATCACCGAATGCAGAAACGCGGTTCCGGCCAGCCAGGGGAGCAACGAAGCGTTCTCAACCGGATCCCACATCCAGTAACCGCCCCATCCGAGAACGTGATATGCCCACGCCGATCCGAGCATAATTCCGGTTCCCTGGAAAAGCCAGGTCACGATGGTCCAGCGGCGGGTGGTGTGGATCCAGCTGTCGCCGGGCGCTTTGGAAATCAGGGACGCCATCGCGAACGCGAAGGGCACCGCGAATCCCACGTAGCCGAGATAAAGCATCGGCGGATGAATCACCATCGCCCAATACTGCAGCAGCGGATTCAGCCCCATGCCGTCGGGCACCGAAGTCACCACTTTGTCCACCGCCAGCACCTGGAAGGGGCTGACGACAAACGCATTCAAAATCAGAAAGAAACTCTGGATCGTCGAGAGAATCGCCAGCACCCAGGGCATCAGATTCCGATGCCGGTTGCGATTGGTGATCACCACTACGGCGCCGTAGGTGGAAAGAATCCAGCTCCAGAAAAGCAGCGAGCCTTCCTGTCCGCCCCACCATGCCGCGAACTTGTAAAACGCCGGCATGGCGTGGTTCGAATGGGAGGCCACGTAGGCCATCCGCATGTCGCCCGTCATCAGCGAATAAACAAGGATTCCGGCAGCGGTCGTGATCAGTACCCAGACGGCGAGAACCGCGCGGGAGCCGCTCAGGATCAGGAACGGTTTCTTTTTAATGACTCCAGTTACGCTGGCGACGATCGCATAGAGCGATATGCAAAACGCCAGAAGGACAGCAAGGGCGCCTACGTTTTCCATGTTTGAATTTTAGAGGCTCGACCGCATGTTGGACGGGGCAGTGCCTGGCTTCGGCTGCAGAGCATCGGGGGCCATGCCGGGCTTGGGCGCGTATTTCGATGCGCACTTGGCCTGAATTTCCTGGGCATGGAAGACGTTGTCCGGACCGAGCTTGCCGTCCGCCAGCGCCTGCGCGCCGTCGCGGAACGTATCGGGCAGCGGATCGCGGCCCTCATAAACCACCTGCAGAACGTTCTTGTCCTGCACCAGATTGAACTTCACCAGCGTTCCCTGATGCACAATCGAATTGCTCTGAACGTCGCCGCCGACGCGCACATGCCGCGTCTCCGCGTTGTTGCCCATTTGGCGCAACTCGGTGATGGTCTTGTAGTACGTTTGCGACCCCTGAATGCCAGCCGTAGCCAGCCAAAGCAAAGAACCGACGATGATCGCCATGAGGATGGCAAATTTACCGTATTTGTGCATAGAGCCTCTGAACTTTAAGTATACGCCTTTGTGCCGCTTTCGATGGCACGCGTGGGGCCTTCCTGTTTTAAAGACGCAGCAGGGGAGGATTTTATTCCGCCTGATTGCGCCCTGTCGGTAAATCGCGTTGTATCAGAGACTTCCACCATCGTCAGAAATTCCCGAGCAGGATCGCCCGGCACCGACCGCGAGACAGCCCGAGGGCATATACCCCGATTGCCCCAGAGAGGAATCCCGGCCTGCGCGATTTGGCGCAGGCGTGGACCTCTGCACAATCATTTCACAGAGTAACGGGATAGGAGATAAAGTGGCGAAGTGCAACGATGGCGGTGTCCAACCGACACAACGTCCGCTGTTCTTTTTCACGCGACAATGCAAACTTCTGATGGGGATACAGCAGACTTCAGAATGCGCCCGTAACGGTAATCGAATTGCCGCTCCGCGCTCTCGTGCGTTTTCTTTTCGTCTTTTTCCTGACTTATTGTGCCTGCGCCGCGCAATCGATTTCCGTCGGCGCGATTGGGGGCGGACGCGTTACCGACGACGTGTTGTCTCAAACAGGTAAGTTGACAGAGTTTACGCAATCGAGATTTTACGATGTGGGAGCCCAGGTTGAGATTGGCCTGACCAACAAATTCGCCGTTGAGTTTGACGCCCTCTACCATCGCCTGGGCTTTTTTTCGTCCTTCGGGGCCATCACCGAATACTCCACCGTCCATGAGCGCGACAACAGCTGGGAGTTTCCGGTGTTGTTGAAATACAAGCTGCGATTTGGGCCTCTTCATCCCTTTGTTGAAGCCGGAGTCGCGCCACGGACGATTGGAGGCAGGGATGTTGAAACATCTCAGAGTGACTACACTACGCTCGGTCCGCCATTTATAGTGATTTCTCCGGTCAGCTATAGCCCCAGCGTGGGATTTGTCGCCGGTGGAGGTCTTCAATTCAATCTGGGCCGCCTGCACCTCGCCCCGCAGCTGCGTTATACACGCTGGGCGACAGCTCAGGTCGACGGATCGAATCAGAATCAGGTCGATTTATTGGTCGGGATCAGTTGGAAAGTGAGGTAGGTCAGCCCTTGCAATCGATCTGACGCGCGGGCACCGGCGACAACCGCGATTTACGGATGCCCAGCCTTCGAACCAAAGAGGCTCAATGCTATGCCCCGAACTTCGGCGAACGCCGCAGCAGAGTCTGCGCCCGATGATTCCAGCCTGATCCAGCGCTCGACGAATCGCAGAAACCGTGACGTCTCCGGGTTATCGAGGGCCGGATGCCGTTCCTGCGAGTCGATGTTAACAGGATCGACCGCGGAGCTACCGGAACCGTCTTCGAGGATGGAGTTGCAAATCAGCACGCACTCGTCACAGATATAAACTCTTCTGGAAAAATCACTGGCGTTACAAATTAGCTTGCGAACGACGAACTGAGCTTTGCCGCAAAACGAGCATTCCATCGGCCCGGTATCCAGATTTTTCCGCCTATTCATTGCATGGTCACGCAGCCGACCCACTGCCGCTCTTCCCACTCGCCAGTTGTCGATTTTTCGAAAACCCTCCACTGCGATTCCCCGCAGAGAACTCCGCACCAGGACGACAGGGCCGTCAGTGCCAGCGTTCGGCGCTGATTAAAGTAAACATCCGACAGGGTAAATAGGTCCGTAGCGCCGCGGAACACCTCACGGCTGGAGGATTGTCTGCCGGTCCCATGCGGGGACCGCTCCTCTATAAACGCTTTGACCTGCTCGGCGTCCAGCAACACGTACGGCTGTTGGATCGAGAGCGCCCTTTTGAGGTGTCTTGGTGTTGAGCGGCGGAGTTCGTAGTCAGCCAGCACCTCGCCGAAGTCCGCCCTGCGCGCGGGCGAGGGCGTTACACATGGCCTTGCTCGCCGCATAGGCGCAGTGGTCGCCGCAATCAGATATTTCTCTTTATTGTCAGGCCCATGACTGGTCGGTACGTCCGTCAGCATTAGAGAGTAGATCGCGTAGACGTCCTTTTCCCGCTCGGAGTCCGCTGGACTGTTCTCCTGCTGAGAGCCGTATACGGCACAAACCATCAACAGAACAAATTCGAACCGGAACACAATTGACCCGCCCCTTCTCATTTGGATCATACCCAAACGTCGACCGCTCGCGCGCGGAGCAGTATGACCTGGCAACGTGGATCATCTGGTTTCACAAAGGGTGAGTTTCGGGACAGGGGCCCCGACGCGCAATCCCGGCAATTTTGATATATTCTTCTTCGAAGGGCCACCGTTGAAGTTCGTTAATGCCGTCGTGACGGGCCTTGCAGTTGTGGTTGCCACATTGCTGGTCATCAGCACGTCTCTCTTGATTTCGCTGGTGAAATACCGGAACCCCTCGTCTCCCGACTATGCTTTGATAACTGGTGACGGTTATTTCACTGTGGTTCACGTGCATGTGTGGCGAGTGCTTTTCGTCTTCGGTGCGGTTTTCGCGGCAGGTCTTATCTCGCTATACCGGAGGGCCCGGTGACGGAGGTTCAGCCATGATTTACGTAAAAAGTCTATTGGCTGGGTTGGTCGCGTTGGTCGTCATTGCCGCCCTGATCATTGGCGTTGCCCCACTCATCATCGAAATACTGCGGCCATCAATTGATGTTCCGGGTTGGAACTTCGTTCATATTCCAATCTTGCCGATGATGATCGGTGCAGTTCTCGTTTCGGCAGCGATCTCCTACGCGGTATTTAAGCGAGCCTCAAAAGCTGGAGATTGAGACAGCCCCGGCCAAGACTCCGGTTTGACACCAGCGTCTCCGGTATCGAAGAATGGGTAAGTTTCGGGATCGCATGAGCGGAGCTCGTCAGCCTTACGCTATTTCGGCTGTGTTAGGCTGCGTTTCGAAAAACAACATCAGAGCCTCTATCAGGTTCGCGCGCTCCGCATCAATCGAATCGTCGTCCTCGCGTTCGAGGATTTGCAGTCAATTCTCAAACACCGTCCCGACCGGCACGATCTTCACATCCTCAGCCCGCAAATGCAGCGGCCAGCGTTCGATCGTTTTGTCCTCATCGAGAATATCCGCCGGCTTGGGCGAATTGTAATGGATCAGCGTGGGTTCGCCGCCAGTCAACTCTGCCGCCAGCTTCGCGGCATCCTTCGTTACCCCGACGATCTCGATATTCTCCGCGCGCAGATGCTTTCGCACTGCCTTGTTCACGTCCTCCGCCGTTAACTTCGCCAGGCCGGATTTCAGGTAATCGTTGTAACCCGGAATGCCGTAATACAGGCTGTCGATCGCATAGCCGAGTTCGGCCGATTTCGTCTTCGTCAGAACATTCACAAACTTCGAAAGAAAGCCGCGCGTGCGTTCAAACTCGGCGGGCGGAATCCCTTCCTTCACCAGTTTGTTCAACTCAAACAGACCAGCGCGCAGCGCAAACCCCGCATCGGGTGTTTCCACCGGACGAATCCAGATTTGAAAAATCTGCTGCTGCCTCGCCAGGTTCGGTTGCGGCTCCATGAGGTTCATGCCCCGCGGGAAATATTCGATGTACGCGTAATCGCCGTAATTCAAACCGCGCGCTTCACGCAGTCGAGTGAACAAACGGCCGCCCTGGCGATGTTGTCCCAGATACGACTGCGCAACCAGCAACGCCGGATAATCCGGATCGCCGCGTTTCACATCGATCGGATACCCGAAAGACCACGCCACGGAGCGGGTGTCCTTCTCGATCAGCGTGAGCCTGTTATGCGTGACCGGCGCGGGAGCCTTCATTTGGAACCGGTCCGCCGGGCCAGCCGGCAGCGCCGCGAAATCGCGTTTGACCCGCTCGGCAAAATCCGCCGGATAGCCGCCCGCGATCCCGATGATCAGATTGGCCTGCGTGTAATGCGCCCGGTAGAACGCCTGCAAATCGGCCAGCGTCATTTTCTGAAGCGCTTCGCCCGTGCCTAGATCTTCGTGCCCGTAAGGCCGCCCGGCATAGATCACGTTGTAAAGCTCTTCCTTGCCCAGTTCCTCGTCGTTGTTGCCGCGAAGAGTGACGCGCAGAGCGTTCAGGCTGTCGTCGCGCACCCGTTCGAAATCATCGGCCCGCCAGCCTGGATGCAGAATCGCGTCGCGCATGAGGCCGTAAAACTTGTCGAGATTATCCACGTGAGTTGCACCGATAAAGGTGGTCATTTCCTTATCGGAGTAAACGTTGATCGAAGACGCCATCGGATAGAGCGCATCGGTCACCTGCTTATAGGTCAGATCTTTGGTGCCGCCGCCGGCGAGCATTTCGCCCGTAAGATGCGCGACGCCGGGCTTGCCCTCCGAACCTGCCGGCATCTTTCCGGTGGACGGAGCCATTCCGAAGCCCGGTGCCGGATCTGAAGCCGCGCCAGTCGTAAACACAAAACGCAGCGTAATCAGCGGCGATTTCCCAGGCAGAGTCACCATCCGCGGCGCAGCCGAAGCGCCCAAAGCCCCGCAGGCCAGCAACAAAGCCAGGCGTTTCATTTGCCGCCCTCCGGCCCGGTCAGCGTAACCACCGTGCGGTTGTTGTCGATCAGATATTTCTGCGCGGCTTTCTGAATGTCCGCCGGCGTCAGCTTCGCGTAGGTATCGAAATAGCGATTGATCGTTTCGGGCGTGCGCCGCAACGCCACATAGTCAGCCACCGTTTCCGCAATCGCCTCGCTGTTATTCAAAGACAGAGCGAACTGATAGCGCAAATGCTCCTTGAGAGCTTCGAGCTTCTTCGCATCCACAGGCGTGGTGGCGAACTCTTTCGCAGTGGCCAGGATTTGTTGTTCAACCGCGGGCAAATCCGCCGCTCTCTTAACCCGCGACTGTACCGCGAACAGTTCAGGATCGATGTTGTCCGGCGAACGGCCATTGATGCGGTCAACCTTCTGCTCATCGATAACCAGCTTCTGATAGAGAGGTGACGTCGGCCCGAATCCCAGGCGCGCGATGGCATCGAGCGCGGCCGAATCTTCGTTGTCATCGCCATACGCCGGACCGCGCCACGCCACCGTAATCAACGGCAGAGTCTTCGTCGGCCAGTCCACATGGGCGCTGCGGGCACCGGTCTGCGGCGGCTCGGCCGGGATGGCGGGCTTAAACGAACCGCGCTTCCACGTTGCCCACCGCTCATCCACCATGGCCCGTACTTTCTTCGGATCCACATCGCCGGCCACGATGATCGTCGTGAATTCCGGCCGGTAATAGCGATCGAAGAACTGGCGGCTGTAGTCGTACTCCTCCGGCATCGCTTTGATGTCGGCGAGGAAGCCCATGGTCGTGTGCTTATAAGGGTGAGTATTGAAGGCGGTCGCCCGCAGGACTTCGGAAAGCTTCGATTGCGGGCTGGCGCTGTTCTTGTTGTATTCCCCAAGCACCGCGAGCGTTTCGGTTTTGAAAGCCGCCGGCTCATAGGCCAGATGCTGAAAGCGATCCGCTTCCATGGAAAGGATCGGCGGCAGATCCTCCTTGGAAAACGTCGTATGGAAGGCCGTGAAATCGTCCGTCGTGAAGGCGTTCGAAGCCGCGCCCGCATTCTGCAGAACCGACTCGTAGCGGGCCGGTGAGTATTCCGGCGAGCCCCGGAACATCAGATGCTCGAACAGGTGCGCGAACCCGCTCTTGCCCGGTTCCACCTCATTGCGCGAGCCGGTCCCGACCACGATAAATAACGAAACGATGTTCGGGTAATCCGCCGGTACAGTGATCAGGCGCAGACCATTGGGCAGATCTTCCTGAACGTAGGGATAAGGAAAAATCTTTTCAGCCGCGAACAACGAACCAGCGGCGAAAAGGATCAGCGCGGAAAATGCAGTCAGCTTCATAGGCGATACCGGACAGAAGATATTTTCTAGTGTCTCCCATCCGGCATGCCGGATTATGCGCGACTGCGATTAAGGCTTCAGCGTGATTTTCTGAACCCGCCAGTTGCCGATCTCGGAAACCAGCAGTTCGTTCGGGTGCCGGCAGTCGATCTGATTGACAGTCCAGAACTGCTTCATCTCTTTGCCCGCCTCGCCGAACTTGCCCAGAATCTTCCCGTCCAGTTCCATCTTGTAGATTTCGCCGTTATCGACGGAATTGATGGGATTGGAATTGGACACATACAGATACTGATGCGGTCCGGGTGTGATGCAGGCGGCCATCGGCGCGCCCACGCCCGTGATCTCCGACTTGTAATTGCCGTCGCCGTCGAACACCTGAATGCGCTTGTTTCCAGTATCGGTCACGTAAACATTACCAGCCGCATCTACCGCAATGGAAGTCGCCTTATTGAACTGGCCGTGTTCCGAACCCGTCTGGCCCCACGACTTAATGAAGTGGCCCATCTTGTCGTACTTGCCCACACGGTTGTTGGCATAGCCATCGGAGACATAAATCTCGCCCGCCGCATTCCATGCCACGTCGCTCGGCTGATTGAAAAGATCACCAGCCGCGCCTGCGCCAGGAGCGCCTCGGCCGCCACGGCCCCCCGCCGGTCCTCCGGCCGCGCCACCGCGCCCGCCAGCCGCACCGCCCGGAGCACCTCCGGGACCGGCCCCGCGGCCAGCATTAGGCACCACCACATTAATCGATTCCGGTTTGCGTCCCATCGGCCAGATCACATGACCCAGCGGATCGAACTTGATCACCAGGCTCGCGCCGCGATCGACCACCCAGATGTTGTCCTGTGGATCGATGTGTATCGAATTCGGAAAGAGAATCCCATACAGCCCCTGACCGATTTCCTTCACATATCGGCCCGTCTGATCGAATTCAAAAATCTTGCCGCCCCCATGGGTAAATGTCCGCGACGTTCCGATGGTCGCGTAGGCGTCACCGGTCCGGGTGAATACAAAAATGTGCCCTTTGGAGTTGTAAGCCGCGCCGGCGACTTCGCCGAAATTAACGCCCTCGGGAAGCTTCAAGAAATTCGGCGCGGAATCATAGGCAATGTCCGGGATCGATTGGGCCGGCAGAGATCCGGCGAGGCAGGCCGCCGCGGCCGCCGTCAGCATCAGGTGGGAAATGTTTTTCATTAAAAGTCTCCGGAGTGAATGTCCTACTTCTTGGCCGCGCCGGTCTCGGCGGCGGTGGGATGAAGAATGAGTTTCTGCACTCTCCATGCCGTGATCTCCGACGTATAGAGCTCGTTCTCGGCATGGCAATCCAGCTCATGCACCGTGCTGAAATTGCCTGCGGCCTTGCCGGCTTTGCCAAACTTGCCCAGAATCGTCCCGTCGAGCTCCATCTTGTAGATGTCGCCGGTGACGGCCGCCACTTCCGCGCCGTTATTGTCCGGATTGGAATTCGAAACATACAGATACTGGTGCGGACCCGGCGTGATGCAAAGTGCCCAGGGAGCGCCCACTTTGTCGTAGATGGCTTTGAAAGTCAAATCGTTGTCGAACACCTGCACGCGGCTGTTGCTGCGGTCGCCGACATACACGTTGCCCGCCGCATCCGCCGCCATCGTGTGCGGAAGATTCAACTCGCCCGGTTTGTTGCCACGCGATCCAACCGATTTGATGAACCTGCCGTTCTTGTCGTATTTCACGACGCGCGAGTTGCCGTATCCGTCGGAAACAAAAATATCGCCGGCCGCATCCCACGCCACGTCCGTCGGCCGGTTCAGGGTGTAAGGCTCGGCGGGCGGCGTCGGCGAATTGAAGCCGCCCAGTCCCGCAATCACGCCTTCCACCGGCTCGGGACGGTGACCGATCACCATCAGCACTCTGCCTTCGGGGCTGAATTTGATCACCATATTGGTGCCTTCATCCACGGCCCAGATATTGTCCTGCTTGTCCACACGTACCGCGTGCGCGAATTGAAAGCCGTACAGGCCCTTGCCGATTTCCTTTACGAAAGTGCCGGTCTTGTCGAACTCAAAGAGCCGGGTTTCCTCGCTGCGCGTGTATACAAAGACATGCCCCTTGGAATTCGTGGCCACCCCGATGCCCTCACCGAGATAGGTGTTGGGCGGCATCTTAATGAAGCCGGGCACGGCTTCGAACGGAATCTCCGGAACGTTCTCAGCCTTTGCCTTGGCGGCCTGCTGTGCCCGGGTCAATTCCTGGGCGCTGGCGAAACTGCATGCGGCGAGCACCAGACCAGCGGCGGCAAAGCGATAAACGGGGAGCTTGCTCATATTGGGTAACCTCTCAGAATCCAGAATTCCTGTACGATTTGGGAGTCTATCACGCGGCTCTGGACGGCGCGGGCAGCCGCGAGGGCGGCGATATATACTGAGGGCCTTAAGAGGAGATCGTTCGTGAAGACGAAATCATTCGCAATCGCATTCATATCCCTCGCCGCGGCAGTGGCGCTGGCGCAGTCGCATCCGGATTTACCCAATCCCTATAAGGAAGTCGTGAACTGGGCAAAATTGCCCGAGGGCATGAAGTTCGGCCAGGTGATTTCGGTGCAGGTGGACGCGCATAACAATATGTGGGTGTTTCATCGCGGCGATCCGCCGATGCTGGAGTTCGATCCTTCCGGCAAGCTCCTGACCAGCTGGGGCTCGGGGATGTTCGTGCAGCCGCACGGGCTCTTTATCGATCGCGATGGCAATATCTGGGCCACCGATGGGCGCGGGAAAGACGGCAAGGGCCACCAGGTGTTCAAATTCACCCCGCAGGGCAAGATTCTGATGACGCTGGGAAAAGCTGGAGTCGCCGGGACCACCTCCGATACATTCAACGCACCCTCCGCTGTCCTGGTGGCCCCTGATGGCGACATCTTCGTTGCCGACGGGCACGGCGGGAACACCAATGCGCGCGTGGTTAAGTTTGCGAAAGACGGAACTTTCATCAAGGCCTGGGGGATGAAAGGTTCCGGTCCCGGCGAGTTCGATATTCCGCATGCGATTGCGATGGATTCCAAAGGCCGTATCTTTGTGGCGGATCGTAACAACAACCGCATCCAGATCTTCGATCAGGAAGGAAATTATCTGACCGAGTGGAAACAGTGGGGGCGGCCCAGCGGGATCGTGATCCGGAAAGACGACACGATGTACGTGGTCGATTCGGAATCCAACACCGCGCGCAATCCCGGTTTCAAGCGCGGTATCCGGATTGGCAGCGCGAAAGACGGCAAGATCGTCGCGATGATACCGGATAAAGATCCGGATCCGGATACCACCAAAGTGCTAGGGGTGGAAGGCGTCGGTGTCGATTTGAAGGGCGGCGTCTACGGCGCGGACGTTGGGCGGATGCGTCTCCTGAAATATGTCAAACAGTAAGTCGCTGGCGCTGGTCCCGCGAAGGGGACAGCCTGATCCGGCTCTTTCAAAATCGCGCGTCCGCGGAGCCTTGTAGTATTGACTGAATGTCACCGCTACTGGATTATCAGGCGAGACTCAGCGTTCTGGAAACCGCGCTTGCCACCGCCCACACGGTCCGGCTGACGACGCTGTTCCTGCTCGGCGCGACCGTTCTTCTGCTGTTCCTGTTGACGTGGCTCGCGCTGGAGCACCGGGTTCCGCTGTGGAATGCCGCACTCCCCTTGCCGATCGCAGGCGCCGCCGTTCGTCGATATGCAAAGAACAGGTCCGCGTTGTCCCGTGTGATCCGGCTGCAGAATTTCTATCGCAAGGGCATCGAGCGCCTCGAATACCGCTTCGCCGGTATGGGGCACAGCGGCGAGGAGTTTCAGGTTCCCGGCCATCCTTACGAATCCGATCTGAACCTGTTCGGGCACGGCTCGATATTCGAACTGCTTTGCACCGCGCGCACGCAAATGGGACGCCGGCGCCTGGCGTCCTGGCTGCTCGATACGCCGGACCTCGATGAAGCCAAGGCGCGGCAGGACGCGGTACGCGAACTGTCCGCCCGCACCGCCCTGCGCGAAGAAATCGCGTTACTGGGCAAATTCGAGTTTCGCGATTCGTCCGAAGAGACGTTTTGCGACTGGCTGAACGCATCGAGTCTGCATGCCCCCCATCCCGCGATTCAAATCCTCGCCCTCGTAACATCGGTCCTGCTGGGAGCGATTCTTATCTACGGGTATTTCGCGCTGCCACTCGTGCTCGCCTCCTGGATCGCCATAGCACCGGCGATCGGGGCCCTTATTGCCGTAAATGCGGCCATTGGGATTGCATTGAACCGCCGGTCCGCTGAAGCTTTAAGCGCGGCGGCGCGGATGAGCGTTGAAGCCGGCGTCCTGCGCGAGGGCCTTGCGCTGCTTCAAAGACAGCAGTTCGAATCGGCGAAACTACAAAATCTGCAGCACGAACTTTCCCAGGATGACGCCGCCCACGCCCTTCACCGCCTGGAAAAGATGACCGCCATTCTTGACGATTGCGATCATCCGGCTTTCTACCTGTTTGCCCGCCTGCTGCTCGTACGCACGCAATTGTGGTTCGCCATGGAGCGGTGGCGTTCCATTCATGGCGAGGCTCTCCGCCGATGGATGAAAACCTGGGCGGAATTCGAAGCGCTGGCTGCGATCTCGGGATATGCCTGGGAGCATCCCGCCGACAGCTACCCCGAGTTCGTAGAGGACGAAACGATCGTAGAGTTTCGCGCGGCCGGGCATCCCGTACTCCCCGCCGCAACGTGCGTCCGAAATGATTTCGACTTGGGTAAATACCGTCGGTTTTATCTGATCAGCGGGTCGAACATGGCGGGAAAGAGCACCCTGTTGCGCGCCGTCGGATTAAACGTGGTCCTGGCCGGCGTCGGCGCGCCGGTTCGCGCGGCGTCCCTGCGGCTTTCATGCTTCGCGCTCTGCGCATCGCTGGCCGTGGTGGATTCGCTCAGCGAGGGGAAATCGAAATTTCAGGCGGAGATCAGCCGGCTGCGCCTGATGATGGAATCGGCCCGCGCCGGCACGCCGGTGCTCTTCCTGATCGACGAAATTCTTTCCGGCACGAATTCGCGGGACCGCCGGATCGCGGCTGAATCCGTAATTCGTGGACTGGTGGAGCGCGGCGCGGTCGGCGCTTTATCGACGCATGATCTGGCTCTGACTGAAATCGCGGAGCTTGAGGCATTGCGCGGAACCAATGTACACATGGGCGCGCGAAGCGCTGCCGATCCGCTGGATTTCGATTACAAGCTGAAACCGGGCGTGATCCAGGCGAGCAACGCGATTGCGATCGCGCGGATGGCCGGGGTTCTGACGTAGTCATCCTTTCTTACCGACGCATTACACAGGCGAATCGTGGGTTAGTGTAGTTTTATGCAAACTCGCCGGCTTGGCAACAGCGACCTTCACATCACGCCCCTGGGCGTCGGCGCGTGGGCCATGGGCGGAGGCGGCTGGGCTTTCGGCTGGGGACCGCAGGATGACTCCGACTCCATCGGGGCCATTCAGTCCGCGCTCGATCATGGCATCAACTGGATCGATACGGCCGCTGTCTACGGACTAGGCCATTCCGAAGAAGTTGTCGCGCGGGCTTTGGAAGGGCGAGCCAATCGTCCCTATGTTTTTACGAAATGCGGACTCGTCTGGAATGAGCAGCGCCAGATCAGCCGCAGTTTGAAACGCGATTCCATCCGCAAAGAATGCGAAGACAGCCTGCGCCGTCTCCGGGTGGACACCCTCGATCTGTATCAGATTCACTGGCCGGATCCGGACCCGGAGGTGGAAGAAGGCTGGTCAGCCATGGCCGAACTGCAGAAGGAAGGCAAAGCGCGCTGGATCGGCGTTTCGAATTTCAACACCTCGCAACTTGCCCGGGCCCAGGCCATTGCGCCGGTGACATCTCTGCAGCCTCCATATTCCATGCTGTCGCCTGAGATCGAAACCAATACCCTGCCCTTCTGCGCCCAAAACAACATTGGCGTGATTGTCTATTCGCCCATGAAATCCGGTATGTTGACCGGCGCTATGACTCGGGAGCGAGTCGCCGCGATGCCGGACGACGATTTCCGCAAGCGCACTCCCAGCTTCAAAGAACCGCTGCTGACCCGGAATCTGAATCTGGCCGAGCTGCTGCGCGCCATCGGCGCGAGGCACGGGTGGACCCCGGGTGAAGTGGCGCTTGCATGGACCCTGCGGCGTCCGGAAGTCACCGCGGCGATTGTCGGAATGCGTTCACCGAAGCAGGTGGAAGGCGTGGTGGGGGCGGCGGAGTTCCGGCTCACCGATGCCGAGTTGAATGAAATCTCCAGCTTCTTAAGCCAGCGGGTGTGAAGAGATGCCGTTAACGCGCATGCCGCTCCCTCGCATATTGATGGTCTCGTCGGAGGCCAGCCCCTGGGCCAAGACCGGCGGACTGGCCGACGTGCTCGGCGCGCTGCCCGGGGCGCTGGCCGCCGTTGGCCATACGGTGGGCGTCGTCATCCCGCGTTATATGGGTGCGCGCGACGCTCCCGCGCAGCGCATTTACGATCATCTCTGGATTCCGGTGGGCGGCCGCTGGTACGATGCCTCCGTTTGGGAACTGAAGGCGGAAGGCGTCTCGTGGTTCTTTGTCGATCAGACGGAGTTGTTCGACCGGCCCGGGCTCTACGGATTTCCCGACGACCATATCCGTTTCGCGCTGCTCTCCAAGGCGGCGATTGAGATCGCCCGGCGCATCTTCCCGGCCGATGTTATCCATAGTCACGACTGGCCCGCCGCCCTCGTGCCTCTCTACCTTCAGATGGCGGTGGATCCGTGTTTTATCGGAACGCGCACGGTCCTGACCATTCACAACCTCGGCTATCAGGGAGTGTTCGACGCCGGCGCCATGGCCGAGATCGGCTTGCCCCGGAATCTTTTCCATCCGGAGGCCATCGAATTCTGGGGCAAGATCAGCTTCCTGAAAGGGGGCATCGTTTTCGCCGACAAGCTCACCACGGTAAGTCCGAAATATGCGGAAGAAATTCAGACGCAGCCGTTCGGCTTCAGTCTGGAGGGCATCCTTGCCCGGCGGCATGCGGACCTCAGCGGGATTCTGAACGGGGTCGATTACACGCGCTGGAATCCGGAAACCGATTCGACGATTCCCGCCCGGTATTCGGCTTCGGATCTGGCGGGGAAACGCATCGACAAGCAGGACTTGTTACTGGAAATGGGCCTGCCCGACGAAGCGCTCGACCGCCCGCTGCTGGGAATCGTTTCGCGCTTTGCGGGACAAAAAGGTTTCGACCTGCTGGGCGTGATTCCGCATGAACTGTTCGGCCAGGGCGTCTATATGGTGGTCCTCGGCAACGGCGAAGAGCAGATCGAAGGCATGTTCCGCTGGCTGCAGAGTGAGTTCCCGGGACGGGTCGGGCTGCGCCTGGGGTATAACGATGCGCTGGCGCACAGAATCGAGGCGGGGTCGGACATGTTCATCATGCCGAGCCGTTATGAGCCGTGTGGGCTCAATCAGATCTATAGCCTGCGTTACGGCACGGTCCCGGTCGTGCGCGCCACCGGGGGCCTCGACGACACAGTGATCGATCCGCCACTGGATGGCCGCGTAGAAGGCGCCACCGGCTTCAAGTTCCTTGATTACAATGGGAAAGCCCTCATGGATGCGATTTTGCGCGCGTGCCGGCTTTGGGAGGATCGGGATGCATGGACGGCGATGATGGTGCGCGGGATGCAAAAGGACTTTTCATGGAGAGCTTCGGCGGCTGAGTATTCACGGTTGTACGCGGAAATTGCATCTTTTGTGGTGGAAAACGACTCTAAACTTCTGAACGAGGCATAAATGGCAGGAACGAACACACTCAACTTTACCGACGCTGCATGGGACACCGAAGTCCTGAAATCAGCCGAACCCGTGCTGGTGGACTTTTGGGCCACATGGTGCGGACCGTGCCGGCAGATGACACCGATCATCGACCAGCTGGCCGACGAGTACCAGGGGAAGGCGAAAATCGGCAAGCTGAACGTGGATGAGAACGGGCAGACCGCAATGCGGTATCAGGTCCGCGGCATTCCCACGTTGTTGCTCTTCAAGGGCGGCCAGCTGGTGGCGAACAAAGTCGGCGCCGCGAGCAAGGGCGACGTCCAGAAGATGATCGACGAACACGTCCAGTAACTCTGTATTCCCCTGAGAACATTTCAGTCCGTCCAGCACTAGCTGGACGTGACTGAAACAGGGTTCCGTTCTTCCTCAGTTTCCGACCCATCCCTTCACCACAGAGATCACGGCACACGCTGGTTTCTTTGTCTGCTCGCTGTTCTCTGGATTTTCTTCTACTCCGTCTGGCTGCGATTCCCCTACCTGCGCTCCGGCGCTTCCATCGTTTACTCGGCGAAAGACACTCAGGAACGCCGCGGCGTGGTCTTCCCGGCTGATGTTCCGGCTGCGTCGCGTCTCATTGTTTTCGGCAACAGCAAAGTCCTGACAGGCTTCCTGCCCGATCTTTTCGACCGCCAGACCGGTGTCTACTCGGCGAACATGGGCAAGCCGGAGGAATCGCGTTTCGTGAGCGATCTGGCCCTGCTTGCAGCGCGCGGACAGGCGCCGCGGGATGTCGTCGTGACGCTGCCGTGGGCTACCGAGGCCCCACCGCCGGACGACTCGAGGGTGATGGACACCCTGTTCCCTTTCCGCAAACTGCCCCGCGATCTTGTCCTTTTCGGAATGCTCGCCCGCGAGCGCGGCGGGGTGCCCGCTTTGTACCGGTACGGGGAAAACGCGGTTCAATCGATGCAGCAGAACCGGGGCTGGTATTTCATCGAAGGGCAAAGCCACTATCCGGGCGACCGGTTGCCGGATAGCTTTCATCTGGGCACCGACCGGCCGGATGTGATCGACGATCCGGCTTTTCTTCCGCGCGGGCCGGAGTTCGAACGGTTGAACCGGCTGGCCTCGCGGTATTCAATGCGGGTTTTCCTGGTACCCAGTTACCACAGGATCGGAGAACTCGGGCCGTCCCCGGATTATGCGGCTTCGGTGGCGCGGCGCATGGCGGGCTTCCCGCGCTTTACAGTGATCGGACCAAATTATTTTCTGCTGGCGAGCCGCTATTTCTCCGACCCGGTGCACTTGAATCCGGAAGGGGCAGCCGTCTATACCACCAGGCTGGCCGGTATTCTGGCTCCGGCGGTCAGCCGCCCGCGGGAGTAGCGGCACAAGTCCGAGCCGATGCTGTTTAATACTTTCAGCTTTGCAATTTTTTTCGCCGTAACCTGCCCGGTCTTCTTTCTCCTGCCGTCCCGCTTTCAACGCGGATTCCTGCTCGCCGCCAGCTACTACTTCTATATGTGCTGGAGCGTTCCTTACATCGGCGTCATCATCGCGATCACACTGATCGACTACTGTGCCGGAATCGCGATCGAAGAGGCGCATGGCGCGCGCCGCAGGCTGTTCCTCACCTTGAGCATTCTCTCCAACTTCGGCTTGCTGTTTGCGTTCAAGTATGCCGACTTTTTCAGCGCCATGCTGCATGCGGGGATTCCGCAACTGCACTGGTTGTTGCCGGTGGGAATCTCATTCCACACGTTTCAGGCCGTCAGCTACACCGTAGAGGTGTATCGCGGAAGCGTCCGGGCCGAACGAAACCTTCTTTCTTACGCCCTCTACGTGGCCTTCTTCCCGCAAATGGTCGCCGGGCCCATTGAAAGACCTGGCCACTTGCTCCCGCAACTTCACCAGCCGAAGAACTTCGATTTTCCCCGGCTGCGCAGCGGGCTCCGGCTGGCGCTCTGGGGACTGATCAAGAAATCGATGGTGGCCGACCTCGTCGCACCGCTCGTCAATACCGTCTACGCGCGGCCGCGGGACTTTGCCGGTCCCATGCTCGCCCTCGCGACACTGCTTTTCGCAGTACAGATTTTCTGCGATTTCTCCGGTTATTCCGACATGGCCGTGGGACTGGCCCGCATCCTCGGCTACGATCTCACGATGAACTTTCGCCACCCATATTCGGCTAAGGACATCGCCGGATTCTGGCGTCGTTGGCATATCTCGCTTTCCACCTGGTTCCGCGACTACCTTTACATCCCTCTGGGCGGCAACCGGGTTTCAGCCCTGCGCTGGGGCGGCGTCGTTTTGCTGGTGTTCCTTGTCAGCGGCCTCTGGCACGGCGCGAACTGGACATTTGTGGTCTGGGGCGGGCTGCACGGTCTCTATCTCCTCGGGGGCGCGATGACCCGGCCTCTGCGGCTAAAACTCGCCACGATTTCCGGGCTGGCGCGGCTTCCGCGTCTGTGGGCCCTCGAGCGAATAATCACAACGAATCTGCTGGTGGGAATCGCCTGGATCTTTTTCCGCGCGAAAAGCGTTTCGGACGGCGTCTATGTGGTGAGCCATCTCTGCAATCTGACGGGGAACGTCGCGGGATTCCAACCAGAAAACCTCTTTCGCGCGGGATTGCCCCGTTTTGAATTGGCCCTCGTACCTCTGGCGGCGTTCGTTGTCTTCTGCGGCGAATACCTTCGCGAGCACCGCCCGCGCATTTGCCAACTGGCATGGAACCGCCGGCCGGTTCGCTGGCTGGCCTACGCCGGCGCAATTTACTCCGTCGTCTTTTTCGGTGTTTTCCAGCACCTCGAATTTATTTATTTTCAGTTCTGATCCTTTTTCACGGAACGAAACATCTTAGATTTAAGGAAGGTCCCCTTGCGAAACAGAAGCGCTCAACCGATCACAAATTATCGTGAGGCCCCGGTGTTAAAACGGCACGGCTTGGTTTTCTACGCTGTTTCGGGCGAAAGGCTACAATGGAATACAGGGCTGAATTTATGGTGGTCAGGATTCGCTTCGGGCGGGGCCCGGTAGTTATGCGGCGACAAGGAAAAAACAGCCGCATCGCCATGCTGGCAGCGAGTCTTCTCACGCTGGTTTCCATCAGCTGCGGTTCGCTCGGCCTGTGGCGTATCGGCACGGACCTCAACTGGGCGGGCGATTTCGTCTTCTCGCAGGGTCTGCTATCGCACTGGCAAGTCTGGATTGGCGCAGCCATCGCCGTGCAATACGGCTGCTGGCGTCTGACTCGCTACGCCCGTCTGGCGCGCGAGCAGAACGCCTCTGAAATGGAAGAGACGCCGCAGGAGCCGTCACCGGCCCCGGCGAACGTCTAGCCGGCTTGTCGCCGGCTTTAGACAATCCTCATTTCACCCGTCTGGTATTCTGAAAAAAGATTCGGCCCGCTTCCATGCGCTACGACACGAGGTTCCGGAGTCGCACTTCCTTCTTACCCTCGCTGCCGAGCGGCGTGAAATGGCTCATTCTCGCCAACGTAGCCGTCTATCTGGTCTACTTCTTCGGTTCATGGATTAAAGGCGAGCCGATTTTCGACAGCCTCCTGCTCATGCCGTCTGCCGTAATCCGCGGCGCGGTCTGGCAGCTCGTTACCTATCTTTTCCTGCACAGTCTGAGCAGCTTCTGGCACATCCTTTTCAACATGCTCACGCTCTGGATGTTCGGAGCGCCCATTGAGGAGACCTGGGGAACGCGCCGTTTTCTGCAGTACTATTTCCTGTGCGGAATCGGCGCCGCCATCTGTGTGGTGATCGTGGACATCGCGATAGGCAGCCCCAATCAGCGGACGCTCGGGGCATCGGGAGCGATTTACGGCCTCCTGCTGGCCTATGGAATGCTGTTTCCGGACCAGACCGTGCTCTTCAGTTTTCTGTTTCCGATCAAAGCCAAGTACATGGTGATGATTTTCGGAGCCATCGCTTTCCTGAGTTCTTTCCAGGGAGGCAGCACCGTAAGTAACCTCGCGCACCTTGGCGGCATGATCTTCGGTTATCTCTACATGAAGACCCAGTTCGGGTCGCGTGGATACAAATCGGGCGTCTATGCGGGGTATGGCGGCGGAGTCAGTTCGCGCAAGAGCGGCGGCGGATTCAGCTTCGACCTGGCCGGAAGATGGAAGGCATGGCAACTCCAGCGCGCCCGCAACAAGTTCAAGGTGTATATGAAAAAACAGGGCTCCGACCGGGACAATTGGGTCAACTGACTATGGGGAACTGGGTCAATTAGAATTATTATTGACTCAAACCAGGAGGATTGAAATTATGAAAACCTCTGCTGCCGTCATCGCTTTAGCCCTTGGCCTCGGCTTCATCGCCCTCAACGCCCAGGACAATCCTCAACAGGGGAGCGCCACCGTTGCCAGACCGCGGCCGAAGCCCGGCGCGAAGCCGGCCGATCAGCCCGATTCCGATCAGGCGCCGATTCCTTCCAAACTGAGTCCCAAGGCCACCAAAGATCAGGTCGCGGAGACCGACGCCACCTTCAATGCGGACACCAACCTGGTCAGCGTCGATGTGGCGGTGCTCGACAAC
Source organism: Bryobacteraceae bacterium (assembly GCA_035552315.1). GTDB lineage: Bacteria > Acidobacteriota > Terriglobia > Bryobacterales > Bryobacteraceae > BOG-234. The sequence goes on from DASZLO010000086.1 coordinate 22,001, forward strand.
AAGGGCAATCCGATTCCGAATCTGAAGCGCAGCGAGTTCCGTATCCTCGAAGACAACGTCCCCCAGAAGCTTACCGATTTCAGCATCGGCGAGGCGCCCATGACCGTCGCGCTGGTGGTCGAGTTCAGCGCGCAGTTTCAGAGTTTTTATTCCTTCGGGTGGGCGCAAACGCTCAATGCCGCTTATGGCTTCGTGTCCACTCTGAAACCGGACGATTATCTGGCCATCATCGCCTATGACATGCGTTCCGAGATTCTGAGCGATTTCACCACCGATCGCACGAAGACCCAGGAAGCACTGTCCCGCTTGCGCGTTCCGGGCTTCTCTGAAAGCAATATGTTCGACGCCCTCACCGACACCGCCGACCGGATGTCGAAGATCGAAGGCCGCAAAGCCATCGTGCTGATTGCTTCCGGAATCGACACGTTCAGCAAGATCACTTACGATAAAGCGCGCAAGCTGCTCCAGGAATCCGGCGTCCCGGTTTACTCGATTGAAATGCTGCAAATGGAGCGCAACATGACCGGCAGCGGCGGCGCCTACGGAACAGGGAATATGGATTTTCTGCAAGGCGACAACGAGCTCCGGACCTTCGCGAAGGAAACCGGCGGACAAGCCTACTTCCCTCTGTTTCTTCAGGATCTGCCCCAGTCGTTCCAGGCCATCACGCAGGCGTTGCGCAACCAATATACGATTGGTTACTCACCGAACAATCAGGCCCGCGACGGCAAGTTCCGCCGGATCACCGTGCAGCTGATTAACCCGGAGACGAACGAACCGCTCAAGGTCATCGAGAACGGCAAGACCATCAAATACACGATCGTGGCCAAGAATGGCTATACGGCGCCCCGCGCGGTCGAATAGCCCGATGTCATTCGTGTGAAAATATATTTCACATGAGGCGCTTTCTGGTTATACCGGCTGTGGCCCTCGCGGCCTTGGCCCTTGCGGCTCCATCTTTGCAGGCCCAGCGAACGCCCGACGGGCAGCCCGACCTGCAGGGCATCTGGACCAACGCCACCATCACGCCCTTCGAACGGCCCGCGAATCTCGCCGGGGAGCAGAAGCTGACGGAAGCCGAAGCCGCCGCGCTGGAGGAACGGACCGCGAAGAATCGCGATAATCCCCCGCCGCCGCGCGAAGGCGATGTGGGAACCGACACATGGCTGGAGCTGGGCACGAAAGTTGTCTCCACCCGGCAGACGTCGCTGGTGATCGATCCACCGGACGGGCGCGTACCGCTGACTCCGGAAGCCGAGAAAATTCATGCTTACCAGCTGGCGCACAATGCCGATTCGTACGAATACATGAGCCTGTGGGACCGCTGTATTTCGCGCGGAACACCCGGCGGCATGTTTCCCGGCGGCTCCGACAATGCTTATCAGATCATCCAGACGCCCGGCTATGTGGTGATCGCGCACGAAATGATTCACGAGGCGCACATCATTCCTTTGACGGACAAGCACATATCGCAGGGCGCCCGGCAGTTGAACGGGGATTCGATCGGCCACTGGGAAGGCAACACGCTGGTGGTGGATACGACGAACTTCAACGGGCACGGGCAGATCGCCACCAGCGCGGCCACGGGACGCATGAAGTCGATGCCGCAGACGGAGAATCTGCATGTGGTGGAGCGTTTCACGCGCACGGATGCGAACACGCTCGATTACCGCGTCACGGTGGAAGATCCCAAAATGTATTCGAAGCCGTGGACCGTTTCGCTCCCGCTCACGAAGGACGATAGGTACCGGATCTACGAATACGCCTGCCACGAGGGCAATCAGGCGACCGTGCTGGAACTAAGCGCGGGCCGTGCCGCGGATGCGGCTAAAGCCAAAGCACCGCACTAGCTGACCGCCAAACTTCTTAACCGGCATCAGTTCGCGTTAGGGCGTTCACAGCGATCAACAACCGTGATCTCAAGCGGAACCCGTTGGCTGTCTACCTGAAAACCGATAGCTTCAATGGCATCGCGCACGCGATCGGCCCAATTTTCGCCCGGCTGTAGCTGAACGCCAGGTCGTAGCCACTACGAAATCGGAAGCCCCTCGCACGAGCGAGTTAACTGTTTCTCGCCAGGCGCTTTCTCCACGCCAAACCCGCGCCCACCATCGCAAGCCCTGAGAAAAGCAGCAACGTGGAACCAGGCTCCGGAACGGTCGGACTCTCGGCCTGGAACGAGATCGTATCGCTACCCAGCACATTGTTACTGCTGTCCAGATAGTTGAACGTGAAAGCCTCCTGAACACCGCCGCTCACCGTACCATTGCACGTGCCGTTGCAGGGAAAATTATTTATATACGAGTACCCCTGAAAGTCGGTGAAGCTGAATCCCAGGAGCTGTTTACCACCGATTTCCCCGCCCTGCTCCTGGACGAAGAATTGGACGCCGGGGACTGCGGAGTTGTCCGCATTGGCCCAGCCGTTTTGCTGGTAGTAACTGGAGCTATTCGAATACGCATAGCTTTGGCTGGCATTCGTCGCATCGTTCACGATCTGAATAAAGGCCGTGGGAGTTGAATTGAAAGAGGCGGGTGCGAACCAATAGGCATAGCAGTAGTCGTAGGCGTTGCTGCTGGCTTGAGTGCAAGCGCCGCTGCTGTAACTGTCTATGGGGCTGAACGTGGTCAGTGTGGCACTACCCGGTGATGTGTCAGTAATCAGAATCTGACCAGCGCGGGCGGCCTGAATGCTCAGCGCCGCCACCGCTGCAATCACGCAAATTTTCAGGGCGTGCGGGGACAAAGTGCTCAAAGTGATTTCCTCCGGAAAAATAACAATCGATACAGTTGATTATTGGGGAAATATCAGGAGAAGAGAAGCTTCTCTTCTCAATTCGTTGCGCTCGAGTACCATCGGTACTGGAAACCTTCCTGCGGGATCCTTACCGCGGCGTCACCGAAGCCAGCGCTGCATTTCGTTCCTGCAGTAAACCCTGGACCGCAGCCTGCCTGCGATTGAGACTACGCAGAAAGCGGCGGCGCTCGGGCGGAGCTTTTTCGTCGACCAGATCGATCGCGATGTCATCGACGAGGACCGAGCCATTCCCGGCAGGAAGGGCCGACAGCGCCTCGACGAGCGGATTCCTGCGATTGCTGTCGCCGGCGGCTTCACGGCCAGCGGCTTCACGATACGAATCGCAGTCGAAAAGCCGGTGCGGGTTTCCGCCAGGGGCTGACTGCGATGCGAAATGGACCAGCGGGTTTCCGTTGTCTTTGCAGACCTCCGGACATTGGGCAAGGTAATAATCCGGCTGAAACCAGGGATGGGGCTTGCGGCCTTCTCTCGATCCATGCTCAATGTAATGCGCAAGAGGATTCAGCCCGGCAATCCTCACATCCTCGTTTTGGGCCAGGTAAAACGCGCCATCGAAGAGCGGGTGCGGCTGCGCATTCCGCCGTGCCCCTTTTTCGATGTAGTGCGCGAGAGGATTCAGTGCTTCGGGACAGTTGCGCCGGTAAAACTCCGAATCGAACAAGGGGTGCGGGTTTGCCCCTTTGAAAGCGCCGAATACCAGATAGTGAAGTTTCGGGAACAGCAGAGAGCCCTGCCGGGCACAATAGTGGCCGGAATCGAACAGCGGCGTACGACGGAGAATCACCGGAGCTGAGGCCAGAATGTTGGCGGCGCGCTGGAACACCGGCACAGGCGTACGGCCAATGTCAGACGGCACATGCAGGGCGACGGGACGTTTCACGGCACCCGGTTCCCGGTCGGCCTTGCCACCCGGACGCCCAAGGCGCCTTTCGCGTTCGGGAACCAGCAGGTACCGGCGCCGGACCTCCTCGCGGGCGCGTCGCACCAGTTCGGAGTCGAGGGCAGTGATGCGGACCAGTTCGTCGAATACCCTTGCTTTGCAAGCGGCCCGCATTTGCTCTACGCGCGACGACAATGTGCCCTCGAGCCCGTTCGATGTATTGGCGGGAGGGACGTCGCAGTTCAGCGAGGGGAAAACAGCTTTGAGAAAGTATTGGCCCGCCACAACGCTTTCGTGAAAGCAGTCGACCACTCCGAGAAACGAGGTTTGCTGTATTCGATCCCAGGCTGTTTCAAGGTCGGCCGGTGTTGGTTCATCGCTGTCGCCCGCCTGTGCGATCAGATTGACCTGCACGTTGCGCACATGCAGACTCTGTTCCTCCACCATGGCCGCGACGAATTCACCGAGGTTGGAACGATTGGCCAGTTCGCTCAGGGGTTCTCCGTTCGCGGGCCGATGCCGAAAATAGTCGTAAAGAGACCGCACGCGATCGAGCGGGTCGCGCAGGAAACACAAATCGAAAAAGACAGTTCCGCAGGTCTCGGGAAGCGGATGCCGGATCTGATGACTGGAAACAGCCAGGATGCCGGGGTTCGCGTCAACGATTGACAGCAGCGCTTCCGGACCGAGAATGCCATCGCGCCCGTCGCTTTCCAGTCGCAACAGGCCTTCATGGAAGCTGTGGTCGAGGAATTCTTCTATCGTTGTGCCTGCGTTCTTCAGGATGTGATAGTGAACCAGGACAAAGCGAACCGAGGTCTTCATGCGCGGAGCAATTCATTATAGATTTCGCTCTGGCGGCGAGCTATACTGTCCCAGCCAAACTCACGCTCCGCGCGGCGGCGGGCCGCGGCCCCGAGACGCGCACCCAGCCCGGGTTCCCGGAAGATCGTTTCGATCGCCGACGCCATCTCATCTCCGTCTCGCGCGCAAAGGTATTCTTCGCCTGCCGTCAGATCGATTCCGTTTACACCGGCCGGGGTGCTGACGATGGCCTTGCCCAGAGCCATGGCTTCCAGGACTTTTATGTTGGTACCCGCCGATGTCACGACGGGCACAACCACCACTGCCGCCCGCTCGTAGGCCGGCCGCACGTCAGACACAAAGCCTTCCAGTTCCACACCGTCGGAGTCCAGTGGCGGGCGAACCTCTGAACGAAAGAATTCAAGAAAGTACTCGGGCCGCGGTCCCGCGATGATGTGCAACCGGCAGTCCCTGATGAG
>DASZLO010000087.1:0-1538 GCA_035552315.1 Bryobacteraceae bacterium
GCTAATTGCCCAGGTATTTCGCCAGATCCGGATGCAGAAGAGAATTGATCTCCGGCTTTGAAAGGTCGGCTCGAGTGATGACGACCGCGCTCAGATCGATGCGTTTCTCAGGCGTTTTTCCGTTGAGCTTGTCCGTTACGGCGCGAACCGCTTCGTAACCGATTTTGAAGGGGTCCTGGGCGACGAGAGCGTCGATTACGCCCTTTTGCAGGTCTTCCACCAGACCTTCACTCGAATCGAAAGCGACGAATTTGACCTTGCCCGCCAGACCGCGAGACTTCAGCGCCTGCGCGGCTCCAACCGAGCTCGGCTCGGACGAGGCAAAGAGACCATCGAGCGAGGGATGCGCGGTAAAGATATTCTCCGCCGCGGCCATGCCCTTGGCGCGATCCGACATGCTGTACTGCTCGGCGACGATCTTCAACCCTGGGAATTCTTTGGCGAGCGCGTCGTGAAAGCCGCGCTCACGATCCATGGTGGAGGCGCTTCCGGGCGCGTTCTGGATCATGGCGACCGTTCCCTTGCCTCCCAGGAGTTCCCCCAACTTGCGCGCCGCCATCTGCCCGCCCTCATAGTTGTTGGTCGCGACAAAAGATACGTAATTGGTGGAATCGACCGCGGAATCGAAAACCACCACGGGCACGTTTTCCCGCGAGGCCCGGTCGAGCGACGCATCGAGCGTCGTGCGGTCCGAGGCGGCCACCACGACGCCGTTCACGTGGCGATTCAGCATGGAATCGAAGATTTCGATCTGGCGCGCGTAATCGGTCTCGTTCACCGGGCCTTCCCAATCGGGTTCTTCGTGGAATTCGCGGCATGCGGCAACGGCTCCGGCATGGACGGATTGCCAGAAAACGTGCGCCGTCCCTTTGGGAATGATGCCGATCCGGCGAACGCCCGCACGATTGCAGGCAGCCAGAGTTAGGCAAAAGCATGCGGCGCCGATGAAAACCGCGCAGGCGAAAGCGCCTGCGCGGGCATTACATCGCACACCAGCCGCCATCGATCAGAATGTCGGTTCCGGTAATAAAACCGGCTTCGTCACTGCACAAAAACGCGGCGAGCGCGCCTACTTCCTCGAGTTTTCCCCAGCGCCCGACGGGAATTTTGGAAATAAACTGCGCATTCAACTCCGGATTTTGCAGAATCGGCGTGTTCATTTCGGTGGCGAACGGTCCCGGACTGATGCCGTTTACGGTAACGCCTTCGGCGGCCAGCTCGAGAGCGAGCGATTTGGTCAGACCGAGCAGCGCGGCTTTGGTGGATGAATAGGCGGTGCGCTGGGGCATGGAAACGTGTGCCATGATGGACGTCATATTCAGGATGCGGCCGTATCCCAACCCTTTCATGTGGGGAACGAAGGCCCGGCACATCAGGAACACGCTGGTGAGGTTCGTATCCTGCACGCTTCGCCATTCTTCCAGCGTAAAGTCCGTAAGATTCTTGCGCAGGTTGGTTCCGGCATTGTTGATCAGAATCTGAATTTTGCCGACTTTGGCGCTGACGTCCTTTTCGACCTGGGCGACCTGATCTTCCTT
>DASZLO010000088.1:0-33780 GCA_035552315.1 Bryobacteraceae bacterium
GCGGGTTGCTCGCCAGCATTGCCCGCCTCCGCTTCACCGGCACGCCCATCCTAAAGCCGTTCCGGGATCGGGCACAATGAATTTACAGCGAACGGTCAACAGTGTCTTAACTGTTTGTCTCAGCCTGGGGGACAACCCCAGCTTCATTCGCCAACGCAGTAATCGATGCACATTTCAGTGACGCGAACGAGCAGAATACGCACAATCTCCGCTAATTCCCGCCCTGGGCACCACAGAACTTGACAACTTCGCAATTTGCGAAGTAAACTTTTGTCGAGGTGCACCCGGTGAAATCAAAGAACCCTCGACTGCAGGGATCCAGGATCTGCACATAATCAGCCGTAAGAAGCTCCTCGAAGCGGCAAAAGAGCATGGTAGTCTCAGGGCTGCCTTGGACGCATGGTATCGGGTTGCAAAATCGGCCACATGGAAGAACCTGGAAGAGGTTCGCGGAGTCTACCCGCATGCTGATGGAGTGCCTGCAGAAGAGAAGGTTTTCACGATCTTCAATGTCATGGGAAACAGTTTCCGCCTGGTAACCGGGATCAATTACGAAGGCCAGACGATTTTCATCAAGCATGTCTTAACGCATGCCGAATACGACAAGGGAGATTGGAAAAAATGAGCGTTATCGCCGAGATCGTCAACGAGAAAGAATACGCTGGCCTCTTGTCTCAGACGCTGCCGCACGTCATTCACACAGAGGAAGAAAACGAACGATGCATTGCGACGCTCGAAGCTCTGTTGGACAAACGAAAAAAGACGACAGAAGAACTCCGTCTGGCCGAGTTACTGACGCTGCTGATCGAGGACTTCGAAGAGAGAAGTTACTCTCTTCCACCCGCCTCGCCTGTCGAAGTGGTACGCCATCTTATGGAGGCCCACGATCTTCGACAAATGGACTTGCTGGACGTCTTCGGCACGGCCAGTGTAGTCTCCGAAGTCCTAAGCGGCAAGCGAGACCTGGCGAAAACGCACATCGAAAAGCTAAGCGCTCGGTTCCACGTTTCGCCCGAGGTTTTCTTCCCGCGCGTCAGCGGCCACTAGCCCGCGAGCCAGTGCTTTGGAACCCTTTCAAGGAATCTGCACCACCACACGAGGCTTCCCCGGGGCACCCCAAACTTCGCCGATCGCCGACAGAGGCGTGACAATCGTCGAAATCCGAAGTCCCGCCGGGCCCACGGCATCGAAAACACTCCCGATGGCCCCGAGCAGCTTCGGGAGTGGAACGCTCTTGACGCCGCTGCCCATTAACTGAATCGCGGAGGAACGAAGCGCCGCGCCCGGCAGTGCGATGTCTTCTTCCCTGCTTGCGCCTCCAACATGGACGAAGCGGACCGGTCGGGCATCCTCCACCGCCCTCGCAATCGCAACGATGACGCTCTTTGCGCTCTCCCCCCAAAGGTAATCGACTACAACGTCGACACCGTGAGCGAATTCCGCGATCAGTGCATCTTCATACCGTTTGTGGCCGGCTGAAGGCGGCATGCCCGATGAGAATGGAATCACAACGTCCGCGCCCAAAGATTTAAGTTCTTCGAGTTCGCCTTCGTTCCGTCCCGTGCCGATAACCTTTCCCGCTCCAAGATACTTCGCGAGCTGCACCGCGAGCCGGCCAGCGGTGCCCGTTGCGCCATTGACGAGCACTGTTTCCCCGGGTTTCAGGTGAGCCCGCTCGACCAGGGCAGCCCATGCCGACATCCCGGGATTGGCGATCGCCGCCGCTGTGACAGCGTCCAAACCGTCAGGAACTGCCACGCACTGCTCGATCCGGACCACGCACTTTTCGGCAAGAGCTCCATAAGGAGCTTCCGGCAGGACAAAGTAAACCCGTCGGCCATCCGCAGTGAAGCCGACTCCATCGGCCCCGGCAATGGAGGGAAATCCTCCCCCCGAACTGTAGTGGCCCCCCGAAGACCGGGACTTGCTGAACTGACTGAGCGCGGAAGCCTTCACCGCGATGACGTCCCTTCCCTCTGAAGCGAGAGGCTCGGCGAAGTCTCCATATACAGGAATTTGCCCGGCCGATGTAATGATGGCTGCCTTCATGAGGTTCTCTTCCCTGCCTGCTCAAAAGTCAGAAGCGAGCGTCATTCAACCCGGCAAGCGCTCGTCCCGCTACGATCTCGCCGCCTGCGTGGCGCCACCCCGCCACCCTCAATAATTCACAATAGCTGCAAAAGACCCCGGATCAAGACTAGCTCCGCCCACCAGCGCGCCGTCAATCTCCTCTTCCGCCATCAAACTCTTCACGTTGTCCGGCTTCACGCTGCCGCCGTAAAGAATCCGCGTCGCCGCCGCTTGCGCCTCACCGAACTTCCGCGCTACTTTCCCCCGGATGAACCGGTGCGCGTCTGCCGCGATCTGCGGCGTCGCCGTTTTCCCCGTCCCGATCGCCCACACCGGCTCATAGGCAATCACAATTTTCGCCAGCAGCTCCGGCGCAAGCGGCGCCAGCCCTCCGTCGAACTGCGCCCCCAGCACATCCTCCGTGCGGTTTTCCTCGCGCTCTTCGAGTCCCTCTCCCACGCACACAATCGGCGTCAGTCCGAATTCGATGGCCGCTTCGGTCTTGCGCACCACATCCGCCTCCGCCTCGCCGAAATACCGGCGTCGCTCGCTGTGCGCAATCACTACGTAGGTGCAGCCCACCGCCTGCAGCATGTGGCCTGAAACCTCTCCCGTCACCGCGCCTTCCCTGCCCCAGTACAGGTTCTGCGCGCCGATTCCGATCCGGCAGCCGCGTCCCTCCTGCACCGCCGCGGGCAAATTCGGAAACGGCGGACAGATCACGATATCGCAGTGCATGGCGGCGGCCACCATCGGCTTAAACGCTTCGAAGAATGCATGCGTCTCCGCGGGCGTCTTGTACATCTTCCAGTTGGCCGCCATCAAAGGTCGTCTGCTCATGAGATGTCACGCAGGAAACTGCGCCCGCATTCGATTGAGACGCCGAAATTCTCCGCCACCGTCTGGCCGATATCGCTCAAACTTCCGCGCAGTCCCAGGTCCACTCCCGCCCGCGCGTGCGGACCGAACGCAAGCAGCGGCGTATACTCCCGGCTGTGATCGGTTGAAGGCGTCGTCGGATCGCAGCCATGATCGGCCGTCAGAATCACCAGATCGTCCGGATGCAGCGCCGCACGCAACGACGGCAGCCAGCGATCGAAATCCTCCAGCGCGCGTCCGTACCCGTCCACATCGTTGCGATGCCCGTACTGCTGATCGAAGTCAACAAGGTTCACAAAAATCAGTCCGCGCTCGAACGACTTCATCGCCTCCAGCGTCTTGTCCATGCCGTCGCCATTGCTGGTGGTCTTGATATGCTCGCCGATCCCGCGCCCTAGAAACACGTCGAATATTTTCCCCACGCTGTAGATCGGCGCGTTCGCCCCGGCCAGTCGATCGAGCAGCATCCCCTCGGGCGGAGGCACGGCAAAATCGTGCCGGTTCGCGGTGCGACGGAAATGCCCGGCTGTGCCCTCGAACGGCCGCGCGATCACCCGCCCCACTTCATAAGGTCCGCGCAGAATGTCGCGCGCGATCTCGCACATCCGGTAAAGTTCTTCCAGCGGCACCACGCCCTCATGCGCGGCGATCTGAAACACACTGTCTGCCGACGTGTACACAATCACGGAACCTGTCCGCATGTGTTCCTCGCCGAGCTCCTGAATGATCTCTGTCCCTGACGCGGCTTTGTTGCCGATCGTTTTCCGCCCGGTCCGCCGCTCGAATTCCTGCATCACCTCGGGCGGAAAGCCGCGCGGAAACAGCGGAAATGGCTTCGCCAGATGGATACCGGCCATTTCCCAATGCCCTGTGGTTGTGTCCTTGCCCGGCGACGCCAGCGTGCACCGCCCATAGGCGCCTTCCGGTTCAGCCGCGTGCGGCAGCTGCGGGATCGGCTTCAAATTTCCCAGCCCCAGATCGCACAGGTTGGGAACGTTCAAACCGCGAATGCGTGCAATGTTGCCGAGGGTATCGCTGCCAGCGTCCCCGTACTGCGCCGCGTCAGGCATTTCGCCCACACCGACGCTGTCGAGCACTATCAGAATAATGCGTTTGAACACGAAACCAATCTTACCGAACCGGTGCTGTCAGCCCGCGCTGTCAGGCGGTGTTGTCGGGCGATGTTGTCAGGCTTGCTAAAACGATTCGCGCACCAGCTTCGTAATGCGTTTGGCGATGTCGTTGGTGACGCCCAGATTCTCTCCGAAAAACCGCACGCGTCCCGTAATCTTGTGGTCCACCAGAGTCTTGCCGTCGTGCCCCGTAACCGTTGCGGTTACGTCCACGGTGGTCGCCCCCAGTACCGTCGTGAGTTCCCGCTTGGTCTGGCTGCCTTCGTTAAAGGCATCCACCCGGGTGTGGAGCGTCACCAGATCGGCCACGCCGTCGGCTGCATGATCGCCCTCGCGGTAGACCTTCGTGAAAGCGCCCGAAGCGCGCACGCGATCCACCAGGCTCTCATAAACCGCAAAGCGAAACTCCGGCGGAATCTGCACGTCGCCCGCTTCCACCATGGCGATCTGAATGGCCGAGGCGGAAAGCTTCTTACCCGCCGCCTGCGCCGGACTCATCGCCGTCATCGCCAGCAGGATGCCGGCCGCTGCCAACCCAAAAAGACCGGATCGCTTCACGGCTTGCTCCTCTCGCTTATTTCCTTCTCCTGAGGACTGGCATGCGCGCCGGCCTGAATCAGTTGCTCGCGCAGCGGTACGGCCTGCCCGACCGGAAGCGCAAAGATCGCTCCATGCAGGCCGCCGTCGGAATCCTGATAAGAAATCGTGAGGATATCGACCTTGGTGCGCATCATGAGGCTCACCGCCCGGCCGCTGCCGTAAGGCGCTGCCATCGATGCCGCCTTCACCGCTTTGCCGGTCTTGGTGCGGTTCTGCGTACTTTCCGTGCCCGTAAATACATCGTTGATGGATGAAACCGGAACCTTAATGTCCGAGGTCCCGGCCTTGAATTCGAGGGATCCGCCTCCCACCGTCAGACTGCCCATGGCGTCCCGCTTGATCGTGTCAAGGCCGGCAAGATGCCGGACGGAAGACGGGGCCGCTGGAGTTGGAGCGGGAGTTGATGTTTGCGCCAGCGCCAGGCCGGCCGCGCCGAGGGCGACGAGAAATACAGTGGATGGTTTCAGAAAATCCTCCGCCTTTTGTTGAACAAGGCTACCACAAAAACTGGCATTATTTAATGAAGTGAAAGCGGACCTCAAAACCAAACCAACCCTGTCGAGCGTCCCCGCCTTCATCGGCGCTCTGCAGGATCCGGTCCGGCGCGCGGACGCAAAGGTGCTCGCTGCGCTGATGCGAAAAGCCACCGGCGAAAAACCAGTCATGTGGGGAGCCGCCATCATCGGCTTCGGACGGTACACCTACAAATATGAATCCGGCCGCGAAGGCGTCATGCCTACCGCAGGTTTTTCACCGCGCAAAACCGCCAGCGTCCTCTACCTCCACCGAAACTTCGCCGGCGCCGAAACGCTGCTCGCGGCACTGGGAAAACACACCACGGGGAAGAGCTGCCTGTATATCCCAAAACTCTCCGGCGTGGACATGAAGGTTCTGGAAGAACTGGTGGTTAGATCAGTCGCGGCTGTGCGCGCACGCCACTGAAAGGCCCGGCCCTAAGCAGAAAGGGCTTTGAAAGCCAGCACCGCATTCAATCCTCCGAAGGCGAAGGAGTTCGAGAGAGCATATTCGACGCGGGCCAGCCGGGCTGAATTCGGGATGCAGTCCAGATCGCACTCCGGGTCCGCCGCGGTGAAATGAATTGTCGCCGGCAGAATGCCCGTGGCCAGCGCGAGAATGGCCGCGCTCGATTCGATGGCGCCGGCCGCTCCCAGCGTGTGCCCGTGCATCGCCTTCGTCGAGGAGATCGCCAGCCGCCGGACATGCTCCCCGAATGCCAGATGCAGCGCGCGAGTCTCCGTCGGATCGTTGACCAGCGTCCCGGTGCCGTGCGCATTCACATACCCGATCTGTTCCGGAACGATCGCCGCATCTTTGAGCGCCATGCGCATCGCCTTCGCCGCGCCTTCTGCGGACGGCTGCGTGATGTGATGAGCGTCGCTGGACATCCCGAATCCCACGATCTCGGCCACCGGCCGCGCCCCCCGCGCCTCCGCATGATCGAGCGCTTCCACCACCAGCATGGCGGCGCCTTCCCCCAGGATCATGCCATTGCGGTCGCGCGAAAAAGGACGGCAGACGTCGGGCGAAACCACTCGCATCGCCTCCCATGCCTTCAGCACCCCGTAACTGAAAGGCGCTTCGCTGCCGCCGGTTATCGCGACATCGCACATCCCGGAGCGAACCATGTGAAACGCCTGACCGATCGCATGCGCGGACGACGAACAGGCCGTCGCAATCGTAAACGCGGGTCCGGTGATCCCGAACTCCAGTGAGATCGCGCTCGCGCCCGCGTTCGCCATCGTCTTGGGAATCGTCATGGGATGAACGCGCGGCTTGCCCATTTTGTAAACGTCGAAAAAACCTTGATCCTCGGTGGCCTGCCCGCCGATGCAGGAACCGGTGACGATGGCGGAGTTTTCGCGAAGCTCCTCGGTCCATTCAAGCCCGCTGTGCGCGACCGCTTCCCGCGCCGCCACCACGGCGAACTGCGCGAAACGGTCCATCATGTCGGCTTCCTTCAGCCCGAAGTGATCCGCCGCATTGAAACCCGTGACCTCGGCGCCGTTACGGAACCGGAATTCCCGGTGCGCCGGGTCGGTCAACGGAATCATGCCGCAGCGGCCCTCGCGCAGCGACTGTTCGAATTCGATGCGATTCTTACCGATAGCGCTGATGACCCCGATGCCGGTTACTGCGACGCGGCGCATCGGCTAGCTTTTTTCTGGCTGTTCCGCGGCCGGCGCATTTTCCGGTAGCGGTTCTGTGCCCTTCGGATCAGCATTATTCATGACGAGGCGCCGGACGCCCTCCACCATGTCGCGGATGCTCCGGATGTTTTTCACCTCTTCATCGGGAACATTGACATTGAATTCGTTCTCCAGCGCGAAGATGATATTGACTCCGTCCATCGAATCGATGCCGAGTTCTTCGAAGGTGCTGTCGATGGTTACCAGCGCGCGGTCCTTGCGCTGCGTCTCGGCAATGATGGTCAGAACGCGCTGCGTGAGGTCATCGTTCATAGAAGTTGTGATACGGTCCTGAAGTGATATCCGTTCCCCAGCAGCTCCGGCACAATGCGCCTGACTGCCTCGATTGTAGAGCCTGCATCGGGATCTTTCAGCGTACCGCGCCCGTCATGCAGACAAATAATGCCGCCCGCTGCGATGCCCGATAACACGCGCGCGGCGATAGCCGGCGCCGGCAGACGCCAGTCCCGCCCGATGACGGTCCACATTACACCCCGCAGGCCAAGCCGCTGTTGCATAGCGCGGTAGCCGAACCAGCGTACTCCAAAAGGCGCGCGCAGCAGCTTCGGCGAAACACCGGTGCACTCCGCGATGGCGTCCTGGGCGCGGGAAAATTCCCCCTCGATAAACGACGGGCTCTTGAACGCGCAGTTCGGGTGCGTATGCGAGTGGTTGCCGATTTCATGTCCCGCGTCCCGCACCGCGCGGCTGAGTTCCGGCGCGCGAAGGACGTTGACCCCGCACTGGAAAAACGTGGCCGGAATCTTATATTGGGCAAGGATCGCCAGTATCTCCGGCGTCGCCGGGCTGGGTCCGTCGTCGAACGTCAGAGCCAGCGCTTTGCCGTCCCGCGAGCCGCGAGAAACAGACGGGCCGAACACTTGCGAAGATCGTCCGCGCACTGCCCAGGCCATGCCCGTAGCGGCGGCCGCGGCGGCGATTCCGGACCAGGCCGCTGTCCGCATTTCAGATGAGTTCTTCCGTCGCGGGATCCCAGTAAACCGTTCGTCCCAGGCGATAGCTCTCAATGGCCATCGCGCATGTAACGGAAACCCGGTAGCCGATTTCGAACGGGCAATTGGTTTCCGCGCCCGTGCGGATGCAGTCGAGGAAATTCTGCATGTGAGCGCGCGGCGCGGTTGCCGACTGCCCCATCATTTCCATGCCGTCGGGGCGGTTCACTTTCTGGGGCACATAACGGATCTGCTGGCCCCGCAAAATCGTGCCGTCCGTGCCCAGCACGTCCTCGCTGACCCCGGGCTGGTTATTGCCGAAACCGGACTCCCATGAGAACAGGATGTCCTCATAATGGGCCATCGCGACGCTCATCGTATCGGGAACTTCGCGCCCATCCTTCCACCGGTAAATATCTCCGGTCATCGTGACGGCCCGCGGAATCTGCAGATCCATCGCCTTGTACCAGAAGGCAATCTGGTGCGACATGTTTTCGTGCACATTGCCGCCCGAGTAATCGCTGAACAGACGCCAGTTGATGTAGCGGTCAGGATCGAAATCGCGCGGCGGCGCGCTGCCCAGAAAAGCATTCCATGCGATGCGGTCCGGCGTCATGTCGGGATATACCGGACGGGTCCAAAGTGGCTTGCCGTGCGGCGTATTGCGGTACATGCGGGCCCGTATGGCCGTCACTTGTCCCACGCCTCCGCTGGCGAGATAGTTGGCTGCGTCGCTGACCTGGCCGGACGAGCACTGCTGATGCCCGATCTGCACCACCTGGTTCGCGACAGTCCTGTCCCGGTAAGCCGCGCGCATCGACTTCGCCTCATCCACCGTGAAGGCCATCGCCTTCTCCTGGAAGATGTGTTTTTCCGCGGCCAGCGCCGCCAGAAAACATTCCGCATGCAAATGCTGCGGCGTGGCAATCACAACAGCGTCGAGCGAGGGGTCGGCCAGCATCTGCCGGTAATCCGTACAGGTTCTGGCGGCCGGAGCCAGCTGCGCCGCGTCTTCCAGCCGGCGCGCGTAGATGTCGCAGATCGCGGCTAATTCCGTGTCCGGACAAGCCGCGGCTTCCCGCATGAGTTGAATGCCGCGCTCACCGGCGCCAATCACACCGATGCGGATCCGGCTCGTTCCCGCCAGCGCGCGCCCGGCAGAAAGACCCGTGGCGAGGGTCCCGGCCAGGCCGGTCGCCACATTGCCCAGAAAAATCCGGCGGGTTTGCGTGCGCTTTTCCACGATTCGATTCCGTATCTGCTAGTTTAGCGCTGCCCCAAAAAGAAAACGGGGCAGCGGTTGTCCGCTGCCCCGATAACGCGTTTTTACTGAACCAGCTTAGAACGTAACGCGCGCGCTGATCTGTAAACGGCGTGCCTGCGTGCCGTCCGGGAAGCCGCCGTCCGATGTTCCGAAGCCGATCGCAGTCGGCGTGGGCGTCAGGACGCCCTTCGTTTCGGTGTAAGCCTGGGTTGCCAGAGCCGTCGGCGACCAGTTGTTGGCGATGTTAAATGCTTCGAAGCTGAAGCTTCCCATCACATGTTCAGTGAACGGGAAATACTTCGTGATTCGGAAATTCTCCTGCTGCACCCAGGGGGTGTAGAGAGTGTCCACCGGCAGGAACGGTACGCGGGTGTTGTTGAAACCGTTCAGGGTCGAGCTGAAGATGCTTCCCGTGATCGGCGTGTCGTTGAAGTGAATCTGCGCGCTTCCCGTAGGCCGGCCGCTCTGGATCGTCGTGATGCTCGAAAGCTGCCAGTTGTTGACTACGTACCTCGAGAAAAAGTCGGTCTTTTGCGTAAACACCGGCGTCCACACGAATGAGTAGACAAAGCGATGGCGCTGGTCGAGAAGACCGCTTCCTTTTTCGAATGCATAGTTGCCGTTGTAGCTCCACGGAGTCGTGCTGAAGCCGAAGATGTTGTTGCTGGAGGCGCCGGCGCCCTGGCCGTCATCGATTTCATGTGCCCAGGTGTAGGATCCCGACATCTGTAGCCCGCGCGAAAAGCGCTTTTCAACGCTGGTGACCAGCGCATCGTAGAAGCTGCTCACGCCGTTCGTCAATTCGTTTATGGAAGCGAAGTTCGTGTTCGGGCGCGCTCCGGTGTAGGTCTGCGTGGTGTAGGTTCCGACTTGCTGGCCGGCAACATTGTCGATGATATAGGTGTACGAACCCGCCAGAGCCGGCACGTTGAGATCCTGCGAACCGTAAAGGTTCACGCCGTGGGTAAAGATGCCGGATACCGTGAGAACGGTGTCTTTGGAGAGCTGGCGTTCGATCGCGATGTTGGCCTGTTCCGAATAAGGCGTCTTCAGGTTCGGCGCATATACATCGAGCGTGGAAGCGCCGGACGTCAGTCCGGTTACCGGCGCGGCCAGAATATTCGGGAAGACCGGCCCGGCGGCAAGGAGCGTGGGGTTGGACGAGGTCAAAGAATCAGCCACCTGATACATACCGTTGCCGGTGTAGGAGTCGTCGATCAACCCGCCCACGAGGCGCGCGAAGTAAGTTCCGACGCCCGCACGCAGGACGGTCTTGTCGTCGATCCGATAGGAAAGTCCGACACGCGGCATCAGATTCAGCGGTCCGGAATGGAACTTCTGCCCGGTCTGCGGGAACAACGGGTTCGCCGTGGGCGGCGCCGGAGCAAAGGAGTATTCATAGCGTGCACCCACGGTGATCGAAAGGCGGCTGCTTGCCTGGTACTGATCCTGCAGATATATGCCGAGATCCTTGATCGGATAGGTGACCAGCGGATTACCGGTTACCGTCTGGCTGAAGGCCGACCAGTTCTTGGTGCCCGTGGTATTGCCGGTGTAATCTTGCGCGAACGACGTCACGGTGGGATACGTGTATGACCCGTACCGGTTCGTCAGAGTGTTAATCGTATCGCGCACGTGTTCGACCGATGCGCCGAATTTAATGGTGTGCTTGCCTTTCACCCAGCTGACGTCATCCGCGAATTCGTGGCGCACTTCAAGGGGCTGCGTGCGGGGAAGATAGGTTGCCGGTCCAAGCTGGACGCCTGCCACCGACACATCGAGATATCCGAGTCCGCCGCCGAGTTCGGCCTGATCGAAACCGTCAGCCTGACGGTCGGTATCGAGACCGTAGCGGAAGGTGTTGACGATATTCCCTGTCGGGATGTATGTCCAGGTTGCCTTGCCGTTGCGGACGAACACCGTGTCATCGCCGTTGCCGGTGATCGCGGCGCCGGTGGTGGAAGAAATGCCGGTCTGAATGCCGTTCGGCGATTTCCAGCGGAGGTAGTTGAAGCTGGCGCTGAGAGTGTTCTTGTCGTTCACGTGATAGTCAAGCCGGCCGAAGTACAGATCGTTGGAGGCGGTGCGGGGTACCTGGCCGAAGAAGCGCGGCAGCAGTGCGTTGATCGCGTTGCACTGCGCGGGTGTGGCGGGCGTCGCACATGTCAGCCACACCTGGTTGGCGGTATCGACAAAACCCACTTTTACCTGGCTGTCCGTCATCGGGAAATTTCGCCGCGTGATATCGGTGCTCAGAAAGAAGAACAGCTTGTTCTTGATGATGGCTCCGCCCACGGTTCCGCCGGTCTGAATCCGGTGTTCGGTCGGATTGATCGCCGAGAACGGATCGTGCGCGTCGAAGCCCGTGCTGCGCAGGAAGTAAAACGCGCTTCCGTGAAGCTGGTTGGTGCCGCTCTTCGTTACCGTATTGACCACGCCGCCCATGGCGCGTCCATATTCAGCCGAAACGTTGGACGAAACCACCTGGAACTGTTCGACGGCATCCGCTGAAATCTGCGAGGCGATACGGGTTCGGCCGGCGTTCTCGTCATAGAACTGTTCCGTGTTGTCATTACCGTCGAGCAGGAAGGAGTTATTGCCGGCCACGCCGCGGAACGAAAGCAATCCGAAGGTGGCGTCATTCGTCACACCCGCTGTGTTGAGAACGAACTGATCCACCCGGCGGCCGTTGATCGGCAGATTCATGATGTCCGTGGTGCCGACGACCTGCGAAACGTCGGTCTTCGTGTCGTTCAGCAGTTGGGCCGCTTCGTTGATCTCAACCGACGTAGTCGTCGAGCCCACGGCTAGCGCAATCGACAAATTCAGACTCTGGCCGACTTCGAGGTTGATGTCGTTGGTGGAGTAAGGGGCAAAGCCCTGCGCGTTGACTGCCACTTTATAACCGGCTCCCGGAAGCAAACCGGGGGCGCTGAAAATGCCGGAGCCGTTCGTTTCAAGCGACCGGTTAACGCCGCGCGCTTCGTTCGAAACGGTTACTTTGGCGTTGGGAACTACCGAGCCGGACGGGTCTGTCACCGCTCCGGAAATGCCGGCCAATCCGCCCACCGACTGTGCAAAGCAGGACACAGCGGCAAGCGCAAACACGAAACCTTTAGCAATAAAACCCACAAAACCTCCAGAAAATTCGGACTAGTTACCAGGAGCTGAAAAGACGCTGTACTCAAAATGCTACCAAAATCTTCTTGACAATTGCGTGAAAAATGACAATCCTGCGGCCCGTGATAGCATTAAATTTCTCCCGTTCGCCCCCTCTTGAATGATTCGCGCAGTTAAAGGAACTAGGGATTTATTGCCGCCCGATACCGCGGTATGGAACCGCGTGGAGGCGATTGCCCGCGAGGTTTTCCGCGCTTACAATTACCACGAAATCCGCACCCCGATTCTGGAAGAAACGCAGCTGTTCGCGCGTGGCGTCGGCCAGGAAACCGATATTGTTTCCAAAGAGATGTACACGTTCGAGGACCGCGACGGATCGTCCCTGACGCTGCGGCCCGAAAACACCGCTTCCGTAATCCGGGCTTACATCGAACACCGTCTGGACCAGAGGCCCGGCGTGCAAAAACTGTATTACATCGGGCCTATGTTCCGGCGCGAACGGCCGCAGAAAGGCCGCTACCGGCAGTTCTTCCAGATTGGCGCCGAAGCCATCGGCTCGGAGTCCCCTTTCATCGACGCGGAAGTAATCGAAATGGTGGTGGAGATCCTCAGCCGCGCGGGCCTCACCGGATTCAAGCTGCTGCTGAACTCGGTCGGCGACCAGACCTGCCGTCCCGCCTATGTCGAAGCCCTGCGGGCGGCGCTGAAACCCGTGGCGTCGCAGCTCTGCGCCGATTGCCAGCGGCGAATTGAAACCAATCCGCTTCGCGTCCTCGACTGCAAAGTTCCGCAGGACCAGCCCATCATCGATTCTCTGCCGTCGATCCTCGACTACTTGTCCCAGTCCTGCAGCGATCACTTCGCCGCCGTTCAGAATTATCTGAAGGATCGCGGCATCGACTATGAGATCCGCCCGCGCATGGTCCGCGGTCTCGATTACTACACGCGCACCACGTTTGAGGTCGTCCACGGCGATCTTGGCGCGCAGAATTCCGTCCTCGGGGGCGGCCGGTATGACGGACTGGCGGAGTCGCTAGGCTCCACCGTGCATGCTCCGGGCATTGGTTTCTCGATCGGCGAAGACCGGCTTGTAATGACGGTGCCCGACACCTCCGGGTCGCCACTGGATGTCTTCATGGCTCCGTTGGGTGAGGCTGCGCTTCTGAATGCGGGCAACCTGGCGCGCGATCTGCGGCGCGCGGGCATCTCCGTGGAAGTGGCGGCGGGCGCCAAGCTCAAACGCGCCATGGAGCTGGCCAACAAGTACGGCGCGCGCTTTGCGGTGATACTGGGAGATGACGAAATAGCCGCCGGCCAATACTCGCTGAAGGATATGCAGTCCGGCGACCAGCAGCGCGTGACGCGCGAAGAGTTGCTTCACAGAATCAGCAGCGCTGATCGGCATAAGGGAAGATAGAAATGGACAACACCGTAATCATTGCCCTGATTACTGCGGCGGGACCATTACTGATAGCTGCCACTGCCTTGGCGGTAAACTATCGCGGTTTTTTACTGATTAGCCGGAGTGTCGGCGGTGCTGAAGGACCGGGCAGGGCTGAAGTAAACGGATCGGAATTTAAGACTTAAAATGCATAGGTATAGAACGCATACGTGCGGAGAACTGCGGGAATCGGACGTCGGCGAGACAGTCCGCTTATCGGGCTGGCTGCGTAACCGGCGCGACCACGGCGGAGTTTACTTCATCGATCTGGCGGATCATTACGGCGCGACTCAGCTGGTCGTCGCCCCGGAAGATCCTTTCTATGAAAAGGTGATTCGCCTCCCCAAGGAAACCGTGATCCGGGCCGACGGAAAAGTTGTCCATCGCGAAGAGGGCAAGGTCAATCCCGCGATGGCCACCGGCGCCATTGAAATCCAGGTTTCGGAAGTCGAAGTCCTCGGCCCCACCGAACCGCTGCCTTTCAACGTTTTCCCCGAGACACAGGTGCCGGAAGATCTGCGCCTGACCTATCGCTTCCTCGATCTGCGGCGCAGCAAAATGCACGCCAACATCATCCTGCGCTCGAAGGTGATTACCAGCATCCGGCGTCGCATGGTGGAACTGGGCTTCACCGAATTTCAAACCCCCACCCTCACCGCCTCGAGCCCCGAAGGCGCGCGCGATTATCTGGTCCCGTCCAGACGTCACCCCGGCAAATTTTATGCGCTGCCGCAGGCGCCCCAGATGTTCAAACAGATCATCATGGTGTCCGGCTTCGACCGGTACTTCCAGATCGCCCCCTGCTATCGCGATGAAGACGCCCGCGCCGATCGCTCCCCGGGCGAGTTCTACCAGCTTGATCTGGAGATGAGCTTCGTCACGCAGGACGATGTATTCAAGGCCGTCGAAGCCCTGATCGTCGGCGTATTCACCGAATTTGCGCCCACCCGCACCATCACCCAGGCGCCTTTCCCGCGCATCGCCTATGAAGACGCCATGCTGCGTTACGGCACCGACAAGCCGGACCTGCGCAACCCGATCGAAATCAAAGAACTTTCCGACGTCTTCGCCAATTCCGGATTCAAAGCCTTCGCCGGGAAGACCGTCCGCTCTCTGAAAGTGCCGCAGGGCGGGCAGCAGAGCCGTTCCTTCTGGGATCGTCTCGAAGAGCGTGCCAAGAATGACGGCGCCGCCGGACTGGCATGGCTCTTAGTGGAGGCCGACGGTTCGCTAAAAGGCCCGATCGCAAAATTCCTCGATCCCGATACCCAAGCCACGCTCCGCAACAGGCTCGAAGCCGGCCCGGGCGATGCCATCATCCTGATCGCCGACTCCGCCACGGCGAAGGTCTGCAAGATCATGAGCTCTCTGCGCGATCATCTGGGCCAGTTGCTCGGCCTGATCGAACAGAATGTCTATAAGTTCTGCTGGATCGTAGATTTTCCGATGTATGAGTTCGACGCCGAAGCGGGCAAAATCGAATTCAGCCACAACCCGTTTTCGATGCCGCAGGGCGGGCTCGAAGCCCTCAATTCGCAGGACCCTCTCACCATCAAAGCCTTCCAGTACGACATCGTCTGCAACGGCTACGAGCTGTCTTCCGGGGCGATCCGCAACCACCAGCCGGAAATCATGTACCGCGCTTTCGAAATTGCCGGCTACGAAAGGTCCGAGGTCGACAGTCGCTTCCGCGCGCTCATCAATGCGCTGAAGTTCGGCGCGCCGCCCCACGGAGGCATCGCGCCTGGCGTCGATCGCATCGTGATGCTGCTCGCCGACGAGCCCAATATCCGCGAGATCATCATGTTCCCCATGAACCAGAACGCGGAAGATCTGATGATGAACGCGCCCAATACCGTACGTCCGCAGCAGCTTCGCGATTTACATATCAGGGTTGTCGAGAAGCCGCAGAAGCCGGGCGCGCCGCCGGCTGACAGCAATCCGCCCGGCACGAAGTAATCGCGTTCGCCATAGCGGTCTGCACAATATCGGCCAGGCCAGCGACGAACTTAGGATGCGTCCCCGCAGTCGCGGCGCGCACAAAGTCGATCCCGCGCTCCCGCGCCAGTTCGGCGGCCTCCAGATCGAGGTCGTAAAGCACTTCCATGTGATCGGAAAGGAATCCGATCGGCACCACAATCAGGCGCTTCGATTCGGTCTGGCGAATGTAGTCGCCAATGTCGGGATCAAGCCACGGCTGCGACGGCGGACCGCTGCGGCTTTGAAACGCAAACACCGGCTCCCCAAGCTCTACCCGCTGGTTCACCATCTGCGCGGCTGCACGCAGTTGCTCTTCATAAGGACTCGCCTGCGCCATCGATACCGGGATGCTGTGCGCCGTATAGACAACTTCGGCGTCCGGCAGCTTCGCCAGCGCTTCCCGCACATTGTCCGCCATGGCTTCAATGAATCCCGGATGATTCCAGTAGGGCGGAACTTTATCGATCGGAAATTCGGCTCCGGACTTTTCGATGTCTTCGCGATATTGGCGGCATCCCGAATACGACCCGAACGCCGATGTCGCAATCGCCAAAGCGCGCTGCACGCCGTTTTCTTTCATCCTGCGTACCGTATCCGGCAGCATCGGATGCCAATTGCGATTGCCCCAATACACCGGCAGCGGCACCAGCGGCGCGAGCGCTGTAATTAGATCCCGGCACTGCTGGTTGATCGGGCTCCGGCCATCGAAATGGTAGTAATGCTCCGCCACGGCCAGCATGCGTTCCCGTGGAACGTTGCGGCCCCGCAGAACATTTTCAAGAAATGGAATTACGTCGTCGTGGCTCTCGGGCCCGCCGAACGAGATAAGCAGCAGCGCATCGTACACAACCCAAGTTTACTTGTGCTTGTCGAGTTCCTGGTTGACCTTGTCGCGCGTCTCTCTCAAACCCTTGTCGACTTCATGGCCGGCTTTGCGGGCATCGGTCCTGACCTGCTCTTCCACCTCGCGGGATTGCCGCCGCGCCCGTTCCTGGTCACTCGGCGAACAGCTGAAAAGTCCGGCCGCTATGAACATCAGCGCAATAGTTTTCATACTAAGCACACAGAGCCGAAACCACCGCCGAGCCCGCGGTCAGGGCGACCGCATCTTCCACCACGGCCGCGCCCAGCCTAGGCAGTCCGGTGTGTTTGCGGTATTCCATCCCCAAGTATGCTGCTACCACCGCCGCACCTCCGCCCACCAGCGCGCCAATGATCCGATCCTCATGTTTGCGCGTCCTCGAAACCGCCGCCCCGCACAATGCACCAGTCACGAACCGCCCCAGCAGCGCGGGCTTTTTCGTGCGGCTCGGCATGAACGGAAGCTTATCGGCGACCATCTCCGCCGCCGCCAGAATCGCCGTGGTCCGGATCGTCTTGTTCGACGACATCCACGCCAGCGGCGTGTGCCGGACGTCCACGACCTTATTGCCGGCAGCCTGGGAAATGATGGCCGGACCGACCATCGAGCGCAGTCCGCTGACTGCGCCAATCGCCATCGCGCATGCGTAATTCATATCGCAATTACGTATGCACGCGCAGTGCCAGGAAAGGGCTTACTTTGTAAAGTGCGGTCGGATAATGTCGGATAACAGATCCGGTTTCGCCTGGTCCCGCACCAGATGCGGGTACTTTTCGCCGCCGTGATAATCGATATTGAAGGTCTTGTAGTACTCCCCGTCTTTAATCAACAGGGCAATCGGTTTGGAATCGCTAACCGCGTCCGCCACCGCATGCCGCAGTACACTCATCGAGAATTCCCGTCCGTTGACCGCCACGATTTTTGTATTCGGCGCCACGCCGGCCTTGAACGCGGGCATGTCAATGCCGACGTCGATTATCTCGCCCGTATCCTTCGCCGAGAGACCGATCGAATAGCTGAGGCCGACGTACTTTCGGGCCGACTCCAGCGCCTTCGCGCTCTCTGAAAGCTCCGGCGTATAGTCCAGCTTGTAGCCGCCGTTCAGAATTCCGTTCAGCGGCGCATGCGGCGCCGTGGAATGCAGGCGCGTATTCAGAAATGTTGCCCAGTCGTTCGGCTGCACGGAATTCAGCGTCCGCACCACGTCCTCGAAAGTGTACGGCTTAACCTCCGGCGCGGTATCCGGCGGACCCGCCCACGCCTTGCAAAAATCGTCGATCGATTTGGTTCCCTTGCTCATCGTGCGAATCGTCACGTCAGCGTCCAGCCAGATCAGCGTGCCTTCTTCATAAAAATCCGTACCGCGCCGGAGGTTCTGATAATCCGGACGCGCATCGTAAAGCACCTGCGCCGCGACCGCCGTGTCTTCGAGAGGCCGCCACGTTCGCCCCTCCTCGCGATCCAGCGCCGCGGCCTCGAGCGCCAGCGTGTCCATAAACTCCTGCGCCGTCGAAAGTCCGCTGCGCGGCGTGAGAATCTCGCCCAGATATTCGGTCAGTCCTTCGTAAACCCAAAGCAGTTCACCCTTCATCGGCGCATTGTAGTCTGGAGTCGCAAGACCCGCGGGACGGCGGAATTTCCCGTTCCACGAATGCACGAACTCATGCGGCAAAAGGCCCGCAGTGACTTTGCGAAGGTCCTCGTCAATCAGCGAATTCTCGTCCGTCCGATCGTCGGACGAACTGTGATGCTCCAGGCCGAAGTGCGCCACGTGATCGCTCAGCGTATACAAAAAGTGGTAGTCGAGATAGTGATGCGAGTCGAACAGCGAGGTTGCTTCGATGACCAGGTTCCGGTAATGCTTCACTTCCTCGTCGGTGATGCGCGTGGCTCGCTCGCTGTCGGCGGCCAGATGCAGAAAGTGCGGAATCTTGCCTCCGGGATTCAGATCCACCGTGCGGAAATTCACTCCCGTCTGCACCGGCGAATCGATCAGTGTCGTCAGCGATGAAGGCTTAAACACAATGCTGTTGCCGGACTCGCTGGCGATCGCAAGCGACGTTCCGTAGCGCCAGCCCGGCGGCACTTTCAGATTCGCCTGATAGTTCAGCTTGTCGGTGGGAGTCCCGGCCGGATATACCAGAAACTGATTCCAGCTCAACACCGCCAGTTGCGAGGTGCTGGAACCGCCTGCCGAAAATCCGCCGCTCTCCGGAGGCAGAATGTACTCGATCGAAACGTTCAGCATCGAAACGCCGGCTGGCACCGTGAGATGGAATTCGTACATGTTCACGTCATCCCGGCGCCACGCGATGGTCTGGCCGTTTCCGGTGATCTTGATTCCGGTCAAATCCTCAATCGGACCGGTCGGCCCGTGCTCGCCCGGAATCCACTTCGGATAGAGAAGCGACATCGGCCCTGCCTTCACCGGAAAATCCATCGTGGCGTGGATCAAACGCCGCGGGGCGTCCGTGGCATCCACGTTTAACTGCACTTGCGGACTTTGTGCGGTGACCAGCACCGCGAGAAAAAGTGGAAGAGTCAGTCGAAGTCTCATGCGCTTTACTCATCCTAACCGGGTTTCCGGAAGTACATCGATAGACTGGTCCTTATGGCCGAAATACTGGCGCTGAGCCATCCGCGGCAATTCGCGCGCGAAGGGACACGGAAAGACATTCCCGTTTGGCTGTGGCCGAACCTTCTTGCGCTGGACGCCCCGCTTGTGGCTCTGGTCTGGCAGGATTATCTGGCCCGGCATTTTGCGCTCTCCCTCCATCCTGCGGGCCGGGCCGTGCTGGCGCTGACCGTATGGGCCATCTATCTGGCCGACCATCTGATCGACGTCCAGCAAGCGCCCGCCCAAGCCGAAAGAGAGCGCCATGCTTTCTGCCGCCGTCACATCCGTGAAATGCGTGCCGCGCTGGCGCTGATCCTGGGCGTGGATTTTCTCGTCGCCTGTTCCTGGGTGAAGCCTCTGGTCTTTGAATACGGCATCCTGGTTTCCGCCGGCGTGGTGCTTTATTTCGCCGCCTTCCCGCTGCGGGGATCCGGCAGCGCGGCGCGCAAAAAACCCGTGGCGGCAGTTCTGTTTACAGCGGGCATCTTCCTTGTTCCGTGGGTCGGAACGTCGCACCCCGCCGCTACGCTGGCCGCTTCAGCCGCCGCGTTTTTCGCGCTGTGCCTGGCCAATCTGCTCATGGTGGAAAGCTGGGAGCAGTCGCGCGAACTCAACTCCGCATGGCTCGCCATGTCGATGCTGGCCATCTGCTCGCTGTGGTGGTTCTGGCCGGCCTGCGTGAGCGCCGCCGCTCTGGCTGCTTTATCGCTCGGCGGAACTAAACTCTCCACGCAGAGCCGCTGCATGCTCGCCGATCTCGTGCTGCTCAGCCCGCTCCTGTTCCGATGAAAATAGGACGTCTCGCCCCCTGGTACCGCTGGATCGAATACGCCGCATTCGGCCGCGCCCTGGAACGGCGGCGGTTTTCTTTCCTCGATCGCGTGGCCGGCGCGAAACGAATCCTGATTCTCGGCGAAGGCGATGGCAGAGTCCTGTCGCGCCTGCTCGCCGCCGCGCCGCAGGCCCAAATCGATGTTGTGGAAGTCAGTCCGGAAATGATTGAACTGGCGCACGGACGCACCGGCCATTCGCAACAGGTTCGCTTCCTCTGCCAGGACGCCCGAACCCTCGAATTACCCGCCCACACCTACGACGCCGTTCTGACGATGTTCTTTCTCGACTGCTTCAGCGCGGAAGATGCCGCGCTGTTGATCCGCCGCATTGCCGTCGCCATGAAACCGGAAGCCCTCTGGCTGCTCAGTGAGTTCTCGCTGCCACACGCCGGGTGGAGAAGATGGCACGCGCAGGCATGGATCGGAACCATGTACTTCTTCTTCCGCGTGGCGACCGGACTCCAGGCCAGAAAATTGCCCCCGATCGCGAAACTACTTGCCGAATCGGGCATGCGAGCCGTAGAGCACCAGCAATCGCGCGCCGGGCTGATGATTTCCGAAGTCCACCGTTTGGGGTCTGCTTAAGGCTGATCGAACCACTGCAGCAGCATCGGTCCGCTACCGGATTTCCGGTAAACCAGACGGTTTCCGTCAGCCCCCACCAGGGCTGAAGCCTGATTCGGAACCGGCTTCCACGCATGCGCGGCGCGATCGAGCATAAACAGATCGCCATAGCCGTGCGCCTGCAGATATACGTGATCGTCCTCCGTCAACGCAATCCGGATAATGCCGCTGTCATTCTCAAACCGCACGCGGTCGATCGCATTTCCGCGAAGATCCAGCTCGACCCACTCCTTATCGTTGCCTGATTTGCCCGATCCGATCAGAACGCCCACGCGATCCTTCGTGACCTGGATTCGCGGACTCGCCGCTGGCTCAGCGCGGGCGGGAAAAGCGTAGCGCGGAAGAAAGCCGCCCATTTGTCTCCCGTCTGGAGCGAATTGCCGAACGACCATATATTCCTGCCCGTCCTCCATCACCGGGTTGCCTGTACCCCGCATCCAGCCCATGGTCCAGATCGAATGGTCAGGCGCGATTGCAACATCGAGCGGAACGTAACGCCCTGTATCCACAAATCCGGTTTGCCGCCCGGCAGCATCGAAGAGCAGCAGCGAATGCAGATAGCCCGCAGCGCCCAGCGCGTTTGCCGCCACGGCGGAGTTTCCCTCCGCGTCGAAATCGACGGTGCTCAGACTGACATGCGTCCCGCCTGGGACCTCTATCGTTTTACTAAAGGCGAGCCTTCCATCGG
This sequence comes from Bryobacteraceae bacterium, assembly GCA_035552315.1. GTDB lineage: Bacteria > Acidobacteriota > Terriglobia > Bryobacterales > Bryobacteraceae > BOG-234. The sequence continues at coordinate 21,272 of DASZLO010000088.1, forward strand.
GAGCGAATGCGGTGAAGCTGTTCGCCGGTCCGCTTTCCGGCTGATAAACAATCACGTAACCATGGCTGAATTCAGGCACCCGCAGGCCCCCGGCGATTATCGCCGGAGAAAGCATCTCGCGCGCCGGCTGGTTTGCTGCGAAGCCGGTCAGCGCGAAGAGGAAGGCTCCCAACCGAACGAACTTCACTTTCACCTCCTTGCCGAACACTGCGCCAGGCAGACACCATTATGGCTACTTTGAGGCCTTCCATTCCCCCGCCACCAGACTCGCTCCCACATCCCCGGGATTGGTCGGCACAACTCCGGCGGGCGGATGATCCAGCACCAGCAAATTCGCAATCCCGCCGCTCTCGATCGTCGAGCCCGCCGCGGGCACAATCCACTTGCCCGTTAAATCCGTGCGATCCGAATTCTGCGGAATCGGTACATCTTTCCTCTCCCCGACAGCCCGGATCTTACTTCCGCCGATCAGCACCACCGAGTCCTCAATCGGCTTCGCGCCGAGCGCCGTGACCGTAGTCGCCCCGATCAGCACCTTGTATTTGACGTCGGTGTTCCCGCAGGCGCTCAACAGAAAAAATCCGAGGCTCAACAGCAGTGTCTTGCGCATGATTGAAACAGCAGTATCGCACGTATGTGATAAGTTGCCTGAAGTGAACCTTTGTGACCTTTTCGATCTCTCGCTGAAGCTGCGCCGCGATGCGGTGGCGCTCGAATTCCGCGGCCATGAATATACCTTCGGGGAAATGGATTCCCGCAGCAACCGCCTCGCGCACTTCCTTGCCGCCAGGGGATTCGCTAAAGGCGACCGCCTCTGCGTTTACCTGGTCAACTCAATCGAGATGCTCGATATCTATCTCGCCTGCGTCAAGCTGGGCGTGATTTTCGTGCCGATCAATATCCTTTACCGCGACCGCGAAATCACCCACATCCTTTCCGACGCGGACCCGCTCGCCCTCATCACCGACGCCGATATCGCCACCAGCCTTCCCCGCTGGAAACTGGCGGATCTGGCTGCCGGCGTCGCCGAGATGCCCGATTCACGGCCCCTGGCGGATCTCGACGGCGATACGCCCGCAGGCATTATCTATACCTCCGGAACCACGGGCACCTCCAAGGGCGCGGTCCTCACCCACAACAACTTCGCGGTCAACGGCGTCAATCTTCTCACCTGCTGGCAGATCACGTCGAACGATCGCCTGCTTCTCGCGCTCCCTCTTTTCCATGTCCATGCGCTCGGCAACGGACTCCACTGCTGGCTGATGAGCGGATGCCGCATGCGCCTGCTGGAACGCTTCGAACACCAGACGGCCGCGGCTGAATTTCTGAGCTTCCGCCCCACCCTGTTCTTCGGCGTCCCCACCATGTACGTCCGGCTGCTGGCATTGCCGGCGGAAACCGCCCGCGAGATCGGCGCGTTCATGCGCCTCTTCGTCTGCGGCTCCGCGCCTTTGCCCGCGCAGGTGCTCGAAGACTTCCGCGATCTTTACGGGCACACCATCCTCGAACGCTACGGCATGAGTGAAACCATCATGAACCTCAGCAACCCGTATGCGGGAGAGCGCCGCGCCGGCACGGTCGGCTTCCCTCTGCCAGGCATCTCGCTGCGCCTGCTCAACCACAATCTGGAACCGGTCCCCGACGGCGAAACCGGCGAGCTGTACATGCGCGGACCCAATGTTTTCGCCGGCTACTGGAGACGCGAAGAAGCCACCGCCCAAGCCTTCGTCAACGGATATTTCAAAACCGGAGACCTCGCGACACGCTCACCGGACGGCTATTACACGCTCACCGGCCGCAAGAGCGATCTCATCATTTCCGGCGGCTTCAACATTTATCCGCGCGAGATCGAAGAATTCCTGGAAGAGCAGCCCGAGATTACCGAAGCCGCTGTAGTGGCCGTGGCGGACCGCGTGCGCGGCGAGGTGCCCGTGGCTTATCTGGTGACGCTCGGCGCGTTCGACGCCGCAGTCATCGAATCACGCTGCCGCGAGAAACTGGCGTCATTCAAGATTCCGCGCGCCTTCATTGCCGTCGAAAAGCTGCCACGCAATGCCATGGGAAAAATCCAGAAGCATCTGCTGCCGAAGACGTAAACAAAAAGCGGGACTATCGCAGAGGCAGCGTCAACTGGCCGAGCGGTACCATCGCCACATCCATCCAGATATACGGCGCGACATGCTGCACGAACGACAGTGACGATACATCGAAGCCTCGTGGCCCCAGATAGCTCGCCCACTTGTCTTTAGCCATGGAAGCGATGCGGCGCGCCGCGCCGGCCGGTAAGTCCTGCGCGATCGTGATGTGGGGATGGTATTCGAAACATTCCTTGAACGCCAGCTCGCCGCAGTTCAGCGATTCGTAAATCTCGTGCAGTCTTTCCGCGCCCTGGCGTATCCCCAGATAGACGACGTTGGAAACTTCGAAAACTTCCATGTCGCCGGTTTCAATTCGAAACGGAGGAAACGTCCGAATGATCTGCTCGATCTGCCGGATCGTTTCTTTCAGTTCATGATTGTGCGGACGCGGCGGCAGCGCCGTGACATGAGCTTTAGGCCGGCAACCGGGAACCAGTTCGATCCGAAGGTCATCGAGGAACCGGGCCAGTGGATCAGGGATGTAACTGACGAGAGCAAACCACCCAAGCGTTTGCTGCTCCCCGTTGGGGCATTGCATTACTGGTTCAATTGTATCGTCCGGCGGGGCCGGCGCGTAATAACGGCGGTACTGGACCAGCGGTGCATTGCGCGCTTGCGTGTGCTTACGAACACTTCCGGGCAGCCCGCCCCCGCCGGTGACGACGCCGATGGAAAAACCGCTGCAGGAAAGACTGGAGGAAAGAAAATAGAAACCATGTTCCGGCCGCTGTCAGAAGCCACGCGAACCCGGCAATCGGCAGTACAAGAGCCGACGAATAACGCGGCATCAGTTGCCAGCAGGTCAAAGCAAAAATCAGCAGTCCGATGCTTCCCGCAGCCGTGCCTGCCGCCTCGGCGCCGGTGGTAGCGATTCCGCATTCTTCTCCCGGTTTACCTTTCGCCTCGCGTCGCTCCCTCACGTGCTTTTCCGTCAGGGTTGCGCTGGCGGAAAAGATCGCCGGGAATGCGAGGAACAGTCCACCCGCCGCGGGTCCCCACAGCCTCGCAACCAAGGCCGCCCCTACGGTGACGAGACCGCCAAAGACAAATCGCCAGGCGTACTCCCCGGGTGTTGTTTCTTTGAATTTCCCGGGCTCGACGGCGATTGTCATTGGAGGAACACCTGCCACAGAACGAAAGCCGCCAAAAACCAGACAGGCATGGAGGAAAGGGTCGCTTTGAGCGCATGAAACCGGAATCGCTTCAAGAGCGCCCTCACCACAAAGCTGTACAAGAAAAGTGCCGCCGCGCCGGCGATCATGGAATGGCACTCGGCGGCGGCATAAGTTCCGCCTTCTTTGCTGACGGTCAGAGCAATCGTCGCCAATGCCACCGATGGCGCCGCCCCGAAGATTCCGGCGAAGCTCGGGGGTTTGAACAAGCCGCCCACTATCGCGAACGCCGAAACCACCGCGCCCCCGACCAGAAATCGGATCAGGAGATCCACGGCTGTAAGCCGAGCACAGCAAAGACCAATTCGCCGAATACAGCACAGGTTTCGATGGCGGGGGCACGGGTGTCTTCACCACTCCTGTGCTAAACTTCTAGTTTCCCGGAAATATTGTCATGCCTAAACTTAAGACCCATAAAGGTGCGGCCAAACGGTTCAAGAAAACCGGGACGGGGAAGGTTGTCCGGCAACATGCATTCGCCCGGCACATTCTGACGTCCAAGTCGCGCAAACGCAAGAACAAACTGCATACTGGCGTGGTCGCCGATGAGGCGGATCAGGCCAAGCTGCAGCGTATGATCCCTTACTAGATTTTTCGAAGGATCGAAATTTAAATCCCGCGAGTGACCGGTGCCACCGCACGTGCCCGTTTCGCCGCAATAACAAATCCGGATTTTCCGGAAACCATTCAGGAGAAGAAACGTGCCCAGAGTAAAACGTGGTCCCAAACGCCGCGCGAATCGAGCCAAAACACTCGATCTCGCCTCCGGATATTTTCTAACTAAAAGTAAACTGCATCGCTCCGCGCAGGAAGCGGTTGAGCGCGCGCTGAAGTTCGCCTATACGGGCCGCAAGCGCAAGAAGCGCGATTTCCGTTCGCTTTGGATCGTCCGCATCAACGCCGCCGCGCGCGCTGCCGGTCTCACCTACAGCAAATTCATGCATGGGTTGAAACTGGCGAACATCGATCTGGACCGCAAGGTTCTTGCCGCCACCGCCGCGGAGGACGAAGCGCAGTTCACGCAGATCATCGATCAGGTAAAGGCGGCCATCGCCGCCCAGCCGAAAACGCCGAAGACAGCTTAATTTTTAAACAGGGGTTTTCAACAGGTTTTTTCAATATGGCAACCACCGGGCCGGAAATCGAAGTCGATACTCTTACTCATCTGGAAGAGCGCGTCCAGAAAGCCGTTGCGCTCGTGCAGCGGCTGCGGCAGGAGAAAGAAGCTGTGCAGAAAGATCTCGCGGCGTCGCAGTCTGCGCTCGAAGATTCACAGCTCGCCAACCTCGCCCTTCGGGAGGAGTTGGAAACAATGCAGACCGAACGCAAGCAGGTGCGCGGACGGCTGGAGAAACTCCTCGGCCACATCGATCAACTCGGCGCTGCCTAAGCGCCGCTCTGGAGAAGGCGGCGATGCCAAAGCAGCCCGTTCGAGTCCAGATATTCCATCAAAACTATTCGCTGCTGGCGGACGACGATCCGCGCGAAGTGCAGGCGCTCGCCCAGCAGGTTGACGAGCTGATGGTGTCCATCGCCGAACGCGCTGCTTCTTCCGATTCCACGCGCGTCGCCGTTCTCGCCTGTTTTCATCTCGCCGACAAACTCAAAGCCGCTGAAAAACGTCTAAAATCATACGAGGCCGAGTCCGCCCGAATGAGTGAATTGCTCAACGAAACGCTCGACAAAGGGTGACAAGGCATGACTTCAAGAAGGCTGTTCCTGGCGGCAGTTCTCTTCCCTCTGGCTCTGCTCGCGCAGCGCGGAGCCCCTTCGACGCCGAAGGAATTTCTCGGCTTCAATATCGGCGATGACTATCAGATAGCCAGCTACACGCAGCTCGAAGCTTACTGGAAGAAGCTAGCCTCCCAGTCGGACCGCATGCGCCTCGTTGACATCGGTAAGACCGCCGAGGGCCGCACGCAGTACATGGCGATCATCAGTTCGCCCGCGAACCTGAAGAACCTGGCGCACTATAAGGAAATTTCACAGAAGCTCGCGCACGCCGAAGGCGTGACGGAAGCCGAGGCCCACGCGTTGGCCCGCGAAGGCAAAGCCATCGTCTGGATCGACGGCGGCCTGCATGCCAGCGAAAGCGTGGGCGCCCAGCAGCTCATGGAAACCGTCTATCAGTTCGTTAGCCGCACCGATCCGGAGACGCTGCGTTTTCTGAATGACGCCATCATTCTCTGCGTGCAGGCCAATCCCGACGGACAGGAACTGGTCGCCAACTGGTATCTGCGCGAATCCGATCCGCTGAAGCGTTCGCTGGACCGGCTGCCGAAGCTCTACAACAAGTACATCGGGCATGACGATAACCGCGACTTCTACATGTCGAATATGCCCGAGACCACCAACATGAACAAACAGATGTTCATCGAATGGTTTCCGCAGATCGTTTACGACCATCATCAAACCGGTCCGGCGGGCGCGGTCATTTTCATGCCGCCGTTTCGCGATCCTTTCAACTTCAATCTCGATCCGCTGATTCCCCTCGGCATCGAGCTGGTGGGCAGCGCCATGCACAGCCGTCTGGTTGAAGAAGGCAAGGGCGGCTCGGCCATGCGCAGCGGTTCGAATTATTCCACGTGGTGGAACGGCGGCCTCCGCACCATCGCTTACTTTCACAATTCCATCGGACTCCTGACCGAAATCATCGGCAATCCCACCCCGATCGATATCGCGCTGGTGCCGGGCAAGCAGTTGCCTTCGGGCGACTGGCCGCTGCCGATCGCGCCGGGCAAATGGCATTACCGGCAATCGATCGATTACGATGTGACGAATAATCGCGCCGTGCTCGACGTCGCCTCGCGCTATCGCGAAGCTTTCCTGTTTAATTCCTGGCGCATGGGCATGAACTCCATCGAGAAGGGCAGCCGCGATTCGTGGACCGTCACGCCCAAGCGCATCGAAGCCCTCGAAGCTGCGGGGAAAGCGGGCTCGGGCCGCGGCGGGACGGTGCCGGCGGCGCTCTACGAAACCCTGCTGCACGATCGCGCGCATCGCGATCCGCGCGGCTACGTTATCCCGGCCGATCAGGCGGATTTCCCGACGGCGACGAAGTTCGTCAACGCCCTGCTGAAGAACGGCGTCACGGTTCTGAAGGCCAATGCGGCATTCACGGTGGCGGGCAAGAACTATCCAGCCGGTTCGTATGTCGTCAAGACGGCGCAGGCATTCCGTCCGCATGTGATGGACATGTTCGAGCCGCAGGACCATCCCAACGATTTCAAAGTTCCCGGAGGACCCCCCACCCCTCCGTACGACATCGCGGGCTGGACTCTGGCGATGCAGATGGGCGTGCAGTTCGATCGCGTGCTGGATGGATTCGACGGGCCGTTCGCGAAAATCCCGGGCGTGCTGAATCCGCCAGCAGGCGCGTTCGAGGACACCCCGAATCCCGCCGGGTATCTGATCAGTCATCGCGAGAACGATTCGTTCATCCTTGTCAACCGGCTGCTGAAAGCGCGGTGCGATGTGTACTGGTCGGGCAGCAATGAGATCTGGGTGAATGCCTCGCCGGCAGCGCGCACCATCCTGGAAGCCGGCGCCAAACAACTGGGCGTCGCGGTGCAGGCAGCCTCGAAAATGCCCGCCGGGAAAGCTATGAAGCTGAGTCCGGTGCGCATCGGGCTCTACGATCAATACGGTGGAATCGCGCCTTCCGGCTGGACGCGCTGGCTGCTCGAGCAGTATGAGTTTCCGTTCGAGGTGGTGTATCCGGCAACTCTCGATGCGGGCAATCTGCGCAGCCGTTTCGACGTGCTTCTGTTTACCGACGGCGCGTTTTCAACGGCGAGCCGCGGCAGGGGCGGCGCGGCCGCGGAAGTGGATCCGGCCGATGTTCCCGCCGAGTATCGCGAGCGCATCGGGCGCATCACGCGCGAGAAGACCATTCCCGAGATCAAACGATTTGTGGAAGCGGGCGGCGAAGCCATCACCATCGGAAGCTCGACTTCGATGGCTGCCCTGATGGGTCTGCCCGTGCAGAACAGCCTGGCGGGACTGGGTCCGGAGAAATTCTATATTCCCGGCTCGCTCTTGAAGGCGAAGGTGGACAACACGAATCCGCTGGCGTACGGGATGCCCGATCAGCTGGATGTGTTCTTCGATAACAGTCCGGCTTTCAAACTGGGCCCGGGCGCGGTGACGCCCGTTGCGAAGTTCGAAGGCAAGGAAGTGCTGGACAGCGGATGGGCTTGGGGACAGCAGTATTTGGACGGCGGAGTCGCCGTCGCGGACGCGCCTCTGGGCGAAGGCAAAGTGGTTCTCTTCGGACCCGAAGTTGTCTTCCGCGCGCAGCCGGCCGGAACCTTCAAGTTCCTGTTTAACGCGGTGTATTACGGCTCCGCAAAGCCCACAAATTAAGCTACGGCCAGGTGTGCCTGCGCGTGGAGCGAAGCTAAACCCCGTAGCCGGGGCGTCTCCGCTCCGCACTCGCAGTGCTCGGTGACTATCGAAGCCGTCAAACCAGTCCGGACGCGCAGAATCACGCTTTCGCCGGTAAGCTGTGTGGCTATCAGTTCCTCGCCCGATTTTTGAAAAACGACCGCATTCTCGTCGATGTGCAGGCCGTCGTGAACCTCGCATTCGCGGGCCAGCACGGTCCCGTCATAGCCGCGAAGCTGTTCGAACTGAGGCACCCCGAAAGCGCGCCAAAGCAGGGTCCGCTGTTGTTCTGTGATCGGCATCCCGGCAATTGACGTAAGCACGACGATGGCGCGCGTCAGGGTGGGAAATTCCACCAGCCTTCGCATTTTCTGATCGGCCAGCAGCAGCACCAAGGGAAGCGGCGAAACCAAAGCCTCCGGCACGTATTCCTTTAACTCCGCCGCATCGCGAGGAGAGAACTGCCGGATCGCGCCGTCGGGCGAAAATCCGTTTTCAAACAAGGCAACGCGCGCAGGCATCGCCAGCGGAAACTGAAACCTCTGCAACTGGCGGCGCGCCGAACGCCCGGGCGCATCACTAAGTGGCAGGCTTTCGAGCGCGGCTTCCGGGATGTCACGCGAGTGCGCCACGTGCGCCCGGTCGAGCAGTCGGCACAACCGGCCAACCCGATCCTCGGCGGCATGATGCCACGGAATTCTGAAGGGCAGTGTCATGACAGGTTCTATTCCTATCGCGATAGTGCCGGGCGGATGGGGTTTTCTCAGTTATTTCGGCCAGGCGAAAAGCCGGCGCAGATTGCCGCCGAAAATGGCACGGGCGGCCTTCTCGTCAAGGCCGGCTTTGAGCAACGCCTGCGACTGAGTTTCAAACACGCTGCCGACCCAGCCGCGCGGGAACCACGACGAATCGCTGCCAAACAGAAGCCTCTCCGGACCGAGAACCTCCAGAGATTTGCGGAACACCTGTTCCAGTCCGGTACAGGAGGGGTCCGTCCGCATCCAGCTGTTGGAACTGGAGGTATCGAAGTAAACGTTCGGACAAAGATCGGCCAGCATCAGCGCCTCGCGGAAATAACCGGCGCCGAAATGCGGAATTACCAGCGGAAGGCGGGGAAATTCCAGCGCCATCGAGTGCAGGTCGACCGGATTCGAATACCGCATATCGAACGGGCAAGGCAGCTCCAGCTTCTTGCGGAAACCAACGCTCAGCATGCCGCAATGCACGTAAACAACGCACCCTGGGTGACCGTCGACAATCGCCAGCAGCGAACGCACCTGCTCGCTCTTGAGTGAATAGCGATGCATGGCCGGGAAAAGAAAGATGCCGTGAATGCTGCCGTCGGCAAGAGCGGACTGGCAGCGCATGTCCACGCCGGGAAGCATCGGGTTCACCATCACGATGGAACGGAATCGCGCGGGATGCCGGTTCGCCGCCAGCCCCACCGACTCGATATCGCCGGGGATGCTTCCGATGACCACGGCGCCGTCCACCCCGTTGTGATTCAGCTCTACAACCCAGCGATCCGCCAGATATTCAGTCGATTCGGGGATTTCCCAGCCGAGCAACGAGCCCACTTCGTCCGTCTTCTTCTGCTCCGCCAGCGAGGCGTAAAACGCGGGCGAAAAGAAGTGGACATGCGCGTCGGCAACGTCCAGTTCTCCCCAGGGGGTGGCGATCACATTCCCTCCAAGAGCTTCTGCGCCTGTTCGAGATGATCATTGAGCTCGCGCAAGACCCGCGAAACCTGATCGGCCTGCTCGATGGCTTCCCGGGTGTTTCCGGCCTCCACGGCCTCTCGAACGCCAGGCATCGTCTTGGCTTCATAGCCGGTATATTTGCCGGGCGCATAGAGGCGGTGCGTGAACCAGGGACGGCCAGGCAGGCCCGGATCGATGGTCAGTTGCCGCTCGGTGTGGAACAGAATTTTGTTGAGGGCAGCCAGCTTCGCGGGTGGCGTCGAACTCAACTCCGGCAGCGCGCGCAGGTAGGCCTGATTCAATTCCGCGGCCTCCTGGTGCATCCGGGTAATTTCGTTTTTCACGGTGGAGAGGTAGGTCTGGCGGGGGCGGATCCAGTCCGGCTGATTGGGCAGAGCCTCGATTTCGTCCACGTAGCGGCTCACCGTCCACGCCAGGCGGCCAAACTCAAAGGGCAGCACCGAGGCGTCGGCCATGCGCATCAGAGTAGTGGTCTGCACCTGGGAAAGAGCGCGTCCATAAGCAAAATTGGTATCGGAAAAATGGCTGTACCAGTTGAAATCGTCGTAGTCGGAATGATAAACGCCGGCGTCGTTGCCCCCGAAGCGGATGTCGAGCGTGGCGATTCCCAGATGCTGCAGGAAAGGGGTATAGTCGGAACCCGAGCCCAGCGGGTCGAGACGGAATTCATTGCCGTTCGTCAGCATGGAATTGATCAGCGGCCGTCCGCTCACCGGATCGTTGACGTCGCGCGTCACCTCCTGCATGAACGATTCGAGCGAGTGGGACCCGCCGATATTCAGCCGTCCTTTGCCGCTGGAATCCCCGTTGATGTAGGCGACCAGCTTCTCATTCAGCTCGTCAGCGTGCTTCTCCATCCATTCAGTGGAGCCGATCAGGCCGAATTCTTCGCCATCCCAGAAGGCCAGCCGGATGGTGCGCCTCGGCTTCCATCCCGCGCGGCCCATCTCGGCCAGAGTGCGGGCGGTTTCCAGCAGCGGCGCCGCGCCGGAGAGCGGATCGCTGGCGCCATGCACCCACGCGTCATGATGGTTGCCCTCCACTACCCACTCGTCGGGAAACTCGCTGCCGGGAATGGTCGCCACCACGTCGTAAAGAGGCCGGGTGGAGTTATCCATCGCGACCTTCAGGTGAACCGTGGTGCCGCCGGGGCCCATGTGATAGGTGATCGGAAGCGCGCCGCGCCATGACTCGGGAACGACCGGCCCGCCGAGATGGCTAAGAAGCGGCATCGCATCGCCGTAGGAGATGGGAAGGACGGGAATCGTCATCACCGTCGCGGCCTGGCTCAGCGGCAGGCGCTTGCTGCCCGGTTCGGAGGCCCAGCCCGGCGACAAAGGATCTCCGGAATACAGCGTGAGATCGAGAACGCTGCCGCGCTGCACGCCGTCGGACGGACGCCATGGGCCTTTCGGGTAAACATCGCCCTGGTAGTAGCCGTCGTCGCGGGGATCGGAGTAGATCAGGCATCCGACCGCGCCATGTTCGGCAGCGACTTTGGGCTTGGTGCCGCGAAAGCTGCGGCCGTAGCGTGCCAGCACAATCTTGCCCTTCACGTCGATGCCGCGATCGCGCAGCGCGAGGTAATCGGAGGGCAGACCGTAGTTCACGTAGACCACCTGCGCAGTCACGTCCCCGCTGCCCGAGTAGGCGTTGTAGGGCGGCACCATGCCCGCATCGCTGGCGCCGGGATCGCCGGAGACCGGTCCTTCTTCGAGCTTAAATCGCTGGGCGGAAGGCGCGATCATTTCCAGTTCACGCGTCACCGGCACGGGCAGCATGGCTTCGAACTGTTCGATGTTGGCGTTCAGTCCATAGCCGCGGAGCCGGTTCAGAATGGCTTCGGCGGTTTGTTTGGATTGCGGAGTGCCGGCGAGATGCGGCTGGCTCGACAGGCGCTTGATGGTTTCACCGATGCGCGCGGCGTCCGGAATCGCACGTGCTTTTTCTTCCCATTTCTGCTCGTCGATCTGCTGCGGGAAGTCAAAGCCGCGCATGGAATCGCTGGCCGCAGGCATCTGAATCAGAGGAAACGCGAGCACCAATGCCGCACATGCCGTTTGAATTCTCATCTGGAGTTTACAGTGTAGTGTAATCGAAAAGGTGTCCGGCTCCGGTCAGTTCGAATCGCGTCCTGTTCTCGTCTTCGACGGGGATTGCGCATTTTGCCGTATGTGGATCGAATACTGGCAGGCGCTGACAGGCGACCGGGTTGAATACGTCTCGTATCAAACAGGCGCGCGCCGCTTCCCGGACGTCGCCGTAAACGATTTTAAGAAGGCCGTCCATCTCTTCAAGGATGGCAAGACTTACACGGGCGCAGAGGCGGTTTTTCAGCTTGCGGCGACGCTGCCGGAGCGCGCCTGGCAACTGTGGCTCTTCTATCGCGTGCCGGGCTTTGCGGCGCTGGCCGGTTGGGCTTATGGATTCGTCGCGGCCCACCGCAATGCGGGTTTCCGGATCACCCGCTTGTTTTGGGGTAAGCGCGTGCCGCCGCCTCAGTATACAGTCGCTTCGCGGTATTTTCTGCGCGCGCTGGCGTTCATCTACATGATCGCGTTCATCTCGTTCGGGCGGCAGGTGCGCGGCCTGATCGGAGAACAGGGGATTCAGCCCGTCACTGAATTTTTGGGCGAAGTCTCGAAGCGCTATGGGTCGTCCGGGTTCTGGCTTGTTCCCTCGCTTTTCTGGTGGGCGAACAGTGAGTTCGCGCTTTTGTCGATCGTGTGGGGCGGAGCGGTGCTGGCGTTTGTAGCGGCAATCGGGAGGCCCCATACAGCTGGCCAGCGCGCCGCGTTTGTGGTGATCTTCATTTACTATCTGTCGGTGGTCAATGGCGGCCAGATTTTCATGGGGTATCAGTGGGATTACCTGCTGCTGGAAGCCGGCTTCCTGGCGATTTTTCTCAAGCCGGTACGGACCCGTATCTGGCTGTTTCAGTGGCTGCTGTTCCGGCTGGTCTTCGAATCGGGCGCGGTGAAGCTTCTGAGTCACGATCCGTCGTGGCGCAATCTGACGGCGCTGGCCGTGCACTATCAGACGCAGCCGCTCCCGACGCCGCTGGCCTGGTACATGATGCAGTTGCCGCTCGG
>DASZLO010000089.1:0-5955 GCA_035552315.1 Bryobacteraceae bacterium
CATTCATGAAGAAGTTGATGTTGGGCGCAAGATCACGCTTTGTGAGTTGCCATTTCGGGTCCGCAATCGCCAGCAGGAAACTGCTGCGGCAGGCGTGCATATGGCGCTTTTCGATGGCGTAGCGCACCTGATTGCTTTCGGGTGCACAGGCGCCGCCGAGCGTGTCATGGCGGCCGCATGTGTCGGCGACGATGGTCAGCATGGAGTTGCCGAGATTCGATCGCAGGTCAGTTCCGGCCGTAAGGTAGATATTCCGCTGAGCGGCGATGGTGGCTTCCGCGCTATATCGCTCCGACGTATCCAGGGCGGAATAGAAGATCGTGTCGACAGCCTGATTCCCTTCGAGATCGACGATGCGGAATACCTGCCCGGTTTTGATCTCGTGAATCCAGTAATCCCCGGCCGGCACGGTTTGCCGGCAGGAGGCCGCGGCAGTATCGAGCGAGCTTTCAAGCAGCGGCATGAGGACCTAGAGGAAATACCTTTCCGTATTGATGAATCCACGGCTGTTTTCCGGACAGGCCAGCCGGCATGGGTCGTCGGGTGGGGGCGGAGCCGCTGTGCGAATCGAAAACCGGAGTGGTCCGGGGGAGTACGCCGGATTCGGGTCCAGCAGGTGCTGGCCTGTATCCAGGATCACGAGCAGATCCATCTCGGCTCGCAACTCGACGAAATCGCCCGCCTTCGAATTCCCCGGCACGAATTCCATTGAGCCGTCGGATTGCACTTTCACCTTGCTGAAGAAATTCACGCAGGAGCCCAGATCGCGAAGTCCCAGACCGTACTTCATAAGCTCCCCCAGAAAATTGTCCCGCGTATTGCGGTGCCATCCGTTTCGATGTTCCTGATAACGGTGCGGACCATAGCGCGCCGCGACGGTTGCAGAGTCATTATGACCGCCCACCGGATCATGCCATCCGCACGTGTCATCCGTGATAGAGCAGAGCACGCGGCCCATATCGGAGTAGAGGACGAAATCCTTCGTAAGATGCGCCGTATGCTGCGCCTTGAGCGTGTCGGGCATGTTGTAACGCTCGACGGGGCAAGTGAAGTTGTAGAAGAGGCCCGCGGCATTGACGCCTCCCTGTGGATCCTCCAGTCGGATCGAACGGCCGCGGCGAAGGATCAGCGACCAACTGGCGCCGGGGGCGATTGTATCCTCCCAGAGGACGGTGGCAGACGTGGCCGATTGCGGCATAGTTCAGCTCTCCATACGAAGAAAAACATTTCCAGAAAGTTAATTGGGAAAAAGAATCTGCGCACCGGAAGACCGGTGATACCGCCGGAGTTACCGCTGGGGAGGGCCGCAGCAGACGTCAGTTGCGTTCAGGCGCAGCAGCACGTGAATGGCGATTTTACGACCCGTGCTTCCGGCTGAACAAGCCTGCATAAATGTATAGTGCCAAGGTTCCCGCGCCGGCGCAATCGAAAAAATCTATCGCTTCAATTGATGGTGAAATCCGGTGTTGGCGCGTTATACTTGTGCTGTCCGGTCTTGGAGATCAAAGGCCCAGTCAGCCCTCCATCACAGCGCAGTGAGAGACCGATTTCGGGCCTTGATCATGCGCTCACTTTCTCTTCTCCTCATTTCACTCATAACCTCAGCTATTTCTCCGGCAGCGGAAAAACCGTCATTTGTCGTCGGGTGGTCTGTTTACGTCGGCTGGAATCCCTGGGGCTACATGGCCCGATCGGGCATTTTGCGCAAATGGGCCGATAAATACAACGTCAGCATTCGGGTGCAGCGCTTCGATTACGCGCCTTCGCTCGATGCGTTTGTCGCGAAGAATGTCGACGCCTGTGCGATGACGAATATGGAGGCGCTCGACATGCCGGCGGCGGCCGGTATCGACACAACCGCGATCATCACAGGAGACTACTCTAACGGCAACGATGCGCTGCTGGCCCGCCATGACCTCACGCTGCAGCAATTAGCCGGAAAGAAAGTCCTGCTGGTCGAGAAGACAGTGTCGGAGTATCTGTTTGAGCGAGCCATGACGCTGAACGGGCTCGAAAGTCAGACCCGCAAAGTCAAGCTGGTGAATACATCCGATTCAGACATCGCCACTGCCTTTATCGCCGACACGTCGCAGGATGCGGTAGTTACCTGGAAGCCGATGGTTTCGCAGATCGGGAAGACAAAAGGAGTAAAGATGCTTTTCAACTCCTCGCAGATTCCCGGCGAAATCGTGGACCTCATGGTGGTGCGCACCGACATTCTCAATCGTCCCGATGGCTCGGGCGAACGTTTCGCGAAGGCGCTGGCGGGTGCGTGGTATGAGACGACAAAGCTTATGTCGGGCAATGGCCCGGAAACAGATAAGGTTCTGCGGGACATCGCCGCCGGCTCGGAAGACTCGCTCGCATCTTATAAAGAGCAGCTCAAAACCACCAATCTGTTTCATACACCCGAATCGGCTGCGTCGTTCACCACCGCCGCCGACTTCAAACAGAAGATGAATCTGGTGCGGCAGTTCTGCTTTGCGCATGGGCTGCTGGGAGCAAATGCAAAATCGGCAGACATTGTGGGCATACGGTACCCGGACGGGAGCGTGCAGGGCAACAAGGATCGGGTACGTCTCCGTTTCGAGACGAACTATATGCATCTTGCCCAGGAAGGCAAGCTCTGATGCTGCTCCGGATCGACGCCAATCCGGGCCGCGTGACCGCCTGGACGCTTTCCTGGTTTCTGTTTGCGGCGGGGATCTCACTGTATTTCTATACGGCCCATGTGCGGCATATCGAGAATCCAGACGACAGAGTGGTCCCGGGCCTGAGGCAACTTACGGCGGGGATGAGTGACGCGTTTCTGAAGCCCGATGCCGAGCAGGAACTGCCGCCGGAACTTGAAGGCGCTTCAGTGGTGAAGCGATTCTTCGCCGGGATGCTCTGGACGGACACCGTCGCCAGCGCCAAACGCTTTGGCTGGAGTATGTTGCTCCTGATTCCGGCAGTGGTGTTGGGTCTGCATATGGGAATGTTCCCGGTTTTCGGCGAGCTGTTCCTTCGCTTCATTCTGTTCTTCGACAAGATCATCGCGCTTTCGGTGCTGCCTATTCTTTTTATAGCTTTCGGTATCGACGAGCTATCCAAGATCATGCTGATAGTTATAGGCGTGACGCCGACGATCATCCTGGATACCGTCAATCTGACGAAGAGTGTTCCGAAGGAGCAGATCGTAAAAGGCTTTACGCTGGGTGCTCATGATTTCGGCGTGACTTACCGGGTGGTCCTGCGGCAGATTCTGCCGCGCATTCTGAACAGCATCCGTCTGAATTTGAAAGCGATCATGTTGTTTCTGTTTGCGGGCGAGATGATTGCCTCGCAGGATGGGCTCGCCTTCCGCATCGCGCTGCTGCGCCGCCATATGGGGATGAACATCATCATCCCTTATGTCCTTTGGGTTGCTTTGCTGCTGTTCCTGATCGATCTTTCGATGCGCCTCGCCAACCGGACACTGCACCCATGGTTCAGGGAAGCTTAAGTAAGGCCGATGCAGCCACTGATTGAGTTGCGAGGCGTGGGCGTTGAATACGAGACGCGTGGCCAGGCGCCGAAAAAAGTGCTGGATGGTCTCGATCTGACGATCCATCGCGGTGAGTTCATCGCGGTGTGCGGCCAGACCGGCTGTGGTAAGTCGACGATGCTCAGGCTTATACTCGGGGCGGAGCGGCCGACGGCGGGGCAGGTGCTGATCGACGGTTGTAAAAGCGGCCGGCCGGATCGGCATCGAGGCTACGTACCGCAGAAATACTCGCTGTTCCCGGATAAGACCGCGATTGACAATATTACTTTCGGCCCGGAGATGGAGGAGTTCGGCGTGATGGGCCGCTTATCCTTCAGCTTCCGCCGTCGCCGGCTGGAGCTAAGAGAACGCGCTTACGCTTACCTGCGCCAAATGGGCTTACAGGAAGGCGACGCGAATAAGTATCCGGATCAGCTTTCGGGCGGAATGCAGCAGCGCGTCGCGATTGCGCAGGCTCTGATGATGCAGCCGAAGATTCTTTTGATGGATGAAGCGTTCAGCGCGCTGGATCCGGCGACGCGGAGCGGGATGCAAAGGCTCGTGCGTGATCTGTGGACCGAGACAGGCACGACCTTTCTCTTCGTCACTCATAACGTCGCGGAGGCGATCTATCTCGGCACGCGTGTGGTTATGCTTGGGCGGCGATTTGCGGAAGCGAGCTCGCGGGTATTACTGGATGTCGAAGTACCAGTCTCAATGCGCATGCCGTCCGGCGATTTGCGCTGGGAAGAGGCAGAGCGCCTCGAAAAGTTGATTGAGGGAACTGCGATGGAAGGGCGCGAGGATCTCGAGCTGGCCGAATTTCGCGGCTAAGCAGAGGGCCGGGTCTTGGGCCGGCACCACGCGCCGTGAAACTTGCACAGGTCATATTGGCATGCTAATTTAGCAGAAAGCTTTTTCCCGGGACGACCCGGCGCTTTCCCGATCCTCTCGGGAAGCGAGCTTTTCGCCAGGACGACTTGGCCACGTTCCTGGGCGCAGCGACTTCCTTCGTATTGCTCCCCTGAGTGTTTCAGTTGAACCGGCCGCGTAAGCCGGGAGCGGGTAGCGGCGCGCCCGGTTGATCCAGGCTCGGGTAATCCAGGGAGACGAGGACGATGAAACTTCCGGTATCAGGAATGACAGCCAAACGTTTGGACCGAAGGCTTATGCCCGCGCGGCAGGGCTGCGTGTCTCTATCTATCGGGCTTTTGGCGGTGGCCTTTTACTTGCCGGCCCAGCAGCAGACGCCGCCTCAAAGAGCGCCAAAACCGGGGATTCCAGGCGTTCAGGCGCCAATGTCCTGGCTCGTTCCCGACGCGCAATACAGGATCGAAGCGAACGGAATCAAGGGTAGCCCTGACTGGCTCGCTCTTACGCCGGACGCCGTATACACCAACAGCTCGGGCACGGATATGGTCTTCCGGATGGACCCGATGTCGGATAAAGTTGTCGCCGCGATTCCCGTGAAGCGGCCATGCTCCGGATTTGCCGTGGCGGAGGGAACTCTCTGGTCGCCGAGCTGCGAAGAACACGTGATTTATCGCATCGATCTGAAGACTAATCAGGTTGTCGCGAAAGTTCCTGTTGGACCCGCGAACAGCGAAGGCGGTATTGCGTTCGGAGCGGGCTCGGCCTGGATGCCGAGCGATCCGAAGGGGATTGTCTCGCGGATAGATCCTGCTACCAACAAGGTGATCGCGTCGATCGCGGTAGCTCCGGGGTCTTACACGGCGGTGTTCGGATATAACCTCGTGTGGGTCTCAAGCACCGATAAGAGTCTGGTAAGTGTCATTCATCCCGCGACCAATACAGTAGTAGCTGAGATTCCCGTAGATAAGAGCCCGCGATTCATGGCCGCCGGCGAAGGTTATGTCTGGACGCTGAATCAGGGCGCGGGCACGATATCGAAGATAGACCCGCGAACCATGAAGGTAGTGGCCACCATCGAAGCCGGCGTCCCTGGTGCGGGCGGCGATATCGCCACCGGTGAGGGCGCCGTGTGGGTGTCGGCGAGGACCATCCCGGTTTCGCGTATCGATCCGGCGACGGGAAGGGTTACCGCTCAGTTGACCGGTTCGGGCGGCGACGCGCTTCGCGCAGGTCTGGGCTATGTGTGGCTTTCCAATGGCCGCGAGGGGAGAGTCTGGCGGTTTCTGCCGGAAAAGGTCACCTCCGTGGCGCCGCATAGCTGGACTGAAGACGCGCAGCCGGCCGACGTCGACGGCGACGGTAAGCCGGATGTGCTCGTGGAAGACCTGGCGGTTTTCATCCCCGGTCAGCCTGCCAGGTTCCGTATGAAGGTATTGAATCCGGCGGCCGGTTCTGCTTTCGAGTTACGGACAAAGCTGAATGAAAAGGAGGCGCGCAGCGGATTTTCTCAGGATGGGGACGAATGGACCGCGACCCTTGCCACGACTGAACCTCGCTGGATCCATTATTCGGTGTGC
>DASZLO010000090.1:0-23360 GCA_035552315.1 Bryobacteraceae bacterium
TGGCGCCTGTGATCGCGATGCCGGTGATAGCCAGAGTGCCGGGCCCGTTATTGGTTACCGTGATGCTTTGCGCGGCGCTCGTGGTGTTCTGTGTCTGATTACCGAAATTCAATGAGGACGGAGCAAGGCCTACCACCGGCACCGGGGCCACGCCCGTTCCGGTCAGGCCGACCAACTGTGGGTTGGTTCCCCCGTTGTTGGATATGCTGATGTTGGCAACGCGGCTCCCTCCAGCTGTCGGGGAGAACGTTGCATCGATCTGGCAGGAAGCCCCCGGAGTCAGCACAGACGGGCAATTGTCCGTTTGAGAGAAATCGGCCGCATTGGCCCCCGTGAGAGTGATAGCGACAATTGTCAGGTCACCAGAGCCGTTGTTGGTGAAAGTCACACTCTGCGCAGGGCTCGTGGTCCCGGTATCCTGGGCAGCGAAAGTAAGGCTTGCGGGAACGGGGCTCGCCGACGGACAAGAGGTAATGCAAACCTTGACCAGGAACGAATCGCCGGACGGTTTGGAACCAATGAACGACGAACAGTTGTTGCAGTTCGACTGGAACGGCATCTCGGTTGGAAAGTTGGTCGAGAACGTTTGTCCCGTAACGAGGGCATCGCCTTTCGAATCGACTGCGATCGACCAACCCGTGTCGACGTCATTGCCTCCGAGATAAGTCGAGAAAAGGAGGGCAGCCGCACCTGTCTGGGAAAGGTCGAACTTCGCGATGAAGACGTCGTCGATAGGCGGCGGTGTGCATCCGCCGAAGCAGGTGCTTTGAATCGGACTCACGACCGGAAAATTGGTCGAACCGGTCTCCCCTGTTACGTAGACCAAACCATTGCCGTCGAGAGCGATGGAATGCCCTAAATCGAAACCGCTTCCTCCCAGGAACGTGGAGTATACGAGCGATGCTGCACCCGAGAGCGCGGGATCCAGTTTGGCGAGGAAGGCGTCGGCACAAGGCGCGCCACTACAGGTCCCGCCGCCGAAAGTGGAATCAAATGCGGTAGCGGCGGTAACCGGAAATGCGCTGGATGTGGTGAATCCAGTCAGGAAGATCCGGTTGAGCCCATCGACAGCAATGCCTTCGCCGCGATCGTCACTGGCGCCTCCGAGATAAGTCGAATAGACAAGATCGGCCGCGCCCTGCCCCGCCGGATTCAGTTTTACGACGAATGCATCACCCAGCCCGAGGCTGCCGGTGCCGGAATAAGTCCTGCTGAAGGCTGAAGAGGTGACAGGCAGGTTATTCGACGCGGTGCTGCCGGTGAAGTCGATCGCACCGGCTCCGTCAACCGCCAAAGCCCAAAGTGCCTCTGAGCCGCTTCCCCCGAAGTAAGTTGCGTACAGAAGATCGGCCGCGCCCTGCCCCGCCGGATTCAGTTCCGCCACATAGGCGTCTCCGAAGCTGGCGCCTCCGCCCGCGAACGAAGTCTGGAACGCGCCGGAGGTCACCGGCATATTGGGTGAACCGGTATTCGCCCCGACGAACATGTGGCCCGCGAAATCGATAGCGATGGCAAAACCAAACTCATTGCCACTTCCACCGAGATAGGTTGAATAAAGCAGCGTGCTGCCGGTGGCATCCAGCCTGGCGGCGAAGACATCGGTCGAACAGACGCCGGCCTGGAGCTTGCACGCGGCCTGAAAAGCCCCCGGGGTAACCGGGAAGTTGGGAGCGTTGGTATCTCCGGCGATATACACCTGGCCCACCGAATCGACCGCAATGGCGCGGCCGATGTTCGCGCCGCTACCTCCCAAATAAGTGGAATAGACCAATGACGCAGCTCCCGCGGCTTCCGGATTCAGCTTCGATATGACGATGCTGGTCGTGCCCTTGTTGACACTTTGGAACGGTGCGACTACCGGGAAGTTTGTCGAAGATGTAAAGCCGACGATGTAGGCGTTACCGTTTGTATCCACCGCCAGCTTTTCTCCCTCGTCCGAGGCGCTGCCGCCAAGATACGAAGAGTAGCTGAGCTGCGGGTCGATAACGAGCGAGCGGGAATGGTCGTAGTCGCCGATCTCGAATCCGACGTCGTGACGCCCCTTCCTGACGAAGCGCGCCGCAACGGGTATATGCCCGCCGTCCGCGATCTGATAAGCAACTGGTTTCCGGAAACGAATTTCCTGGCCGCCTGCTTTGAGGATCAGGTCCCCGGAACGATCGATGGCGATCCTCGACGTTCCATCGAATTTCATCCGGATTGGCAGTGAGCTGGCGCCAGGCGCCAGCGCAAGATCGTATTCCAATTGCCCCCGCTCGCCGTGGTAGATCAGATCGACGCCGGGATATAAATCGTGGTACTGAATACGCGCATACGTGGGGACCCCTCTCCGCCACTTTGCGGGATCGCTGCCGATCAGGTAATTGGTCTTCGACGGAAGCTCGTCCACGCCGTCAGCTCGCGCCGAGGCATTCGAGCCCATCCACGTCATGCTGAGGGCAGAAGTGCGGGACGCCTCTGGATCCGTTCGGTGCGATAGCGATATAACGGCTTCGTCAGCGGTGAGGAACAGAGTGGATGAGCCGTGTCTGGCAAAAAACCTGACCCGGGGATCGCTCTGACCACCATTGCTCTCGAACGACAAAGGTCGCGTGCGCCAGGCCTCGAGCAGACGGGTTTTGGCGTTCGCATCGAGCTCGTCGCCAGGCGAAACTATCTGGGCATGGCTGGCTGGGGCGAACAGGGCGGCAAGCAGAATAGTCCCGGCTACCGCATTCCGGCACCCGCCGGAACCGTCACTGGAGCGCATGTTGTCCGCTCAAGTGTAGCGTGCAATTCGACCTTAAAGCCAGAGTCGGGTGGTATAGAAAGGCATTAAAGTACTGGTACCAATCAATTGCCAGTGGTGGAGCGATCGGATCCGACGGTTGGTGGATCTGCGCTGGGAACAAAATCCAAGCCACCGGAGGGCCTGGCCGGTAACTGGATCGCCGGCTATCAATCCTCGCGAACTGACGGTGCCGATTATGCATACGTTCTCGCGAGCCTGGTGTATACTGCAATGAGCCGTAGACACGTCGAAAGTGGGATTTTGGGGTGAGCGGCCCGTGTCAATCAATCTCAACTCGCCGACGGCTAATTAAGCCCCGCTAATGGATTTCAGTTAGCCGCTGCGCGACGTATCATATGTCTCTTCCAATAGGCTTGCCGCCGCCCGCCAGTTCTGCGGACGCCCGGCGAGACCCGCATCCTTCAACGAAGATCATCCTCGAAACCATGGTCACCTTGGGAGGAATCCAGGCCGCCGCCATGGTGTTCAACCTGATCCGTTCCAAAGTTGCGGCTGTAGCGCTGGGAACCGTGGGGGTCGGCGCCATCAGCGTGATCGACCAGGTGACGATCCTTATCGCTCAGCTTGCCGCTTTTAGTTTGCCTGTTGCCGGCATCAAATTTCTTTCGGCAGCCCACAGTGAGAGCCATGCGGAGTTCGCGGCTCTCTATTCAGCTCTCTTTCGTGCGTTGTTGCTGCTCTCACTGGCTGGAACCGTTCTGGCAGCCGCTTGCCTGGCGTGGAAGCCGGAAATCCTCGGAGCCGAGTTGGAGCGTTACCGCTGGATTGCACTTTTGGGGCTTATCGCCATTCCTGCCACCAATCTGACCGTATTGCTCACGAACACGATGGCCGCATCGAAAGCCAGCCGCGCTTCCGCCCTTTTCGGGCTGGCAGGCTCGATTCTGCTGGCGGCGACATGCTCTGTCGGCATCGCAACGGCCGGCATCCGCGGCTACTATCTGGCCAATTTCGCGGCTACCGGCGCCCTCGTCCTGGGGGGAATTGTCTATCTCCGCAAGCGGCAAAACCTGAATATCGGAGGCTTCCCCGACGGCGTACATGTCAAACTCCGGCGGCACGCCAGGATCCTGAAGTTTTCGGCGGCGATGTACGCCACCTCGTTCTCCAGCCCCCTATCGGACCTCCTGGTTCGATACGCCGTGTTGTTATCCGGCGGTCTCTCCACCACGGGACTCTTTCAGGCGGCTTCCGGAATGGGACTCATGTTAAGAAGCATATTGCGGCCCTCGTTCAGTCTGTTCCTGACGCCCGCGTTGAACAGGAAGGGAACTACGGAACAGAAAGCTCTCGAGGCCGCAATGTTTTTCCGCGTGCTCTCCCTGCTGCTTGGAATTGCCGCCCTGCCCATCGTTTTATTCCCGAGCTTGTGGATGTCCCTGCTCTACTCGAAAGCCTTTGAACCGGCTGCATCGGGCATTTATCTGTTTGTTCTGGGCGTGGGCGTACAGCTATTGGCGGCCGTGAACGTTGCTCTGCTGCTCGGGCTGGACGATATCAGGGCTTATGTCTGGACCTCGGTAGGCGCGGACGCTGCAACGGCTTTGCTCGCATGGTTCCTCGCTCCGCGCCTGGGTCTTTCGGGAGTAGGGTTGGCGTTCATACTGGATGGCGCTGTCGTGTTTTCCTTCTCGTCCTCGTGGTTGTGGCGCCGCCATGGGGTGTCGATTCGCAAGGCGATCGGCTGGATGCCGCCGAGTATCGTGGCAATCTTGGCAGGCGCAGGCATGCTTTCCTCCAGGCCGGGCATCGATACAGCGGGCGTGATTGTTCTTAAGTGCGGGTTACTGGGGGCGTTCGTATTGTGCTTTTTGAAGCTTGTCCGCAGCGGTGACGAAGGTTTGGCGCGCGCTTTGCGGCGATGACGGCATTAGCGGCAAGGACCGACGGGAGCCGAAGTTGTTTGGACAATCCTTGAAGCGATCACGCCCAAATGGGCCCGAAGGCTGGTGCCGCAATTCGTCAAAGACAGGATGCTGTGAACCACCCGCCTGACGTGCGGGAACTGGACGAGCTGCTGATTAATCATACGGGTCTGCCGGCCACTAATCAGCCTTCCGCGCCGGGCCGGCCAACGACGTCACGCTGATTGGCGGAAGGCGCATGCGGAGCACCGAGGAGCTTTCGCGCGGCACTGGGACGAGCCGCTTCCAGTACGCCGCGGGCGTCGATTGCTCTCCGTCCCATGGTCCGGATCCTGCGAAGCCACCCGGGTCGATGCTCACGGTCACAGGCTGGATGGAGTTATTGATCAGAATCAGGCTGGTCCGGGTACGGAGCTTGTCATGAAAAGCCGTGACCTGAACCAGGGGATCGCTGCTCGTTGCCTCAACCCGCATGGCCCCGGGCTTGATCCATCGGGCGTAGTGCCCGATCGCATACCCGATTCCTGTAATCTCTACCGTCCCCGTCATGTTGTTAATTAAAACGACCATACCTTCCTGGTTTGCGAAATTGTCGTTATGGAAGTGCTCCCGATTCGAAATCAGATCCCACATCGAACCCATCGCGAAATAGGCCGCGGCGTTGGCATAGGCGAACTCGTCATGGATCTGGATCGCGCGGGCGCGGAAATCATCGTAGGACACCGGATCCCCGGCATTCGAGTTCTCCGTCATCCAGACATCAACCTTATGCGCACGGGCAAGATCGCGAATGTCATTCCGGACTGCGATGCGTTTTGGGTCCGGCCGGCCGGCGCCCGAAGTCTGGAGAATAAAAGGAACCGATGAATAGCCTTGCCTGTAGGGATACGTGTGATAGCCGATTACACCAACGTATTGGCGGGCCTTCGAATCGCCCAGTATCGCGGTCGCAAGCTTCAGGGACTGCTGCTCAGTCTCTTCGGACGCAACAATAAAACGGGTCTTCAGAAAGCCGGCAGCGCGCATTCTGGCGCCGGCCCGGGCGATCAGGTCCACCATCTGTTGCATGGGGGGCACGCGCCCAAAGCCTGTAAGGTCCGGATTTATCAGCGCCCGATTGCCGCTGATCTGTTCGTTACCAAGCTGATAAAGGGCCAGTTCTTCTCCATAAGTGTTCTTCCACCAGGTGAGATCCGCCAATACATGCTCCGCTGCTTCGTCCAGAAAACGGGAGTAGTCCTGGTTGCGAATGGAAGCGAGCCAGGGAGAACCCCACCGCATGTTAGGAGATTCTCCACCGAGGAAGTAACCGGAAAAGCCGAAGGGTCTGGCGAGGTCTACTACATACCTTTTGGCCTGCGCCAGATATTCGGTATTAAAGCCGCTCCAGTTCGGGTGGAACGGATCGTTGTCGTCGTTTGGCGCTTCCCCAGCGGAGCCGAGGCGGCCCATGTTCAGTCCGACCTGCCCGTATGCTGTCTCGACTGCCCTGGCGCGCAGTGAATCACTCAGGGTTCGCGGACCCGGGTGCCACAATACGCTCGGCGATGCCTGGCCAAATCCCGCCAGCTTTTGATATTCCACGGCTGAATCTATTTTGATGGTCACCGGCTCGCCTGCAACATGGAGCGCGGCGGCCACCTGTTCCTGGCCCGCGGAATGGCTTTGAGGTTTGGTGAGCAGTGCGGTGTACAGGAAGATCGCCAGCCCGGCGGCGCGGACGATTCCCCGGCAAATCCTGGGGTTAGTCAAAGTGCGCCAGTTTATCATTTACTGGAAAATGCCAGGCTCCGTGCGCGACTCTTACTGTTTCCTTGCGAAAACGAAAGGGTGCTGCAAGGCCATGCTCGAACCACCGAACAGAATCCGAAGTTCGATGTCCTCGAACCCCAGTTTCTGAAGCGTCCAGTAGAGCCACCCGATTTCATACCAAGTAATCTGCATGGGTGGCGCGGACGTGAACCCGCGGCGGAACGCGAAGCGCAGCAAGCGCGCGCGCCAGCTGTCCAGTGGCACGTTCACGCGCTGGAGCAGCTTATGCACGCCCCGCAGTGTCCCCCCCGGCCACGCGATCACCGGGAGATGGACCATGACACTCCCTCCGGGGCGCAGTATCCGATGCATCTGGCCGAAATAGAGCGCGCCGGCATCGGCGCTCGACAGGTGCTGCAGAACGTGGGTGGAAAAAACCGCGTCCACCGAGTTGTCAGGCAATGGAAGGTCAAGGCCGCCGGTCACGTGAAGGACCACGTTGGCTGGTACCCGGTCGCGGGCATAGGCGATCATTCCGGCGGAAACGTCCACACCATGCACCTGGGCGAAATACCCCGCCAGATGCACGGTCATGCGGCCGGCGCCGCAACCGATTTCCACGCAGGTCCCCGCGCTCAGTCCATATTGTTCCCATTTGTGGCGGAACAGCTCCCAGTCGGCGGCGCCCAGTTCGTAAAAGCCCTTATCCGTCCACGGATCTGACCCTTCTTTCGAACGCCCCGCCTTGGTGGCTACGCCGTAAAGGGGATCTACCCTTCCCCACGCTTTCCATTCCTCGTTCGATGGAAGGGAATTCGGTTTGCCGCTCATGGCTTCTCCTTCAACAGCGCCGCGGGATTCGCGAGCGCGGTGGCGTGCAGACCAGTCCTGAGGCGAAGGTCCACAGCCGCCCAGGCATTCCACAGAATCATGCTGAAAGCATACGCCACCGCGACTCCTGCCGCGCCCCACCGCGGCGCCAGCGCGAAACTGAGGGCAAGGTTCGCGATAGCGCCGACTCCAACTGCACCGGGATTCTGCTGGTCATGACCGGGCACGAGCAACGGACGGCGATTGCAGTTAAGGAGGGTACAGGCAAACGAGAGCCCCGAGAAAGCGACGCGGAGTCCAGGCGGGCCGCTCATTCCGGCGATCAGGTGGTCGCGAACAGAACTGAATCTTCCCTGGCCGGAAGCCAGTCTTCGCAGGGTCAACAGGCGCTGTTTCAATGCCGCGGGGCGCGCCAGCGATCCTCCAGACGGACTCGCGCTTTGGCGTACTTCCTTCCGAACCGATCGACAAGATTCGCCGCGCTGATGCTCATGCCGCGCGGCTGCACAGAAGGCCGCCGCTGGTTTTCCGGCGGAACTACAAGATGCTTCAGCACGGCAGGATCGGTCCGGCAACCGGCCACATCGAACATACGGTGGCACCAGGTGTCGAAGTCCCGGCAGAACGGGCGATATTCCATGGAGAGGTCGGAGTGCGCGCGATGAGCAGCCAGACTGCGTTCGTAGAGTTTGGAGAAGCGCTCGAAACCGGTTTTCGAATGTTCCACCGCAAGCTCCGGAAACACCGTCTTCAAATCCTCACACCAGCCCCCCACGTTGAAACCTTCCCAGTTCGGGTTGGACTGTCCGACATCCTCGCGTCCCTGGTGCTCCTGGACGCGAGCCACCATGCTCTTCCACTGGCTTTCTTTGTCGCGATAAATATGGATGATCTTCGCCTCGGGAAAACGAGCGCGCAACCAGGGGAGACGAAATGTAGCCCGATTGAATTTCAACAGCACTTTCTTCCGTTTCGTGGAAGCTGTTTCAATCAGATAACTGAGATAATCGTAGAGGTCGCCGGCTTTATCTTCGGCCGTGAGATACAGGTTCGCAACAGCCCATTCCGGGTGGAAGAGTTCACCCACGCGGTCGAAGCCTTTGAATTCCCCGAAATAATCGCGGGCAAAGTAATGATGCTCATAAACGCGCAAAGGCCAGATCAGGTATTCCTTCAGCCTCGAGTGCAGCGGCTCGTATAAACAATGATATTCCTGCGTTTCGCGAAAGAGAGTGAAGAGGAGTGTGCTGCCGGAGCAAAAGTCGCCAGTCAGAAAAACCAGATCACCCATCCGGATCACCCATTAAAGAAGCATTATAGGTTACGCGGCCGGCTGTGCCGCCTTCATTACCATTCGTACCTGCATTTCGTTAGGGACGTAAAACGGATTGAGGTCATCCTCTACCCGAATCTGTCACGCGTCATCCTCCCACGTCATCTCGCCGGGAATGGGCGCACCGTTACGGTCCTTCAGAATGCACTTTCCCGGCCTGCGGAACCTCGTAAACGTAGCCTCCGCCTTCTGCGGGGTCGTAAAACGCAACGGTGATATCAGCCCGGCCCAGTAAAAGCCCCATCAGATCCCTGGCCCGCTCATGCAGAGCGCTCCAAAACAGCCGGCGAAGCAATGCTTTCGATTGTGCCTGCATGGCCGAACGAAAACGCTCCCGCTCCACCGAAAAGTCCTCCCGTTCGGTCATCCTCGCGACAGCAAAAACCGTCGCCGGTTTGACTCGTGGACCGATTGCAAAGACCAGTTTCTGCGGGAACGCGGCGAGAACCTCGTAAATCCCGCTCGATGTGAGGCGTCGATAATCATGGGGAAAGCCATGCAGCCGATAGCTGAACGGAACACTGAGTAACAACCGGCCGTCATCACGCAGCACGCGTTGGGCCTCAGCAATCGCGCGTTCCGGATGCGGCAGGTGTTCCAGAATCTCCAGCAAAATCACCGTGCCGAATGAGCGATCGGAAAAACTCAGATTCTGAGCGTCTTCGATCCGGTCGACGCCGCAACCCGATCGCAGATCACACCCGATATATTCCAGTCCGGGGAAAAACTGGCGCCGGTCGCAGAAGTTTTTGTAAGCCTCTGGATAGTAGCTGCCGACCTCAAGGACCGGCCCGGCTGGAGCAAAAGCGGACGCAAATGCGCGGACCGCCGTGTTGATCGCCTCTATACCGAGGACCGTGGGCGTAAATCGTTTCAGCTTGTGTGCCGGGATTTCCATTTTGTATTCCTGTGTTTCGCAGGCCGGCTGTCTCGTCTCTCCCCGCCCAGGTAACTTTATACTTGCTTCAATGGCCCGCCGTACTCAGTCTTGAGCAACAACGCCGCCAACGACCGTACGGCGCCAGCCGCCAGCGCCGCTTTCATGACCATTCGCAACAGAACGACTCGAAACTTGCGGCGGCGCCAGCGAATCAGCGTTTTCCACGGAAAAGGTTTACCCAATAGTTCTGCCGCCATCGCCGGTTCTCCCCGGATCACATAGTTGCACGCGCGGAAAGTCTCGTCGTCCCGGCGGTGAAACTCATATTCAGTCAGGTCTTGCTCCCTGAGCTTCCCGCGCCACCCATCCGCATCCATGTGGTCGTCCATCACGCGAAAATACAGCTCCTCCGACGTCCGCAGGTAGTTGTGGCGAGATGACCATTGCGACTTGGCGATGCGATACCGCATGAGACGCTCGTCGAGAATCCCCACCGGAAAACGCCTCGAAATCCGGAGCCACATATCAAGGTCGGCGGCGATATCGTATCTCGCCGCATCGAACGGCCCCACCGCATCGAGCGCTTCCCGGCGCGCCATGAACGTGGGGCAACAAAAAAGAACGTTCTTTCTGCGAAGCAGGAACGGAAATACATCCTCATAGGTCAGTGAGTCACGGCCGGCGAAGTCGGCAGGCAGGCTCGCGCCGCCGAAAATCGAGCCGGTAGAGTCGTCCATGAAATGATCCATGGCGAAGACTGCGCCGGCCGCGGGATGGCCTTCGAGGTAAGCGAGTTCTTTCTCGACAATAGCCGGATCGTACAGATCGTCGGAGTGGTAAACTGCCACGAACGCCCCGGTGGCGAGGCTCATGGCACGATTCATGGTTTGATATCCGCCCATCTGCTTTTCGTTCCGGACGTAAACAACGCGTTCATCGGCCGCAAGTGCCGCCGCCACCCGGCTTGTGCCGTCGATTGATCCGTCGTCCACCAGGATGACTTCGATTCGCTTGTAGGTTTGGGCCAATATGGATTGCAGTGCCGATGCTAAAGTGCGCTCGACATTGTAAGCCGGCATGCAAATGCTTACCAGCGGGCGGTCCGGGTTGCCCCCCGCGGCTCCCGGCGACACTCCTGAATGGGCTCTATCCATGCGATCCGGTGGCCGGAGATGCCCGATTATAGCAATTGGCGTGGCGGCGGAGCGACAGAAGAGCGGGAGCCGCGGGTAGTGCACTGAATCGCGGGCAGTCCGCGCGCTATCGAGCCTGCGATGTCCGCATCGAACTGCCCTGGATCGCGCGTAACTGATAAAATCGCGCTTGTGAAAATGGGGCGCCGCGTGAGTCTGACCGTTAGTTTCGCGGTCCTGATCTTTATTGGACATGGAGTGGCCGAGCGCCGAGGCGCCGGGCATCCGCCGGTGTTACTACAGACCGGTTCCGCCGCCCCGGCCGCTGTGACAATCACTGTCGATGGCGCCACGCAATTCCAGACGCTCGACGGCTTTGGGCATGCGCTGGCCAGTCCTCTCATATATCCCGGGGCCCAGACTTTGAGCGATTCGCTTCGAGCGATAGCCATCGAGAAGGCCTTCAATCAAGTGGGGCTGAATCTCGGAATTGTCGGTGAACTGCTGGAAAGCCCGAGCAGCGATTACAGTCAGCGGACTAACGACAATAGTGATCCGTTCACCATTAACTGGAGCGGATTTAACAGTTTTACGATCGCCAATATGAGAAGCTTTATAGTCGATCTGGCAAAGCCTTATGGATATACGGCCTACTCATTGGGCGCCGAAGCGCCAAATGTAAGGTGGGCCTCGCCGTGGCTCACGCCCATCCGGAACCAGAATTACAGCGCTTACCTGGATGAGGCCGCGGAACAAGTGCTGGCGAACGTGACCTGGTGGAAAAACACTTACGGCGAAGAACAGGCCTATTACGAGCTGGGCAACGAGCAACTCAGCGGAAATCGTGCGATGATCGACTCCGATCTGAGCGGCTTCGGGGCGGTCGCTCCGGTCCAGCAGATGGTCGACGTGACCAGGCGGGCCGGCGCCCGGCTAAGGCAGGCGGGATTCCTCAAAACCCGCTTTCTGATAGGCACTGAAGAGACGGAAGCCGTCTCCCTGAACCTGGCCACCGCTATCCTCGCGGATCCCGTCGCGCGGCAATATGTGGGCGCCATCGGTTACCACAGCTATCCCTACGGCCAGGGCTATTCGTCGGTCAGCTTCATCCTGACAACGTCGGGCGCCGGCGCCCCCGATCCCGGCCGGATCGCGGTTCGCAACGGCCTCCGGGACCTCGCCAATGAGTATGGAGTCAAAGTATGGATGGATGAGAACTCGAACGCAGGCGTGCCGCTTTCCTTCGACAGTTTTCGTGCTCGCGCCATCCAGATTCACGACGAATTCCTCTATGCCAACGCCTCCGCCTACTTCGTCGAAGCCTCGATGTGGGATTTGGCGTCCCAGCGGATGCACTTCAATAACACCGATCTCGACAGCGTGGGCGACGAAGGAAATGCGGTCCTGATTAATAACGACACCGGCGCCGTGGATCTCACGGGGATCGCCTACGCGATTGGACATTATGCCAGGTGGGCCAAACCCGGTTCGATTCGCTTGAATGCAACCAGCAGCGATGCATTGGTGCAGGTTTCGGCCTTCCGCAATCCCGATCAGGGGCCGCCCGCTCTGGTTGTGATCAATAATGCGTCCGTTGCCAGGACCGTCACCTTCAACTTCAATTCGCTCAGTCTGGCTGGCAATCTCACGGGCGAACAGTCCACGCCGGCGGGATACTGGCAGCCGATTCCGGCATTTGCGCCGTCCTCCCCCACGTCTTTCACCATTACTCTTCCGCCTGCAAGCGTTACGTCGCTCGGTGCGGATCTCGCGCAACCTTCCACGCGAATTTTGTCCTCCGCCAGCCTCGGCGGCATTACGGTTGGGCAGGAGTCGATCGCCACGGCATGGGTTCCGAGTCTCCCCATCCCCACGATGGGCGGGGGCGCCCCAACCGTGAATCTTGCCGGAATCACGTTGAACCTTCAGGACAGCGCAGGTATAACCCGCCCGGCGCCGCTGTTCTACGTGTCTCCCACGCAGATCAATTTTCAGATTCCCATGGGCACCGCGCCCGGACCGGCCACTGCCACAATCGCCAATTCGGCCGGTCCGTCCGTGTCGGCTCAAGTCAGGATTACGCCGGTCGCGCCCGGACTATTCGCGGCCAACGGAAACGCCCAGGGCGTTGCCGCCGCGCAATTCCTGCGGATCCATCCCGACGGCTCTCAATCGTATGGCCTGGTGTTCCAATGCGACTCCAATGGCGCGAATTGCCGATCGAACCCGCTGAATTTGCACTCGTCCGACCAGGTTTACCTTATCTTCTATGGAACCGGGATTCGCAATCGAAGCGCACTTGCCAATGTCCAAGTGACGATTGGAGGCATCGCGAGCAACGTCTTGTACGCCGGACCTCAGCCCTCCGATGTTGGGTTGGATCAGGTGAATGTTCTCGCGCCTGCACTCAGCGGCCTCGCGGACGTGCCCGTGATCCTCACCGTGGACGGACTGGCGGCTAACACGCTTTCGATCGGCGTGCAATAGAGTGCTCGCGCACTGTTGCGTCTCAATTCGCCGCTGCCAACGCCGCCGAAAGGGTCTTGCGGCTTTCCGGCGTGAAAAATCGCTTGAGCCGCAGGGCCGGAACCTCAAGCACCTTGCGCGAGACAGCGGCGAGAATGAAGCACAGAACCAGCACAACCGAGGCGCGCAACAGAACGCCGCCGAAACCGGAGAAGCGCGGCAAACCCAACTTGTTCAGCGTGGCATCGTAGGCGCTGATGACGAGGAAGTGAATCAGGTAAAGGCAATAGCTCAGGTCCGCCGCTATCCGCAGGAACCGGTTCCTCAGAATAGCTGTCTGAATGGAACCGGAGTTTGCCACAGCATAGAGGATTGCGGCCGAGAAAATCAGGTTGACGGGGACAAACTGAAAGGCGGCCCCGAACCGGGTGTCATGTGTGAGAATGCCATACGGAGCGCCTGCCATACGCATCGCCACGGCGGTCGCTGCTGTAATCGCGCACAAGACCCTCACGTTGCGCGCTGAACTCCAGGCGGACCGTACAAAACACGCAATAAGCGCCCCACTGGCCAGTCCGTCAAGCCGGAACCACGAATAGATATAGATGTTGCCACTTCCCACGTGGGGCAAAGACAGTGCGCGCACGATCGGCTCGATACCGCAAATCGCCAGGGCTGTGACCGCCACCGCCCGCAATGACAACCGCCGTACAATCAGCGGCCAGACCAGGTAGTAATGCTCCTCCACGGACAGCGACCACATTGCGCCGTTCAGCAGGGGAAGGTGAAACATGGGCGCCAGATTGGACAGAAAACAGAAACTTAACAGAACATAGCCGCCGGAGTGGGAATAACCGAGCAAAAGCACGATCAGCACGACGTAATAGAGCGGAAGAATCCGCAGCGCGCGGCGAGCATAAAAATTGCGGAAGTAGTGTGGATCCCGCCGGCCGTCCAGCAGGATACCTGTGATCAGGAATCCTGAGAGGACAAAGAACAGATCGACGCCACGCCATCCGTCTTCGGTGGCTGCAACCGCACGGCGCGCGAGTCCCGTCCAATGCCCGCTGACCATAGCATAAGCAAACAGGTGGTAGAACAGAACCATCAGCACGGCAATACCGCGAAATCCGTCCAGCTCCGGAATCCGCGGCGGTGAGGTCGTCGCTGGCAGGGCGCTAACCTGCTGCGCGGGGCTTCGAGTCATTGCGTCGACGCTTTGCCGGCCAACTCTGGCACGAGATCCGTGGTCCACAATTCGACTCTGCTGCCGGGAGGGGCCGGTTGCCGAGTCCAGGTCACTGCTTGCGCGAAACGGCTCCTGATGAGCGCCAGCGAATCATCAAAATCGGCATCGCCATAAGGATTGGAGCCCACAAGAACGACGTGTAGCGGGCGCGATGTCAGAAACTTGCTTCGGCCGTTGAAGTTTGCCCCGTCCCGACCGTGGGTCTGGGCCAGGGGAGAAGTGAAATTCGTAAGTGGTAACAGGCGATGGCCTTCCAGTTCGACCCAGGTGCCTGTCCCAACGTTGTGGTTGCGCGTTGCCGAAACGACCACGTCCGCTGGTTTCCGTACCAGAGCCGCGACACTTGCGCTGACGCTGCGACTGTCCGTCCCCGAAAAATCCGGCACCCACGTCGAGGCGGCGCCGCTTTGATACCTCGGTCCGCGGGCGTCTTTCCAGGCGTCTTTGACCGCTTCGAACGGCAGAAAGCTAAACAACAACACTTGAATCGCGGTAAGTGCCGCCAGGCTTGCCCATGCCGTCCGGGACATGGAATCGCGCCCGGCTGTCCTTGCCGAAAGCATTACCAGAATCAATAGCTCAATAAAAATCCACGACGGCTCACAAATACGTCCTAACGCCGCGACGAAGCGCGTACCGGTTGCGATGCTAAGAGCCAGAGAGCCAACAACCGGCAGGGCAACAAGAAGCATGGCCATATCCCGCACGAAAGGGTTCGGATATCCCAGGATCAGGTATAGGAAGAAGACCAAAAGAAGCAGGCCGGGTAACCTGACAAGCCAATGAGCGGGACGGTAATCCAATCTGGATCCCTTGATGACGAGCGGTACGCCTTGAGTGATTCGTCCGGCTCCGCTGGCCGCGCCAAATAGTATGCCGCCGGAGTCGAAAACGGTATCCTCAATCAGACCGCGGGTCAATTCCGGAGTGCGAGGCCGAACGCCGCGGGCGACTGTCGCCTCAACAAGATCGGAGCCGGACCGTGAATAGTTGTATGCCTTTTCCAGCAATATCGGCAGGCCAAAGGAGGCTCCGCACAGAGCGGCCACTCCCAGAGCCAGCCAGGGCCGCTGCCTGAAACTTACCCGAAAAACATTGAGCACCAGGGCCCCTGAAACTGCCGCCCCAAGGAATATGCCGGAATACTTCAACCAGTACACGGACCCAAGCGCCAGGCAGAGCCCAAGCACTTTCCAAATGCGAGCCCTGTCCCAACCGCACGGGCCCCGGCTTAACGACAGAGCGGCGCCAATCAGCCATGGTGCTACCGCGTAAATGACTGGATCGCCGAAATCGCTGTCCACAAGAAGATCGGCCCGGAGGCAGTAAAGCGATGCCAGGATCACGCCGGCCGCCCGCCAATAGCTCTTCAAACCCAGAATCGAAACGATCCAGACCCACCCAATCGCACCGCTCACTGAAAGGAGCAGTTCAATGGCTTTAGCCGCCGGCCCGGGACTGAGCCCGGTCTTGTAGGCCAGTACAAACAACAGCGTCCAGGCGGGACTCCAGGCGACGAGTTTACACTCGACATCTTTCGCCAGATCGAAAGGGTCGACCAGACGAACCGCGTGCAACGTACTGACGTCGCCTCTCACAAACTGCAGGGCGCTGAAGGCCTGGAACGCCGTATCGCCTCGCAGATCCTGGGGCCGTTCGATGAACAGAAGAAAGCTGACGCACACGATTCCGACCGCCAGCAATACCAACGCGAGGGGCATCGGTCCAGCGCCTTCCCCATGCTTCAGCCGCGGCCGGGGAGTCACTGGCCTGGACCTTCCCCGGAATATCCAAGAAGATACCCAGCTCCCTCTCCAAACGCCCAAGCGGCCAGGAAACATACGATCAGCGGAACGCAGATTGCGAACTTCAACCTGAATCTACCTCTGGCACGGACTCGGCCAGCCATTCGATTCAACAGCACCAGCGGCACTGCGGGAAAGGCGATGGCCCTGATCGTTCTCTGAGATCCCGAGAGATCGAGCGCGCGTCGCGCAGCAAAATAACGTCCATGGTCGTAGCGCCGGCGCAGGAATTTCCAGCCGGAGATTCCACCAGACCACGTAACGGCGGGCGTCGGGTCCGCCATTATCCTGCCGCCACGCTTCCGCATGTCTTCATGGATCAAAGCCTCCCAAAAACCGTTCTCCGCCAGCGGTCGCACGGCGGCGAGCGCCTCGCGTTTGTAAGAGCAATTATCCGCCGCGACATCGTCACGTAACTGTCGCCTGAACGGCAGCATATAGGCGGTGTAGCGGCAAAAATAGATAGCCCAATCCATCAGGCGGCCCCGCGGATCGGGTTCGATTGCGCCCCCGACGCAGTCGGAATCCCCACAGTGCGCCGCGAGCAGGCGCGGCCCCCAGTCCGCCGCGGGCCGGCAGTTCTCGATGGTGAGCGCCACGATTTCACCATTCGCGGCGTCAATGCCCGCCGTCCAAAGCAGCGGAACGTTAACGGGCGCGTTTCTCCGGAGAAAGCGCATTTGCGCGAACTCCGTTCCCAGCTTTTCGATCGTGTCCTGCGATGCGTCGTCCCCTCCACAAGCCAGGACAACGAGCACTTCCATCTCCTCCGGAGGAAGTTGCCCCGCCAACGCCCTTAGACACTGCGCCAGCCTCTCACCACCCTCCTGCGCCGCCACCACCACGGAGAGTCTCATACAAGCTAGCGGAGCACCGTTTCGATCAGTTTGTTCAGAAGGCGATGCGAGCCTGGAAGGGGATAAATACTTCGAGCGGCGCCAGTTGTGGCAATGCTCCCGAGATACCAATCCCAGGCATTCCGGAGCGCTTCCGCATTGCTCCAGCGAGGTCTCCAGCCCAACTCCCTCGCGGCTCTTGATGTATCTGCCACCGAATCCTTTCCCCACGCGCTCATATAGTGAAGCTCGGAAGGCGTTGTGATGCCAGACAGTTCCATGCCGCGCAAAATGGCGCGCGCCAGCGATTCCGGCACGAATCGCAATTGGGAACCGGTGCCGGCGTAGTCGATGAGCGACTGCAGATCCTCTCGAAGAGATCCGAAACGATCGGCGCCAAAATGGAAAACGCCCTCGGCATCGGACTCGGCGAGCAGGCGAATTCCCTCCGCCATGTCCCTGATCTCCAATAGCTGGTACGGACGCTCCGCCTTGCCAAGGAGAAGCACGGGCTTGCCTCGCCGAATCCAGTCAAAGACGATGGTGAAGGCGCTGATACGGCCAGCCCCGACGAAGGTTTTTGGCCGGACGATTGCCACATGGAAGTCCTTGCGTCCCTGTTCGGTCAGGACCTGTTCCGCCTCGGCCCGCGTCTTCCGGTACATGTCGAGAGCGCTCACGCCCGCCCGGCGCAGAAATGGATGCGCGTGGGGTGGCCGCTGCACGATGGTCGACGAAATCAAAACGAAGCGCCGCACGCCGCGAACCCGGGCCTGCAGCGAAACCTGCCGCGCACCCGCTACGTTCACTTCCTCGATCACCCGCGGATCGACCCGCGGCGAGGCAAAAGCCGCATGGATCACGGCATCCACTCGTTCCACCGCGGCGCCCACGGCGGCGCCATCGCGAATGTCGCCGCGAATGTATTCCACCCCTGGCCGCATGCTCCAATCCGGCCTCTCAGCGAGATCGAAAATGCGTACGCGCGATCCGTTGCGCAGAAACTCCTCAGTGAGTTGCGACCCGAGAAATCCGGCGCCACCGGTGATTAGTACGTTGCCTGTCAAATCGCGATCCTCAAACCCCGGCTCGTTCACGGGCATATTGGCTCATGCGAACCCACTCGCCGGAAGTCGCCGAATCGTAGGCCGCCATAACCAGCGCGAGAGTGTTGCGATTGTCCCGAATGCCGGCTCTGGGCTCGCTCCCGTCCCTCAAAGCCTGCAGGAACCCCCCGAAGTGCCTGGCCGTGGCGCTCGCGAAAGGATTGATCCCGTCCGTTGCGAGCACGGTCTCGCGATTGCCATCCTGCAGAACCGCCTGCCCGCCCTTCACAAAACGAAAATTAAGAAACGGACGCCTTTCCCGGGTGTGCATTCCGGCCTCGAAACGAACCCTGCCTCCGATGGAGGTATGGATCGCGGCGAATTCCCCGTCGAGGCGCATGTCCAGATAACGCTCGGGCCCGCGGCTCAGCCGGTCCATGACGATCGAGGCCGCGCGGCCGTCCGGAAACTCCAGAGAAATGATATTGATGGGATCCGATTTTGAGCGTCCGCCGGGATTCGGCATATGAGCAATTATGCGCACCGGATTATCTTCAAAGAGGAATCTCACCAGTTCAAACACATGAATGCCGAATTCGAAGCATAAGCGGCGCGCCAGTTCTCCGCGCCATCCAGCCTCGGTGTGCGCGTCGGTGCGCATGGTGTGCCAGACGTGGAGGTGCAACAACCGTCCAAAACCGGGCGAGCCGATTGCCTCTTTGGCCGCGCGATGAATGTTCATGCTGGGGAACTGGCTGTTGACCACGACCACGCGTCCAGCCCTGTCGGCGGCCTCGATCATTTCATCCGCCTCCGCGAGGCTCTCCGCCAAAGGTTTCTCGCAGAAAACATGACAACCATGTTCCAGGGCGAGCAGAACCTGTTCGCGATGAAGCCAGGGAGGCGTGCAAATCGCCACGATGTCCGGGCGGGTCGCTTCGATCATGCTTCGTGGATCTTCGAATACAGCGAGCGCCCATTTCGAGTGTGCGTAATCCCGCGCGGCGCGGTCCGGATCGCATCCACCGACGACGCGCACGCCTTCCGGGAGGCTCATATAGGCCGGGTAGTGAATGTTGCGCACGACCGCTCCCAGTCCGATTAATGCGATAGAAGGCTTCATGCGGCCTTTAATCCTCCGGCCAGGGGCGCCATCAGGTCCAGGTACCGTTTCGTTACCAGGCGCCAGTCATATGCAGCGGCGCGTACCGGCCCCTCCTGCGACATTCGTTGTCTCCAGGCTGCGTCAGAGAGTACGGCGAAGATGCCGCGCTGTAACGTTTCGACTTCCGCATTCTCCAGAAGGTGCGCCACGCCCCCGGCAAACTCCGGGAACGCAGTGTTATTCAGGGCGATCACCGGTGTTCCACAAGCCATCGCTTCCAGTACGGGCATGCCGAATCCTTCGTAGGAAGAAGGGTAGACGAGCAGATCGGCAGCGTTAAAGAGGGTCGGCATCTCGTCATGACCTACGTATCCCCGCACTATGACGTGGGCATCCATGCCCTCCGCCGTAATCGCCCGCCGGAAAGGTGAGGTCCCAGGCAGGTCCGCTCCCGCGATGAGAAGTTTGTGGGGAAGATGCTTCTCCCGTTTGAGTGCGGCAAACGCCCTGATCAGCGCGGATAGATTGCGTCTTTCGGTTGGCTTTCCCACGTACGCGATGAAGGGCTGATCCGATCCAAAAGAGCGAATGCGCCATTCGGCCAGCAGCGAGCTGTCTCCAATCGGGCGAAAGATCCGGGTGTCGACGCCCTCGGGCACTACGTGGATTCGCTCCGGGTCCATCCCGTAATACCGGACCATGTCGAGCTTGCTGTACTCACTGACCGTGCTCATCAGCGTTGCGCGCCGTGCGCTCAGAGAGTAGGCGAGCCGCGCTTTGTTCAGAGTCCACCAACTGAAAGCCCGCGGATATCCTTCATACGAGCCGTGATGAATCAAAAATGTCGGGCAGCGGGCCATCACCGGGATGACGTAGCTGGGACAGAAGAGCAGGTCCCGGTCACCGTGGGCTTTGATCAGAGTAAACTGCTCCCACAGGCCGGGAGGCAATGAAGACGGGAGCACGATGTTCCGAGCCCACGGCGGCAGCGTCATTCGCCCCGCGATTGGCTTCGGCGTATACACGCGGACTTCCCGAAAAGGATGGTCGAACTCGCCCATACAGTTGAGGAACGCCTCGATACAGCGAGCCACTCCCGACCAATCGCTGACCAGACGGATGCCGTTCACGCCGAGAATCATGCGCGCCTGCTCATCGCGGATGCCAGCGCATCCGCGATTTGTGCCGGGTTGGTACGGGTCCGCCGGGCAACCACCTGAATGACCGGAGAAACCACCAGCAGAAATGGACGCACAAACGGAACATGGCCGAGCCAGGTGAAAAGCCGCGCTCCGTATTTTTCCAGGCCCCGGAGTTTCTTCCGGTCGGCCGCCGTAATCGCCGGAAGTGAGAACTCCAGAGAGTCGAGACCAACCTTCCGGAAAAGTCGCCTTACTTCAAACCGGGAGAGCAATCGTTTCTTTTCGTAGGGGATTTTACGAACCCATTTCACATACGTGCTCATCCAGCGGCGCGGCAGGAATCCGACCCCCCATACCCGGACATGGGGCTCCGGCCCGAGCGAGAAGCGGTTGCTCGTATACACAAAGATGCTGCCCTCTTTCCGCATAACGCGATCGAATTCGGAAATGACCGCCCCGGCGTCCGGCACGTGCTCGAGCAGTGAAACGGCCGCCACCGAACTGAACGCTTCATCCGGGAACGGCAGGTAATCCGCGCAACAGCAAACCAGGTTCACGGGGAGGCCCGCTTCTTGGAGCCCTTTGCGGGCGATCAGAAGCCATCGAAAAGCGACATCGCACCCGACCGCCAGTCCAAACCGGCTCGACACGACTCTCAAAAGAGAAGCCGTACCGCAGCCGGCCTCCAGAAAAGTCTGCCCGCGGCCGATCGATGAGGAGAAGGTTTCCCGCACACGGTCCTCCTGACTGAGTACCTGACGGATGAAACGCTCCTTCAAATCCGGCGGCGTGTACGGGTATGTGGGAAGCGACCAGTAGTAGCGGACCAGTTCCGCAAAATTCAGCCGTTCCGCCTCCACCTGGACCTTCTCGCCCTTTCGGTAGTCGTCCTGAAGGGGGATCAGCGGATCCTCATATACTCGTAAGTCGGGAATGCCCAAAACAATCGGGTAGGTCTTTCCGCAAGTCGAACAGCGCAATTCGTCCTCCCGGCGGGAAAGGCGGCTCTTGCACGCCGGGCACCGCAGGAGTCTCAGGAGTTCCGGGTTAACGTCAGCCGGCAACGGCGCCTCCTGCAACTGCGGTAGCCTGGCTCTCCTCTCCATGCGGGTGAGCCAACGCTTCCAGATAGACCTCTCTCATGCGATCGCCCACGGATTCCAGGCCGAAGTTCCGTAGCGCATGAGCGCGAAGGGTGGCGGGGTCATAGTCCCCCGGATGGTCGAGGACCTGCTCGATGCCACGCGCCAACGCCGCAGGGTCCTCTGGGGGAACGAGTACGCCGACGTTCTCAGTGACAATGTCCTCCGGGCCTCCGCAACGCGTAGCCACAACCGGAGTACCGCAGGCCAGGGCTTCCACCAGAACCATCCCCAGACTCTCGGCCCGGCTTGGCAGGATCAACGCGGCGCTCCGTTGCATATACCGGACCAATTCGGGCAACGGCTGCTTACCGGCAAATCGGACCCGTTCCTGCAGATTCAGGTCGATAACCATTTGGCGGAGACGAAGTTCCTCCTGCCGGTAGGTTCCGAAGAATGCTTCGCCAACAAGAACGAGGTTCACGCGGCGTCCGGCGTCGGCAAGCACGCGCATCGCCCGCAACAATATGTCGACGCCTTTCACCGGCCGAATGGCGCCTGCAAAAACGATCTGATCCGGAATCCGGCCGCTTTGATCCGCCGGTAACGAGAACTCCGAGCCATCCACGCCGTCGGGAATCACTGCCAGATTTCCCAATTTGCCGGCGAAGTGCTCGATCGTGCTCCTGACCGATCTGCTGATCGCGATGTGGCGAGCACTCTGCCGCGCTGCCCAGATCGAGCGGTCGCGAACCTTAGGATATTTGTTCAACCACGGCCCCCATGGGTTCTGCTCGGTGACCACCACCGGCACGCCATACCGGCGCCCAAGTTGAGCGGCCACAACGCCATCGGGGTAGGTGAAATGGGCGTGGATCAGATCAAACGGAAAATCGCGGCGGAGCCGCTGGACCATTCCGCGGATTGCACCATAGTACAGCAGCCATTCAAAGTTATGGGTGGAATATCCGGGGCCCAGCAAAAACCGGGGATGAAAAACCTCCACGGGGCCGTCCATCTGGCGCCGCAACACGCGGCGATGGCGCGCGTAGTTCTCGGGCATGCCCGGCACCGGAGGGCACCAGGCCACCGGCGAGATTACCTTAACCTCGCAGAAGCGCGCGCACTGCCTCACCACACCCTGGACCCACAAGCCCATCAACTCAGTCACGTTGTTCGGGTAAGCACGCGAAAGCACCAGTACTCGCAGGTTTTTCGTGCTGGCGGAATCGCGCTTCAAGACTCGTTTAACTCACTTTCCCGGCGAACGCTTCAACAGGCAACTTATTCAGTTCCTTCAAGACATCGTCTAAATGCTCTACGGTCTCAATTCCAGTCCAGCAGTCCTTAACGTAATGGGCGGCGACTTTTCTTCCCGCGGAGAGCAAACTCTGCACCAGGTCAGGCATGGTGAAAAATGCGTCATCCGGTATGAGATCCAGAGCAGTAGCCGCGACACAATAAATTCCCGTACTGATCGCATACTCCTGCGAAGGCTTCTCAGCGATGCCTTTCACCAGATCGCCGGCGATCGTAAGGACCCCGTAAGGCGATTGGTAGACGTGTTTCGTGTAGCCAACCGTCAACTCGCAGCCGTTCCCGATGCCGGCTTCGAGGAACGCTCTGAGGTCGAGTTGAGTGATTACGTCTCCGTTCATTAACAAGAAGGTTTCGTCGCGCCCGAAGTGGCTCCTTGCGAGAGCCAGGGGCCCGGCCGTGCCCAGCGGGCTTTCCTCATGCACGTACGATATGCGGACGCCAAATCGGGAGCCGTCTCCGCAGAACGCTCTGATTAGTTCCGCCTGATATCCGGTCGCCAGCACAATTTCGTCGATGCCGGCGTTCCTCATCTGGCTGAGAATGATATGGAGTATCGGCTTGTCGCCAATTGGAAGAAGTGGTTTAGGAATAGCAAAGGTGAAGGGCCTGAGCCTGGTTCCGAGACCGCCTGCCAGGATTAGCGCTTTCATGACTATCAGATCCGATACGTTTCCGGATCATACATATCGAGCCCACCTTCGACCCATTTCGCCGTTTCCGCCAG